>NZ_CP109007.1:4962500-5562500 GCF_036226665.1 Streptomyces sp. NBC_00691 | reverse complement strand
TCGGCTACGCCCTAGTAGTTAACAAAGCGCCTGGATTGCCCGCCCGAAGACCGTGGAAGGCTCCTGCGGTACCCCTCGAACCTCTCCCCCCGTGCCCTTTGTTCATCCCTGTGGACCCCCCATCCGAGTGAACGCGGACAGGAGCGGCCATGCCCGCAACCCGCCGGCCGTCGACGGAGCTAGAAAGAGCGCACAACCACCACCCGCACCCCCGTAAACCGTCAGGTGATGCTGTGAATCCGCTCATGGGACGCATTCCCGTACTGGACGTACGCCCGCTGGTCGAATGTGGCCGGCGCCCCGCCAAGGCGGTGGCCGGAGAGTCCTTCGAGGTGACCGCGACCGTCTTCCGCGAGGGCCACGACGCGGTCGCCGCCAATGTCGTGCTGCACGGCCCGTCGGGCCGCCCCGGCCCCTGGACCCCGATGCGTGAACTGGCCCCCGGCACCGACCGGTGGGGGGCCGAGGTCACCCCGGACGCCGAGGGCCTGTGGACGTACACCGTCGAGGCGTGGAGCGACCCGTTGGCCACCTGGCGCCATACGGCGAAGATCAAGATCCCGGCCGGGATCGACTCCGAGCCGGTCCTCGCCGAGGGCGCGGCGCTGCACGAGCGGGCCGCCGGTGGCGTCCCGAAGAAGGGCGGCGCCCGGGAGGCCGTGCTCGCCGCCGCGGACGCGCTGCGCGACGCGTCCCGGCCGGCCGCGGTGCGGCTCGCGGCGGCCCTGAACCCCCGGGTCGTCGAGTCCCTCGACCGTCATCCGCTGCGGGAACTCCTGTCGTCCTCGCCCGCGTTGCCCCTCCAGGTGGAGCGGGAGCGGGCCCTGTTCGGCTCCTGGTACGAGTTCTTCCCGCGCTCGGAGGGCGTACGGAAGGTCAAGGGCCGTACGGTCCCGGGGAACTTCCGCACCGCCGCGGAGCGGCTCCCGGCGGTCGCGGCGATGGGCTTCGACGTGGTCTACCTGCCGCCGGTGCACCCGATCGGCGAGACCCACCGCAAGGGACCCAACAACTCCCTCTCGGCGGCGCCGAACGACGTGGGCGTGCCGTGGGCGATCGGTTCGCCCGAGGGCGGTCACGACGCGCTCCACCCGGACCTGGGGACCTTCGAGGACTTCGACGCCTTCGTGGCGCGGGCCCGGGAGCTGCGTCTGGAGATCGCCCTGGACTTCGCGCTCCAGTGCTCCCCGGACCACCCGTGGGTGGAGAAGCACCCGGAGTGGTTCCACCACCGTCCGGACGGTTCGATCGCGTACGCCGAGAACCCGCCGAAGAAGTACCAGGACATCTACCCGATCGCCTTCGACGCCGACATGGACGGCATCGTCGCGGAGACCGTGCGGATCCTCCGGCACTGGATGGGCCACGGGGTCCGGATCTTCCGCGTCGACAATCCGCACACCAAGCCGGTCGTCTTCTGGGAGCGGGTGATCGGCGAGATCAACGCCGCCGACCCGGACGTGATCTTCCTGGCGGAGGCCTTCACCCGGCCGGCGATGATGCGGACGCTCGGCGCGATCGGCTTCCAGCAGTCGTACACGTACTTCACCTGGCGGAACACCAAGGACGAGCTCACGGAGTACCTGACGGAGCTGTCCGGCGAGACGGCCGCGCAGATGCGGCCGAACTTCTTCGTGAACACCCCGGACATCCTGCACGCCTACCTCCAGGAGGGCGGCCGGCCGGCGTTCGAGGCGCGCGCGGTGCTCGCGGCGACGCTGTCCCCCTCGTGGGGCATGTACGCCGGGTACGAGCTGTGCGAGGGGACCGCGCTGCGGGACGGCAGCGAGGAGTACCTGGACTCGGAGAAGTACCAACTGCGGCCGCGCGACTGGGAGTCGGCGGAGCGGTCCGGGGCGACGATCACTCCGCTGATCACCGCCCTGAACCGGATCAGGCGCCGCCACCCGGCCCTGCGCCGGCTGCGGAACCTCACCTTCCATGACACGGACAACCCGCAGGTGATCGCGTACAGCAAGCGTTCGGGTTCGAACACCGTTCTGGTGGTCGTCAACCTCGACCCGCACCACACCCAGGAGGCGACGCTCTCGTTGGACATGCCGGAACTCGGCCTCGACTGGCACGAGACCGTGCCGGTGCGCGACGAGCTCACCGGCGAGACCTATCACTGGGGCAGGACCAGCTACGTGCGCCTAGAGCCGGGTGTCACACCCGCGCACGTCCTCGTCCTGCGACCGTCCCCGCAGACCGGAGGGTCACCCACATCATGACTGTCAACGAGCCCGTCCCCGACACCTTCGAGGACACCCCCGCCAAGGACCGCGATCCCGACTGGTTCAAGCGGGCCGTCTTCTACGAGGTCCTCGTCCGCTCCTTCCAGGACAGCAACGGGGACGGCGTCGGCGACCTGAAGGGCATCACCTCCAAACTGGACTACCTCCAGTGGCTGGGCGTGGACTGCCTCTGGCTGCCGCCGTTCTTCAAGTCCCCCCTGAGGGACGGCGGCTACGACGTCGCCGACTACACGTCGGTGCTGCCGGAGTTCGGCGACCTGGCCGACTTCGTGGAGTTCGTCGACGCGGCCCACCAGCGCGGCATGCGCGTGGTCATCGACTTCGTCATGAACCACACGAGCGACCAGCACGAGTGGTTCCAGGAGTCGCGCCGCGACCCGGAGGGGCCGTACGGCGACTACTACGTCTGGGCCGACGACGACAAGCAGTACGCGGACGCCCGGATCATCTTCGTCGACACCGAGTCCTCGAACTGGACCTTCGACCCGGTCCGCAAGCAGTACTACTGGCACCGGTTCTTCTCCCACCAGCCCGACCTCAACTACGAGAACCCGGCGGTGCAGGAGGAGATCCTGTCCGCGCTGAAGTTCTGGCTGGACCTGGGGATCGACGGCTTCCGGCTCGACGCGGTGCCTTACCTGTACCAGCAGGAGGGCACCAACTGCGAGAACCTCCCTGCGACCCACGCCTTCCTCAAGCGGGTCCGCAAGGAGATCGACGACCACTACCCGGACACGGTGCTGCTGGCCGAGGCCAACCAGTGGCCGGAGGACGTCGTCGACTACTTCGGCGACTTCCGCTCCGGCGGCGACGAGTGCCACATGGCCTTCCACTTCCCGGTCATGCCGCGGATCTTCATGGCCGTACGGCGCGAGTCGCGCTACCCGGTCTCCGAGATCCTGGCGAAGACCCCGGAGATCCCCTCCGGCTGTCAGTGGGGCATCTTCCTGCGCAACCACGACGAGCTCACGCTCGAGATGGTCACGGACGAAGAGCGCGACTACATGTACGCCGAATACGCCAAGGACCCGCGCATGCGGGCCAACATCGGCATCCGGCGCCGTCTCGCCCCGCTCCTGGACAACGACCGCAAGCAGATGGAGCTGTTCACCGCGCTGCTCTTCTCGCTGCCCGGTTCGCCGGTGCTGTACTACGGCGACGAGATCGGCATGGGCGACAACATCTGGCTGGGCGACCGGGACGGCGTCCGCACCCCGATGCAGTGGACCCCCGACCGGAACGCCGGCTTCTCCTCCTGCGACCCGGGACGGCTCTACCTTCCGGCCATCATGGACCCGGTCCACGGCTACCAGGTGACGAATGTCGAGGCGGGGATGGCCTCGCCGTCCTCGCTGCTGCACTGGACGAAGCGGATGATCGAGATCCGTAAGCAGAACCGGGCGTTCGGGACCGGGACGTACGCCGAACTCCCGGCGTCCAACCCGGCGGTGCTCGCCTTCCTGAGGGAGACCGCTCCCGAAGAGGGGATGGACGGCGATCTCGTCCTCTGCGTGAACAACTTCTCGCGGTTCGCGCAGCCGACCGAACTCGACCTGCGCCGCTTCGACGGCGCGCAGCCGGTGGAGCTGATCGGCGGGGTGACATTCCCGGCCATCGGCCAGCTCCCCTACCTCCTGACCCTTGCGGGACACGGCTTCTACTGGTTCCGTCTCAAGAAGGGCTGACCGACGGTCGGTTCGGATTCGTCCGGGGTGGGACGGTTTCCTCCCGTCCCACTCTGGGCACTGTGACCCACACACCTTCCAGCGCACGATTCAGGTCCATACGGGCCTTCTTGCCGGGCCCATACGGATCTTCCCCCTCCGACACGTCCCGCACATCCGGACAGCCCCAGCCGCCATCCGGGACACTCTGCGCATTTGAACGCATACGACAGCCAACTGCGCGCCCCGGGGAAAGGACGCGATGCCATGCCGGAGACCGCATCCACCACCCGGGCCCCGGACGCCCTCCTTCCGTCCCTCGCCCCCCTGCTCCACGAATGGCTGCCACGGCAGCGCTGGTTCGCGGGCAAGGGCCGCCGGGTCACCGGATTCACGCTGGACGCGGCCACCGAGCTGCTGCCCCTGGACGGCGCGGGCCCCGGCCTCCTCCATCTGCTCGTACGGGTCGAACAGCCGGGCCGCCCGGCCGACACGCCCGCCGACTGCTACCAACTGCTCCTGGGCGTACGGACCCAGCTCCCGCCCCGCCTCGCCCCCGCCCTGATCGGGCGGATCCGGCAGGGGCCGCTCGCCGGACGGGCCGTGTACGAAGGGCTGCGCGACCCGCGGCTCGCCGGCCTCCTCTACGAGCGACTGCGCACCCCGGGCCGGACCGGCCCCCTGCACTTCCACGCCACGACGGCACTCCCGCCCGCCCTGGCCCCCCGCATGCTGGACGCCGAGCAGTCCAACACGTCCCTGGTGTACGCAGATTCGTTCATCCTCAAGATCTTCCGCCGGGTCAGCCCGGGGGCCAACCCGGACCTGGAGCTGCCGCTCGCCCTCGCGGGAGCGGGCTGCTCCCGGGTCCCGGCGCCGGTCGCCTGGTTCGAGAGCGGGGCGGCGACCCTGGGCGTCCTCCAGCCGTACCTCCGGGACTCCCGCGACGGATGGCGGCTCGCGCTCGACGCGCTCGCCGACGGACGGGACTTCACCGCGGAGGCGCGGGCACTAGGCCGGACGACGGCCGAGGTCCACCTCGCCCTCGCGGAGGCGCTGCCGACCCGCCGGCTCGGCCGCGCCGAGACCGAGCAGCTGGCGGCCGCGATGGACCGCCGGCTGCACGCGGCGGCGCAGGCGGTACCGGCGTTGCTGCCGTTCGTCCCCGGCCTGCGCGCGGTCTTCGAGGCGGCGAGCGGCACGTCGGGCGGCGGGTTCGTCCAGCGGATCCACGGCGACCTGCACCTCGGGCAGACGCTGCGGGGGTCCGACGGCGGCTGGGCCGTCATCGACTTCGAGGGCGAGCCGGCGAAACCGCTCGACGAACGGCGCAGCCCGCAGCCCACGGTCCGCGACGTCGCCGGCATGCTCCGCTCCTTCGACTACGCGGCCCGCACGCACCGGCCGTGGAACGCGGACTGGGCGGCGCGGAGCCGGGCGGCGTTCTGCACGGGGTACGCGGAGGCGTCGGGCGCGGATCCCCGGACGGATCCGGCGCTGCTCCGCGCCTACGAGACGGACAAGGCGGTGTACGAGGTCGTGTACGAGGCCCGGCACCGGCCGGACTGGCTCCCGGTCCCCATGTCCGCCATCGAGCGCCTGTCGGCCTCCCGATGACTCCGCCCCGGCGGAGCGGGTGCCGACGGGCAGGGCCGCCGGCCGCTGGAGCGGGCTCCGCCCCGGATCGAACGGCCACGGCGGCGGCACCCCTCGCACGTGCCGCCGCGCGGCACCCCACGCACCGCCCGTTCGGCCGAGTGTCCCGGCCCCGTACCTCACCGTTGCGCAGTCATACCCCCCGTACCCCCCAGGAGGCATCCCGGTGACCGCCCGCCCCGCAGGCAAGTCGGCCCGCAGCAGCACCAAGAACGGCAGGACTCCCACCAAGCCCCCCGCCCCCCGCGAGGCCCCGCCGCTGGACCCCGGTGACCGGGCGCGCCTGCTCGCCGGGGAGCATCACGACCCGCACGGCGTGCTCGGCGCGCATCCGGTGCGCGGCGGCGTGGTGGTCCGGGTGCTGCGCCCCTGGGCCAAGGAGGTCACCGTCCTGGCGAAGGGCCGGCGGATCCCGCTCCGGAGCGAGGGCGACGGGTTCTTCTCCGGGCTCCTGCCCCTGCTCCGCAAGGTTCCCGCCTACGAGCTGCGCGTGCGGTACGACGACGGCCCCGACGCCGACGAGCTCGCCGTCCACGACCCGTACCGCTTCCTGCCCTCCCTCGGCGACCTCGACCTGCATCTGATCGGCGAGGGCCGGCACGAGGAACTGTGGACGGCCCTCGGCTCCCACACGATGACCCACGACGGGGTCGCCGGCACCCGGTTCGCGGTCTGGGCGCCGAACGCCCGCGGTGTCCGCGTCACCGGTGACTTCACGCACTGGGACGGCACGGGGCTGCCGATGCGCTCGCTGGGTTCGACGGGTGTGTGGGAGCTGTTCGTGCCGGGGATCGGCGAGGGCGCCCTCTACAAGTACGACATCACGCGGCCCGACGGGTCGCACACCGTCCGCGCGGACCCGATGGCCCGCCGTACCGAGTGCCCGCCGAACACCGCGTCGATCGTCACCGCCTCGCACTACACCTGGGACGACGCCGAGTGGATGGCGCGGCGCGGGACGCGTGCGCCGCACGAGGCGCCGATCTCCGTCTACGAGGTCCATCTGCCGTCCTGGCGGCCGGGTTTGACCTATCGGCAGCTGGCGGAGCAGTTGCCCGCGTACGTCCGTGACCTCGGCTTCACCCATGTGGAGCTGATGCCCGTCACCGAGCACCCCTTCGGCGGCTCGTGGGGCTACCAGGTGACGGGCTTCTACGCGCCGACGGCCCGCATGGGCACCCCGGACGACTTCAGGTTCCTGGTGGACGCGCTGCACCGGGCCGGCATCGGAGTCCTGATGGACTGGGTGCCGGCGCACTTCCCGAAGGACGACTGGGCGCTGGCCGAGTTCGACGGGCGGCCGCTGTACGAGCACGAGGACCCGCGCCGTTCGCACCATCCCGACTGGGGCACCCTGGAGTTCGACTACGGCCGGAAGGAGGTGCGGAACTTCCTGGTGGCGAACGCCGTGTACTGGTGCCAGGAGTTCCACATCGACGGGCTGCGGGTGGACGCGGTGGCGTCGATGCTCTACCTGGACTACTCGCGGGAGCACGGCGAGTGGCTGCCGAACGAGTTCGGCGGCCGGGAGAACCTGGACGCGGTGGCCTTCCTCCAGGAGATGAACGCGACGGTGTACCGGCGCTGCCCGGGGATCGTGACGTTCGCGGAGGAGTCGACGGCCTGGGACGGGGTGACACGCGCGACGGACCAGGTGGGGCCGGGCGGCTTCGGCGGACTGGGCTTCGGCATGAAGTGGAACATGGGCTGGATGCACGACTCGCTGGAGTACGTGCAGAAGGAGCCGGTGCACCGGAAGTACCACCACCACGAGATGACGTTCTCGATGGTGTACGCGTACAGCGAGAACTACATCCTGCCGATCTCGCACGACGAGGTGGTGCACGGCAAGCGGTCGCTGGTGTCGAAGATGCCGGGCGACTGGTGGCAGCAGCGCGCCAACCACCGCGCCTATCTCGGCTTCATGTGGGCCCATCCGGGCAAGCAACTGCTTTACATGGGACAGGAGTTCGCACAGGGCGCCGAGTGGTCGGCGGATCACGGGCCGGACTGGTGGCTGCTCGACCCGGCGTACGGGGCGGAGCCGGACCACCGCGGTGTGCGGGATCTCGTCCGGGACCTGAACACGGTGTACCAGGCGACGCCTTCGCTCTGGGAGCGGGACACCGCGCCGGAGGGCTTCCAGTGGGTGGTCGGGGACGCGGCCGAGGACAACGTCTTCGCCTTCCTGCGCTTCGACGCGTTCGGCTCGCCGCTGCTCGCGGTCTCGAACTTCTCGCCGGTCGTCCGGCACGACTACCGGCTCGGTGTGCCGGACGACGTGGTGGCCTGGTCGGAGGTCCTGAACACGGACGCCGGCCGGTACGGCGGCGGGGACGTGGTGGGGCGGGATCCGCTGAAGGCGGAGTCGGTTCCGCACCACGGGCGCTCGGCCAGCGTCCGGATGACGCTGCCGCCGCTCGCGACGGTCTGGCTGCGGCCCGCGTGAGACCGGGAGGCGGACAGAGGTCTTCACCTGTCCGATAAGTGCCGCCCGAAAGATTGACCGTTCATCCGTTCGGGCGGTCCGCGCGTCGTTCGGATATCTTCGCTCTCCGGATCAAGCCGACCGGTCCAGTCGAGCGGGGACATCATGCGGGACACCGTGGAGCGGCGCCTGTCGCCGGAACTCTGCCATCGGGTGCGCGGCGAGGACACCTTTCCCGTCGAGTGGCGACCGCTCGACGGGAAGGACCGCTTCGCGGTGCGGGCGGCCTGGCCCGCCGACCATCCGTTCTTCGCCCCGGTCCGCCGGGGCGGGGAACGGTGTCACGACCCGCTCCTGATCGTCGAGACGCTGCGGCAGTCCACGATGGCGCTGCTCCACGACGCCCACGGACTGCCGCTCGACCGGCACATCCTGCTGGGCGAGATCTCCCTGGACTGCGACCCCTCGGGGCTGGCCGTCACCGGCGAGGGGGCCGACATCGAGGTCGGCTTCGCGGAGCTCCTCCGCCGTGGGGGCCAGCTGACCTCCATGCGGGTGGACTGGACCGTGCGGCGCGGGACGCGCACGGTCGCCACCGGCGCCGCCCGCGCCCGCTTCGCCGGCCCCGCCGCCTACCTCCGGCTGCGCGGCGGGCACGTCCAGGCCGGGTCCGTACGCCCCGGGCCCCGGGTGCGCAGGGCGCCCGCGCCCCTTACCGGCCGGGCCAGGACCGAGGACGTCCTGCTGGCCCCCGGCGGGCGGGAGGGGGAGTGGGAGCTGGTCGTCGACACCGGGCACCCCACCCTCTTCCAGCGTCCCAACGACCACATACCGGGGATGCTCTTCCTGGAGGCGGCCCGGCAGGCCGCCTCCGCCGCCGCCTGGCCCCGCCCCTGGCTGCCCGCCGCCGTGCGGATCGTCTTCGACCGGTACGCCGAGTTCGACGGCGGCCCCTGCCTGATCCGGGCGGAGCCCGGGCGCACGGCGGGCGAGTTCGAGGTCACCGGCCACCAGGACGGCGCGCGGCTCTTCACCTGCGAGCTGCGGACCTGATGATCCCGAGGCGCTGGGTCGCCCGGGTCAGCGCCACGTACAGGTCGTTCGTCCCGTGCACGGCCCCGGCCACGATGGCCTCCGGGTCGACGACGAGCACGGTGTCGAACTCCAGGCCCTTCGCCTGCCGGGGGTCGAGCAGGACGACCGGCCGGGTGAGGTCGGGAGCCGGACCGTACGCGGCCTCGGGCAGCGCCGCGACCAGTCCGGGGTGCAGCTCCGGCGGGGCGATGACGGCGATCCTGCCCTCCTCGCGCTGCTCGGTCGCCACCGCGTCGGCGGCCTCCTTGACCGGGTCGTCCACCGTGCGGTCCCAGGGCTCCACCCCGGTGGACCGTACCGAACTCGGCGGTTCGAACCCCGGGTCGGCGGCTCGTCGCACCTCGGCGGCGACGGCCATGATCTCGGCGGGCGTGCGGTAGTTGACGCCGAGGCGGACCAGCTCCCAGCGGTCCTCGACGTACGGGGCGAGGATCCGCTCCCAGGCTCCGACGCCGGCCGGGTCGCCGGTCTGGGCGGGGTCGCCGACCAGGGTCATCGAGCGGGTGGGGCTCCGGCGCATGAGGAGTCGCCAGGCCATCGCGGAGAGCTCCTGCGCCTCGTCGACGATGATGTGGCCGAAGGCCCAGGTGCGGTCGGCGGCGGCGCGCTCGGCGGCCGTCCGGTGGTCGGCCTCCTCGTGACGCTCGGCGAACCGCTCGGCGTCGATGATGTCGTGGGCCGACAGGACCTCGGAGGCGTCCTTGTCCTGCTCCTCCTTGTCCTCGAACTCGTAGGTGCGGGAGGCGTAGGAGACGTCGAGGACGCCCTGCGCGTACTGGATCTGCTTCTGCCGTTCGGCCTCCTCGGCGGCGCGGGCCGCGGAGTCGTCCTCGCCGAGGAGTTCGGCGGCCTCGTCGAGCAGCGGCACGTCGGCGGGCGTCCAGGCGCCGCCGTCGCGCCGGATCGCCCCGAGGTCGTCCGGGTCGTCGAGGTGGGTGGGTTCGGCCAGGTAGTCGGCGAGGAAGTCGTGCGGGGTGAGCGCGGGCCAGAGGGTGTCGATCGCCGCGTACACCTCGGGGTTGCCCGCGATGCCCTTGGCGAGCAGGGCGATGTCGTCGGGGCCGAGGAAGTTGGGGCCGCCGTACGGGTCGGCGCCGATCCGGTCGGCGAGCTGTTCGGCGAGCGCGTCGAGGATCCGGAAGACGAAGTAGGGGCGGGCCAGGTTGTGCGGGAGGGCCGTCTCGCGGGCCTTGTGGCGGGCCTCCAGGGCCATGTCCCAGTCGATGACCAGGTCGCCGTCCTCGTGCGGGACGGTCAGCGGCTCGCCGCGCTCGGGGACCTGCTGGCGGTCCCGTACGGCCGCGGCGAGCGCCCCGGCCATGGCGGCGGAGCCCTTGACGGCGGCGGCGCGGGGGGTGTCGGTGCCGGTGGCGCGGACGCCGGGGAACAGTTCGGCGGGGGTGGCGAGGAGGACGCCGGTCTCGCCGAGCGAGGGCAGGACGTTGCCGATGTAGCCGAGGAAGGCGGGGTTGGGGCCGACGATGAGGACGGCCCGCTTGGCGAGCTGCTCGCGGTGCGCGTAGAGCAGGTAGGCGGCGCGGTGCAGGGCGACCGCCGTCTTGCCGGTGCCGGGGCCGCCCTCGACGACCAGGACCCCGCGGTGCGGGGAGCGGATGATGCCGTCCTGCTCGGCCTGGATGGTCTGCACGATGTCGTGCATCCGGCCGGTGCGGGCGGCGTCGAGCGCGGCGAGCAGCACCTCGTCGGCGTCGCGGCTCTCGTGCCCGGTGCGGGTGGCGTCGCCGAGGTCGAGCACCTCGTCGTGGAGTCCCGTGACCGTCCGGCCGAGGGTGCTGATGTGCCGGCGGCGGGAGAGGCCCATGGGTTCGTACCCGGTGGCGAGGTAGAAGGGCCGGGCGACCTCGGCGCGCCAGTCGACGACCAGCGGGGTGCGGTTCGGGTCGTCCTCTCGGATGCCGAGCCGGCCGATGTGGTGGTCGCGCCCGTCCTTGAAGACGAGCCGGCCGAAACAGAGCCCGCTCTCCCCCGCGTTGAGCGCGGCGAGCAGCCCGGACTGTTCGGCGACCATGACGTCGCGTTCGAGCCGGCCCTGGTTGCCGCCGACCCCCGGGGTACGCAGGGCCCGCTCGACGGCGGCCTCGGCCTGGTCCCTCAGATCGTCGAGTCGTGTGTACAGATCGGTGATGAATTGCTGTTCGTTCCGAAATTCCTCGGTTGACAATTCGACTCCCGGCGCGATACAGTGCGTTTATTGAACTTCCCTGCGTCCGTGGTCTTTCCGGGCGCAGAATCCATCAATATACGCGATGAAATACCCCGACTGTCAATTGTAGTCGGGGTATTTCTGTATGCCCTGGCGAAGTGCCGCGGGCCCCGCCTGGGGGTCTTGCCGATCGACGAGACAGGCCCTAGGCGAGGACGTCCTCCAGGTCCTGCAGGAGGCGGCGCTTCGGACGGGCGCCGACGATCGACTTCACGGGCTCGCCCGCCCGGAAGACCATGAGGGTCGGCGTCGCGAGGACCCCGTACCGCACCGTCGTCTCCGGGTTCCGGTCGACGTCGATCTCGACGATCCGGAGCCGCTCCGCCTCCTCCGCGGCCATGGCGGCGAGCACCGGCGTCAGCTGCCGGCACGGCCCGCACCACTCCGCCGTGAACTTCACCAGGACCGGCAGCTCGGCGGCCAGCACCTTCGCTCCGAAGTCCTCGTCGGTGACCTCGGCCACGCCCTCCGCGTACGTCCTCATCTTTGCCGCCCCTCCGTCGTATCCGCTTCCGTGTCCCACTCCGCACCGAGCTCGCACCGCGGTTCCGGGCCGTGCGGCAGCTCCGCCTCGGCCCGGAGCAGCTGGGCGCCCACCTCCGCGCGTACCGCCTGGAGCTGCGCGATCAGCCCGTCCAGCTCGGCGACCTTCCGCCGGTAGACGGCGATCGACGCCGGGCAGGAGTCCCCCGCCGGATGCCCGGCGCGCAGGCAGTCGACGAACGGCCGCGTCTCCTCCAGCTCGAACCCGAAGTCCTGCAGGGTCATGATCTGCTGGAGGAGGCGCAGGTCGTCCTCGTCGTACGTGCGGTAGCCGTTCTCCGTGCGCCGGGCGGCCAGCAGGCCTCGGGACTCGTAGTAGCGCAGAGTCCGTGTGGTCGTTCCTGCCCGCTCGGCGAGCTCTCCGATGCGCATGTCCGCGACCGTATGCCTTGACGCCCACGTCAAGGCAAGGAGTCAGGGGCGGGCGTGCGGCAGCAGCGGTTTCCGCTCCACCGGGGACGAGAGCACGATCGACGTGGTCGTCCGGCCCAGCGCCGACGTCTGCTCCAGGACGTCCTCGAGGTGGACGGTGTCGGTGACGGCGGCCTTGAGGATCCAGCAGTCCTCGCCCACCACGTGGTGGACCTCCAGGATCTCGGGGCGCGCGATCAGTTCCAGGGTCCGCGGGTGCTTCAAGGTGTAGCCGCCGTGCGGGTTCACCCGGATGAAGGCCTGGATGCCGTACCCGAGGCGGGCCGGTGAGACATGGGCGCCGTACCCGGTGATCGCGCCGCTCGCCTCCAGGCGCCGGACCCGTTCGGTGACGGCCGCCGGGCTGAGCCGGACGCGGCGGCCGAGCTCGCTGAGCTTGATGCGGCCGTCGCTCTGGAGGAGGTCCACGATCTGCCGGTCGACGGCGTCGAAAACGGTCGCCGAGGTTTCTTCGGTGGCCGAGCGCGAATGCCGTGGTTCCTTCGGCCCGACTGCCTGCACTCCCATGTCTCCCCCTTCATACGGCGAACGACGAACGTAACACTTGGGGGGCAGCGCAAGGGAGTTGGGAGTGGGACGGGGATGGAAATGCGGAACGTTCTGGTCATCGGCGGGAATCGCTATTTCGGAAAGCGGCTCATCGCTCTCCTGAGAGAATCCGGGCACAGGGTGACGATCCTCAATCGGGGCTCCTCCGGCGCGCCGGAGGGAATCGGGCATCTCGTCGCCGACCGCGACGACGAGGCCGCCCTGGAATCCGCCCTCGCGGGACGGTCCTTCGACGTCGTCGTGGACCAGGTCTGCTACACCCCGCGCCAGGCGGCGATCGCCCGGCGCGTCTTCGCGACGCGGACC
The DNA here is from genome assembly GCF_036226665.1 of Streptomyces sp. NBC_00691. Lineage (NCBI taxonomy): Bacteria > Bacillati > Actinomycetota > Actinomycetes > Kitasatosporales > Streptomycetaceae > Streptomyces > Streptomyces sp. NBC_00691. The sequence continues at coordinate 5,549,348 of NZ_CP109007.1, read as the reverse complement.
CGGCGCTATGTGATGACGTCGACGGTGGAGGTGTACGCGTACGAGGACTCGGTCACGCCCGTCGCCGAGGACGCCCTCGACCTGGGGTCGGTCACCGTCGACACCGGCGCGGCCTGGGAGGACCCGGAGTTCCGCGAGGCGCACTACGGGGAGGGCAAGCGGCAGGCCGAGGCGGTCTTCGCGGGCGCGGCCGACGACGGCGCCGGTCCGCCGTTCGCGTGGGCGTCGGTGCGGGTGGCCCATGTGCTGGGCGGAGCGGACGACTTCACCGGCCGGCTCGACCACTACGCGCGGCGCATCCGGGCGGGCGAACCGATCGCCGTACCGGTCGCGAACCGTCCGGCGACCTATGTGTACGTCGAGGAGATCGCCGCGTTTCTCGCCTGGGCCGCGGTCGGGTCCGACTTCACCGGCCCGGTGAACGCCCATTCCCACGGACCGCTGACCACGGCCGAGATCTGCGCCGCGATCGAGAGCCGCGTCGGCGGCCGGACCGTCTTCCGGGAGGTGGAGGTCGGCGAGATCTCGCCTTTCTCGTTCACCCGCTCGTACGGAATGGACAACTCCCGCGCGGTGGGCCTCGGTTATCCGTTCTCCCATTCCTCAGACTGGCTCTCCGACGCCGTGGCCGAGACGGTCGGCGAGGTGTCGAAGTGACCCTCTTCCGGATGCTGGGCGATGTGCGGGTCGGGGCCGTCGGGCTCGGCACCATGCCGCTCTCCGTCGAGGGCCGGCCCGACGGGGCACGGGCCGTGGCCACCGTGCACGCCGCCCTCGACGCGGGCGTGACCCTGTTCGACACCGCCGACTCCTACCACCCGCCGACCGGCACGCCCGGCGAGGGCGAACTGCTCGTGGCCCGGGCGCTCGCCTCGTACGGGGGCGGCACGGACGGCGTACTCGTGGCGACGAAGGGCGGGCGGGGCCGCACGCCGGACGGCGGCTGGACCGTCGACGGCCGGCCCGCGCACCTGCGGCGGGCGGCGGAGGCGTCGGCTCGCCGGCTCGGCGCGACGCCGATCGGCCTCTACCAGCTGCACAAGCCGGACCCGGCTGTCCCGTACGCCGAATCCTTGGGCGCGATAAGGGAATTGCTCGACGCGGGCACGGTCCGGCTGGCCGGGATCTCCAACGTCGACGTCGCACAGATCCTGCTCGCCCGCGAGATCCTGGGCGACCGGCTGGTCTCCGTGCAGAACCGCTACTCACCGGCGGTCCGCACGAGCGAGGCGCAGCTGCGGCTCTGCGCGGAGCTGGGGCTGGCCTTCCTGCCGTGGAGCCCCCTGGGCGGCATCTCGCGCAGTTCCCTGGACGGCGCCTCCGCCCAGGAGGAGGACCCGGCGTTCGGAGCCTTCCACCGGGTGGCGCGGGCGCGGGGGGTGAGCCCGCAGCGGGTGGCACTGGCGTGGCTGCTCGCCCGCACGGAGACCGTCCTGCCGATCCCGGGAGCGAGCCGGCCGGAGTCGGTGCGGGACTCGGCGGCGGCGGGTGCTCTGGTGCTGACGGGGGCGGAGGTGGCGGAGCTGGACGGGGAGTGAGGTCCGGGAGGGGTGGGGATCGGGAGATCCGGGGGGGGCATGGGGGTCGGGAGGTCCGGGGCGCGCCGGGAGATCCGGGGGGGGGCCGGGGGCCCGGCATCGCAGGAAGGGCGCCCCCTTGCGGAGGCGCCTTTCCCTCGGGCCCCGGATCCGGCTCAAGGCCCGGGACCTGACTGTGGGGGTGTTCGGGGGTGGGTGGGGGGGGCGTGGGGGGAACGGGTGCGGAGTGGGGCGGCGGGCCGGGGTGTTCCGGGTCCCGGGTGGTGCGACGGGTCCCGGGTGGTGCGAGGGGCCCCGGGTGGTGCGGCAGGTCCCGGGTGGTGCGGCGGTGCGAGGCGGTGCGAGGCGGTGCGAGGCGGTGCGGCGGGCCCGGGGTGGGGCCGCTCCCCGTGGGTTCTTCCCCGCCCCGCCCCTTCCCGAACGGGGCTCCGCCCCGGACCTCGGTGGTCACGCGCCGGACGGGCCGGAGAACAGGCCCGGCGCCGTCAGACCCCCGCCCGCGCCTTCTCCTCGCCCTCCTCCGCCCGCTGGTCCGGCACCGGCGCCTCATCGGCGGGCGCGTGGTCGTCCACCAGCGTCTTCTCGTCGAACGGAACCCGCCCGGCCAGCACCTCCGCCACGCGCTCCTTGTCGATCTCCTTCGTCCACGTGCCGACGAGCACCGTCGCGACCGCGTTGCCCGCGAAGTTGGTCAGGGCGCGCGCCTCGCTCATGAAGCGGTCGATGCCGACGATCAGGCCCACCCCGTCGACCAGCTCGGGCCGGTGCGATTGGAGCCCACCCGCGAGGGTGGCGAGACCGGCACCGGTGACGCCCGCCGCACCCTTCGAGGCGATGATCATGAAGACGAGGAGGGAGATCTGCTCTCCGACGGAGAGCGGGTCGCCCATCGCCTCGGCGACGAAGAGCGAGGCCATCGTGAGGTAGATCGCGGTGCCGTCGAGGTTGAAGGAGTAGCCGGTCGGCACGGTGATGCCGACGACCGGCTTGCTGACACCCAGGTGCTCCATCTTCGCGATGAGCCGCGGCAGCGCGGACTCGGACGAGGAGGTCGAGAGGATCAGCAGGAACTCGCGGCCCAGGTACTTGAGGAGGGACCAGATGTTGAGCCCGGCGACCAGCCGCAGGAGCGTCCCGAGGACCACGAACACGAAGATCGCGCAGGTCAGATAGAAGCCGATCATGATGACGGCGAGTGATTTCAGCGCGTCGACGCCGGTCGCGCCGACGACGGCCGCGATCGCTCCGAACGCGCCGACCGGGGCGGCCCACATGATCATGCCGAGGATGCGGAAGACGAGGCGCTGGATGTGCCCGATCCCGCGCAGAACCGGTTCGCCCGTCGGACCCATGGCCTGCAGCGCGAAGCCCGCGAGCAGGGCGACGAGGAGGGTCTGGAGGACCTCGCCCTCGGTGAAGGCGGAGACGATGGTCGTGGGGATGATCCCGAGCAGGAAGTCCGGCGTGGACTCGCTCGCACCCTCGGCCTGCTTGGCGCCGGCCTCGGCCAGTTCCTTGGTGAGGTGCAGCCCGGAGCCGGGCTCCAGGACGTTGCCGACGACGAGGCCGATCGCGAGGGCGACGGTCGACATGAGGAGGAAGTAGCCGAGGGCGAGACCGCCGACGGCGCCGACCTTCGCGGCCTTCCGGACCGACCCGACGCCGAGCACGATCGTGCAGAAGATGATCGGCGAGATCATCATCTTGATCAGATTGACGAAGCCGGTGCCCAGCGGCTTCAGCTCGACGGCGACGCCGGGCGCCAGGAATCCGACCGCGATGCCGAGCACCACGGCTCCGATCACGGCCAGATACAGATAGTGCGTACGGTCCCGTCGTGCGGCCACGGGGTCCTCCTCGTGCTGATGGGTTGTCCACGTCCCGGTGGACTCCGAGAGCATCCATCAGCCTGTGACCGGGGTCACCGTTACGTACGTTTCGTTCACGACCGAAGCGTGCGGAGGGGCCGGACGAGGCGGGCGGCGAGGGAACGATTCGGGAACGCGCATGCGTCGCCGGACCGTCCCACGTGCACACTTACCCGCATGCGTCTCCACCTCCCCCGCCCCCGCAGCCTGGCCGGCCAGCTCTTCGCGATGCAGGTCGTGCTCGTGGCCGTCGTCGTGGCCGGGTGCGCGGTCTTCGCATACGTCACCGACCGGGTGCAGGCCGAGGAGACCGCGCGGCGCCAGGCCACCGCGACCGCCGCGGCCGTCGCCGACTCCCCGTCCGTGGTCGCCGCGGCGCGGTCCGCCGACCCGACGGCGGTGCTCCAGCCGTACGCCGAGGCGCTGCGCCGCCACGCGGGCGTCGCCTTCGTGGTGATCATGGCGCCGGACGGCACCCGCTGGACCCACCCCGAGCCGGAGCAGATCGGCCGGACGTACCTCGGGCACATCGAGGAGGCGGCGGCCGGCCGGACGCACTCCGAGACCCATCTGGGCGTGCTCGGTCCTTCGGTACGGACCGTGGCCCCGGTCTTCGACGGCGGGGGCCGGGTCGTCGCCCTGGTGAGCGCGGGCATCACGATCGACAAGATCAGCGAGCAGGTACGCGAGCAGGTCACCGCTCTGCTCGGCATGGCGGGCGCGGCGCTCGCGCTCGGCGGGGCGGGGACGTACGTGATCAACGCACGACTGCGACGCCATACGCACGGCATGAACGCGACGGAGCTGAGCCGGATGCACGATTACCACGAGGCCGCGCTGCACGCGGTCCGCGAGGGGCTCGTGATGCTCGACGGGCGGCGGCGGATCGCGCTCATCAACGACGGGGCCCGGGAGCTGCTGGGCCTGGACGAGGGCGTCGTCGGCCGTCCGGCGGCGGAGCTCGGCCTCCCCGCGACGCTGACCGGCGCGCTGCTGTCCTCGGAGCCACGGGTCGACGAGACGCATCTGACGGCGGACCGGGTGCTTGTGGTCAACACCCGTCCGGTGGTGGGCGGAGAGCGGCGCGGCACGGTCGCCACGCTCCGGGACCGCACCGAACTCCAGGCGCTGTCGGGCGAGCTGGACTCGGAGCGGGGGTTCACGGAGGCGCTCCGCTCCCAGGCGCACGAGGCGGCGAACCGGCTGCACACGGTCGTGTCGCTCATCGAACTGGGCCGGGTGGCGGAGGCGGTGGAGTTCGCGACGGCGGAGCTGGAGCTGGCCCAGGCGCTCACGGACCGCGTCGTGGACGCCGTCGGGGAGCCGGTGCTCGCGGCGCTTCTGCTCGGCAAGGCGGCGCAGGCGAACGAGCGGGGCGTGGAGCTGGTCCTGACGGAGGACAGCCGCATCGACGACGGCCTGGTGCCGGCGGCGCTGCCGTCCCGGGACCTGGTGACGATCCTCGGCAACCTGATCGACAACGCGGTGGAGGCGGTGGGCGGGACCCCGCACGCGCGCGTGACCGTCACGGTCGCGGCGCGCACAGGAGACGGCGAACTGCTCCTCCGAGTCGCCGACACCGGCCCCGGCGTCCGCCCGGCCGACCGTGACGCGGTCCTGGGCCGGGGCTGGACGACCCGGGGCCCGGGCCGAGGGCTGGGCCTGGCACTGGTGGGCCAGGCGGTGTCCCGCGCGACGGGCACGCTGGACGTCACGGACGCGGAGGGGGGCGGGGCGACGTTCACGGTGCGCCTGCCGCTGCCGACGCCGATTCCAGCTCCGGCCCCGGCTCCGACGTCCACTCCGACCCCGACTCCAGCCCCGACGTCCACTCCGACCCCGGCTGCGGCCCCGACCCCGACTCCGGCTGCGGCCCCGACCCCGACTCCGGCTCAGCGGGAGGGCACTCCGGAGGCGGGTCCTCCCCCGGTCGGCGGCCCGGCCGAGTCGGCCCCCGCCCCCGTCCACGTCACCGGCTCCCCCGGCCGTCCGGCCTCCGGGCCGCGCGACGGCACCTCTCCCTCCATCGGCGCTTCCGAGGTGGTCTCGTGACCGCGCTTCCCCTGCGGGTGCTCGTCGTCGAGGACGATCCCGTCGCCGCCGACGCCCATGCCCTCTACGCCGGCCGCGTCGACGGCTTCACCGTCGTCGGGGTCGCCCACTCCCGGGCCGCCGCCGTGCGCCTGCTCGAACGGACGCCCGTCGACCTGATCCTGCTCGACCTCTACCTGCCCGACGGCCACGGCCTCCAGCTGCTGCGCGCGCTGCGCGCCGCCGGGCACTCCGCCGACGTCATCGCCGTCACCTCCGCCCGCGATCTGGCCGTCGTCCGCGAGGGCGTCTCGCTCGGCGTCGTCCAGTACGTCCTCAAGCCCTTCGCCTTCGCGACCCTGCGGGACCGGCTCGCCCGGTACGCCGAGTTCCGGGCGACCGCCGGCGAGGCCTCCGGGCAGGACGAGGTGGACCGGGCGCTCGCCACCCTGAGGGCCCCGCACCCCAGCACCCTCCCCAAGGGCCTGAGCGCGCCCACCCTGGAGTCGGTCACCCGGACCCTCCGGTCCACCCCGGCCGGACTCACCGCCGCCGAGGCCGGTACGGCCGTCGGGATCTCCCGGATCACCGCGCGCCGCTATCTTGAACACCTGGTGACCGAGGGCCGGGCCGTGCGCGCCCCGCAGTACGGTCAGATCGGACGGCCGGAGCTCCAGTACCGCTGGCTCGACGGCACCGCCCGCGGTCACTGATCGCGGTCACTGATCGTCTTCCCCGCCGCACCCGCGGTTACCGATCGGTTCCCATGTTCCTACGAACATCGCATGTTGGGGGAACGCACCGTATCCAGCCGTCACCCTCCGCACCTACGTTGACCGGGTGCACCAACCCTCACCACCCTTCAACGCCCTGGCCGCGCGGCGCCTGCGCGAGGGGCTCGGCATGACCCCCGGTCACGTCGCCTACGGCCTGCGCGCGCAGTACAGCCTCCTCGTCACCCCGGACACCGTCGTCGCCTGGGAACGCGGCCGGGCCCTCCCCGACGAACAGGAGCTCACCGCCCTCGCGGGCGTCCTGTGGTGCGCCCCGGCCGAGCTCATCGCCGCCGCCTCCACCCTCCGCGAGCACCGGATGGCACGCGGCATCGCCCCCGAGGAGCTGGCCCGGCGGGTCGGCGTCTCGGCCCAGGCGTACCAGCGCATGGAGGACGAGGGCCGCTGGCGCGGCACCGAGCGGCAGACGGCCGCCCTCGCCGAGGTGCTCGGTCTCGGCCCGCGCGCCCTGATCACCGCCACCGGCGGCGACGAGCCCCTCGCGGAGCTGCTGCGGGACGCCGCCACCACCCATCGCTGGCAGGCCTACGTGAAACCGGCCGTGAAGATGCTGCCGCTGCCCAGGAAGACCCTGGAGCACGCCCTGCAGCGACTGCACACCGAGTACCACGCACGGATGGCGGCGACCAGCAGCTGGGGCGCCTCGGCCGGGACCGGCGACGAAGGCCGCGCCTACCTCGACGAGATCACCGGACACTTCTGGGCCGCCGTCGGCGCCTAGGTCTCTCTTCCCGATCCTGCATGACCCGCGTCGTCCGCGGGCCACCTCATTCCGGCCCGTACGCTGGCGCCGTGAGACGACACATACCCTTCGAACGGCTCCACAACTTCCGTGACCTGGGCGGCTATCGGACCGCCGACGGCGGGACCGTCCGGTGGGAGACCCTCTACCGCTCCGACTCCCTCGCCAAGCTCGCGGGCGCCGACCCCGTCGATCTGGAGCGCTTCCGGGCGCTCGACGTGACCACGGTGATCGACCTGCGCTACCCGTGGGAGATCGCCGCCAAGGGCCGCCTTCCGGAGACCGAGGACGTCTCCTGGCACAACCTCTCCATCGAGCACCGCCCCTACGACCAGGCGGAGATCGACCCCGCGCTCGACCCCTGGCGCTACCTCGCCGACCGGTTCGCCGAGGTCGCCGAGGACGGCGCGGTGGAACTGCGCACGGCCCTGGAGGTCATCGCCGCCGCCGACGGCCCGGTCGTCTTCCACTGCGCGTCCGGCAAGGACCGTACGGGGCTGCTGGCCGCCGTCGTCCTCGCCCTCGTGGGCGTTCCCGACGAGGAGATCCTCGCGGACTTCGCGCTCACCGAGCTGGCCACCGAGCGGCTGATCGCCGACTGGCGTGCCTCCCACCCCGGCCGCGAACTCCGCTGGCCGGGCTACGGCCGGGCCCCGGCCGACATCATGCGGCTCTTCCTCGGGGACCTGCGCGCGCGGTACGGCTCCGTGGACGGATACGTCACCGGCCACGTCGGACTCGACCCGGCGGTGGTGACGGCGCTCAGAACCCGCCTGGTGAAGACGGACTAGGTGCCCTGTCGTCAGGCCCGCGTCGTCGCCCGCGGGGCGGACGGAGGTCGGCGACAGCGTTCTAGCGCCGCTCGAAGGAGAAGAGCTGGCCCGCCGCGTCCGGCGTACAGGGCGCCTGGGCCAGCTTCGCCCAGGCGGCTTCCCGGTCGCCGCCCACGGTGACGCAGGTGCCGGGGGTCGCGGAGCCGACCGGGACGATCCGGTAGCCGCGGACCGGGCCCTCGGGAGTGCCGTACGGCTCCAGGACGAAGGCCTCGACCCGGCTGGGGTCCCCGCACTCGGAGTCCTCGTACGCGGAGCCGGGTATCCGGCCGCCGGAGGGTATGCCGGAGCAGCCGGGGCCGAAGTCGGGGTGGTCGGAGACGATCCTCCACCGGCCGCCGCCCACCTCGGCGAGGGAGTACAGCGGGAAGTCCGTTTCGGCGCACGGGACCTGATGGACCTGCCCGGTGCGGGTCCCGCGCCGCTCCGCGAGGCAGAAGTCGGTGCCGGCCACCCGGATGCGTACGTCCCCGGCGGCGGGCGCCACGGCGGTGGGGGTTCGGGGCGGGTGACCCGCGGGTCCGGTGCCGCCGTCGCGGAGGAGGGCCACCACGCTCACCCCGGCGAGGACGAGCCCGGCCACGGCGACGGTGGAGACGAGCGCGCGCCGTATGCGGGACGAGGTGCCGGCCCCGTCGCCGTGCGGCCCGGTCCCAGCGTCGCCCCCGTCCTCGGGCCCGTGTCCGTGCCCGGGCCAGGAGGGTGGCGGACCGGCCGTCACGGGAGCGTCGGGCGCCTCCGGCCCCACCGTCTCGGGACCGGCATCCGCGTCCGCACTCGGATCCGCGCCCGCGACGGCGGGTCCGTACGCCCCCCGTCCCGCCAGCTCTGCCCGTACCGTCCGCCATTCCTCCAGCTCGGCCGGTGTCACCCCGCAGGCGCGGACGAAGGCGGTCAGCAGTTCCTCGCGGGGCAGGGTCGCGCGGGCCAGCATGTTCGCCACGGTGGACCGGGGCAGCACGTCCCCGTCGGTCTCCGCACGGGACGAGAGTTCGCGATAGGTGAGGCCCGACCAGTCCTTGAGGGCCTGGAGGAGCGCGAGGAACTCGGCGGGGGTGCGTGCCTCCCGTGGGTCAGGGGTGTGCCGCCCCGGTGCCATCCGCGCCTCTTCCCCTTCGACCGAACCCACCGAACTCTCCCGGACGGGGGTTGGGACATGTCCGGGACAAGCCCCAAGCCTTGTTGATCTCGGGCTCCGGCTCAAGAGTGGAACCCGGCATTTCCACGGGTGATGCCGAGCACAGCGGAGTGGCCCCGACCGTCCACGGGGGGACGGTCGGGGCCACTCGGGTGGTGCGGGGTCCCGGAGGGAATCCGGGACGGGTCGGGACGGAGGTCCCGACGGGGGGGCCGTTCGGGCCGCCCCGCGCGGACGGCGCAGGACGAGCCCGCTGGACGCCGGAGGACGCACGCCGGAAGACGCACGCCAGAGGACGGGCGTCAGAGGACGGGCGTCAGGTCACGGACGTCAGAAGACGGACTCCGCCTCGCGGATGCGGTCCTCCGGGACGGTCTTGAGGCGGGTGACCGCCTCGGCCAGCGGGACCATCTCGACGCCCGTGCCCCGCAGCGCCGTCATCCTGCCGAACTCGCCGCGGTGCGCGGCCTCCACCGCGTGCCAGCCGAAGCGGGTCGCGAGCACCCGGTCGTACGCGGTCGGCGTGCCGCCGCGCTGGACGTGGCCGAGGATGACGGGGCGGGCCTCCTTGCCGAGGCGCCGCTCCAGCTCGACGGCGAGCTGGTTGCCGATGCCCTGGAAGCGCTCGTGGCCGAACTGGTCGATCTCGCCCTTCTTGTACTCCATCGAGCCCTCGACGGGATGGGCTCCCTCGGCGACGCAGATGACGGCGAACTTCTTGCCGCGCGCGAAGCGTTCCTCGACCATCTTGACCAGGTCGTCGACCTCGAAGGGCCGCTCGGGGAGGCAGATGCCGTGCGCGCCGCCGGCCATGCCGGACTCCAGGGCGATCCAGCCGGCGTGGCGGCCCATCACCTCGACGACCATCACCCGCTGGTGGGACTCGGCGGTGGTCTTGAGGCGGTCCATCGCCTCGGTGGCGACGCCGACGGCGGTGTCGAAGCCGAAGGTGCGGTCCGTGGACGAGATGTCGTTGTCGATGGTCTTCGGGACGCCGACGACGGGCATGCCGGCGTCGGAGAGCATCCGGGCGGCGGTCAGGGTGCCTTCGCCGCCGATCGGGATGAGGACGTCGATGCCGTACTCGCGGGCCAGGTCGGGGGCGGTCGCGGCGGCCTCGGCCAGCCGGTTCCGCTCCAGGCGCGCGGAGCCGAGGATGGTGCCGCCGCGGGCCAGGATGCCGCTGACGGCATTGAGGTCGAGGGGGCGGTAGTGGCCGTCGAGGAGGCCCTTGAAGCCGTCCTCGAAGCCGATGACCTCGTCGTCGTGGCCGGTCAGCGCCCGGTGCACGACCGACCGGATCACTGCGTTCAGGCCGGGGCAGTCGCCGCCTGCGGTGAGAACTCCGATGCGCATCGTGCTGTGTCTCCTGCTCGGTCGCGTTCCGTGGTGAGCCAGAGCGATTCTCACACGCCCGGCATGAGGGGCGCGCTCGCGGCCGCTCCGCGCGTCCCTCCCGGGGTGCTCGCGGAGGCCTTTCGTCCCGGGGTTCCGGGCCCTTCGTCCGGCGGGCGACCTAACCATCGGCGGGGGTATTGTCAAGGGGGTAATGCCGCCCTATCGGGGCTTTCTGAGCACAGCCGGTGGACGCGAGGGACGACGGCGTCGACCGGCGTACGGGCCGCGAGCGTGCCGCGACGGCACGCCCGCCCCGGCTCCGTGAGTCCCGTTTTCCGCAGGACTGGACAGGAGACCACGGCGTGACGCGCAGCGTGTACGTGACCGGGATCGACCGCGGAGACGGCCGTCAGGTCGTCGAGCTGGGAGTCATGGAGCTCCTCACCCGCCAGGTGGACCGGGTGGGGGTGTTCCGGCCGCTGGTGCACGACGGTCCCGACCGGCTCTTCGACCTGCTGCGCACCCGCTACCGGCTCTCGCAGGACGCCTCGACGGTCTACGGCATGGACTACCACGAGGCCTCCGCGCTGCAGGCCGAACGGGGCACCGACGAGCTGGTGTCGCAGCTGGTCGACCGCTTCCACACGGTCGCCCGCGACTACGAGGTCGTCCTCGTCCTCGGCACCGACTTCGCCGCCACCCAGCTCCCCGACGAGCTGGCGCTCAACGCGCGGCTCGCCAACGAGTTCGGCGCCTCCGTCATACCGGTCGTCGGCGGCAAGGGCCAGTCCGCGGAGTCCGTACGGTCCGAGGCGCGCAACGCCTTCCGGGCGTACGACGGACTCGGCTGCGACGTGCTCGCGATGGTCGTCAACCGGGTGGCGGGCGAGGACCGGGAGGTCATCGCCGAGCGGCTCGCGGCCCGGGTCCCCGTGCCCTGCTACGTCCTGCCGGACGAGCCGGCGCTCGCCGCGCCCACCGTCGCGCAGATCAAGCACGCGCTCGGCGCCTCCGTGGTCCTCGGCGACGACGCGGGCCTCGCGCGCGACGCGCTGGACTTCGTCTTCGGCGGGGCGATGCTGCCGAACTTCCTCAACGCGCTGACCCCGGGCTGTCTGGTCGTCACCCCCGGGGACCGGGCCGACCTGGTCGTCGGGGCGCTGGCCGCGCACTCGGCCGGCACCCCGCCGATCGCCGGGGTGCTGCTCACCCTGAACGAGCGGCCCAGCGACGAGATCCTGACCCTGGCGGCCCGGCTCGCGCCGGGCACCCCGGTCATCTCCGTAGCGGGCAACAGCTTCCCGACCGCTACCGAACTCTTCGCCCTGGAGGGCAAGCTGAACGCGGCCACCCCGCGCAAGGCGGAGACGGCCCTCGGTCTGTTCGAGCGGCACGTGGACACGGCCGACCTGCTCAAGCGGATCTCGGTGGCCCGCAGCGGCCGGGTCACCCCGATGATGTTCGAGCACGAGCTCATCGAGCAGGCGCGCGCCGACCGGCGCCGGGTGGTGCTCCCGGAGGGCACCGAGGAGCGGGTGCTGCGCGCCGCCGACGTGCTGCTGCGCCGTGACGTGTGCGACCTGACGCTGCTCGGCGACGTCGAGGTCATCCGCAAGAAGGCCGCCGATCTGGGCATCGCGCTCGCCGGCACCCAGCTGATCGACCCGGCGACCTCGGAGCTGCGGGACTCGTTCGCCGAGAAGTACGCGGCGCTGCGGGCCCACAAGGGCGTGACCGTGGAGCTGGCGTACGACGTGGTCTCGGACGTCAACTACTTCGGCACGCTGATGGTCCAGGAGGGTCTGGCCGACGGCATGGTCTCCGGTTCGGTGCACTCCACGGCGGCGACGATCCGCCCGGCCTTCGAGATCATCAAGACGAAGCCGGACGCGTCGATCGTCTCGTCGGTCTTCTTCATGTGCCTCGCCGACAAGGTCCTCGTGTACGGCGACTGCGCGGTCAACCCGGACCCGAACGCCGAGCAGCTCGCGGACATCGCGGTCCAGTCGGCGGCCACCGCGGCCCGTTTCGGCGTCGAGCCGCGGCTGGCGATGCTCTCGTACTCGACCGGCACGTCGGGCTCGGGCGCCGACGTGGACAAGGTGCGGGAGGCGACGAAGCTGGTCCGCGAGGCGCACCCGGAGCTGCGCATCGAGGGACCCATCCAGTACGACGCCGCCGTCGAGCCCTCGGTCGCGGCGACGAAGCTGCCGGGCTCGGAGGTGGCGGGGCAGGCGACCGTGCTGATCTTCCCCGACCTCAACACCGGCAACAACACCTACAAGGCCGTGCAGCGTTCGGCCGGCGCCGTGGCCGTCGGTCCGGTGCTGCAGGGTCTGCGCAAGCCCGTGAACGACCTCTCGCGGGGCGCGCTCGTCAGCGACATCGTCAACACGGTCGCCATCACGGCGATCCAGTCCCAGGTCCCCGCCCAGGGTCAGGAGCTCCCGGCATGACAACCCCCACTCGCGTCCTGGTCCTCAACTCCGGCTCCTCGTCGGTGAAGTACCAGCTGCTCGACATGCGTGACGACAGCCGCCTGGCCCAGGGGCTGGTGGAGCGCATCGGCGAGGAGACCTCGCGGCTCGTGCACACCCCGCTCCAGGGCGGGGGCGGCGAGAAGCGGGAGAAGGACGGCCCGATCGCCGACCACGCGGCCGCGCTGAAGGCGGTCGCCGAGGAGCTGGCGGCGGACGGGCTCGGGCTCGACTCCCCCGAGCTGGCGGCGATCGGCCACCGGGTGGTGCACGGCGGGCTGCGGTTCACCGAGCCGACGGTCGTCGACGACGAGGTGCTGGCGGAGATCGAGCGGCTGGTGCCGGTGGCGCCGCTGCACAATCCGGCGAACCTCACGGGCATCCGTACGGCGATGGCGCTCCGCCCCGACCTGCCGCAGGTCGCGGTCTTCGACACGGCGTTCCACACGACGATGCCGGAGTCGGCGGCGCGGTACGCGATCGACGTGGAGACGGCCGACGCGTACCGGATCCGGCGGTACGGCTTCCACGGCACCTCGCACGCCTACGTGTCGCGGGAGACGGCGCGGCTGCTCGGCAAGGAGCCGGAGGAGGTGAACGTGATCGTGCTGCACCTGGGCAACGGCGCGTCGGCCTCGGCGGTGCGCGGCGGCCGGTGCGTGGACACCTCGATGGGTCTGACGCCGCTGGAGGGCCTGGTCATGGGGACCCGCTCGGGCGACATCGACCCGGCTGTCACCTTCCACCTCAAGCGGGTGGCGGGCATGTCGGCGGACGACATCGACGTCCTGCTGAACAAGAGGTCCGGCCTGGTGGGGCTCTGCGGTGACAACGACATGCGGGAGATCCGCCGCCGGATCGACGAGGGCGACGAGCGGGCGGCGCTCGCCTTCGACATCTACATCCACCGGCTCAAGAAGTACATCGGGGCGTACTACGCCGTGCTCGGCCGGGTGGACGCGGTGGTGTTCACGGCGGGCGTCGGGGAGAACGCGGCCCCGGTGCGGGCGGCCGCGATCGCGGGCCTGGAGGAGCTGGGGCTCGCGGTGGACGCGGACCTCAACGCGGTGCGGTCGGACGAGGCACGGCTGATCTCGCCGAACTACGCGCGGGTGGCGGTCGCCGTGGTGCCGACGGACGAGGAGCTGGAGATCGCCCGTCAGGCCTTCGCTCTGGTGGGCGGGGAGGCACCCGGGGAAAGGCCCGCGGAAACGCCCGGCGAAAGGCCCGGAGAAACACTCGGAGAAGTGAACGCCTGAGCGACCCCGCGCCCATTTGTACTTTCCGCCAGTCGGAATATTCCGCAGCGAAACAAACCGATAGGATCCGCCTCATGCGCCGTTCCAAAATCGTCTGCACGCTGGGCCCCGCCGTCGACTCCTATGAGCAGCTGAAGGCTCTCATCGAGGCCGGCATGAACGTGGCCCGATTCAACTTCAGCCACGGTTCCCAGGCGGAACACCAGGAGCGGTACGACCGCGTCCGGCAGGTCTCCGCGGACACCGGTCGTGCCGTCGGCGTGCTCGCCGACCTCCAGGGCCCCAAGATCCGTCTCGAGACCTTCGCCGAGGGCCCGGTCGAGCTGGTGCGCGGTGACGAGTTCACCATCACCACCGAGGACGTCCCCGGTGACAAGTCCATCTGCGGCACCACCTACAAGGGCCTGCCCGGCGATGTCTCCAAGGGCGACCAGGTCCTGATCAACGACGGCAACGTCGAGCTGCGGGTCGTCGAGGTCGAGGGCCCCCGGGTCAAGACCATCGTCGTCGAGGGCGGTGTCATCTCCGACCACAAGGGCATCAACCTGCCCGGTGCGGCGGTCAACGTCCCCGCGCTGTCCGAGAAGGACGTCGACGACCTCCGCTTCGCGCTCCGCATGGGCTGCGACATGGTCGCGCTCTCCTTCGTCCGTGACGCCGACGACGTCAAGGACGTCCACAAGGTGATGGACGAGGAGGGCCGCCGGGTCCCCGTCATCGCCAAGGTCGAGAAGCCGCAGGCCGTGGAGAACATGGAGGCCGTCGTCGCGGCCTTCGACGCGGTCATGGTGGCCCGCGGCGACCTCGCCGTCGAGTACCCGCTCGAGAAGGTCCCGATGGTGCAGAAGCGCCTCGTGGAGATGTGCCGCCGCAACGCCAAGCCGGTGATCGTCGCGACCCAGATGATGGAGTCGATGATCACCAACTCGCGGCCGACCCGCGCCGAGGCGAGCGACGTCGCCAACGCGATCCTCGACGGCGCGGACGCGGTCATGCTGTCGGCCGAGTCCTCGGTCGGCGCGTACCCGATCGAGACCGTGAAGACGATGTCGAAGATCGTCGCCGCGGCCGAGGAGGAGCTGCTCTCCAAGGGCCTCCAGCCCCTGGTGCCCGGCAAGAAGCCGCGTACCCAGGGCGGTTCCGTCGCCCGCGCGGCCTGCGAGATCGCCGACTTCCTGGGCGGCAAGGCCCTGGTCGCCTTCACCCAGTCCGGCGACACCGCCCGCCGCCTCTCGCGCTACCGCGTCCAGCAGCCGATCCTCGCCTTCACCACGGACGAGAACACCCGCAACCAGCTCACCCTGAGCTGGGGCGTCGAGTCCTTCGTCGTCCCGCACGTGGACAACACGGACGCGATGGTCGACCTGGTGGACGCCGAGCTCCTGAAGCTCCAGCGCCACAACGCCGGCGACACCATGATCATCACCGCCGGCTCGCCCCCCGGCGTCCCCGGCACGACGAACATGGTCCGCGTCCACCACCTCGGTGGCGGCGAGCACGCCTGACCTCGCGACGAAGCCCCCGTCCGCACTGTGCGGACGGGGGCTTCGTCGTACGGAAGGGGTACGGGGCTCAGCTGGGCTCGATCGTGTTGCGGAGGCCCGGGACCTTGAGGGTGCCGCCGAACTGGCCCGCCTGCTTGAGCTTCACCTGGGTGAAGAAGGCGAAGGGCACGTCCAGCGGGGGCGGGCTCTCCGGGCTGAAGGTGATCGGGATGATGCCGAAGAGGTTGCCCTTCAGCTCCTCCGTGTACATCGTCACCGTGCCGTTGGTGATGGTCGACGTCGAGCCCTTGTCGGAGCGGACGTGACCCGTGCGGCCCTCGGAGTGGACCGTCAGCTGGTGCAGGTCCTTGATGTCGATACCGGTCGAGGTGAACTTCAGGACCTTCTTGATCTTGCCGCTGCCCGTCTTGACCTCGACGATGCCGTGGTACTTGAGACCCTTCAGGGTGAGCAGCGTGCTCTCCAGCCGCCACGGCTCGTCCGGGAGCAGCGGGACGCCCGGCTCCAGGTCGGCGGCGGCGAGCGCCTCGGGGTCCGCCTCGGGGCACGGGAACCGGGGCTTGGCGCCGTCGGGTATGGACTCGTCCTTCTTGGCGTCCAGGCCCTTGGCGCTCTCCGGCAGTTCCTGGACCTTCGCGCCCGCCTCCTCGGCGGCCTTCTCGATCTGCTTCTTCGTCTCCACGCCCGGGCCGGCGGTCGCCTTCGGCGGCGTGGTCCCGTCCGTCTCGTCGGCGGTGTCCGGCTTGTCGGCGGGGGGCGTCGCGGAGGTGCTCGGGGCGGGTGCCTGGGTCGTCGGGGCCGCCGTGGTGGGCGTCTCCGTCGGCTTGGGGTCCGGGCCGTCGAACAGGTCCTTGAGCGCGTCGCCGACGCCCAGCGGGTCGAGCGGGTTCTTCGACTTCGTCGGCGTGGGTGTGGCCGTCGGGGCCGTCGGGGCCGTCGTCGCGGTCGGCGCGGCGGTGGTCTTCGCCTCGTCGCGCTGTCGCGTGGCCGCCTGCTCGGTCTCGGTCGCGGTCGGCGCCGGGCTTCCGGTGGCGGTGGGGGTCGCGGTGGCGGTCGGGGTGGCCGTCGCGGTCGCGGAAGGCGTCGCGGTGGAGGAGGGCGTCGGCTTCGCCGTCTCGGCCGGCTTCGTCGTCTCCTCCTGCGCCGGCTCGTCCGAGCGCGTCACGCAGGGGCCGGGTGCGAAGGGGATGTCCTTCTCGTCGGCGAGGGCGAGCCTGGGCGTGAGGCCCATGCCCACGAACACCGCGGTCGGCATGGCGGCCAGCGCCATCGCCTTGCCCGCGGGGCCCTGGATCCTGTTCAGCAGCGACTTGCGCGGGGCCGCGTGCCGCGGGCCCTCCTTCGCGAGCGCCGACTGAGTCTCGTCACCCCGCACTGTTCCTCCCGCCCTTGGCGTCGATCGTCGTGTCGGTCAGCGGCTGCGCGCCCTCGCGCTGCTCCGGGAATACGGCCGCCACCATGGCCGCGGTCTCGGGGTCGAGGGCGGGGGCTGCCTCGTCGGAGGCCTCCGGCTGACCGTCGTGCTCTGCGTCGGCCTCTGCCTCGTCGGTCTCCTCGGCCGGCGGGGCGGGTGCCCACGCGGCGGACATGCCGCCGCCGATGACCGCGAACAGATAGCCGATGACCAGGCCACCGAAGTTCGAGACCGGGATGGAGACGAGCGCCAGGACGATCGTCGCGACTCCCGCGAACACTCGGACGATGGGCTGGAACCACATCGTCAGACCGAGCGTGATGAGCAGGACGCCGATGATCAGCGCGCCGGCTCCGGCGGTCGTCTGCATGGCGAGGGTGACATTGCCGAGCCGCATGTCCCCGTACGGAAGGTAGGCGATCGGCACGCCGCCGATCATGGTGAACAGTCCCGCCCAGAAGGGCCGGGTCTGCCGCCAGACCTTGAACCGGTTCTCCTTCTTGGGGACTTCGCGGGAGGCGGGGATCTCGGCGCTCATGGAACAGCTCCCTGGAAGCGGTGTTGCTGAGAAGTTGAAGAGAAGGGGCCTCGCGGGTGGGACCGCACGGAGCGGTCCCACCCCCAGGACGACCTGGTCCTCGCGGACCGGTCAGTCCTAGTAGCACTCCTTCGAGGTGCCCCGGTGCAGGGACAGGTGAAGGTCGGGGAGCTTGAAGGTGCCGGCCGTGGTGGCCCACGCCTTCTGCTCCACGTTGTTCAGCGTCGCCTGCTCGGCACGCTGGCCGAAGCCGTACGGGTTGGCCTTGGTGTTGGGCTGGATGCCCGGCTTGCCCGGAACCGGCTGGCCGTTGACCTTGTGCAGGTCGCCGGCGGCGATGCCGATGTCGATGTTGGTGAACTCGGCGTCGGCCTTGAGCTCGGAGACATCGAGGTAGATGCCCTTCGCGTAGACCTTGTCCTCGGCCTTGCCGCTCTTGGCGGCCTCGGTACCGGCCTCCAGACGGAGGGTGACGTCACCGATGAACGGCACCTTCGGCGTCACGACCGACTGGCACATGTTCGTGATCCAGGCCTCGGAGAAGCCGGACACCGCCACCGGGGCGGCGAAGTCCTTGCCCTCGAGGTCCTTACCGGCGTCGACGCTGCCGTACTGGACGAAGTCCGTACCGACAAGGCTGTTGGCCGAGACCTTGAACTCCTGGCCGGAGATGCTGAAGGACGCGGCGAGCGCGCCCTGGGCCAGGCCGACACCGATCGCGGCCGTCGCGGCCACACTCGGGACCATGACGACGGCGAACCGCTTCCATCTGGTCCCGCCACGAACCTGGGACTTCATGAGAATTCCTCCTTCTCGGACGTACATCTCCGGAAGGGCCAGGGGCCCGTCCTGGGATGGGAGAAGAGCTACGTCCTCGGGAAGGAGAGCGCCGAGGCATCAGGCGGCGCGTTGCGCGTCCGAATCACCGGCGATCACCCCCGAGCGACAACCATGGGCCGCGCCTTGGAGCGCGACCTGATTGGACAGGCCCCGTTCGATGAGAGCGGGAACCCCCCTGTCCACGACCGGTGCCGGAACACCGGTCCACCCGGTGGGGACCCTCGCCGCTTCCCGGTTGGTTGCCGGGGTGGTGCGGTTCGGACCGAGCGTCGCCGATCGTGGTCCATTCCGGGCCCCCGCACAAGGGGGTTCGTTACTGGCTAGTAACGGGTGGATAACCACGTCATGGCGGGGCGGGGCCGAATGGGTACGGAGGGTACGTTCGCGTGGCGAGGAATATCAGCAGATCGCCGGAAGAATGCGGACAGAACCACAGGTTCGATTTACTGCAAGTAACAGCGGCCGCGATTACCAAGTTTTGGTAAAACGCGGCCGCCTTTTGTCACCCTGCTGCCAAATCGTCGGACGATCCGGCGCACCGGCAGGAGCTAGAAGAGCACCCGTGCCAGGGCCTGCCGGGCCGCCGTGACCCGCGGGTCGTCGACGCCGATCACCTCGAAGAGCTCCAGGAGCCGCAGTCGCGCGGCGTCCCGGTCCTCGCCGACCGTGCGGCGCACGGTCTCGACGAGACGGCCGAAGGCGTCCTGTACATGACCGCCCACCAGATCGAGGTCGGCGGCGGCGATCTGCGCGGTCACATCGGCCGGACCGTCGGCGGCGGCCTTGCGGACCGCGGCCGGGTCGAGGTCCTGCACCCGGGCGAGGAGTTCGGCCTGGGCCAGACCGAGCTTGGCCTCCGGGTGGGCCGGGTCGTCGGCCAGCACGTTCTTGTACGCCTGGACGGCGCCGGCCAGATCACCCGCGTCGAGCGCGGACATGGCCGATTCGAGGAGGGCGTCGTACGGGCCGGCGGGCTGCGCGGCCGCGGCCGCCCCGCCCTCGGGGTCTTCGCCGTGCGCGTCGACGACGATGCCGGTCAGACCGAACCGCTCCTCGCCGACCTGGATCAGCTGGTCGAGGGTCTCGCGGATCTGGGCCTCGGGCACGGCGCCCTGGAAGAGCGGCAGCGCCTGACCGGCGACCACCGCGAAAACGGCCGGAATTCCCTGGATGCCGAACTGCTGCATCAGCATCTGGTTGGCGTCGACGTCGATCTTCGCGAGCAGGAAGCGGCCGTTGTACTCGACGGCGAGCCGGTCGAGGAGCGGGCTCAGCTGCTTGCAGGGCTCGCACCACTCGGCCCAGAAGTCGAGGACGACCGGGACCTCGGCGGAGCGCTGGAGCACATCGCGCTCGAAGCCCGCCTCGTCGACGTCGATCACCAGGGCGGACGGGGGCACGGCGGCGGGGCCACCCTGCCGGGCGGCGGCGGCGCGCGTCTGCTCCGCCTTCGCCTTGGCCTCTCCGGCCGCCTTCACCGCGGCGAGGTCGACGACGCCGCTCATGGACATGTTTCGGGGCTGCATGAGTACATCCTCCCCCTTCCGCGCACGTAACCGTTAAGTCATGGCTGAACCGTGCCGTCCGCACGTCTCCCGCCGGTGTGCGAGACGTGGGGGCGACACGGTTCTTCGTCTTCGGTTCACACCGGGTCCCCACCCGGTGCTCGATGGCGCCGGATCCCCACCCGGTGCCGTGGTTGTCGCTCAGGCCGCTCAATGCCTTTCGCTACAGGTCGTAGCGTAACTCCCCGGAGCGGGCCGGGGGGAGGGCGCGGGCCGGATCCGCACGGTGAACTGCCTCACACGCGGCCCCTCTGGCGCGTTACCTACCGGCGGGTATGGTCGACGTCCATGTCGTCGATGTGTCGCCGCACCCACCGCAGCAGCCGTACCGGGCGCCCCCGCTCCACCGAGGCCGACACGGCCATCCTGGAGGCGACCCGCGCGGCCCTGGTCGAGCTGGGTTGGTCCAAGCTCACGATGGGGGACGTGGCCGGCCGGGCCGGGGTGGCCAAGACGACCCTGTACCGCCGCTGGGCCAACAAGAGCGAGCTCGTGGTCGACGCCGTCGCCGTCCTCTTCGACGAACTCGAACTGCCCGACCTTGGTTCCCTCCAGGCCGACATCGAGAACGTCGTCCTGCAGTTCGCCGCCCTCCTGGAACGCCCCGAGACCAAGACGGCCCTGATGGCGGTGGTGGCCGAGTCGACCCGCGACGAGCCGCTGCGCGAGCGCATACGGGCCTCGATCGTCGACCGGCAGAAGCGGCTCGTCCTGGAGGGCCGGATGCGGGCGCAGCGGCGCGGCGAGCTCCCGGCCGACCGGGACCCCGGCGCGGTGGACGCCACCGACGACCTGATCTTCGACGTGATCGCGGGCGCCGTCGTGCACCGAGCGCTGGTGAGCGCGGAGCCGGTCGACGCGCCGTGGGTGGCGCGGCTCTCGGCGCTCCTGGTGGGCGGCCTCGGCGCGGCGGCGGCCATCGGCTGAGGGCGCCTCATGGAAGTGGGGCGGTACGGGAGTTCCCGTACCGCCCCACGCGCGTGTGAAGGGGGATCAGAAGCCCGGGGGCTCCGTGTACACGCCCCACTCGTCCCGCAGCGCGTTGCAGATCTCGCCGAGGGTGGCCTCCGCGCGGACCGCGTCCAGCATCGGGGCGATCATGTTCGAGCCGTCCCGGGCGGCCGCCAGCATGGCGTCGATCGAGGCGCGGACCTTGGCGTCGTCACGGCGGTCCTTGCGCTCGCCGAGGACCCGGACCTGCTCCCACTCGACCTCGTGGCTGACCCGGAGGATCTCCAGGTCGCCGGTGACGGAGCCGTGGTGGACGTTGACGCCGACGACGCGCTTGTCGCCCTTCTCCAGGGAGCGCTGGTACTGGAAGGCGGACTCGGCGATCTCGCCGGTGAACCAGCCGTCCTCGATGCCGCGCAGGATGCCGGAGGTGATCGGCCCGATCGGGTGCCGGCCGTCCGGGTGGGCGCGGCGGCCGCGCTCCTTGATCTGGTCGAAGATCTTCTCGGCGTCGGCCTCGATGCGGTCGGTGAGCTGCTCGACGTACCAGGAGCCGCCCAGCGGGTCGGCGACGTTGGCGACGCCGGTCTCCTCCATGAGGACCTGCTGGGTGCGGAGCGCGATCTCGGCGGCCTGCTCGCTGGGGAGCGCGAGGGTCTCGTCGAGGGCGTTGGTGTGGAGCGAGTTGGTGCCGCCCAGGACGGCGGAGAGGGCCTCCACGGCGGTCCGTACGACGTTGTTGTACGGCTGCTGGGCGGTGAGGGAGACACCGGCGGTCTGGGTGTGGAAGCGGAGCCACTGGGCCTTGTCGGTCGTGGCGCCGTACACCTCCTTCATCCAGCGCGCCCAGATCCGGCGGGCGGCGCGGAACTTGGCGATCTCCTCGAAGAAGTCGAGGTGGGCGTCGAAGAAGAAGGACAGACCGGGGGCGAAGACGTCGACGTCGAGGCCGCGGCTGAGGCCGAGCTCCACGTAGCCGAAGCCGTCGGCGAGGGTGTAGGCGAGCTCCTGCGCGGCCGTCGCCCCGGCCTCGCGGATGTGGTAGCCGGAGACGGAGAGCGGCTTGTACGCGGGGATGCCCTGCGCGCAGTGCTCCATCAGGTCGCCGATGAGGCGCAGATGGGGCTCGGGCTCGAAGAGCCACTCCTTCTGCGCGATGTACTCCTTGAAGATGTCGGTCTGGAGCGTGCCGTTGAGCACGGCCGGGTCGACGCCCTGGCGCTCGGCGGCGACCAGGTACATGCAGAAGACCGGCACGGCGGGGCCGGAGATCGTCATCGAGGTGGTGACGTCGCCCAGCGGGATGTCCTTGAAGAGGACCTCCATGTCGGCGGCGGAGTCGATGGCGACACCGCAGTGGCCGACCTCGCCGAGGGCGCGGGGGTCGTCGGAGTCCCGGCCCATGAGGGTGGGCATGTCGAAGGCGACGGAGAGGCCGCCGCCGCCGGCGGCCAGGATCATCTTGTAGCGTTCGTTGGTCTGCTCGGCGTTGCCGAAGCCGGCGAACTGGCGGATGGTCCACGTCCGGCCGCGGTAGCCGGTCGCGTGGAGTCCCCGGGTGTACGGGTACTCGCCGGGCCAGCCGATGCGTTCGAAGCCCTCGTAGGTGTCGCCGGGGCGGGGCCCGTAGACGGGCTCGACGGCGTCGCCGGAGAGCGTGGTGAAGTCGGCGTCCCGCTTGCGGGCCTTGTCGTAACGGGCCTGCCAGCGACGGCGGCCTTCCTCGATGGCGTCAGCGTCCATGCTTCGAATTTACTAGGACGTCCTAGTAAATGTCGATGGGAAACCCCCGCACATCAGTGCGGGGGTCCGTGTCAGGCCTTGACCGGCTCCGGCCGCGCGCCACTGATCAGCGGCAGCGTCTCGGCGACGACCTTGCGCTCGACGAAGAAGGCGGCGAACGGGATGGTGCCCGAGAGCAGCACCCAGAGCAGCTTCCCGAACGGCCAGCGGGCCTTGGAGCCCAGGTCGAAGGCGAAGACCAGGTAGATGATGTAGAGGACGCCGTGGGCCTGGGAGACCGCGAAGGTCACGTCCTCGCCCATCTCGAACCCGTACTTGAAGACCATGCAGGTGCACAGCACGAGCAGCATGACGGCGGTGATGTACGCCATCACGCGGTAACGGGTCAGCACGCTGGATTTCATGCCGTCGAGCGTAACGGCACGTTCCGGGCGATCTTCGGGCGGGTCGGCCCTCGGGGCGCGAGCGCCTACTTCTCCTCGAAGTCGTCCGCCGCGACCCTCAGCGGACGCAGCATCGCGAAGATCTCCGCGCACTCCTCCGCGTCGTACGCGCCGAGCCCGAACTCCATCTCCATCAGGTCGCGGGTGGCCGCCTCGACCACCTCACGGCCCTTCCCGGTGATGGAGGCGAGCGTTCCGCGGCCGTCGTTCGGGTTGGGCCGCTTGTCGACCAGACCGGACCTCACGAGCCGGTCCACCGTGTTCGTCACGGACGTGGGGTGGACCATCAGCCGCTCGCCGATCTTGGACATCGGCAGCTCCCCGGCCTTCGAGAAGGTCAGCAGCACCAGGGCCTCGTACCGCGCGAAGGTCAGCCCGTACGGCTTCACCACGGCGTCGACCTCCGCGAGGAGGATCTGGTGGGCGCGCATGATCGAGGTGATCGCGGCCATCGAGGGGACCGGGCCCCAGCGCTTCTGCCACAGTTCGTCGGCGCGGGCGATGGGGTCGAAGGGGAGACTGAGCGGCTTCGGCACGCGTCGACCTTACCGACTGGTCATATGCCGGTCAGCCCCGTCTCGCCTTTCGGTCTCCGACCGGCCCGGCCGGGCCCCGCCGCCGCCCCGGCCGCCCGCAGCTCGGCGGCGGCCACGAGGAGGCAGAGCGTGCCGAGGACGCCCGTGCCCGCGACGACCACGTGCACGGGGGCGAACTCGGCGGCGATCCCGGCCCCCGCCATGCCGACGCCCTGGACGGTCATCATGCCCGCCGTCATCAGGGTCATGGCCCTCCCCCGCTGCTCCTCGGGGACGGCGGCGACGAACCAGGCGTCGAGCCCGAGGGTGTACGCCCCGGTGGCGCCCGCCAGGAAGAGAGCGGCGGCCGCCAGGGCGACGCCGGGCTCGGGGGCGTACAGGAGGTAGGGCAGGACGCCGGCCACGGCGAGCGGCAGCACGATCCGGGAGCGGGTGGCGGCGGAGAGGAACGATCCGGCGAAGAGCTCGCCCGTGATGGTGCCGACGGGCAGCGCGCACATGAGGAGCCCGAGGGCGGCGGTGGAGACCCCGATCTGGTCCGCGTAGGGGGCGGCGAGCGCCTCGGGGACGACGGCGAAGAGCGGCGGCACCCAGAACATCACCATCAGGGCCCTCACACGCCGGTTCCGCAGCACCGCCCAGGTCCCGGAGAGCCCGCTGCCCGCGGCCCCGGACGCCCGGGCGGGCCGGCGCGCGGTGCCGAACCGGAGCAGCAGCGCCGAGACGAGGAAGGTGGTGGCGGTGACGGCGAGGGCGCCGCGCGGCGGGACGACGGTGAGCAGCACGCCGCCGACGGCGTAGCCCGTGAGGAGCGCGCTCTGGGAGACGATCCGCAGCAGGGAGCGTCCGAGGACGAAGAGGTCCCCCTCGCCGAGGATGTCGGCGAGGGTCGCCATGCGGGTGCCGTTGAAGACGGGCGAGACGACGGCGATGGCGCAGCGCAGTACGAGCAGGACGGCGACCGGGGTGGCGGGGACGACCATGAGCGCGACGCAGCCGGCACAGAAGAGGTCGCAGACGACGAGGATCCGGCGGGGTGGCAGCCGGTCGGTGAGCCCGGCGAGCAGGGTGCCGCCGACGAGATAGGGGAGGAAGCCGAGCGCGAAGGTGAGGGAGGAGAGGAGCGGGGAGCGGGTCAGGTCGTAGACGAGCACGGTGAGCGCGAGTTCGCTGACGACGACCCCGAGCAGCGAGAAGAGGTGCGCGACGAACACGACCCGGAACTCCCGCACCCGGAAGACGGCTCGGTAGCCGGGGCCTGCGGCGGGCTCGGGGCCGGGCGGGGGCGGCGGCGCGGTGGCGGTGGGCGCCGGTCCGGTTCCGGGCGGCGCGGTGGTGGGGTCGTCGTGCTTCGGCATGGCACGCAGCGTGCCGCCGGGGACGGGCTCCCTCCTAGACTTTCGGCTCCAGACGAATCTCCCGCCCGACAGCGACCCGGAGGGCCCCGTGCCGTACCACCTGCGTTTCGGCGAGGCCGATCCGCTGCGGATCCGGTTCGCGATCTCCCCGCTCTGGGAGACCCACTCCGCCGTGCGGGTCCTGGCCCGCCCCGGCAAGCAGGGCTACCACCTGCCGTGGATGCGGCGGATCGCGTCCGCCGCGCGAGAGCTGGACCTCGGGCCGCTGCATCTGCTGATGCCGCTGCACGGGCACAGTCCGGACTTCCTCTATCCGCCGCCGCTGGGGCCCGCCGCCGCGTTCGAGGACGAGATCGCCGCGGTACGGGAGACCGATCCGGCGCTGGTCCTCGACGACTTCGAGCGGGCGCTCGCGGACACCCCGGGGGCGGCCGGGACGGCCGAGGGGCGGCGGATGCTCGCGGACCCGGCCGGGGCGGTGCGGCGGCTCGCGGAGCTGCTCCTGGTCGCCTGGGAGACGCTGATCGCCCCGGACTGGCCACGGCTGCGGGCGCTCCTGGAGGCGGACGTGGCGTACCACTCGCGGCGGCTCGCCGAGGGCGGTCTCGAACGGCTCCTCGACGAGCTGCATCCGTCCTTCGCGTGGGACGCGGGCACCGCCACGCTGCGGGTCGCGTACCGCGGCGAGCACATCCGGCCGCTGGAAGGGCAGGGGCTCGTGCTGATGCCGTCGGTGTTCACCTGGCCGGACGTGGTGAGCGGTTTCGATCCGCCGTGGCAGCCGACCGTGGTCTATCCGGCGCGCGGGGTCGGCGGGCTGTGGTCGGAGTCCGGGGACCGTACGCCGGAGGCGCTCGGGCGGCTCCTGGGACCGGTGCGGGCGGACGTCCTGTGCGCCCTCGCCGAGCCGATGGGGACGACGGCGCTCTCCCACCTCCTGGGCCGGGCCCCGTCCACCGTCTCCGCGCACCTCGCGGTGCTGCGGGACGCCGGGCTGCTCACCTCCCGGCGCTACGGCCACCAGGTGCTGTACGAGCGGACACCGCTGGGGATCGCGGTGTCGCAGCCCGGAACAGACTGACCGTCATGCCACGATGGCCCCGTTCCGTCCCCGTACGCGCCGTGACCGCCGTACCCGACCCCGGGGGGCCGGATGTCCCGCCGCACCGCCACCGCCGTCGCCCTGACCCTCGTCGCCGCGCTGCTTCTGGCCGGATGCGGTGAGGACGAGCCCCCGAGGGGGCCCGTCGGTCCGCCGTCCACGCGCGACGGGACCGCGGCCCCCGCGGGCGGCTCGCTGTTCTGGGTCGACCCGGAGAGCGACGCGGCCCGGCAGGTGCGGCGGTACGAGGAGCAGGGCAGGACCGAGGACGCGAGGATCCTGAGGCGGATCGCGGACCGCCCGGTCGCGGACTGGCCGGCCGGCGACGATCCCGTGCCGGAGATCACCCGCGCGGTGCGGGGGGCCGCGGCGGAGGACCGTACGGCCGTGTTCGTCGCCTACAACATCCCGCACCGCGACTGCGGCCTGTACTCGGCGGGCGGCTCGCACGACGCGGGGGCCTACCGGGCCTGGATCGACTCCTTCGCCGGCGCCCTCGGGGAGGCCTCGGCGATCGTCGTCCTGGAGCCCGACGCGGTGCCGCACCTCGTGGACGGCTGCACTCCGGCCGAGCACCACGACGAGCGGTACGGGCTGCTCGCCGAGGCCGTCGAACGGCTCAAGCGGCAGCCCCGCACCCGGGTCTACCTGGACGCCGGGAACCCGGCCTGGATCGACGATCCGGGCAGACTGGTGGAGCCGCTGCGCCGGGCGGGCGTCGCCCACGCGGACGGCTTCTCGCTGAACGTCTCCAACTTCCAGACGACCGAGACGGTGCGGGGCTTCGGCGCGAGGCTGTCGGGGCTGCTCGGCGGCGCCCACTTCACCGTGGACACCAGCCGCAACGGTGACGGTCCCCTCCCGGGCGACGGGGCGGAGGCCTGGTGCAACCCGCCGGGCCGGGCCCTGGGCGTACCGCCGACGGACCGGACCGGGGACGAGCTGGTCGACGCCTATCTCTGGGTCAAGCGCCCCGGCGACTCGGACGGCCCGTGCCGGGGCGGCCCGGCCGCCGGGACGTGGTGGCCGGACTACGCCCTGGGCCTGGCGCGCAGGGCGGATTCGTAGGCCACCGGGAGGGCGCGCTCAGTCCACCTGGATCCACTTCGCCTCGGACGGGACGCCGGTCGCGTCGGTGACGAAGAGCATGTACCAGCCGGGCGGTACGAGGGTCCGGTCGTCCGGTACGTCGACGGTGACCGTCGTCCCGTCCGGGCTCTTCGTCAGGCCCGCCTCCACCGAGCGCTGCTCGACGTCGGTGGTGTGGGTGACGGCGCTGGGCCGCATGAGCCGGGCCGTGACGATCCGGCCGGCGTCCTTGGTCCGGAAGGTGGCGCGGCCGTTCTGGTCGAGTTCCTGCGGCCCCTCCCCCAGGACGGGCCGGTCGGCGCCGGCCCGGTGGAGGGAGGGCGGGGTGAAGACCTCGATGCGCTGCTCGAAGGTGCCGAGCCGGGTGTCGTCCTTGTCGTCGAAGAGCGGGTCGGAGCCGAAGGTGGCCACCCGGCCGTCGGGGAGCAGCAGCGCCTCGGAGTGGTAGTTGCGGCCGACGGTGGGTTCGGCGGCCTCGGTGAAGGTGTTGCTCCTCGGGTCGTAGAACTGTGCCTTGAGGATGTCGCTGCCGCCGCGGCCCCGGTAGTTCTCGGAGCCGCCGGTGGTGAAGACGGTGTCGTCGGGCATCAGGACGCCGCTGAGGTAGCGGGTGCCCTGCGGGAGTGCCGGCCCGTCGGTGAAGACGGGACTCTCCTGCGACACGTCGATGATCGAGGTGCGGGCGGTCGACCGGGACGACTCGCCGACCCCGCCGCCGCCGAGGACCATGACCTTCTGGTTCTGGGCGGGGGGCAGGATCAGGGAGGCGGAGGTCTCCAGCTGGTCGGGGTCGGTGAGCCCGCCGAGCTTGGTGAAGGAGTTCTTCCGCAGGTCCCACAGGCCCGGTTCGCGGCCCTTCTCGGCGGGTCCGTATCCGGCGTTGGAACCGGTGTAGAGGAGCTTGCCGCCCCGGGTGAGGAAGAGGGAGGGGTAGGTGGGGAAGTAGCGGAAGGGGCCCTTGGACCACTTCTTGGTCACGGGGTCGTAGATCTCGTTGTCGCCGGGGACGACGTCGCCGACGTCGTTGAGTCCCGAGACGGCGAGGACCTTGCCGTCCTGGAGGGTGACGAGGGTGGGGTACCAGCGGGCGTCCTTCATGGGGGCGACCGGGATGTACCTCTCGGCCTTCGGGTCGAACTCGTAGGCGCCCTTGATGCCCTGGAAGTCCTGCTTCTCGGTGGTGAGCTTCTGCGCCAGTCCGTAGACGTCGTCGGCGGCGTCGCCCTCGAGGCCGACGACCTCGTACTGCGCGGCCTCGGTGGTGAGGGCCTGCGGGCCCTCCTCGCGGGCCTCGACGAAGACCCGGGCCTCGGCGGCGGTCACCTTGGTCTTCCACGGCTGCATCTGGCCGCCCGCGGAGTACGAGATCTCGAACGCGCGCTCGGCCTTGGGGACGGTGACGTCGAACCGGGAGACGTACTCGACCCCGGACGGCGAACGGAAGACGGTGCCCTTCTTGAGGGTGACCGCCTTGTCGGGGCTCTCGTTCTTGACCCGCATGCCACCGCCGGCCTTCTTGACCTCGCCGTCGAGGATCTCGTACCGCGCGGTGCCGCCGGCGACGAGCAGGCGGCCGTCGGGAAGCTGGGTGTGGCCGGAGCAGAAGAAGTCCACCGGGGTGGGGATCTTCTTGAAGGTGTTCGCGGCGGGGTCCCACAGGATGGTCTCGAAGGTCCCCGCGTCGAAGTTCTTCTGGCTGTTGCCGGAGCCGGCGATCAGCAGCACCTTGCCGGTGTGCAGCAGGGCCGCGTGGATGGCGTTGATCCGGTACCGGTCGGGGACCTCGACCTCGGCCCAGGAGCCGAACCGCCGCTGGTAGCCGGGCTGGGCGATCTTGTACGCGTGGTACCTCTCCTCGGCGAAGGAGACGGCCGCGGGGGCGTTGAGCGCCGCGAGGACCAGTACCGCCGCGCTGCCGAGGAGGGTCCTCCTGAACTTCTTCGACGGCCGGTGGGCCATGGCTCAGTTCCCTCCGGTCGTCGTGGGGGCGGGGGTGGCGGGACCGGGCGGGGGCGGGGCGGCCGCCGCGGCCTCGACACGGGCCACGGCCGCGACGCGGGCACGGACCCGGGCACGGGCGCGCGCGCGGACGCGGAGCGCCCGCCGCTCCCTGAGGCGCGTGAAGGCCCAGAGGCTGATCGGGGCGAGGGCGATGACCAGGGCGAGGGCCGCCCAGACGCGCATGGCCGCGTGGGTGTGCCCGAAGTGGACGGACGCGGCGAGCGAGGCGATGAGGACCGCCGCCCAGAAGAGGTGGATACGGAAGGTCCCGATCCGGTCGGGACTGGCCTCGCCGCCCTTGGGCGTGACGACGAAGCGGCCGCGGGTGCGCAGGAACACCGAGCCGAGGGCCTTGAGGTAGACGGGGGCGGAGAGCGCGGACATCGCCATGCCGGCGAGGCCGCCGGAGCCCTCGGGTTCGTGGGGCGAGACGTTGTGCCGGCGGTTCCACAGGTAGAGGCCGATCTGGAGGGCGACGGCGTCGCTGTAGATCATCAGCCACACGGAGGTGGAGACCTGGGTGCCGGAGGCGCCGAACCAGAGGTAGAGGACGCCGCTGAGGACACCGAGGAGCCAGTTGACCGCGGTCATCGGGTAGTAGACGAGCATCAGGGTGTAGTTGAGGAAGCGGCCCGGCGGGGTACGGAAGGGCGCCTTCCAGTACTGCCTGAGGAGCGTCTCGTACGTGCCGCGGGACCAGCGGAGCTGCTGGGTGAAGAAGTCCGTCCAGGAAGCCGGCCCCTCGCCGACGGCGAGGACGTCGGGGGTGTAGACGGAGCGCCAGTGGCGGCCGGTGGCCGGGTTCCTCCTGCGGTGCAGTTCGAAGCCGGTGGCCATGTCCTCGGTGATCGAGTCGTACAGGCCGCCGATCTGCCGGAGGGCGGAGATCCGGACGACGTTGTTCGTGCCGACGAACATGGGCGCGTGATAGCGGTTCCCGGCGCGCTGGATCAGGGCGTGGAAGAGGAACTGCTGGGACTCGGCGGCCTTGGTGACCATGTTGGTGTAGTTGCCGTACACCTGGGGTCCGACGACGAAGGCGACGTCGGGGTCGCGGAACCAGCCGAGCATCCGCTCCAGGAAGTCGGGGAGCGGCACGTGGTCGGTGTCGACGGAGGCGAAGCAGTCGTACGCGTGGCCGTGCATGGCGAGCCAGGCGTTGTAGTTGCCGTGCTTGGTCCTCGCCCGGTGGACGCCCTTCGCACGGTTCCACTCGGGGACTCCGGCCCGGGTGAAGTGGTGGACGCCCAGCTCGGCGCAGAGCGCCCTGGCCTCGGCGGAGTCCCCCTCGTCGAGGAGCCAGACCCCGAGGACGCCGTCGTGCCGCAGCCGGGTGGCGGCCTCCAGGGTGCGGCGGACCATGGCGAGCGGTTCCTTGCCCGGGACGTACGTGGTGAGGAAGGCGACGCGGGTGCCGGGCTCGGCGTACACGGGTATGGGGTCACGGGCGGCCATGGTGGCGTGGGCGATCGACGTGACGTTCACCAGCATGAAGAAGCAGATGAGCCCGATCGACGCGAGCATCACGGTGTCGAGGCGGACGAGCCAGGGGGCGCCGCCCTCTCGGACGGTCCAGTGGCCGGGCCAGACGAGATAGGCGAGGAGCAGCGCCGAGAGGACCGGTGCGAGGCACATGAGGAGGACGGCACGTACGCGGTGCGGCTCCTTCGAGAGCAGACTCCGGTACCGCACCGTGTAGGCCACCGGGTCCGGTTCCGTGAGCGGACCGGCGAGTCGACTGTAGGTGTCGTAGTCGTAGCCTCCCAGCCGCACGGTGCCTCCAGCTGCCGTCGAACAGGTCGATACCCCAGCAAAAGGGGTGACCTGTCGGCGTGTCGACCGGGGATGGTCCGAGTGGGTAGCGCCGGCGGTGACGGCCGCCCCGTCTCCCCGGGGCGTACGTGACGCTTCGGCTCCGCCACGGCGGTCATCGCCCGGGACGGCTCCCGCGGAGCCGGCGCCCGGGCCGGAGCAGCGCCCTCGGACACGACGGAGCCCCCGGTCCCGAAGCGGGACCGGGGGCTTCTCGTGTACGGAGGACGGGCGGGGACTCAGCCCTCCAGGTACCGCTCCACCGTGGCGACCTTGCTGTGCAGACCGTCCGTGACACCGGGGCGGATGTCGACCTTCATGACCACCGAGACGCGTGGGGCCCGCGCCTCCACGGCGGCGACCGCGCGCTTCACGACGTCCATGACCTGGTCCCAGTCGTCACCCTCGACGGAGGTGAACATCGCGTCGGTGCGGTGGGGGAGACCGGACTCACGGACGACCCGGACGGCGTCGGCGACGTACTCACCGACCTCCTCCCCCACGCCCAGCGGGGTGACCGAGAAGGCGACGATCACACCTGCACCGCGCCTTCGGCGGCCGCGGCGCGGGCGCGGGAGGCGACGACCGCGTCCTCGGCCTCGCGCTTGAGCTTCCGCTCGGCGTAGAAGCCGCCCAGGGGCAGCACGGAGAGGACGAAGTAGAGGGCGGCGGTCCCGAAGCTCCACTTGGTCCGGTTCCAGGCGTCCAGCCAGAACAGGACGTAGAGGACGAACAGCACGCCGTGGATCGCGCCCATGACCGGCACCGCGTTGAAGTCCGTCGTCCGCTTGAGCACCGAGCAGACCAGCAGGAGCAGGAACGAGACGGCCTCCGGCGCGGAGACGAGCCGGAGCCGGTGGAGGGAGGAAGCGGTCTTGATGTCCACGGAGGGGGTCACCTTCGTTCGATCTTGTGAACGGATGCACAAGGGCCCGTCCATTGTGCACGCCGACTTTGCTGTCTCTTTATCCGGGTCCCCAGTACCTTCTGCTGGTGGCAACGTTCCGACTCCAAGGCAGCAAGGTGCTCGCCGTCTCCATGACCGGCGACGCCGTCAAGGCGAAGAACGGCTCGATGGTCGCCTACGACGGCCAGATGGCGTTCAAGAAGATGAGCGGCGGCGGTGAGGGCCTGCGCGGCATGGTCACCCGCCGGCTCACGGGTGAGCAGATGGAGGTGATGGAGGTACGCGGCCAGGGGACCTGCTGGTTCGCCGACCGGGCCTCCGAGATCAACCTCGTCGCCCTGCACGGCGACAAGCTCTGGGTCGAGGCGAGCAATCTGCTCTGCACCGACGCGGGGCTGCGCACCGGCACCACCTTCACGGGCCTGCGCGGCGGGGCCACCGGCAACGGCCTCTTCACCACGACCGTCGAGGGCACCGGGCAGGCGGCGATCATGTCCGACGGCCCGGCGGTGGTGCTGCGGGTGACCCCGCAGTACCCGCTCCAGGTCGACCCCGGCGCGTACATCGCCCACCAGGGCAACCTCCAGCAGCACTTCCAGTCGGGTGTGACCTTCCGCACCCTCATGGGCGAGGGCGGCGGCGAGGCCTTCCAGATCCGCTTCGAGGGGGACGGCCTCGTGTACGTCCAGCCGAGCGAGCGGAACACGATCGGGGGCGACGTCTGATGCCGTTCCGCGAGATCAATTCCAAGATGGTCGAGGCGACCGTCATCCCCGGGCAGCGGATGTTCAGCCAGCGCGGCGCGATGCTCGCGTACCGGGGCGACGTCACTTTCACGCCGAACACGGCGGGCGGCCAGGGCGGCGTGATGTCGATGATCGGCCGCCGGGTGGCCGGCGAGGCGACGCCGCTGATGACCGTCGAGGGCAACGGCACGGTGATGTTCGGGCACGGCGGTCACCACATCCAGGTGATCGGGCTGACCGGTGACACGCTGTACGTGGAGGCCGACCGCCTCCTCGCCTTCGACGGCACCCTGGAGCAGGGCACCATGTTCATGGGCTCGCAGGGCGGGGTCATGGGCATGGTCCGCGGCCAGGTGACCGGCCAGGGCCTCTTCACCACCACCCTGAAGGGCCACGGCGCGGTGGCCGTCATGGCGCACGGCGGCGTCATCGAGCTGCCGATCACCCCGGGCCGCCCGGTCCACGTGGACCCGCAGGCGTACGTGGCCCACCACGGCGACGTACGGAACAAGCTCTCCACCGCGCTCGGCTGGCGCGACATGGTGGGGCGCGGGTCGGGCGAGGCGTTCCAGCTGGAGCTGAGCGGCAGTGGTGCGGTGTACGTGCAGGCCTCGGAGGAAAAGCTGTGACCGGTCCCGTGATCCACGACCCGACGACCCTGCCGTCGGACGACAACGTGAACCCGTACACCTTCTGTGTGGAGCTCAAGGGCTCCCAGTGGTTCCTGCAGAAGGGCAAGATGATCGCCTACTACGGGCGGATCGAGTTCAACGGCATCGGGCACGGGCGGCTGGACCGGCTGGTCCGGACGTCGTTCCACTCGCCCCTGCACGCCAGTGACTGGGTGGTGGCCGAGGGCAGCGGGAAGATGCTGCTCGCGGACCGGGCCTTCGACGTGAACTCGTTCGACCTGGACCAGGGCAATCTGACGATCCGTTCCGGCAATCTCCTCGCCTACCAGCCGACGCTCGCGCTGAAGCAGTCGATCGTGCCGGGCTTCGTGACCCTGATCGGCACGGGCAAGTTCGTGGCCGCGTCGAACGGCCCGGTGGTCTTCATGGAGCCGCCGATGCGGGTGGACCCGCAGGCCCTGGTCGGCTGGGCGGACTGCCCCTCCCCGTGCCACCACTACGACCACGGCTACATGACCGGTGTGATGGGCGGCGTCCGCGCGCTGACGGGCATCGGGGGCACCTCGGGCGAGGAGCACCAGTTCGAGTTCGTGGGGGCGGGCACGGTCCTCCTCCAGTCGACGGAGATCCTGATGGCGGACCGTGCGATCGGCGGCCCTCCGGCGCAGCCGGGCGTACCGGGCGGCCATGGATCGCCGGGTTCCGGCCAGTCTGTGCAAGGCTCGGTACCGCGCCTTCCCGGCCAGCTCGGCGACCTCCAGCGTCGCTTCGGTCTGTGAGCGGTAGTCTGCGGAGGGTGACGTCTTCGAACGCACGCTCCCAGACTTCGTCAAGTATTCAACTTCTTAGGTAGAATCCATATATGGAGACCGAGACCGCCACCCCGTGGCTCACCGACGCCGAGCAGTGTGCGTGGCGCACATTCCTGGACGTCCAGAGGATGCTGACGTACCAGCTGGAGCGGGATCTCCAGCCCTTCGGACTGACGATGAACGACTACGAGATCCTGGTGAACCTCTCGGAGTCGGCCGAGCGGCGGCTGCGCATGAGCGATCTGGCCTCGGCCACGCTCCAGTCGAAGAGCCGGCTCTCGCACCAGATCACCCGCATGGAGAACGCCGGACTCGTCCGGCGCGAGAACTGCGAGTCCGACCGGCGCGGCCTGTACGCCGTGCTGACCGACGCGGGCATGGAGACCATGCAGAAGGTCGCCCCGCACCACGTGGAGTCGGTGCGCAAGCACTTCATCGACCAGATCGGCCCGGACGCGCTCGGCGACCTGCGCGAGTCCCTCAAGCCGGTCGCGGACCAGCTCCGCGGTCGGCGCGGCAAGCCGTAGCGGCGGCCGCGTCCGGCGGACCTGACGAAGTAGGGCCTCACCGGTCGTCCCGGTGAGGCCCTGTTCCGTCTCCGCGGAGCCGTACGCCGCTCAGTTGCCCGTCAGGCTCGCGACCAGCTCGTCCGAGGCCGCGTACGGATCGAGCTCGCCCGCCACGATCCGTTCCGCGAGCGCGTCGAGCCGCCGGTCGCCGTGCAGATCGCCGATCCGCTCCCGCAGCGCCGTGACCGCGATGGTCTCGACCTCACGGGCGGCACGGGCCCGGCGGCGCTCCGCCAGGACCCCGCGCTCCTCCAGCCAGGCACGGTGCTTCTCCAGGGCCTCCACGACCTCGTCGATGCCCTCGCCGCGCGCCGCGACCGTCTTGACGATCGGCGGCCGCCAGTCATGGGGACCGCGCGCCTCGCCCAGGCCCAGCATGTGGTTGAGCTCGCGGGCGGTGGCGTCCGCGCCGTCCCGGTCGGCCTTGTTCACCACGTACACGTCGCCGATCTCCAGGATGCCCGCCTTCGCGGCCTGGATCCCGTCGCCCATGCCCGGCGCCAGGAGCACCACCGAGGTGTCGGCCTGGGAGGCGATCTCGACCTCCGACTGCCCGACGCCCACGGTCTCCACCAGGATCACCTCGCAGCCCGCCGCGTCCAGGACGCGGATGGCCTGCGGGGCGGACCAGGCGAGGCCGCCCAGGTGGCCGCGGGTCGCCATGGAGCGGATGTAGACGCCCGGGTCGGAGGCGTGGTCCGACATCCGGACCCGGTCGCCGAGGAGCGCCCCGCCGCTGAACGGCGAGGACGGGTCGACGGCCAGGACGCCGACCCGCTTGCCGGCCCGCCGGTAGGCGGAGACCAGGGCGGACGTCGACGTGGACTTGCCGACGCCGGGCGAGCCCGTCAGGCCCACCACGTACGCGCCGCCGGTGAGCGGCGCCAGCGCCGCCATGACCTCCCGCAGCTGCGGGGACGCCCCCTCCACGAGCGAGATCAGCCGGGCCACGGCCCGCGGCCTGCCCTCCCGTGCCTGGGCGACCAGAGCGGGGACGTCCACCATGTGCAGAGCTCCTTGCCTGACCTTGCCGAGGTGACTTACTTGCCGGCGACGCGGACGATCAGCGCGTCGCCCTGACCGCCGCCGCCGCACAGGGCGGCCGCGCCGATGCCGCCGCCACGCCGCTTGAGCTCCAGGGCCAGGTGCAGCACCACGCGGGCGCCGGACATGCCGATCGGGTGACCCAGGGCGATGGCGCCACCGTTGACGTTCACCTTCTCGGGGGTAACGCCGAGGTCCTTCATTGACTGCACGGCGACCGCGGCGAAGGCCTCGTTGATCTCGATCAGGTCGAGGTCGTCGACGGTCAGACCGTCCTTCTTGAGAGCGTGCAGGATCGCGTTCGAGGGCTGCGACTGCAGCGAGTTGTCCGGGCCCGCCACGTTGCCGTGGGCGCCGATCTCGGCGATCCACTCGAGGCCCAGCTCCTCGGCCTTGGCCTTGCTCATCACGACGACGGCGGCGGCGCCGTCGGAGATCTGCGAGGAGGTGCCGGCGGTGATGGTGCCGTCCTTGGCGAAGGCGGGGCGGAGCTTGCCGAGGGACTCGGCGGTGGTCTCCGCGCGGATGCCCTCGTCCTTGGAGAAGACGACCGGCTCGCCCTTGCGCTGCGGGATCTCGACCGGGGTGATCTCGGCCTCGAAGATGCCGTTCTTCTGCGCGGCGGCGGCACGCTGGTGCGAGAGGGCGGCGACCTCGTCCTGCTCGGGGCGCCGGATGCCCAGACGGCTGTTGTGCTTCTCCGTGGACTCGCCCATGGCGATGTTCTCGAAGGCGTCGGTCAGACCGTCGTACGCCATGGCGTCGAGCATCTCGATGGCGCCGTACTTGAAGCCCTCGCGGGACTTCGGCAGCAGGTGCGGGGCGTTGGTCATCGACTCCTGGCCGCCGGCGACGACCACGTCGAACTCACCGGCGCGGATCAGCTGGTCGGCGAGCGCGATGGCGTCGAGACCCGACAGGCACACCTTGTTGATGGTGAGCGCGGGGACGTTCATGGGGATGCCGGCCTTGACCGCGGCCTGGCGGGCGGGGATCTGGCCGGCGCCCGCCTGGAGCACCTGGCCCATGATCACGTACTGGACCTGGTCGCCGCCGATGCCGGCCCGGTCGAGCGCGGCCTTGATGGCGAAGCCGCCGAGATCGGCGCCCGAGAAGGACTTGAGCGAGCCGAGCAGGCGACCCATGGGCGTGCGGGCGCCCGCGACGATCACTGAGGTGGTACCGGTCGTTCCAGACATGAGGCACGGCCCCTAGGGATGAGAAGTGAACGAGGGTTTACCGCCAATGTACTGAGCGGCGGACCGCCGGGTCACCGGCCGGTCGGTGTGACGGCGCGCACGTTGCGTAACCACCGTCGCGGCGTTGCACTGGAGGCATGCTGACGCGAATCGACCACATCGGGATCGCCTGTTTCGACCTGGACAAGACTGTCGAGTTCTACCGTGCCACGTACGGTTTCGAGGTCTTCCACTCCGAGGTCAACGAGGAGCAGGGCGTCCGCGAGGCCATGCTCAAGATCAACGACACCTCGGACGGCGGAGCCTCCTACCTCCAGCTCCTGGAGCCGACCCGGGAGGACTCGGCGGTGGGCAAGTGGCTCGCCAAGAACGGGGAGGGCGTGCACCACATCGCCTTCGGCACGGCGGACGTGGACGGCGACGCCGACGACATCCGCGGCAAGGGCGTCCGGGTCCTCTACGACCAGCCGCGGATCGGCTCCATGGGCTCCCGGATCACCTTCCTGCACCCCAAGGACTGCCACGGCGTCCTGACGGAACTGGTCACCTCGGCAGAGCCGTCGGCTGACCACTCCTCAGCGGAGCACTGACCACCGGATTCCTGGCCCGGTAGAGTGGGCGACTCCGGGCCGGGGCCGGTCGGGGCCGCTCCGTGCGGCACCGTAGTCGGGATGTCGGGGTCGTCCGATCTGCCACGATTCCCCGGGGGTCCGTCCTCGGCCGTGAGGGCGGTCGTCGGAGTTGCGACCAGGGTTGGGGTCTCCCCTGCTCGAAGAGCTCGGGGAAGGATGGACCGCGCAGTGCGGGGCTACGAACGCCAGGAGAGCCACCGAGCTGAAGACGACCATCTCGCCAGGTTCGAAGCCGAGATGGACCGGCTGAAGACCGAGCGCGAGAAGGCCGTTCAGCACGCCGAGGACCTCGGATACCAGGTCGAGGTCTTGCGCGCCAAGCTCCACGAGGCGCGCCGCACCATCGCGTCCCGACCCGCCTACGACAGCGCGGACATCGGCTACCAGGCCGAGCAGCTGCTGCGGAACGCGCAGGCGCAGGCCGAGCAGCTCCGCCAGGACGCCGAGCGCGAGCTCCGCGACGCCCGCGCCCAGACGCAGCGCATCCTCCAGGAGCACGCCGAGCACCAGTCCCGGCTCCAGGCCGAACTGCACAACGAGGCGGTCCAGCGCCGTCAGCAGCTGGACCAGGAACTCAGCGAGCGCCGGCAGACCGTCGAGGCGCACGTCAACGAGAACGTCGCCTGGGCCGAGCAGCTCCGCGCCCGTACGGAGTCCCAGGCCCGCCGTCTGATGGAGGAGTCCCGCGCGGAGGCCGAGCAGGCGCTCGCCACCGCCCGCGCCGAGGCCACCCGGCTCGCCGAGGAGACCAGTCGGCGCGTGGGCTCCGAGGCCGAGGCCGCCCGCGCCGAGGCCGAAGCGATTCTGCTGCGCGCCCGCAGGGACGCCGAGCGCCTCCTCGGCGCCGCCTCCAGCCAGGCGCAGGAGGCCACCAGCCACGCCGAGCAGCTCCGCTCCACCACGACCGCCGAGACCGACCAGGCCCGCCGCCAGGCCACCGAACTCTCCCGCGCCGCCGAGCAGCGCATGCAGGAGGCCGAGGAGAAGCTGCGCGTCGCGCGCGCGGAGGCCGAGAAGGCCCTCAGCGAGGCCAAGGACGCCGCCGCCAAGCAGCTCTCCACCGCCGAGTCGGTGAACGAGCAGCGCACCCGCACCGCGAAGACGGAGATCGCCCGGCTGGTCGGCGAGGCCACCAAGGACGCCGAGGCGCTCAAGGCCGAGGCCGCCGAGAAGCTCCGCGAGGCGACCGCCGAGGCGGAGAAGCTCGTCGCCGAGGCCTCGGAGAAGGCCCGTACGGTCGCCGCCGAGGACTCCGCCGCCGCACTGGCCAAGGCCGCGCGCAACGCCGAGGAGATCCTCACCAAGGCCTCCGACGACGCCCGGGAGACCACCCGCAAGGCCTCCGAGGAGGCCGAGCGGATCCGTCGCGAGACCGAGGCGGAGATCGACCGGCTGCGCTCCCAGGCCGAGGAGCAGGCGGACGAGCTGCTCGGTTCGGCGAAGGACGACACCAAGGAGTACCGCGCCAAGACGGTCGAGCTGCAGGAGGAGGCCCGCCGGCTGCGCGGCGAGGCCGAGCAGCTCCGCGCCGAGGCCATCGCGGAGGGCGAGCGGATCCGCGGCGAGGCCCGCCGCGAGGCCGTCCAGCAGATCGAGGAGGCGGCCAGCAGCGCCGAGGAGCTCCTCACCAAGGCCCGTACCGACGCCGACGAGATGCGGGCGAAGGCCGGCGTCGAGAGCGAGCGGGCCAAGTCGGAGGCCATGGAGCGCGCCCAGACGCTCCGGACGCAGGCCGAGGAGACCCTGGAGCGCACCCGCGCCGAGGCCGAGCGGCTGCGCGCCGAGGCCGAGGAGCAGGCCGAGGCGGTCAAGGCGGCGGCCGAGGATGCCGCGGCCGGGCTGCGCGCCGACGCCGAGCGGGCCGCCGAGGCCCGCCGTGCCGAGGCCGCCGAGGAGCTGACCCGGCTGCACGCCGACGCCCAGGCGAAGGTCGTGGCGGCCGGGGAGGAGCTCACCGACGCGCGGACCGAGGGCGAGCTGATCCGGCGCGAGGCCGCCGAGGAGACGGAGCGGCTGCGCACCGAGGCCGCCGAGCGCATCCGTACGCTCCAGGAGCAGGCCGAGCAGGAGGCCGAGCGGCTGCGCACCGAGGCCGCGTCGGACGCGTCCACCACGCGCACCGAGGCCGAGAGCGCCGCCGGACGGCTGCGCAAGGAGGCGGCCGAGGAGGCCGAGCGACTGCGGTCGGAGGCACAGGAGACCGCTGACCGGGTACGGGCCGAGGCCGCCGCCGCGGCCGAGCGGGTGGCCGCCGAGGCCGCCGAGGCGCTGGCCGCCGCGCAGGAGGAGGCCGTCCGGCGCCGCCGGGAGGCCGAGGAGACGCTGGAGTCGGCCCGTTCCGAGGCCGGCCGGGAGCGCGCGCACGCCCGCGAGCAGTCCGAGGAGCTTCTCGCCGCGGCCCGCAAGCGCGTCGAGGACGCGCAGGTCGAGGCGCAGCGCCTGGTCGAGGAGGCGGACGCGCGGGCGACCGAGATGGTCACCGTGGCCTCGCGAGCCGCCCAGGAGGTTCGGGACTCGGTGGCGGGTCTGCGCGAGCAGGCCGAGGAAGAGGTCGCCGGGCTGCGCAGCGCCGCCGAGCACGCGGCCGAGCGGACGCGCTCCGAGGCGCAGGAGGAGGCGGACCGGGTCCGCGCCGACGCCTACGAGGAGCGGGAGCGGGCCTCCGAGGACGCCGCCCGCACGCGGACGCGTGCGCAGGAGGAGACGGACGCCGCGAAGGCACTGGCCGAGCGGACGGTCGCCGACGCGATCGCCGAGTCGGAGAAGCTCCGGGCGGACACCGCCGAGTACGCGCAGCGGGTCCGGACCGAGGTGAGCGATTCGCTCGCCGCCTCCGAGCAGGACGCGGCCCGCACCCGGGCCGACGCCCGCGACGACGCGAACCGGATCCGTTCGGAGGCCGCCGAGCGCGCCGAGTCGGTCGTCGGCGAGGCCCGTGCGGAGGCGGACCGGATCGCCGCCGAGGCGGAGCAGACCCTGGACGAGGCCCGTCAGGCGGCGGACAAGCGCCGCGGCGACGCGGCCGAGCAGGCCGACGCGCTGCTCGCGGAGGCCACTTCGGAGGCCGAGCGGCTCACCCGCGAGACGGCCGCCGAGGCCGAACGGCTCACCGCCGAGGCGGTCGAGCTCATGGAGACCGCCGAGCAGGACGCCCGACGCCTGCGCACCGAGGCCGAACAGGTCAAGGCCGACGGGGAGGCGCACGCGGAGGCGCTGCGGGCGGCCGCGGTCGCCGACGCCGAGCAGGTCCTCGACGAGGCCCGCAAGGCCGCCGACAAGCGCCGGAGCGACGCCGCGGAACAGGCCGACGCGCTGCTCGCGGAGGCCACTTCGGAGGCCGAACGGCTCACCCGCGAGACGGCCGCCGAGGCCGAACGGCTCACCGCCGAGGCGGTCGAGCTCATGGAGACCGCCGAGCAGGACGCCCGACGCCTGCGCACCGAGGCCGAACAGGTCAAGATCGACGGGGAGGCGCACGCGCAGGCTCTGCGGAACGCCGCCCTGGCCGACGGCGAGCAGGTCCTCGACGAGGCCCGCAAGGCCGCCGACAAGCGCCGCAGCGACGCCGCGGAACAGGCCGACGCGCTGCTCGCGGAGGCCACTTCGGAGGCCGAGCGGCTCACCCGCGAGGCCGGCGAACTCGTCGATGCCGTCACGGCGGAGGCGCGTGCCGCGGCCGAGGCGACCGTGGGCTCCGCCCAGCAGGACGCCGAGCGGATCCGGGCCGAGTCGGAGCGGCTCAGGGCCGAGGCCGAGGCGGCGGCCGAGCAGATGCGCTCGGAGGCCCGCGAGGAGGCGGACCGGACGCTCGACGAGGCGCGGGAGGCCGGTGCCCGGAAGCGTTCCGACGCGGCCGAGCAGGCCGACCAGCTCATCGGCAAGGCCCAGGAGGAGGCGCTGCGCGCCACCACCGAGGCCGAGGCGCAGGCCGACATGATGGTCGGCGCGGCCCGCAAGGAGGCCGAGCGGATCGTCGCCGAGTCGACCGTCGAGGGCAACTCGCTGGTGGAGAAGGCCCGTACGGACGCGGACGAACTCCTGGTCGGGGCACGCGGGGACGCGACGGCCATAAGGGAGCGGGCCGAGGAGCTGCGGGGCCGGATCGAGGGCGAGATCGAGGAACTGCACGAGCGGGCACGCCGCGAGAGCGCCGAGCAGATGAAGACGGCGGGCGAGCGGGTCGACAACCTGATGAAGGCCGCGACGGAGCAACGGGCCGAGGCCGACGCGAAGGCCAAGGAACTGGTCTCCGAGGCGAGTTCCGAGGCGAGCAAGGTCCGCATCGCCGCGGTCCGCAAGGCCGAGGCGCTCCTCAAGGAGGCCGAGCAGAAGAAGGCCTCGCTCGTCGCGGAGGCCGAGGGCATCAAGGCCGAGGCCGAGCGGGCGCTGGCGGAGGCCCAGGCCGAGGCGGAGAAGACGATCGAGGAAGGCCAGCGCGAACTGGAGGTGCTGGTGCGGCGCCGCAAGGACATCAATGCGGAGATCTCCCGTGTCCAGGACGTACTGGAGGCGTTGGAGTCTTTCGAGACTCCGTCCGCCGGTACGAAGTCCGCCGGGCCGGTCGGCGCCAAGGCGGGCGCGTCAGCGGGGTCCACTCGTTCGAGTGGCAAGCCCCAGGACGGCTAGCCACTCAAAAGGCTGGACATTCTCCAGATCAAACGGGCATACGCTCGATGACACGCCGCTTCGGCCCCTAGGATTCCCTCTAACACCTCACCGGTCTCATTCGACAGGAAACCCATGAGCGACACATCCTCCCCCTTCGGCTTCGAGCTCGTGCGGCGCGGTTACGACCGCGGTCAGGTGGACGACCGCATTACCAAGCTCGTTTCCGACCGCGACAGTGCGCTGTCCCGCATCACCTCCCTGGAGAAGCGCATCGAGGAGCTCCACCTCGAGACGCAGAACGCCCAGGCACAGGTCACCGACGCCGAGCCGTCGTACGCGGGGCTCGGCGCGCGGGTCGAGAAGATCCTCCGGCTCGCCGAGGAGGAGGCGAAGGACCTGCGTGAGGAGGCCCGTCGCGCCGCCGAGCAGCACCGCGAGCTGGCCGAGTCGGCCGCCCAGCAGGTGCGCAACGACGCGGAGTCCTTCGCGGCCGAGCGCAAGTCGAAGTCCGAGGACGAGGGCGTCCGCATCGTCGAGAAGGCGCAGGGCGAGGCCAACACGCTGCGCGCCGAGGCGCAGAAGGACGCGCAGTCGAAGCGCGAGGAGGCGGACGCCCTCTTCGAGGAGACCCGCGCCAAGGCCGCCCAGGCCGCCGCGGACTTCGAGACGAACCTTGCCAAGCGCCGCGAGCAGTCGGAGCGCGACCTGGCCTCGCGTCAGGCCAAGGCCGAGAAGCGCCTCGCCGAGATCGAGCACCGCGCCGAGCAGCTCCGCCTGGAGGCCGAGAAGCTGCGCACGGACGCGGAGCGCCGGGCCCGCCAGACGGTGGAGACCGCGCAGCGCCAGGCCGAGGACATCGTGGCCGACGCGAACGCCAAGGCCGACCGGATCCGCAGCGAATCGGAGCGCGAGCTCGCGGCGCTGACGAACCGCCGCGACTCGATCAACGCCCAGCTGACCAACGTCCGCGAGATGCTGG
Organism: Streptomyces sp. NBC_00691; assembly: GCF_036226665.1. Lineage (NCBI taxonomy): Bacteria > Bacillati > Actinomycetota > Actinomycetes > Kitasatosporales > Streptomycetaceae > Streptomyces > Streptomyces sp. NBC_00691. Next base: position 5,506,305 of record NZ_CP109007.1, on the reverse strand, counting down.
CGACGCTGACCGGTGCCGCGGTGGCGGCCGCCGGCTCCCCGATCGACGACGAGCGTCCGGCCGGCGTCCCGGCCCAGCAGTCCCGCTGACGCCCGTCCCTCGTACGACCACAACCCGGACGGCCGCCCCCCGTACGGCCGTCCGGGTGGTGGCCGTCGACCTGACGCACTGCCGGTAACGAGTTCGCAGCGTTCCCGAGACCCCCTGTCATTCCGGTGGCGGGGGGTTTTGCGCACCCTTAGGTTGGGACTCATGATCGAGCTTGAGGGCCTGACCAAGCGATACGGGGCGAAGACCGCGGTCGACCATCTCTCCTTCCAGGTGCGTCCTGGGGTGATCACGGGCTTCCTCGGGCCCAACGGGGCGGGCAAGTCCACGACGATGCGGATGATGCTGGACCTGGACAACCCGACGAGCGGGACGGTCCGGATCGACGGCAAGCACTACCGGGAGCTGGAGGAGCCGCTGAAGTACATCGGCGCGCTGCTCGACGCCAAGGCCATGAACGGCGGCCGCTCCGCGTACAACAACCTGCTGTGTCTCGCGCAGTCGAACCGCATCCCGGAGCGCCGGGTGAGCGAGGTGCTGGACCTGGTGGGTCTGACGCCGGTCGCACGGAAGAAGTCGAAGGGTTTCTCCCTGGGCATGGGGCAGCGGCTCGGCATCGCGTCGGCGCTGCTCGGTGATCCCGAGATCCTGATGTTCGACGAACCCGTCAATGGTCTGGACCCCGAGGGAATTCACTGGATCCGCAATCTGATGAAGGCGTTGGCGGCCGAGGGCCGGACGATCTTCGTTTCCAGCCATCTGATGAGTGAAATGGCCCTGACAGCCGATCATCTGATCGTGATCGGGCAGGGAAAGCTGCTGGCCGACACGTCGATGGCGGATTTCATCCAGGAGAATTCCCGCAGTTATGTACGACTGCGCTCTCCTCAGCAGGAGCGGCTCCGGGACCTCTTGCACACGCACGGGTTCATCGCGGTCGAAGCGGGCAACGGCACCCTCGAGGTGGACGGTGCGACGACCGAGAAGCTGGGTGAACTCGCCGCGGAGAACGGGCTCGTGCTGCACGAGCTGAGTTCCCAGCGCGCCTCGCTCGAAGAAGCCTTCATGCAGATGACGGCTGGTGCGGTGGAGTACCACGCGCACGGCACCGATGTACACGGTGGCGCCCCGGCGCCCGGCCCCCAGTGGGGCACGACCTCCCAGGGAGCCTGAACCATGGCAGCGGTATCCGCGGTCCTGCAGTCCGAGTGGACCAAGATCCGGACGGTGTCGTCGACCGTCTGGACGCTGGCGAGCGCCCTCATCGTCACGGTGGCGATCGGTGCGGCACTGTCCGCCGTGTTCAACTCCACCTTCGACGACCTCAGCGAGGTCGAGCGGGCCACCTTCGACCCGACCCTGGTCAGCTTCTTCGGGATGACCCTGGGGCAGCTGGCGATGGTGGTCTTCGGTGTCCTGGTGGTGGGGACCGAGTACTCCTCGGGCATGATCCGCACCTCCCTGGCGGCCGTGCCGCAGCGCGCGACCTTCCTCTTCTCGAAGATCGCGGTGGCGGGCGGGCTCGCGTTCGCCGTGGGTCTCGCGACGAGTTTCCTCTCCTTCTTCCTGGGACAGGCGCTGCTCGGCGAGCACCGGGCCTCGATCGGTGACGACAACGTGCTGCGCGCGGTGATCGGCGGTGGGCTCTACATGGGCCTGATCGCGCTGTTCTCCATGGGCGTGGCGGCGATGCTGCGCTCGTCGATGCTCTCGCTCGGCATCCTGATGCCGTTCTTCTTCCTGGTCTCGCAGATCCTGGCGGCCGTGCCGAAGGCCAAGGAGGTCGCCCGCTACTTCCCCGACCAGGCCGGCTCGAAGATCATGCAGGTCGTGCCGGACGCCATGAACTCGGAGGAGGCTCCGTACGGCCCGTGGGCCGGGCTGGGGATCATGGTGATCTGGGTGGTGGCCGCGCTGGCCGGCGGCTACCTGGTGCTGAAGAAGCGCGACGCCTGAGAGCTCACGGGATCCCCTCGGGGCCCGGCGCCCGGTCCCCCGGGATCCCGTCGGAGCCCCCAGGGGAGAACCCTGACGTTCCCCCGGAGACCGGCCGGAGGCCGTCTCCACTTCGCCGGAACCGTCAATGGCTGGATAAGCTCCTAGCTCATACGGGGGGCTCCGGCCGACGGCCGCCACGCCCCGACCATGGTGCGACCGACCTGTCGATGGGGCTGGAGAATGATCGAGGCAGTCGGCCTGACGAAGCGCTACGGCGCCAAGACGGCCGTGTACAACCTTTCCTTCCAGGTGAGGCCCGGTGTCGTCACCGGCTTCCTGGGGCCCAACGGGTCCGGCAAGTCGACCACGATGCGCATGATCCTGGGCCTCGACCGGCCCACCGCGGGCCATGTCACGATCGGCGGCCATCCTTTCCGGCAGCTGCCGAACGCGCCCCGTCAGGTCGGCGCGCTCCTCGACGCGAAGGCCGTGCACGGCGGGCGGAGCGCGCGCAGCCATCTGCTGTCGCTCGCGCAGCTCGCCGGCATCCCGGCGCAGCGCGTCGACGAGGTCCTCGGGGTCGTCGGCCTCCAGGACGTGGCCAAGCGGCGTTCCAACGGCTTCTCGCTCGGCATGGGCCAGCGGCTCGGCATCGCGGCGGCGCTCCTGGGCGACCCGCAGGTGCTGCTCTTCGACGAGCCGGTCAACGGCCTGGACCCGGAGGGCATCCTCTGGGTCCGCAACCTGATGAAGAAGCTGGCCGCCGAGGGGCGGACGGTCTTCGTCTCCAGCCACCTGATGAGCGAGATGGCCCTCACCGCCGACCATCTGATCGTGATCGGCCGCGGGCAGCTGCTCGCGGACATGAGCGTCACGGACTTCATCTCGGCGAACTCCGCCGACTTCGCCCGGGTGCGGACCCCGCAGACCGATCCGGGGCAGCGGGAGAAGCTGACGGCGGCCCTCATGGAGGCCGGCGGCCAGGTGCTCTCGGAGCCGGACGGCGCGCTGCGGGTGACGGGTCTGGCGCTGCCGAGGATCAGCGACCTCGCGCACGACGCGGACGTACGGCTCTGGGAGCTGTCCCCGCACCAGGCCTCCCTCGAGGAGGCGTACATGCGTCTGACGCAGGGCGCCGTGGACTACCGCTCCACCGACGACCGGCTCGCGCACCTCCAGCCGCCGCAGCAGCCCGGCCACCACGGGTACGGCATGCCGCCGCAGCCGGTGGCGCAGGACGTGCCGCAGCAGGGCTGGTACGCCCCGCCGCCGCCCGGACAGAACCCGTACGCGGGGGCTCCCGGTCAGCCGCCCGTGCCGGGTCCGTACGCCCCTCCGGCCGCCCAGCAGCCGGCCGCCCAGCAGCCGAGCGACACCACCAAGGACGCCCGATGACCGCCCCCGCCCCGCACCACGCTCCGGCGCCGCACTCCTACGTCTCCCCCATCCCGGTCCGCAGGGCGACCCTCGGTGACGCCCTCGCCTCCGAGTGGACGAAGATCCGCTCGGTGCGTTCGACGCTGTGGACGCTCGGCGTCATGGTTCTGCTGATGCTCGTCATCGGCCTGGGCGTGGCGGCGATCGCCGCGAGCTCCGAGGCCCCGATGGGCGAGGAGTCCGCGCTCGGCTTCGGCTTCTTCGGGATGCTGCCGGCCTCGATCTGCGTGATCACCCTCGGCGTGCTGACCATTGCCTCCGAGTACGGCACCGGCATGATCCGTACGACCCTGACGGCCTGCCCGAGCCGGGCCCGGGTGCTCACGGCGAAGGCGATCGTCTTCTTCCTGCTCGTCTTCACGGTGACGACGGTGGTCGCCGCGCTCGTCGGGGCGGGGCAGGTCGCCCTGGTGGACACGGCGGGCGCCCCGACGGCCGGCGAGTGGCTGCGGGCGACCGTCGGTGCGGGCGCCTACCTCGCGATGCTCGGGCTGCTCTCGCTGGCGCTCGGCACGCTGATCCGGCACTCGGCCGGTGCGATCACGGTGATGATCGGCCTGCTGCTGCTGCCGCTGGTGGCGGCCATGTTCATGTTCTCCGAGGCGCTGAAGTCGGTCCAGGAGTGGCTCTTCACGTACGCGATCCCCTCGCAGATGATCGCGCTGTACGCGGCGCAGCCGCCGTTCGGGGACGACGGCCCGGCGGGCTGGGAGCCGCTGCTGATCATGACCGGGGTCGCGGGGATCGCCCTGGCCGGCGCGTTCGCGCTGCTGAACAACCGGGACGTGTGACCGCCCGCCCCCAGCTCCGTACGCCGGCTCAGTACTTCGGCGCGTTCCGGGACCGCTGCACCCTGCTGGTGCGGCGGTCCTTCGCGGTCCAGCAGGCCTTGTGCCAGTGCCGCCGGTCGTCCACTCCCCCGTACTCCGGCCAGGCGACCACGTGGGGGGCGCCGCCGGGGATCTCCTGGTCGCAACCGGGGCAGCGGTAGCGCTTGCCCGGCGCGCTCGCCCCGGCGACCAGGCGGACGTACCACTCCTCGCCCTGCCAGGTCTCGGTGCGCTGCACTCCGCCGTACCGGTCGCCGTGGTCGCCCTGCTGCTGCTGCTCGGGCTTCTCGCCGCCTCGGGAACGGTTGTGGCGCGGGGACACGGGCACACCTCACGGGGTCTGGGAACACGGACCGTTCCCTCAAGCCTACGGGCCGCCATGCGGTGCCCCGGGCCCCGTCCGCGAGGGCTTAGCCGAAAATCGCAAGAACTTCATGAACGGCCGTTGCCTTTGGCACGTGTCAGACGTTGGTGCCAGTGCGAGGGGAGTTACGCGTCGGCCGCAGAGGAGGCACAAGGCGATGCGCGTGGGTACGTTCGTTCTGGCAGCCCAGTTCCCGGGCCAGGGACAGGGTGAGGCCCTGCACCGGGCGGTGCGGACCGCCGAGGTCGCCGAGGAGGCGGGCCTCGACTCGGTCTGGCTGGCCGAGCACCACTTCGTGCCGTACGGGGTCTGCCCCTCGGCCGTGACACTGGCCGCGCTGCTCCTGGGCCGCACCCGGCGGCTGCGGGTGGGCACGGCGGTGAGCGTGCTGCCGAACGTCCACCCGGTCGCCCTGGGCGAGCAGGCGGCGCTGCTGCACCTCACCTCGGGCGGCAGGTTCACCCTCGGGGTGGGCCGGGGCGGCCCCTGGGTGGACCTGGAGGTCTTCGGCGCCGGCCTCGACGCGTACGAGAACGGCTTCCCCGAAGCCCTCGACCTGCTGCTGCGCTGGCTCTCCGAGCCCCGGGTGGGCTCCGAGGGAGATCGATTCGCCTTCCGCGAGGTGGCGGTGGTGCCGCGCGCCGACGAACTGATCGGCGGGGACCCGGCTCCGGAGGTCGTGGTGGCCTGCACCTCGCCGAAGAGCGTGCGGCTGGCCGCCGAGCGCGGACTGCCGATGCTGCTCGGGATGCACTGCGGCGATGAGGAGAAGGCCGAGATGGTCACGGCCTGGGCGCGCGGCGCGCGGGAGGCCGGGCGGGACCCGGACGAGATCGCGCGGATCGGCTCCCAGCACGTGTCGGCGGGGGTGGCCCAGCTGGCGGACCGGGCCGCGGACGCGGCCGAGTCGCTGGTGAAGGCGATGCCGGGCTGGCTGAAGCAGGGCCTCGACGCGCATGTGACGGTCGACGGCCGGCACCGGGCGATGCGGGACCCCGTGGCGTACACGGAGCTGCTGTGCGACCTGCACCCGGTGGGCACCCCGCGGCGCGCGGCGGACCGGCTCGCGGCGACGGCGGAACGCACGGGCATCACCCGCTTCGCCCTGCTCGCCGAGGGCACGGGCGACCTCGCGTCGACCGAGGAGAACGTGCGGCGGCTCGGCGCGGAGGTCCTGCCGCTGCTCGTCTGACCGTACGGACGGACGTGCGGACCGTACGGACCCAAGGCGGTGCCGTGCTGCCGCTCCGGCATCTCCGCGCGGCGATGCGCGTCGACACGCATCGATCGCGTCTCCCGCGATGGGGAGCGGCAGCACCATGTCTCAGCAGTCGCGCAGTTCCGGCGACTGGTTCAGCAGCTGGCCCCGTACGGACGTGAAGCGGGCGAGCCGCTCGTCCACCGACGGGTCCAGCGGGAAGACCGCCACGCGGTGGCAGTTCTGGAAGGCGAGACGCACCCCGAAATGCCGCTGCAGCGCACCACGAATGGCGTCGCTCGCGAGCGCGCGCAGCAGCTGACCACGTGCCTGCTCATTCGGCGGCGGCGTCTGGTTGTCGGCGAACTCTCCGCCGTCGACCTTCAGCTGAGCCACCAGAGAACTGATCATCTCCCATGCGTAGGGCAGGGAGGTCCGGACGCAGTCGACGAAGTCGGCTTCGTCGACCTCGCCTCGCTCGGCCTGTTCCAACAGTGCCGGTGAGACGTCGAGCGACATGGGTTCTCCTCTCGCGACCCCGCGGACGGGGTCTTGCGGGCAGGGGCGAAGGCCGGGCCGTCCGCCACGCAGCGTGCACGGACGACGACCTCCAGCTTCCACGGTAAGCGCGCAGTCCTGCACGCACCAGGAGATGGCGAACACAACCGGCTGATAACCGACGGGTGTTCGGCTCAGGATCATGCCCGGAGGGGTCCCCGGGAGGAGCGGGACGGCGCCCGAATCGCGCGGAAGAGCGCCCGTCTTGTAGCGTTGCCGACCATGCGTCTCGTCATTGCCCGTTGCTCCGTGGACTACGCGGGCCGGCTCACGGCCCACCTGCCCTCCGCGCCCCGTCTGATCCTCATCAAGGCAGACGGCAGTGTCTCCATCCACGCGGACGACCGGGCGTACAAACCGCTCAACTGGATGTCCCCGCCCTGCACCCTCAAGGAGGGCACCGACGGCGAGGCGGGCGTCTGGACCGTGATCAACAAAGCGGGCGAGAAACTGATCATCACGATGGAGGAGATCCTCCACGACTCCTCGCACGAACTGGGTGTGGACCCGGGTCTCATCAAGGACGGCGTCGAGGCGCACCTCCAGGAACTGCTCGCCGACCGCATCGAGACCCTCGGCGAGGGCTACACCCTGATCCGCCGCGAGTACCCGACGGCGATCGGTCCGGTGGACATCCTCTGCCGGGACTCGGACGGCGCGACCGTCGCGGTCGAGATCAAGCGGCGCGGAGAGATCGACGGCGTCGAGCAGCTGACCCGCTACCTGGAGCTGCTCAACCGCGATCCGCACCTCGCCCCGGTGCGGGGCGTCTTCGCGGCGCAGGAGATCAAGCCGCAGGCCCGGGTCCTCGCGACGGACCGCGGGATCGGCTGCGTGGTCCTGGACTACAACGCGATGCGGGGCATCGAGGACGACAAGCTGCGCCTGTTCTGACGGACGGCGACGGCGGTACGGGGACGGCCCCGGGTGCGGTGAACGCGCCCGGGGCCGTCCCCGTCTCCGTCCGCGGGTGCTCGTCGGCTCCCGTCAGGCCGGCGGCTCGGAAGCGGTGACCTCGCCGGGGGCGGGCGGGCCGCCGAGGGACGAGGAGGCGGAGATGCTGGGGCTGTTCTCCTCCGACGGCGGATCGGTCGTGGGCGGGGGCGTCGTGGGCGGCGTCGTCGGCGGCGTCGTCGGCGGGGTGGAGGGAGGCGTCGTCGGCGGCGTCGTGGTCGGAGGCTTCGGGCTCGACGGCTTGGTGCTCGTCGGCCGTGGGGTCGGCCTCGTCGGCGATGCGGTCGTTCTGGGCGGTGTGGTCGTCGAAGGGCTGTCCGAGGACGACGGGGTGCCGGAGCCGTCCGGGGCGCCCGAGCTCGACGTCCCCGTCGGGTCCGACGGGGAGGTGCTCCCGGAGGCGGAGGGGCTCGGGGAGCCGGAACGGGTGGGCCGGCCGGTCTCGCCGGGCTCCCCCTCCTCGCCCTCGGCCGGCTGCTCCTCGCCGTCGATGCCGTCGTCGGTGGTGTCGTCGGTGGCCGTGCTGTCGGAGGTGACGCGGTTGGTGGCCGGGTCCTCGCCGTTGCCGGAGGTGGCGCCGAGGGTCACGACGGTGCCGAGGACGGCGACGAGGAGCGCGCCCGCGCCGACGGCGGCGAGGTTGCGGCGCGCGCCGTTGATGATGCCGCCGCGGAGGCTCGGGCGCCCGGTGCCCTTGTCGGCGTCGGGGCGGGTGATGAGCGTCGGGCCCTCGTCGGCGAAGTCGGGGAACGCCGGCATCGGGGACCGCGCCGGTCCTCGCCCGGGTACGCCGGCCGGCGGGGTGTGGCCCTTGGCGCCCGCCCCTCCCGCGGCTCCGCCGGGCGGCGGCGTCGGGAAGGGCTCGGGGGCCGGTCTGCGTCCGGGGCCGCGCAGGGAGGGGATGCCGCGGGGCGGCGAGACGGGTTCCTCGGCACGGGTCGCGGCCGGGGTGGCGTGCTCCCCGGAGAGGTCGGCGACCAGGGCGAGCGCCCGGCGTCCCGCGACGGTGCCGCGCTTGTCGGCGAGCACGCCGCGCATGCCGATGGAGGCCTCCAGCTCGGCGCGGGCCCGCTCCAGGTTTCCGGCGCAGAGGGCGAGCACCCCGAGCTCGTGGTGGAAGTAGGCCTCCTCGGCGACCTCCCCGGTGAGCCGGGCGGCCTCCTGTCCGGCGCGCAGGGCCCGCTCCCAGGCGCCCCAGTGCAGTCCGGCGGCGAAGGCGGGGGCCGCGGCGCGGGCGAGGAGGACGGCGGTGGCGCGGTGTTCCGCCTCCGTCTCGGGGTCGCCTCCGGTGCCGGCGACGAGGGCGGACAGCGCGGCGAGGAGGGCGTCGGACTCGGCGGCGGCCCGGTCGGGGGTGACGGAGGGGTGGGCGGCCCACCAGGCGTAGTGCTGGGCGACGGTGTGGGCGCGGTCGGCGGCGGCGCCGTCCGGCTCGTACCCCTGGGCGAGCAGCTGGGTGAGGACCCCGGCGGCCAGCCGGTAGCGGGGTCCGACCGGGGAGAGCAGGCCGCAGGCCCGCAGCTCGCCGAGGGCGGCGTCGGCGTGGGTGTCGCCGACGAGGGCAGGCAGATGGGCCTGGTGCGGGACCTCGCCGCCGAGGGCGACGGCGAAGCGCAGCGCGGTCTGGGCGGAGCGGCTGAGGCGGGAGGCGAGCAGCGCGGCGGGGGCGGCGCCCTCGCCGAGGCTGGGCAGGGGTATCTCGCGCAGTTCGACGTCGGGGTCGTCGACTCCGTCGAAGGCCGCCGCGGCGACGGCCGCGGCCGCTTCGGGGTCGGTCGGGCCGAAGGCCTCCTCCAGGGCGCCGAAGGCGTCGAACTCGGCGGGGGTGACGCGGAGCCGGTCGCGCTGCCGGAGGAGGGCGCCGGCCTGGACGAAGCGGAGCGGCAGGCCCTCGGACTCGAACCACAGGTCGCCGGCCCAGTTGGCCTCGTCGTCGGTGAGGGTGCGGCCGACGGCGCTCTCCAGGAGCTTGAGCGCGGCACCGCGGCCGAGGCCGGCGAGGTGGATGTCCTCGATGGCGGCGTCGGAGGAGGGGGCGGGGGTGTCGGGTCCGGAGGCGAGCAGGAAGGCGCACTCGGGGGCGGCGGCGAGGAACTCGTCGAGGGCGGCGCCGCCGAACTCCAGGTCGTCGACGACCACGACGGCGCCGATCTCGCGGAGCCGGTCGTGGAGCACGGCCCGGCCGGGCCGGTGGTCCGGGGCGTACCGGACGGCGGCGAACAGCTCGTGGAGGAGTTCGGCCGGGGTGCGGTGGTGTCCGGAGAGCCGGACGACTCCGTCGGGCGCGAGGTCGGCGCAGTCGGCGGCGACGGCGTCGAGGAGGGCGGTGCGGCCCGAGCCGGCGGGGCCGCTGAGGCGGGCGGAGCGGCCGCGGCCGAGGATGCCGACGAGGCGCTCGCGCTCCTCCTGGCGTTCGAGGAGGGGCAGGGCGGGGGCGGCGGGGCCCGGCGGTACGGGCGGGGCGGCGGCGCGGGCGGTCTCGGCGCGCTCCTCGGCGGTACGGGGGCGGGGGGCCGCGGGTTCGTGGCCGGGCGGGCAGGGTTCGATCTCGCTGCCGTCGACCGGGTTGACGGTGACGAGGAGGTCGCCCGAGACGAGCTGGACGACGCGGGCACGCGCGGGTGCGGGGGCCGGGGCGGGGGCGCCGCGACCCTGGCGGGCTTCGTCGCCCTCGCCGTCGTGTCCGTACTCCTCCGGCCCCCGGTTGATCGGGTCCATGGTCCAAGCCCCCAAGAAGCGGTGTCCGGTGCCCGCCGGGTGGGTCCGTCAATGTGCAGGCGACCGAACCCTAGACCGTGGTCAGGCGCTCGGGAACAGGTGGGGTGCTCACGAGACCCAGTCGTCACGGTCTTGTGAGGATTGAGCGTGACGCCTGGTTCACACAGCTGCTTCACACACGCGCCACCGCGGGTTGTCCCGTACGGGGCCGTCCCCGCTCGCGGTCGGCGTCCCGGCGCGGGTGGCCCCCGCACCGGGTCGTCACACCCGGGGCAGGGACTCCAGCGCGAGGCCGCCCTCGATGGCGAGGATGCGGTGCAGCTTGGTGGCGACGAGCAGTCGCTGCATCTGGGGCGGCACGCCGCGCAGGACGAGCCGTCGGCCGCAGCGGCCCGCACGCCGGTGGGCGCCCATGATGACGCCGAGTCCGGTCGCGTCCCACGAGTCGAGGCCGGTCAGGTCGAGCACCAGGTCGCCGACGCCGTCGTCGACGGCCGAGTGCAGGACCGTACGGGCGTCCGCCGCGCTCCGGACGTCGAGGCGGCCCCCGACGACCAGCTCGACATGGTCGCCCCTGATGTGCATATGCGCTCCCCGAGAGTGCTCCGTCTTCGCAACAACTGACTGCCGCACCGGCAGATACGTTGCGCCTTGTCAGCGAACCGATACCGAAATTCACCCCACGGGGTGAGGCGGGGTGGCGGGTACGGCTCAGTACTTGTAGAAGCCCTGCCCGCTCTTGCGGCCGATGTCACCCGCGTCCACCATCCGGCGCATCGCTTCGGGCACCGCGAACTTCTCGTCCTGGGACTCGGTGTAGATGTTGTTGGCCGCGTTCACCAGGATGTCGATGCCGGTGAGGTCGGCCGTGGCGAGCGGGCCCATGGCGTGGCCGAAGCCCAGCTTGCAGGCGATGTCGATGTCCTCGGCGGTGGCGACGCCGGACTCGTGGAGCTTGGCCGCCTCGACGACGAGGGCCGAGATGAGGCGGGTGGTGACGAAGCCGGCCACGTCGCGGTTGACGACGATGCAGGTCTTGCCGACGGACTCGGCGAACTCCCGGGCCGCGGCGAGGGTCTCGTCGCTGGTCTTGTAGCCGCGGACGAGCTCGACGAGCTGCATCATCGGGACCGGCGAGAAGAAGTGGACGCCGACGACGGACTCGGGGCGCCCGGTCACCGCGGCGATCTTGGTGATCGGGATCGCGGAGGTGTTGGAGGCGAGGACCGCGCCGTCCTTGCACACCTTGTCGAGCGAGCGGAAGATCTCGTGCTTGACGTCGAGGTTCTCGAAGACGGCCTCGACGACGACGTCGGCGTCGGCGACGGCCTCGAGCTCGGTGGTGGCGGTGATGCGGCCGAGCGCGGCCTCGGCGTCGGCGGCGTCCAGCCTGCCCTTCGCGACGAACCGGTCGTACGACGCCTTGATGCCGTCGGTGCCCCGGGTGAGGGCGGCGTCGGTGACGTCACGCAGGACGACGTCCCAGCCCGCCTGTGCCGAGACCTGCGCGATGCCGGATCCCATGAGTCCGGCCCCGATGACGGCGAGCTTCCTGGCCACGATGTTCCACCCCTTAACGCCTGTTCACTTCTGGCTCTCCGGCGGAGATTAGCGGTCGGGAGGCGCCATGTGACCGCGAAGTAATGCGCGTCACGCCCTCTTTGACGGACGTCACACTCACAGCACCCCGTTCGGGCACCTTCCCGGTCGCCACATACCCTCGGGGGGTATATGGTCGAGCGCACTTGTCCGACTGCCGCCGCACGGGGAGGAGCCGCCGTCATGCGTCCGTACACCCTGGGGACCGCCCCCGCGCCGCTGCTCCTGCTGACCGGCATGGTCAGCCTCCAGTTCGGCTCCGCGTTCGCCAAGCGGCTCTTCGAGGAGACCGGCCCGGCCGGCGCCACCCTCCTGCGCCTGCTCATCGCCGCCACCCTGCTCTGCCTGTTCTCCCGGCCGGCGCCCCGGCTGCTCCGCACCCACGGCCGACTGCTGCTGCCGTACGGCGCCGTGTTCGCCGTGATGCAGTTCTCTTTCTACGAGGCGACCTCACGGCTCCCCCTCGGCGTGGTGGTGACCCTGGAGTTCAGCGGACCGCTGCTGCTCGCCGCCGTCACCTCACCCCGCGCCCGCGACCGGGCCTGGGTGGCGCTCGCCGGCATCGGCCTGCTCGTCCTCGGCGGCACGAAGGGCATGGACGACCCGGTCGGCCTGGCCGCGAGCCTGCTCACCGGGGCGGCGCTCACCGGCTACATCCTGCTCGGCGCCCGGGTCGGCCGGGCCGTCCCCGGCGGCTCGGGCCTGGCCCTCGGCCTCACCGTGGCGGCCGTGCTCGCCCTGCCCACCGCCCCGGCCCTCGGCCTGCCCCCCATGGACGTCCTGCTGACACCGGGCGTCCTGGGCGCCGCGCTCGCGGTGGCCGTGCTCACGACGGTGGTGCCGTTCTCGCTGGAGTTCGCCGCACTGCGGCGGATGCCGCCGCGGGTCTTCGCCGTGCTCTCGACGGTGGAGCCGGTGATCGCGGCCCTGGTGGGCCAGGCCCTGCTCGGCGAGCTCCTGACGTGGATCCAGTGGGCGGCCGTGCTCTGCGTGGTGGGCGCGGCGCTCGGCACGGGCCTGGCCGCGAGCGCCACCGCCGAGCGGACCGGCCCGCTCCCCGTATCCCCCGCACCGTCCGATCGATCCTCCTCCCGGAAGAACGGAGTGCACCAATGAACCGCACCACCAGCCCCTGGAGCCCCCAGGTCACGGACCGCGTCGCGCCCCTCCTGGAGACCGTCTCCACGACCTCCCGCTCGGCGGTCCTCGTGGCGGGCGGCTACTTCGACACGGCCGCCGGCATCGGCGCCTTCTCGCTCAACTCCTTCGCCCTCGCGCAGGAGACCGGCGCCGCCGCCCGCCGGCTGCACCGCGGCAACAAGGTGCTCTACGACGTGATCGTCAACGACCTCGGAATGTCCTGTTCCACCGACGTCTGCACCCTGCCGGCCGCCGGCCCCGCCGAGACCGACCTCTCCCCGCTCACCGCCTCGGCCGCCGGGGCCGGGATCTCCTTCACCGTCACCCGCGAACGGAACCTGCGCAATCGCGCCGCCCGTTCCATGAAGCGCTGGCTCCGCGACCCGGCGGCCCAGCCGCTGTTCACCCGCGACGGCGACGAGATCGTCTTCCGCTCCCGCCAGTACGAGAAGGTGCTGGCCGGGGTCGTCACGGACGGCCACGTCGTACCGCGCTGCCCGCTGATCGTCGCCGAGTACTTCGCCCGCTACTTCGCCCGGCTGCGACGGGCCTTCCCCGACTGCGGACACCGCCATGTCGTCGACATCAACTCGCTCGCCGACCGCGACAAGGTGACCAAGGGCGCCGAGATCTACCTCCGCGCGCACGGCGCTCCCGAGGAGGAGATCATCCTCGCCTTCGCCGACCCCTCCTGCGCCGAGCCGCTGGCCCTGGCCTACACGGCGTACGACTTCTGACGATCCTTCACATCCGATCACCCGTCCGAACGGAAGAGGGAGAACCGGCATGCCCACGATCTATCTCGACCACCAGGCCACCACCCCGATGGACCCGGCGGTCGTCGAGGCGATGACCTTCGCCGCCACCCACTGCTACGCCAACCCGTCCAGCCCGCACGCCGCCGGCATCCGCGCGTTCCGCGAGGTCGAGCGGGCACGCGGGGCGGTCGCCCGGTTCATCGGGGCGGGGCGCGGCGAGATCTGCTTCACCTCCGGTGCGACGGAGGGCAACAACCTCGCGATCAAGGGGATCGTGCGCCCGGGCGCGGCCCGCCATGTGGTGACGACGGCGGTGGAGCACAAGTCCGTGCTCGACACCTGCCGTTCGCTGCGGGACGCGGGGCACGAGGTGACGGTGCTGCCGGTCGACGGGGAGGGCCGGGTCGACCCGGGGCGGGTGGCTGCGGCGCTGCGGCCGGACACCGCCCTCGTCTCGGTGATGCTCGCGAACAACGAGGTCGCCACCGTCCAGCCGGTCGCCGAGATCGGTGCGCTGACCCGGGCGGCGGGGGTCCCGCTGCACTGCGACGCGACCCAGGGTGTGGGCTCGCTGCCGGTGGACGTGAGGACGCTCGGCGTCGATCTGCTCACGTTCTCCGGGCACAAGATCTACGGCCCCAAGGGCGTCGGGGTGCTGTACGTCGCCCACCGGCTCTCGGACCGGACGCCGCTGGTGCCGCTGCTGCACGGCGGGGGCCAGGAGCGCGGGCTGCGCGCGGGCACCCTCAACACGGCGGCGGTCATCGGCCTGGGCGCGGCCGTCGGGGTCCTCGAGGCGTGCCGGGAGGCGGAGGCGGTACGGCTCGCGGGGCTGCGGGCGCGGTTCCTGTCCGAGCTCGCGGAGCTCGTCCCGTACGTGCTCAACAGCGGTACGGGGCCGGGTTTCCTGCCGCATGCCGTGAATCTGTCCTTCCCGGGCGTGGACGCGCAGCAGCTGCTCCTGGAGGTCGCCGGTCTGGCGGTCTCGACGGGTTCGGCCTGCAACAGCTCGGCCCAGGAGCCCTCGCACGTGCTGCGGGCGATCGGGCTCGCGCCGGAGCGGATCCGGGGCAGCGTCCGGCTCTCGTTCGGCCGCTTCACGACGGAGCCGGACGCGGTCCGCGCCGCCCACGCGCTGGCGGCGGTGGCCGCCCCCGAGCCGGCGCGCGCACCGTGACCGCCGGCCCTGGACGCGTGGACCGTCGCCCCTGGGGACGCGGCCCGCCAGCTCTCCCGTACCGCGTAGTCCAGCACCTTCTCGCTCAGCAGCTCCTCGCTCTCGTCGAGGAGCACGAGCGCCTCGCGGGCGACGGTGGTCGCCCTGCCCCCGGTGGTCATCGCGCGGGTGATGTAGCCGACGACGGTGTTCTCGATCCATCTGATGCCGTTCTGCCATCTGGTGGACGCGGTCCGGGAGGCGTACCTCGGGCACTCCACGACACCGACGCTGCCGTACGGGGTGCTCGTCGCCCTCGGCGTCGCGGCGCTCGCCGTGACGGTCGGCACACGGACGTTCCAGAAGGCCATCGCCTCACTAGGCTGGCCCCATGGTCAATCTGACGCGCATCTACACCCGTACCGGCGACCAGGGCACCACGGCACTCGGCGACATGAGCAGGACCGCCAAGACGGACCTGCGGATCTCCGCCTACGCCGACGCCAACGAGGCCAATGCCGCCATCGGTACGGCGATCGCCCTGGGGCAGCTCGACACGGAGGTCGTGAAGGTCCTCGTCCGGGTGCAGAACGACCTGTTCGACGTGGGCGCGGACCTCTGCACCCCCGTGGTCGAGGACCCGAAGTACCCGCCGCTGAGGGTCGAGCAGAGTTACGTCGACAAGCTGGAGGCCGACTGCGACCTCTTCCTGGAGCGGCTCGACAAGCTGCGCTCCTTCATCCTGCCGGGCGGCACCCCCGGGGCGGCCCTGCTGCACCAGGCGTGCACGGTGGTCCGGCGGGCTGAGCGCTCCACCTGGGCGGCCCTGGAGGTGCACGGCGAGACGATGAACGCCCTGACCGCCACCTACCTCAACCGACTCTCAGACCTGCTCTTCATCCTTGCCCGGACGGCGAACAAGGAGATCGGGGACGTGCTCTGGGTCCCGGGCGGGGACCGCTGAGGCCTCCTCCGCCGGGGCCTTCCGCGGCCAGATCGCGTAGCTGAGCGCGATCAGGCCGTGGATGCCCGCCGTCCGCCAGGCGACGAAGATCCACCCGTAGAGCCCGTCGGTGTTCCCCTCGTCGCCGACGTACAGCGCGGCCAGGAGCAGCAGCCCCGAGGCGACGGCCGCCGCCGTCACGGAACCCAGCCAGACCCTGCCCTCGTGGCGGGCGCGGGCCATCCCGTACCGCGGAGGCTTCGGAGGCCGGGGCGCGCCGCCGAAGCGGTGGGCGGCGTGTCCGTCGAGCCACTTCACGGTGCGGTGGCCGTGGCCGACGGTGTAGCCGATGTAGAGGGCGGCGAGGCCGTGCTTCCAGCTGGGGTCGGCGCCGTTCTTGAGATCGATCGCGGTGACGACCAGGAGGAGCACCTCCAGGAGCGGCTCGCAGAGCAGCAGCGCGATGCCCGTCCGGGGCATCCTCAGGAGGTAGCGGGTGGCGAGGCCCGCGGCCAGCAGGACCCAGAATCCGACCTCGCAGACGACGATGAGCGTGACGATCACGACGTTCCCCTTCCGGTACCTCCTCAGCGTCCCCCGGGGGTCCGCCCGGATCGTCGTCGCCGATGACGAAGTGCGTCTACATCCTTCGACGGAGGCACGGATCGGCCCGGACGGCGAGGTCCGGGGCGGGCGGGCCGTGTTGGATGGGAAGGTGACACTCCCCCGACCGCACCGCGTCGACCTGCTCATGGCCCTCGGCGGCCTCGCCATCGGTCTGCTGATGTGGTCCTTCGGGCTGCACACCCAGGCCGACCGGCTGATCACCGCGCGCTGGGCGACGCTGATCCCGCTCTTCGTCATGGCCGCGATGGTGGCCCTGCGCCGGACGAGGCCACTGACCGCCCTGAACGTCGGCACCGTCGCCCTCGTCGCGGACCAGTTCACCTACGGCACGCTCGTGACCGCGCTGATGTTCACGGACCTGGTCTACGCGGCCGTCGTCTACGGGACACCCGCCGCCGCCCGGCGCATCCCGTACCTGACCGGACTCATCACGATCGGCGCGACCATCGGCTTCCTCGTGTGGTGGCAGAACGCGATCGCCCTGGTGGTCGGCCTGATCACCGGCATGGTGTCGTTCCTGCCCGCGCTGACCGGAGCGGTCGTACGCAACCACCGCGAGGCCACCGACGCCGCCCTCCTGCGCGCGGAGCAGACCGCGCTGCTCGCCGAGATGGACCGCAGCCAGGCCGTCGTGGCCGAGCGGGCACGGATGGCGCGCGAGCTGCACGACATGGTCGCCAACCACCTCTCGGCCATCGCGATCCACTCCACCGCGGCGATGTCGATCGACGAACCGGCCACCACCCGGCAGGCGCTGACCGTGATCCGGGAGAACAGTGTGGCGGGCCTCTCGGAGATGCGGCGGCTCATCGGCCTCCTCCGGGACAGCAGCGGGGACGCGGAGCCCGCCGCCGCGCCCACGCTCGCCGGTCTGGACGCCCTGGTCGACCAGGCGCGGGCCAACGCCCGGCCGAGCGGTCTCGACCTCGTCCTGGAGGACGGCCGGGAGTCGGCCGCGGGTCTCCCGGCACCGGTGGAGCTGGCCGCGTACCGGATCGTGCAGGAGTCCCTGACGAACGCGCTCAAGCACGCGGCTCCGGGCGAGGTCCGGGTGGTGCTCGGCGGCGGACGGGCGGCCCTCGCGGTCGAGGTGACGAGTCCGTGCGGGGAGCGCCCGGGACCGACCGCCCCCGGTTCGGGCGCCGGTCTGGTGGGGATGCGGGAGCGGGTGGACCTGCTCGGCGGTGTGTTCGAGGCGGGTCCGGTGACGGACCGCGAGGGGCGGAAGCAGTGGCGGGTCAGGGCGGAACTGCCCATGGACGTGAAGGACGAGGAGCGGGCATGACAGTGCGGGTGGTGGTGGCCGAGGACCAGTCCGCGGTACGGGCGGGGCTGGTCCTGATCCTGGGCAGCGCACCGGACATCGAGGTCGTCGGGGAGGCGGCCGACGGCGAGCAGGCGGTGCGGCTCGCCCGCGAACTGCGCCCCGATCTGGTCCTGATGGATGTGCAGATGCCGCGGATGGA
The DNA here is from genome assembly GCF_036226665.1 of Streptomyces sp. NBC_00691. Classification (NCBI taxonomy): domain Bacteria; kingdom Bacillati; phylum Actinomycetota; class Actinomycetes; order Kitasatosporales; family Streptomycetaceae; genus Streptomyces; species Streptomyces sp. NBC_00691. The sequence continues at coordinate 5,488,571 of NZ_CP109007.1, read as the reverse complement.
CGGGGTGACGGCGACCGGGATCGTGGTGTCGGAGGGGCTCGCCGATGTGCTGGTCCTGACGACCTTCGATCTCGACGCGTATGTCTTCGGGGCGCTGCGGGCGGGGGCGTCGGGCTTCCTGCTGAAGAACGCGGAGGCCCGGGAGCTCATCGAGGCGGTCCGGACCGTGGCGCGCGGCGAGGGGCTGATCGCCCCCGCGGTGACCCGGCGGCTGATCGCGGAGTTCGCGGCGGGGAGCCCGCCGCCCCGGGCGACGGCGAGGACGGACCCCTCCGTGCTCGATGTCCTGACGCCCCGGGAGCGGCAGGTGCTCTCGACGCTCGGCCAGGGCCTGTCGAACGCGGAGATCGCGGTACGGCTCGACATGGCCGAGGCGACGGTGAAGACCCACGTCAGCAAGGTGCTGGGGAAGCTGGCGCTGCGCAGCCGGGTCCAAGCGGCGGTCCTGGCACAGGAGTTGGGGGTCTAGGAGGACATCGGCGACGTTGGTCTGGACCTCTTGACGATTGGTCCAGACCTTCCTACGCTCGCGGGGCGCGCGCATCTTCACGGACCACCGGACCACCCCCACCCATGTCCGTCCGCAACTTGAGGAGCACCGTTGAGCACTCAAGCACCGACGCGCAGAACAGGGTTCAGACACCGGGCCGCCGCCGGCCTCACCGCCCTGATCCTGCCCCTGGCCGCCATGGTCGGCCTCGCCACCCCCGCGGAAGCGGCCACCTCGGCCACCGCCACGTACACCAAGACCCAGGACTGGGGCACCGGATTCGGTGCCAACTGGACCGTCAAGAACACCGGCACCACCACCATCAGCTCCTGGACCGTCGAGTGGGACTACCCCGCCGGCACCTCGGTGACCTCCGCCTGGGACGCCACCGTCACCAGCTCCGGCACCCACTGGACCGCCAAGAACGTCGGCTGGAACGGCACCCTCGCCCCCGGCGCATCCGTCTCCTTCGGCTACAACGGCGCGGGCCCCGGCGCCCCCACCGGCTGCAAGATCAACGGAGCCGCCTGTGACGGCACCACCCAGCCCGGCGACAACGCCCCCTCCGCCCCCGGCACCCCCTCCGCCTCCGACATCACCGACACCTCGGTGAAGCTCACCTGGAGCGCGGCCACCGACGACAAGGGCGTCAAGAACTACGACGTCAAGCGCGACGGCACCACCGTCGCCACCGTCACCGGCCTCACCTACACCAACACGGGCCTGACCGCCGGCACCGACTACAGCTACACGGTCGTCGCCCGCGACACCGCCGACCAGACCGGCCCGGCTTCCGGCGCCACTCCCGTCCGCACCACCGGCGGCGGGGGCGGCCAGCCGCTCCCCAACGCGGTGAAGATGGGCTACTTCACCAACTGGGGCGTCTACGGGCGCAACTACCACGTCAAGAACATCGTGACCTCGGGCTCGGCGTCCAAGATCACCCACATCAACTACGCCTTCGGCAACGTCCAGGGCGGCAAGTGCACCATCGGTGACGCCTACGCCGACTACGACAAGGCCTACACCGCCGACCAGTCCGTCGACGGTGTCGCCGACACCTGGGACCAGCCGCTGCGCGGCAACTTCAACCAGCTGCGCAAGCTGAAGAAGGCCTACCCGAACATCAAGATCCTGTGGTCCTTCGGCGGCTGGACCTGGTCCGGCGGCTTCGGCCAGGCCGTCCAGAACCCGACCGCCTTCGCGCAGTCCTGCTACGACCTGATCGAGGACCCGCGCTGGGCCGACGTCTTCGACGGCATCGACCTGGACTGGGAGTACCCCAACGCCTGCGGTCTCTCCTGCGACACCAGCGGCGCCGCCTCCTTCAAGAACATGATGCAGGCCATGCGCGCCAAGTTCGGCCAGAACTACCTGGTCACCGCGGCCGTCACGGCCGACGCCTCCACCGGCGGCAAGATCGACGCCGCCGACTACGCGGGCGCCGCGCAGTACATGAACTGGTTCAACGTCATGACGTACGACTTCTTCGGCGCCTGGGCGGCGCAGGGCCCGACGGCCCCGCACTCCCCGCTGACCTCGTACGCCGGCATCCCGCAGCAGGGCTTCAACTCCGCGGAGGCGATCGCCAAGTTCAAGGCGAAGGGCGTCCCCGCCAACAAGCTGCTGCTCGGCATCGGCTTCTACGGACGCGGCTGGACCGGCGTCACCCAGTCCGCACCCGGCGGCACGGCGACCGGGCCTGCCACGGGCACCTACGAGCCGGGCATCGAGGACTACAAGGTCCTCAAGAACTCCTGCCCGTCCACCGGCACCGTCGCGGGCACGGCCTACGCCCACTGCGGCACCAACTGGTGGAGCTACGACACCCCCGCCACCGTGAACTCGAAGATGAGCTGGGCCAAGAACCAGGGCCTCGGCGGAGCGTTCTTCTGGGAGTTCAGCGGTGACACCGGCAACGGCGAGCTCGTCGGCGCCATCAACACCGGTCTGAACTAACCCCCCCCCCACGGGGCACGAAGAAGCGGGGGCCGGCGCAGCACGCCGACCCCCGCTTCCTCACGTCCTACGCGACATTCACTCTCTGTCCCGGAGGCGCAGCCTCCAGCCAGGCCATGAAACCCGTCCGGGCGTCCTCGCTCATCGCGAGCTCCAGGCGGACGCCCTCGTACATACAGGGCTGGATCACCATTTCGGAGAGCAGTGCGAGCTCCTCCTCGCCCTCCGGCATCCGGCGCTCCAGCGCCACGATGGACGCCCGCTCCAGGACACGGCGCGGGCGGGGCGCGTACGAGAAGACCCGGAACCAGGCGATCTCGTCACCGCTGTAGCGGGCGACGCCGTACACCCAGCCCTTGCCGCTGGGATCCGGCTCGTCCGGGACGTTCCAGTGGAGTGAGCAGTCGAAGGTGCCGCCGGCACGCTGGATCAGCCTCCGGCGCAAGCCGAAGACGAAGAGCCCGATCACCACCAGTGCGACGACCAGGCCGCACACGAGCAGAGCGAGGAACATCTTCACCGACCTCCTCGCTGCGTCCCGTAGCCGGCACCGCCGGCAGAACCGAATACAACCTGCATCTGCATCGCCTCAGCCGCGGCACGGTCTGGAAAATTCCAGCCGTGCCGCGGCTGAGGGCACTACTCTGCGCGGACCGTCAGCGGACCGCTACCGCGCGCAGCCGGACATCGGCGCGCCGCTCGGCGGCCGCGTCGGAATCCGACTTCGCGCGCTCCAGCGCGCGCTCGGCGCGCTGGGCGTCGATCTCGTCCGCCAGCTCGCAGATCTCCGCGAGCAGAGACAGCTTGTCGTCGGCGAACGAGATGAATCCACCGTGGACGGCGGCGACGACGGTCGCGCCCTCACTGGTACGGATGGTCACCGGGCCCGACTCCAGCACACCGAGCAGCGGCTGGTGGCCGGGCATGACGCCGATGTCGCCGGAGGTGGTACGCGCGATGACCAGGGTGGCCTCGCCGGACCAGACACTCCGGTCCGCGGCGACCAGCTCGACGTGCAGCTCAGCAGCCAAGGGTGGCTCCTCGGGTCACCACCCGGCGGTCGTGCCGGGTGTTGGGGTCAATTCTAGTGGGCGTGGTGAGGGGGGCGGGACCGGATCCCGCCCCCCTCGGGAGAGCACGGGGCTCAGGAGACGCCGAGCTCCTTGGCGTTGGCCTTGAGGTCCTCGAGGCCACCACACATGAAGAACGCCTGCTCGGGGAAGTGGTCGTACTCACCGTCGCAGATCGCGTTGAACGCGGCGATCGACTCGTCGAGCGGAACGTCCGAACCGTCCACACCGGTGAACTGCTTCGCCGCGTGGGTGTTCTGGGACAGGAAGCGCTCGACACGGCGGGCGCGGTGGACAACGAGCTTGTCCTCCTCGCTCAGCTCGTCGATACCGAGGATCGCGATGATGTCCTGGAGGTCCTTGTACTTCTGCAGGATTCCCTTGACGCGCGTGGCGGCGTCGTAGTGGTCCTGCGCGATGTAGCGCGGGTCCAGGATCCGGGACGTGGAGTCCAGCGGGTCCACGGCCGGGTAGATGCCCTTCTCGGAGATCGGACGGGAGAGAACCGTCGTCGCGTCGAGGTGGGCGAAGGTGGTGGCCGGAGCCGGGTCGGTCAGGTCGTCCGCGGGGACGTAGATCGCCTGCATCGAGGTGATCGAGTGACCACGGGTCGAGGTGATGCGCTCCTGGAGGAGACCCATCTCGTCGGCCAGGTTCGGCTGGTAACCCACCGCGGAGGGCATACGGCCGAGCAGGGTCGACACCTCGGAACCGGCCTGGGTGAAGCGGAAGATGTTGTCGATGAAGAACAGCACGTCCTGCTTCTGCACATCGCGGAAGTACTCCGCCATGGTCAGACCGGCGAGGGCCACGCGGAGACGGGTGCCCGGGGGCTCGTCCATCTGGCCGAAGACCAGCGCGGTCTTGTCCAGAACGCCGGCCTCCTCCATCTCCACCATGAGGTCGTTGCCCTCACGGGTGCGCTCGCCGACGCCCGCGAAGACCGACACACCGTCGTGCAGCTTGGCCACACGGACGATCATTTCCTGGATCAGAACGGTCTTGCCGACACCGGCACCACCGAACAGACCGATCTTTCCACCCTTGACGTACGGGGTGAGAAGGTCGACGACCTTGAGGCCGGTCTCGAACATCTCGGTCTTGGACTCGAGCTGGTCGAAGTCCGGGGCCTTGCGGTGGATCGTCCAGCGCGGCGCGTCGGCCACGGTGGACTCGTCGGCGTTCAGCACCTGACCGAGCGTGTTGAACACACGGCCCTTGGTGACGTCGCCGACCGGAACGGTGATGCCCGTGCCCGTGTCGGTCACCGAGGCCTGGCGGACCAGACCGTCGGTGGGCTGCATGGAGATGGCACGGACGACGCCGTCACCGAGGTGCTGGGCGACCTCGAGGGTCAGCGTCTTGGTCGCGCCCTCCTCGGTCGGGTCCATGACCTCGACGTGCAGCGCGTTGTAGATCGCCGGCATCGCGTCGACGGGGAACTCCACGTCGACGACCGGGCCGATGACCCGGGCGACGCGGCCCGTGGCGGCGGCCGTCTCAACAGTGGTCGTCATTACTTGTCACTCCCCGCGGTCGCGTCGGCCAGGGCTGCGGTGCCACCGACGATCTCGCTGATTTCCTGGGTGATTTCGGCCTGGCGGGCCGCGTTGGCAAGTCGGGAGAGGTTGTTGATCAAGTCTCCCGCGTTGTCGGTCGCCGACTTCATCGCGCGTCGCGTGGCGGCGTGCTTGGAAGCAGCCGACTGGAGCAGCGCGTTGTAGATCCGGCTCTCGACGTACCGAGGCAGCAGGGCGTCGAGGACGTCCTCCGCCGACGGCTCGAAGTCGTACAGCGGACGAAGCGTGTCCGAGTCGCCCGCCTCCTTCGCCACCTCGTCGAGGCTGAGGGGCAGCAGCCGGGCCTCGACCGCCGTCTGCGTCATCATCGAGACGAACTCGGTGTAGACGATGTGGAGCTCGTCCACACCACCCTCCGCCGTGTCCTTCTCGATCGCCTCGATCAGCGGAGCCGCGATCGTCTTGGCGTCGCCGTACGACGGCTGGTCCGTGAACCCGGTCCACGTACCGGCCAGCTTCCGCTCACGGAAGTTGTAGTGCGCGATACCACGACGGCCGACGACGTAGATCGTGACCTCGCGGCCCTCGCCCTCGAGCTTCGCCGTGAGCTTCTCCGCCGCCTTGATGGCGTTGGAGTTGAAGGCACCGGCCAGACCACGGTCGCTCGAGAGGAGCAGGACCGCGGCGCGGATCGGGTTCTCCGCCTCGGTGGTCAGCGGGTGCTTGTCGTTCGCACCCGTGGCCACCGCCGTGACCGCGCGCGTCAGCTCGGTCGCGTACGGAGTCGACGCCTGCACCTTGCGCTGCGCCTTGACGACACGCGAGGCGGCGATCATCTCCATCGCCTTGGTGATCTTCTTCGTCGCGGTGACGGATTTGATGCGACGCTTGTAGACCCGGAGCTGCGCTCCCATGAGTCAGGTCCCTTCCGTCGTCACTTCGAGACGTTGACGGCGGCAGGAGCGTCCTCGCCCAGCAGCTTGCCGTCAGAGGTCTCGAACTGCTTCTTGAACTCCGCGATGGCGTCGCCCACGGCCTGCAGGGTGTCGTCGGACATCTTGCCGCCCTCACGGATGGAGGTCATGAGGCCCGAGTGGCTCTGGCGGAGGTACGCCAGGAGCTCGGCCTCGAAGCGGCGGATGTCGACGACCGGGACGTCGTCCATCTTGCCGGTGGTACCGGCCCAGACGGAGACGACCTGGTTCTCGGTGGGCATCGGCTGGTACTGAGCCTGCTTGAGCAGCTCGACCATGCGCTGTCCACGCTCCAGCTGCGCCTTGGAGGCGGCGTCCAGGTCGGAACCGAAGGCGGCGAACGCCTCCAGCTCACGGAACTGGGCCAGGTCCACACGGAGGCGACCGGAGATCTGCTTCATCGCCTTGTGCTGGGCGGAGCCACCGACACGCGAGACCGAGATACCGACGTTCAGGGCCGGACGCTGGCCGGCGTTGAACAGGTCGGACTCCAGGAAGCACTGGCCGTCGGTGATGGAGATGACGTTGGTCGGGATGAACGCCGACACGTCGTTCGCCTTGGTCTCGACGATCGGAAGACCGGTCATCGAACCGGCACCCAGCTCGTCCGAGAGCTTCGCGCAGCGCTCGAGCAGACGCGAGTGCAGGTAGAAGACGTCACCCGGGTAGGCCTCACGGCCCGGCGGGCGGCGCAGCAGCAGCGACACGGCGCGGTAGGCGTCGGCCTGCTTCGACAGGTCGTCGAAGACGATCAGGACGTGCTTGCCCTGGTACATCCAGTGCTGGCCGATGGCGGAGCCGGTGTACGGCGCCAGGTACTTGAAGCCGGCCGGGTCGGACGCCGGGGCGGCGACGATCGTCGTGTACTCGAGCGCACCGGCCTCTTCCAGGGCGCCGCGCACGGACGCGATGGTCGAGCCCTTCTGGCCGACGGCGACGTAGATGCAGCGAACCTGCTTGTTCACGTCGCCCGAGCGCCAGTTGTCGCGCTGGTTGATGATCGTGTCGACACACAGAGCGGTCTTGCCCGTCTGACGGTCACCGATGATCAGCTGACGCTGACCACGGCCGACCGGCGTCATGGCGTCGACGGCCTTGTAGCCGGTCTCCATCGGCTCGTGCACCGACTTACGGGCCATCACGCCCGGGGCCTGCAGCTCGAGGGCGCGGCGGCCCTCGGTCGCGATCTCGCCGAGACCGTCGATCGGGTTGCCCAGCGGGTCGACGACGCGACCCAGGTAACCCTCACCGACACCGACGGAAAGGACCTCGCCGGTGCGCTGCACCGACTGACCCTCCTCGATGCCGCTGAACTCGCCGAGGACGATCGCACCGATCTCGCGCTCTTCGAGGTTCAGCGCGAGACCGAGGGTCCCGTCCTCGAACTTCAGCAGCTCGTTCGCCATGGCCGAGGGAAGACCCTCGATCTTCGCGATACCGTCACCGGCCAGGCTGACCGTGCCGACCTCCTCGCGCGAGGCCGCGTCCGGCTGGTACGACTGGACGAAGTTCTCCAGTGCGTCCCGGATCTCCTCCGGCCGGATCGTGAGCTCCGCCATCTGGGTTCCCTGCTCTCCTTGTTGGGCCCGAAGTTTCTTAAGGGGTCTGGGGGCCGACCCCCAGGAATCTTCTGCAATCTCTGCACGGCCCAACCGGGCCGCTGGTGTAGCTGTGTAGCTGTGATGCCTTGTGCTGGTGACGGTCGTCAGCCGGCCAGTCGACGGGTCGCCTCGTCGAGGCGCTCCGCGATCGAGCCGTTGATGACCTCGTCGCCGACCTGCACCGTGATCCCGCCGAGGACCGCGGGGTCCACGTCCAGGTTGAGGTGCATCTCGCGGCCGTACAGCTTGGCGAGTACGGCTCCGAGGCGCTGCTTCTGCTGGTCCGACAGCGGCACCGCCGTGGTGACGACGGCGACCATCCGGTCCCGGCGCGCCGCGGCGAGCTTGGAGAGGGACTCGAGTCCCGCTTCCAGGCTACGTCCCCGGGGCTGGGTCACCAGACGGACGACCAGACGCTCGGTGGCGACGTTGGCCTTGCCGCCGAGCAGGCTGCGGAGCAGCTCGCCCTTGGCGGTGGCCGTGGCGGCCTTGTCCGTCAGCGCCGAGCGGAGCTCGGGGCTGGAGGACACGATCCGGCCGAAGCGGAACAGCTCGTCCTCGACACCGTCGAGGGCGCCCGCCTTCTGCGCCGCGGTGAGGTCGGCGGTGTTCGCCAGTTCCTCGGTCGCGTCGACCAGGTCACGCGAACGCGACCAGCGGGAACGCACCATGCCGGACACCAGGTCGACGGTCTCGCCGCCCACCTGACCGCCCAGGAGTCGCTGCGCGAGCTCGGCCTTGGCCTCGCCCGACTGCGCGGGGTCGGTCAGGACCCGACGCAGCGACACCTCGCGGTCGAGCAGCGTGGTGACTGCGGCCAGCTCGTTCGCGAGCTTCGTCGCGTCGGCCGACGTGTTGTCGGTCAGCGCGTCGAGGGACTCACGTCCGGCGGCCAGTGCCTCACGGCTCGCTCCGTTCATCGGACGGCCTCCGCCTTCTCCTCGAGCTCGTCGAGGAAGCGGTCGATCGTCCGGCTCTGGCGGGCGGAGTCCTCGAGGGACTCGCCGACCAGCTTGCCGGCCAGGTCGGTGGCGAGCTTGCCCACGTCCTGACGCAGCGAAGCCGAAGCGGCCTTGCGGTCGGCCGCGATCTGCGTGTGGCCGGCCGCGATGATCTCCTCGCGCTGGCGCTGGCCTTCCGCCTTCATCTCCTGGATGATCGCGGTGCCCTGCTCCGTCGCCTCCTGGCGAAGACGCGCGGCCTCGTGGCGGGCTTCCGCGAGCTGGGCCTTGTACTGCTCCAGGACGCTCTGAGCCTCGATCTGGGCCGACTCGGCCTTCTCGATGCCACCCTCGATGGCCTCGCGACGCTGCTCCAGAACCTTGTTGATGTTCGGGAGGAGCTTCTTGGCGAGGAAGCCGAAGACGATGACGAAGGCGATCAGGCCGATGACGAGCTCGTCGGCGTGCGGAATCAGAGGAGGCTGGGGCTCCTCCGCTGCCGCAAGAAGCAGAGCGTTCACATCAGTGCCTTCCGTAAAAAGATCTGGGCTTGGGGTCCGGCTTACTGGTAGACGAAGCCCATGACGATGCCGATGAGGGCGAGCGCCTCACAGAACGCGAAGCCCATGATCTGGTTGGTGCGGATCAGGCCGGCAGCTTCGGGCTGACGGGCGAGAGCCTGCGTACCGTTACCGAAGATGATGCCGACGCCGACGCCGGGGCCGATCGCGGCGAGGCCGTAACCGATCGAGGCGACGTTGCCGACGACGTTCGTCTTGGCGCTACCTTCGGCGGCAGCAAGGTTGATCATGTCGAGAGCAGCGGACATGCCGTTACTTCCTTCTCTTTCAATGACCCGGTGGGGGTTGGCCACCGGACGACTGTTGGATTGGGGGTGAGCTACGGGGCCGGATCGGCTCAGTGGTGCTCGGAGAGCGCGCCCTGGATGTAGCTGCAGGCCAGGAGGACGAAGACGTACGCCTGGACGGCCTGGATGAAGAGCTCGAAGGCGGTCATCACGAGGACCATCACGAACGAGGCGCCGGCGTAGACGAAGCCCAGGCCGTTCATGAGGTACCAGGTGGCCAGCGAGAACATCACGATCAGCAGGTGACCGGCGAACATGTTCGCGAACAGTCGCACCGCGTGCGTGAAGGGCCGGATCAGCAGGTTCGAGAAGAACTCGAGGACGACGACCATCGGAAGGATCGCGCCGAGCGACTTGTCGTAGCCGACGATGTTCTTCCAGCCGCCGACGAAGCCGTGCTTCTTGAACGTCAGCGAGATCCACATGACGTAGACGATCAGCGCGAGACCGGCCGGGAAGGCGATCAGCGAGGTGACCGGGAACTGGGCGAGCGGAATGATCGACCAGAGGTTCATGATCCAGACGAAGAAGAACAACGACACCATGAAGGGGACGTACTTCTCGCCGTCCTTCTTGCCGATGATCTCGTAGACGATGCCGCGGCGCACGAAGTCGTAACCGGCCTCGCCAACCATCTGCAGCTTGCCGGGGACCAGCTTGGGCTTGCGGAACGCGGCCCAGAAGAACCCGACGACCACGATGGAGCCCAGGAGGGCGAGCAGCATCGGCTTGGTGATCTCGATGCCCCCCACCGTCGCGATGGGCTCGTACATGAACGTGTGCAGGCCCGGCGCCGGGAAGCCACATCCACTGAAGATGTGGCAATCCGGGTCGAAGGCAAGCGTCTGGTCAGCACTCACCGCGGGCTCCTTCAGCGTGGCGCATAGGTACGGCAACCTCGTTGTGTCGGCGCGGCACGCAGCCGCGGGTCGGCACTGGACTGGTCTTACGGATAAGGGGGCGGCGGTTCGGCATCGAGCCTCGCGCTGGGACAGGCGTCTCGGATGCCCGCGCCCGCAGTGCCGCAGTTGGCACCGGACGATAGCAGGAAGCCGAACGCGGCTTTATCCCGGCCCTACCCTTCACGACTTCGACCCCGTGTTTCCGGGGTCGATGTACGTGATCTTGGCCTTCATGTAGGCACGGGCCTGTGCGGCGACCCACACCACGGTCGTCGCGAGCAGCGTGAAGGCGAAGGCCTTGAAGTCGAACATCGTGGTGTTCTTGAGCAAAGCCAGGAAGATGAAGAGCACCAGCAGCTGGGCCGTGTAGAGCATGAGCCCCATGGCCTGGAACAGATGCGGGAGCGACTTCGCCGTCCGCTGCAGGACGACCTGCCCGATTCCCATGAAGAGGAGCACGACCAGGGTGCCGACGACGGCGCCGAGCGCGCCCTTGCCACCGGCGACCACCGCGCTGATGACCGTGGCGATCGCGCCGACGGCTGCGGTGGGGATGACGGTGTGCAGAAGGATGCGTGCGTCGTTGGACGGCATGGCGGTGTCTCCGCTTGCTGGAGGGGGCGATGGTGTCGTCAAGGACGAGCGTAAGCCCGGTCCGAGGTGGGTCTCGGGGCCAACGGACCGTCGCACTACGGTCTTTCGGCACTGTCGCCGGGTCTCGTGAACCGTATCACAAACTATTTGAATAGGTCTTTACCCATAAGGTGTGCCAACTGTCACACATGAGAGTTACCCCGCGCGTGTGTGCGCGACAGCTCGGCGCCTTGTCTGCTAATGGCCGCGAATGCGGCTTTCGTCAACTTGGCGTTCCGGCCTTCCGCCTGTCGGTGAAGCGCCCCCGGTTGCCGATGGCGGTGGCCCCGTTGATGCCCGCGGGCACCGGAATCCGCTCCTCCTCGACCACGACCGGCTCCGGAGCGGCCTCCACGACGGGAACCCTCTTGCGGCGCCGGTAGCGAGGCGGTACGACCGACTCGGCCCAGCGGGGCGCGCGCGGGGTGAAGCGCGGCAGCAGGAGCAGCACCAGGCCGATCGCGCTGAGCGCGACGACGCAGAGGACGATCCACATCGACGCCGAGTGGACCGAGTACGCCAGCGTCCCGAAGGCGATGAGCGCCGACCAGAAGTACATGATCAGGACCGCGCGGCTGTGCGAGTGCCCGATCTCCAGGAGCCGGTGGTGCAGGTGGCCCCGGTCGGCCGCGAACGGCGACTGGCCCTTCCACGTACGGCGCACGATCGCGAGGACCAGGTCCGCCATCGGGATCGCGATGATCGTCAGCGGCAGCACCAGCGGGATGAAGACCGGCAGGGCGGCGTGGGTGGCCTGCCGGGTCGAACCCTCGAAGATCTTCAGCGCGTCCGGGTCGACCTGGCCGGTGATCGAGATGGCCGAGGCCGCCAGGATCAGCCCGATCAGCATCGAGCCGGAGTCGCCCATGAAGATCCGCGCCGGGTGCATGTTGTGCGGCAGGAAGCCGAGGCACATGCCCATGAGGATGACGGTGAAGAGCGTCGCGGGGGCGGCGGCCTCGATCGTGTAGCCGTACCAGAGGCGGTACGCGTACAGGAAGAAGGCGGCGGCGGCGATGCAGACCATGCCGGCCGCGAGACCGTCGAGGCCGTCGACGAAGTTGACCGCGTTGATGGTGAGGACGACCAGGGCGACGGTCAGGAGCGTGCCCTGCCACGGAGTCAGCGAGACGACGCCGACACCCGGGATCGGCAGCCACAGGATCGTCAGGCCCTGCGCCACCATGACGCCGGCCGAGATCATCTGCGCGCCCAGCTTGATCAGGGCGTCCAGCTCGAACTTGTCGTCGAGGACGCCGATCAGCCAGATCAGGGCCGCACCGGAGAGCAGCGCGCGCGGCTCGTTGGACAGCTCGAAGACGCTGTTCAGGTTCTGCAGGTGGTCGGCGACGAGGAGCCCCGCGCACAGCCCGAAGAACATGGCGATGCCACCGAGCCGCGGAGTCGGTTCTCGGTGTACGTCTCGGGCACGGATCTCCGGCATCGCCCCGGTCGCGATGGCGAACTTCCGCACCGGACCGGTGAGCAGATAGGTCACCGCGGCCGTGACACAGAGCGTCAGCAGGTAATCACGCACGGGCTGCCCCACAGGTTTCGCTGGCCATCTCAGCCCCACACCCTAGCCGTGCCGTCCATGTGCTTGGAGACACCAGGATCCCCCGAACGGTTGCACAGCGACTTTCCGTGACCTCGGCTCAGCCTCCATACGGGGGAAATCGCCCGGTCAGACCCCGTACCTCCGCCCGGACCCGGGCCGTCTCCGCGGGATCGTCACGCAGCGCCGCCGTGAACAACGCGGCGATCCGCGCCATCTCCGGGGCTCCCATCCCCTGTGTGGTGACCGCTGCGGTGCCCAGCCGGATGCCGCGCCCCTCCCCGTACGGCAGCGCACAGGTGTCGAGGACCATGCCGGCGGCGGCGAGCCGGGCGCGGGCGGTGCGGCCGTCGACGCCCAGGGGCGCGGGGTCGGCGGTGATGAGGTGGGTGTCGGTGCCGCCGGTCGTCAGCGCGAAGCCCTCGGCGGCGAGCGCGGCCGCGAGCACGCGCGCGTGCTCGACGACCTGATGGGCGTACGCGGTGAACGCCGGGGTGGACGCCTCGCCGAAGGCCACCGCCTTCGCCGCGATGGTGTGCATCTGGGCGCCGCCCTGGGTGAACGGGAAGACGGCCCGGTCGATCCGCCCCGCGAGCTCCTCCCCGCAGAGCACCATCCCGCCGCGCGGTCCCCGCAGCACCTTGTGGGTGGTCGCGCAGACGACATCGGCGTACGGCACGGGGCTGGGGGCCGCTCCCCCGGCGACCAGCCCGATGGGGTGCGCGGCGTCGGCGATCAGATAGGCGCCGACCTCGTCGGCGATCTCCCGGAAGAGCGCGTAGTCGGGATGCCGGGGGTAGGAGATGGAGCCGCACACGATCGCCTTCGGGCGGTGGTGGCGGGCGAGCGCGGCGACCTGCTCGTAGTCGACGAGCCCGGTCTCGGCGTCGACGCCGTACGGCACGAAGTCGAACCAGCGCCCGGAGAAGTTGGCGGGCGAACCGTGGGTGAGGTGCCCTCCGTGGTCGAGGCCCATGGCCAGCACCGTGTCACCGGGCCTCAGAAGGGCCGCGTACGCCGCCAGGACGGCCGAGGAGCCCGAGTGTGCCTGGACGTTCGCGTGGTCGGCGCCGAACAGCGCCGTGGCCCGCTCCACGGCGATCCGCTCGGCGGCGTCGGCGTACTCGCAGCCACCGTGATGACGTGCGCCGGGATACCCCTCGGCGTACTTGTTGGCGAGCGGCGAACCGAGGGCGGCGAGGACGGCGGGCGAGGTGAAGTTCTCGGCGGCGATCAGCTGCAGACTGTCGGCCTGCCGCCGCGCCTCGCCGAGCAGCACGTCGGCGACCTCCGGGTCCTGCCGGCGCAGGACGTCGAGAGCCTCATCGGGGGGAGCGGTGACCGGCATGTCACCAATGTAGGCACGCACTCCCCCACGCGCCCCCCGACAGGGGTCAGTCGCGCGCCGAGACGCCCGTCAGCGCCGTCACCACCGGGTCGAGGGCCTGGTTGATCTCGTCGCCGATCGAGCGGAAGAAGGTGATCGGGGCGCCGTACGGGTCGTTGACCTCGTCCGCGTCCACCGACGGGGCCAGGAGCCACCCGCGTAGAGCCGCCGCCGCGCGGACCAGGGCACGCGCGCGTTCCACCATGCCCTCGTCGTGGGCGTCCGGGAGCGTCGCCGGGTCGATCGCGCGGACCAGGCGGGTGAACTCCTTCAGGGTGAAGGTGCGCAGCCCCGCCGAGTGGCCCATCGAGATGACCTGGGCGCGGTGGTCGCGGGTCGCCGTGAGGACCAGATCCGCGCGGATGACGTGCTCGTCGAGGAGCTCGCGCCCCACGAAGCCGCTGTAGTCCGCGCCGAAGTCGGCGAGGACCAGTTCCGCGTTGGCCTCCATCGGGGCGCCCTCATGGCCCCAGGTGCCCGCGCTCTCCACGATCAGGCCGCCGCCCAGAGGGTCGCCGAGGCGGTCGCTCAGGGCATGCCGGGTCAGCCGCTCGGTGATCGGCGAGCGGCAGACGTTGCCGGTGCTGACGTGGAGGATGCGGAAGGTGGTGCTGTCGTCGAACCCCGCTATGCCACGCCCCTCAGGGGCGGTCAATTCGCCACCTCGAGGTCGGGTACGACCTTCCGGAGCTCCTCCGGCGAGAGCGCGCCCTCGCGCAGCAGCACCGGCACCTTGCCCGTGACGTCGACGATGGACGACGGGACGATGCCGGGCGTCGGGCCGCCGTCCAGGTAGACGGAGACGGAGTCGCCGAGCATCTGCTGGGCCGCGTCGCAGTCCTCCGGGGACGGGTGGCCGGTGAGGTTCGCCGACGAGACGGCCATCGGGCCGACCTCGGTGAGCAGCTCGATGGCGACCGGGTGCAGGGGCATGCGGATGGCGACGGTGCCCCGGGTGTCGCCCAGGTCCCACTGCAGGGACGGCTGGTGCTTGGCGACGAGGGTGAGGGCGCCGGGCCAGAAGGCGTCGACGAGCTCCCACGCCTGCTCGGAGAAGTCCGTGACGAGGCCGTGGAGGGTGTTCGGGGAGCCGATGAGCACGGGCGTGGGCATGTTGCGGCCCCGGCCCTTGGCGGCGAGCAGGTCCGCCACGGCCTCGCTGCTGAAGGCGTCCGCCCCGATCCCGTACACGGTGTCGGTGGGCAGCACGACCAGCTCGCCCCGGCGGACGGCGGACGCGGCCTCGCGCAGACCGGTCACACGATCGGTCGCCTCGTTGCAGTCGTATCGCCGTGCCATCAGTTCCCGGCCTCCTCGTACACGTGGTTCGTCATGGCGGTCATGCCGGTCATGGCATGGCCTTGCGGGCGGTCGCGAAACGCGGCCGGTTGTTCAGGTCCGGGTGGTCGGCGGCATCGGCCCAGCCGGCCTCTTCGTTGAAGATCCACGGCACCTGCCCGCCCTGGGTGTCCGCGTGCTCGATGACGACGAGGCCGCCGGGACGGAGCAGCCGGTGGGCGGTGCGCTCGATGCCGCGGATGGTGTCGAGGCCGTCCTCGCCGGAGAAGAGAGCCATCTCCGGGTCGTGGTCACGGGCCTCGGGCGCCACGTACTCCCACTCGGTGAGCGGGATGTACGGCGGGTTGGAGATGACCAGGTCGACCTGGCCGTCCAGCTCGGGGAGCGCGCTGAGCGCGTCGCCCTGGTGGACGGTGACGCGGGAGCCCTCGGCGTTCTTGCGGGTCCACAGGAGCGCGTCGTCGGAGAGCTCGACCGCGTGCACGCGCGAGCGCGGCACCTCCTGGGCCATCGCGAGGGCGATGGCGCCGGAGCCGGTGCAGAGGTCGACGATGAGGGGCTCGACGACGTCCATCGCGCGGACGGCGTCTATGGCCCAGCCGACGACCGACTCGGTCTCCGGACGCGGCACGAAGACCCCCGGCCCGACCTGGAGCTCCAGGTACCGGAAGAACGCCCGCCCGGTGATGTGCTGGAGCGGTTCGCGGGCCTCGCGGCGGGCGACCGTCTCCCAGTAGCGGGCGTCGAAGTCCGCGTCCTTGACGTTGTGCAGCTCCCCCCGCTTGACGCCGTGCACGAACGCGGCGAGCTCCTCCGCGTCGAAACGCGGTGAGGGAACGCCGGCGTCGGCCAGCCGCTGGGTGGCCTGGGCCACCTCGGCAAGCAGCAGGTTCACGCTGGTCCTCCGTGGTGCGGGGTGGGGCTTACGGAACTTACGCCACTTACGCCGCGGCGAGCTTGGCGGCCGAGTCGGCGTCGACGCAGGCCTGGATCATCGGGTCCAGTTCGCCGTCGAGCACCTGGTCCAAGTTGTACGCCTTGAAGCCGACGCGGTGGTCGGAGATCCGGTTCTCCGGGAAGTTGTACGTACGGATCTTCTCGGACCGGTCGACGGTGCGGACCTGGCTGCGACGGGCGTCGGCGGCCTTGGACTCGGCCTCCTCCTGCGCCGCGGCGAGCAGCCGGGACCGCAGGATGCGCATGGCCTGCTCCTTGTTCTGGAGCTGGCTCTTCTCGTTCTGGCAGGAGGCGACGATGCCGGTCGGCAGGTGGGTGATGCGGACGGCGGAGTCGGTGGTGTTGACCGACTGGCCGCCGGGACCCGACGAGCGGTAGACGTCGATGCGCAGGTCGTTGGCGTGGACCTCGACCTCGACCTCCTCGGCCTCGGGCGTGACGAGGACGCCGGCGGCGGAGGTGTGGATACGGCCGGCGGACTCGGTCGCGGGCACGCGCTGCACGCGGTGCACCCCGCCCTCGTACTTCAGGCGCGCCCAGACGCCCTGGCCGGGCTCGGTGGCGCCGTTGCCGCCCTTGGTCTTCACGGCGACCTGGACGTCCTTGTAGCCGCCCAGCTCGGACTCGGTGGCGTCGATGATCTCGGTCTTCCAGCCGACGCGCTCGGCGTACCGGAGGTACATGCGGAGCAGGTCGCCGGCGAAGAGGGCGGACTCGTCGCCGCCCGCGCCGGCCTTGATCTCCAGGATGACGTCCTTGTCGTCGCTCGGGTCGCGCGGGACGAGGAGCAGGCGGAGCTTCTCGGTGAGCTCCTCCCGGTCCTTCTCCAGCTGCTTGACCTCGGCGGCGAAGTCGGGATCGTCTTGTGCCAGCTCGCGGGCGGTCTCGATGTCGTCACCGGTCTGCTTCCAGGACCGGTAGGCGGCGACGATCGGGGTCAGCTCGGCGTAGCGCTTGTTCAGCTTGCGCGCGTTCGCCTGGTCGGCGTGGACCGAAGGGTCTGCGAGCTTCGTCTCGAGGCCGGCGTGCTCGCCGACCAGTTCCTCGACCGCCTCGAACATCGGGGGCTCCTGGGTTTTTCGTCAGTTGCTACGGGACGGCAAAGCGCCGGTCCCGGCCACCCGCGCGGGGCGACCGTGGACCGGCGCAGGGGCTCGCTACTTGGCGGAGCCGGCCTTGCCGAAGCGGGCCTCGAAGCGGGCGACGCGGCCGCCGGTGTCGAGGATCTTCTGCTTGCCCGTGTAGAACGGGTGGCACTCGGAGCAGACCTCGGCACGGATGGTGCCGTCGGTCAGGGTGCTCCGGGTGGTGAACGAGGCGCCACAGGTGCAGCTGACCTGGGTCTCGACGTACTCGGGGTGGATCTCGCGCTTCAAGGTGTCTCCTAGTTTCGGGAGGGCTCCGGGTCGCTTCCGCGGGTCGCGGCAAACGTGAACCGGGGCCGACGTACCAGTCTGCCAGGACTGGCCGCATCTCCCCAAACCGGGGTGGCGGCGAAAGTATTCCTGAGCTGCCTCGGGCGACCGTCGTCGTGCTACTTCACGATGCCCTCGGCCTGGCCGGTGGCCGCGTCCTTCGTCGCCGAGGCGGGGATCGGCAGGTCCTTCTTCAGGGCCGTCCAGACCTGCCGTGACTGGGCTTCCAGGGGCACGACGCGGTTGGGGTCCCGGGGGTCGTACTCGACGGGCAGGGTGACCATGTGGACGTTCTGGGAGCCGATGCCGGAGAGGCCCTTGGCGAAGCCCATCAGCTCCTGGACCGAGTCGAGTTCGGAGTCCGGGGTGATGGCCTTGGTGGCGGCGTCGGCGAGGTCGAGGAGCTTCTTCGGGTTGCTGAGGACGCCGAGGTCCTTGACCTGGTTCATGAAGGCCTTCATGAAGGCCTGCTGGAGCTGGATGCGGCCGAGGTCGCTGCCGTCGCCGACGCTCTTGCGGGTCCGGACGAGGCCGAGGGACTGCTCGCCGTCGAGGGTGTGGGTGCCCGGTTCGAGGTCGAGGTGGCTCTTGCCGTCCTTGATGGCGCTCGTCGTGGTGATCTCCACCCCGCCGAGCTTGTCGATGAGCTTCTTGAAGCCGGTGAAGTCGACCTCGATGTAGTGGTCCATGCGGATGCCGGACATCGACTCGACGGTCTTGACGGCGCAGGCGGGGCCGCCGACCTCGTACGCCGTGTTGAACATGGCCCGCCGCTCGGCGGGCGCCGCGGTGCCCCGGGCGTCGGTGCACTTCGGCCGGTCGATGAGGGTGTCCCTGGGGATGGAGACCACGTCGGCCTTCTTGTGGCCCTCGTAGACGTGGACGACCATCGCGGTGTCGGAGCGGGCGCCGCCCTCGTCCCTGCCGTACGCGCCGTTGTCGCCGGAGCGGGAGTCGGAGCCGAGGACGAGGATGTCCAGGGAGCCGTTGTCGACGTCGTCGGGGCGGTCGGTGCCCAGCTGGGCGTTGATGTCGACGGTCTCGAGATTGCCGTCGAGCTTGAAGTACACGTACCCGAGGCCCGCTCCGCCGAGGAGGAGGACGGCGAGGGCGCCCGAGACGAGCACGGCCGCCTTGCGGCTGCGCCTGGCGGGCTGCTTGCGGCGGCGGCCGTTGCCCGCGCCGGCTATTCGGCCGCTCTTGCTCTGCTCGGTCATCGCCATCCCTCGGGCCCTAGATTCACCATATGTGACGGTGATGCGCCCAGAAGGGTTGCATACGTGCCTGTGAGGTTTCGGTGAGCGCGGGGCCGGAACAGCACTGCGCCCACCGTGCGGGGCACGGTGGGCGCAGTGGTTCACGCAGGTCACGACAGGGTTACGAGGCCGGGGCCGGGCCCTTGTCGCGCGACGGGAGCATGACGCAGGTCATACCTCAGTCGTCGTTCTTGCCGCCAGGCGTCGTCTTCTGGATCTGGAGCAGGAACTCGCCGTTCGACTTCGTCTGCTTCATCTTGTCGAGCAGCAGCTCGATCGCCTGCTGCTGGTCGAGCGCGTGCAGCACACGACGCAGCTTCCAGGTGACGGCGAGCTCGTCGCTGCCGAGCAGGATCTCTTCCTTACGCGTACCCGAGGCGTCGACGTCGACGGCCGGGAAGATGCGCTTGTCGGCGAGCTTCCGGTCGAGCTTGAGCTCCATGTTGCCGGTGCCCTTGAACTCCTCGAAGATCACCTCGTCCATGCGTGAACCTGTGTCCACCAGAGCAGTCGCGAGGATGGTCAAAGAACCGCCGTCCTCGATGTTCCGCGCCGCACCGAAGAAGCGCTTCGGCGGGTAGAGCGCGGTCGAGTCGACACCACCGGACAGGATGCGGCCGGAGGCCGGCGCCGCGAGGTTGTAAGCGCGGCCCAGTCGGGTGATCGAGTCGAGCAGGACGACCACGTCGTGACCCAGCTCCACGAGGCGCTTGGCGCGCTCGATGGCCAGCTCGGCGACGGTGGTGTGGTCCTCGGCCGGACGGTCGAAGGTCGAGGAGATGACCTCGCCCTTGACCGACCGCTGCATGTCGGTGACCTCTTCCGGACGCTCGTCGACCAGGACGACCATCAGGTGGCACTCGGGGTTGTTGTGCGTGATCGCGTTGGCGATCGCCTGCATGATCATGGTCTTGCCGGTCTTCGGCGGGGCCACGATCAGACCGCGCTGGCCCTTGCCGATCGGCGACACGAGGTCGATGATCCGCGTGGTCAGCACGCCCGGGTCGGTCTCCAGACGGAGACGGTCCTGCGGGTAGAGCGGGGTCAGCTTGTTGAACTCGGGGCGGCCGCGGCCGGAGTCGGCGGCCATGCCGTTCGCCGAGTCCAGGCGGACCAGCGCGTTGAACTTCTCGCGGCGCTCGCCCTCCTTCGGCTGACGCACGGCACCGGTGACGTGGTCACCCTTGCGCAGACCGTTCTTGCGGACCTGGGCGAGGGAGACGTACACGTCGTTCGGACCGGGCAGGTAGCCGGAGGTCCGGATGAACGCGTAGTTGTCGAGGATGTCGAGGATGCCCGCGACGGGGATCAGGACATCGTCGTCGGCGACCTGCGGCTCGCCGGCCTGGAAGTCGTCACGGCCACGACGCCCACGGCGGTCGCGGTAGCGGCCCCGACGCCCGCGGCGACCGCCGGCCTCGTCGTCGTAGTCGTCCTGCGGACCGGCCTGCTGGCCGCCCTGCTGACCCTGGCCCTGGACCTGCTGGCCCTGGCCCTGGCCCTGGCCCTGCTGGCCGCCCTGGCGCTGGCGCTGGCCGCCCTGGCCGCCGCCCTGCTGCTCGTCGCCCTTGCCGCGGTCCCGCTGACGGTCACGGCGGTCGCGGCGCTCGCCACGCTCCCCGCGCTCGCCGCGGTCACGACGGCCACGGCCCTCGGCGCCGTCGGCGGCGGCCTCGGCCTTGGTGTCGGTGCCCGCGTCGGCCTTGGCCTCGGTACGGGTCTCGGTCTTGACGGCCTGCGCGGCCTCGGCCTTGGTCTCGCCCTCCGGCGAACCGGCGGGGGCGGTGGCACGGCGACGACGGCGCTCGCCCGCGGGCTGGTCGTCGGAGGCCGGCTGGCCCGGGATGTCGATCTGCTGCTGGGCGACGGCCTTCTCGGCCTTCTCCGCCTTGGGCTCGGCGGCCTCGGCAGCGGTCTCACCCGTACGGGCCTTGGCGGTGGTGCGGCGCTTCGGCTTGGTCTCGGCGGCGTCGGCGGCCTTGGCGGGGGCGGCGGAGCCTCCACCGGCCTGCGCCTCCTTGATGACCTCGATCAGCTGGCTCTTGCGCATCCGCGCGGTGCCCCTGATGCCGAGGCCGGACGCGACCTGCTGCAGCTCGGCCAGGACCATGCCCTCGAGGCCGGTGCCGGAGCGGCGGCGCCGTGCGGTGCCGCCGGTGGCAGCACCTGCGGCGGGCGCGGCGGCGTCGACACTGCTGTCGGCAGTCACGCCCATCAGATCGGTGGTGTCGCTCACGAAGGGTCCTTCCCTGGAGCGGACGTCGGCCATCTGGCTCGGCGACCGGTTGTGCTGTCCGGCAGCGGTCCCGTGTTGGGTGGACCGTGTCCGGGGCGGTGGTCCCGCCGGGTACGGCGGAGAGAGAACGTGCTGGGGTCCGGCCCGAGCGCCCCCTGCTCGGTCCTCGCTGCGGAAGAGCGAGGGGTGTCGTGCCGGTTCCGGAGCGTGCTCGAAACTGCTCAGGCAGGCTGCTCAGGCAGTTGGGGAGGCTCCCGGAAGAATCGGTGGTCCCTGATGGGGACACTCAGCACCGCGCCACAAAGGCGCCGGGTGCTGACTTGAGGTTAACACTACCGGCTCCGACAAACATTCCCCCTCTCCCTCACCGGCAATCTCCCGTCCCGGACGCTGCCCGGCGTCCGGCCGCCGTGCGCCTAGGGCGCCAGCGGAAGGACGCTCGCTCCGGACGCGTCGAGGTCGAGCCGGTTCGCGGCCCAGCCCTCGCCCGCCAGGCGGGCGACCTTGTCGGCCGTCCCGTGTTCGGCCAGCGCGAGGACCGTGGGGCCCGCGCCGGAGATGACCGCGGGGATGCCGTCCGCCCGCAGCCGGTTCACCAGGGCGATGCTGTCGGGCATCGCGGGAGCCCGGTACTCCTGGTGCAGCCGGTCCTCGGTGGCCGCGAGCAGCAGCTCGGGGCGGCGGGTCAGGGCCTCGACGAGGAGGGCGGCGCGCCCGGCGTTGGCCGCGGCGTCCACGTGCGGGACGGTGCGCGGCAGGAGCCCGCGGGCGGTCTCGGTCAGCACCGGCTTCCCGGGGACGAAAACCACCGGAACGATGGAATCCGAGGGATCCATCCTGATCGCCCGCGCGGCACCGGACTCGGTCCAGGCGAGCGTGAATCCGCCGAGCAGACAGGCGGCGACGTTGTCGGGGTGACCCTCGATCTCGGTGGCCAGCTCCAGGAGGGCGGCCTCGTCGAGCCTGGCGTCCCCGCCTATGGTCACGGCGCGGGCGGCGACGATGCCGGCGCAGATGGCGGCGGAGGAGGAGCCGAGGCCGCGGCCGTGCGGGATGCGGTTGGCGCAGACGACCTCAAGGCCGCGCGGCTGTCCGCCGAGCAGGTCGAAGGCGGTGCGCAGGGAGCGTACGAGCAGGTGGCTCTCGTCGCGCGGAAGCGTCTCGGCGCCTTCACCGGCGATGTCGACGTGCAGCCCGGAGTCGGCGACACGGACGACGACGTCGTCGTAGAGGCCCAGCGACAGGCCGAAGGCGTCGAAGCCCGGACCGAGATTGGCGCTGGTGGCGGGGACGCGCACCCGTACGGCGGCGGCGCGGAACGCTGGACCGGCCATCGCTCGATGATCTCCTTGATTGCGACAACGGGTTGTTCTGGAACAGCGGGTGTTTCAGAGGGTGTTTCGGTGTGTGCTTCAAGAGAAGTACGGGGAACCCGGGGGCCGTTTCAGCCACGGAGGCGACAACGGCAACAACACCGCGCATATGCGTCGGGGCGGGTTCGGTACAGCCTATCGAAGGAAGGTTCTGCCGCGACATAGGGCGCACAGGAGGCGCACGATGCGTGTCGCGAGCCAACCTGTGCGCCTATGTACGTTCCTGATCGGGTTTCGATCAGCACGTTTTCTCGCGCGGAGGGGTGAGGATCAGGCCAGACCGAGGCGCTCGGCGGCGGCGGCCGCGTCGACCGGAACGGTGACCGGCTGCGGCGCGCCGGCGACGGCCCAGTCGGGGTCCTTGAGCCCGTTGCCGGTGACCGTGCAGACGATGGTCTGGCCGGGGTCGACCTTGCCCTGCTCGGCGGCCTTCAGCAGACCGGCGACCGAAGCGGCCGAGGCGGGCTCCACGAAGACGCCCTCCTGCGCGGCCAACAGGCGGTAGGCGCGCAGGATCTCACGGTCCGTCACCTCGTCGATGAAGCCGCCCGACTCGTCGCGCGCGGCGATCGCGTAGTCCCACGAGGCCGGGTTGCCGATGCGGATCGCGGTGGCGATCGTCGACGGGTCCTTGACGACCTCGCCGCGCACCAGCGGGGCCGAACCGGAGGCCTGGAAGCCCCACATACGGGGACGGTGCGTCGCGAGACCGTCGGTGGCGTACTCGCGGTACCCCTTCCAGTACGCCGTGATGTTGCCGGCGTTGCCCACGGGCAGGACGTGGATGTCGGGCGCGTCGCCCAGCATGTCCACGATCTCGAAGGCGGCGGTCTTCTGGCCCTCGATGCGGACCGGGTTGACCGAATTGACCAGCGCCACCGGGTAGTTCTCGGAGAGGCTGCGGGCCAGCGTCAGGCAGTCGTCGAAGTTGCCGTCGACCTGGAGGATCTTCGCGCCGTGCACGAGGGCCTGGCCCATCTTGCCGAGCGCGATCTTGCCCTGCGGCACGAGGACGGCCGACACCATGCCGGCGCGTACCGCGTAGGCCGCGGCCGAGGCGGAGGTGTTGCCGGTGGAGGCGCAGATGACGGCCTGCGCGCCCTCCTCCTTGGCCTTGGTGATGGCCATGGTCATGCCCCGGTCCTTGAAGGAGCCGGTGGGGTTGGCGCCCTCGACCTTGAGGTGCACCTCGCAGCCCGTGCGCTCGGAGAGGACCTGAGCGGGAACGAGCGGCGTACCGCCCTCACGGAGCGTGACGACCGGCGTCGTGTCCGTGACCGGAAGGCGGTCCCGGTACTCCTCGATGATGCCGCGCCACTGGTGGGTGCCCTTGTGGGTCATGGGTCCTTACTCCCCTTCAACACGCATGATGCTGGCGACACCGCGCACGGTGTCGAGCTTGCGCAGCGCCTCGACGGTCCCCGAGAGGGCGGCGTCGGGCGCGCGGTGGGTGACGACGACGAGGGAGGCCTCGCCGTCCTTGCCCTGCTGGCGGACGGTGTCGATCGACACGCCGTGCTCGGCGAAGACCGTCGCCACCTGGGCGAGGACGCCCGGCTTGTCGGCCACGTCGAGACTGATGTGGTACCGCGTCACCACGTCGCCCATGGGGCTCACGGGCAGCTGGGTGTACGCGGACTCACCGGGGCCGTTGGCCCCGTTGAGCTTGTTGCGGCACACGGCGACGAGGTCGCCGAGCACGGCCGAGGCGGTCGGAGCGCCGCCCGCGCCGGGGCCGTAGAACATGAGCTGCCCGGCGGCGTCGGCCTCGACGAAGACCGCGTTGTACGCCTCGCGGACGGAGGCCAGCGGATGGCTCAGCGGGATCATCGCCGGGTGCACGCGCGCGGTGACGGACTCGCCGTCGGCGGCGCGCTCACAGATGGCGAGCAGCTTGATGGTGCAGCCCATCTCCTTGGCGGAGGCGAAGTCGGCGGCGGTGACCTCGGTCATGCCCTCGCGGTAGACGTCGTCGAGGCGCACGCGCGTGTGGAAGGCGATCCCGGCCAGGATGGCGGCCTTGGCGGCGGCGTCGAAGCCCTCGACGTCGGCGGTCGGGTCGGCCTCGGCGTACCCGAGGGCGGTGGCCTCGTCGAGCGCCTCGGAGTAGCCGGCTCCGGAGGTGTCCATCTTGTCGAGGATGAAGTTGGTCGTGCCGTTGACGATGCCCATCACGCGGTTGATCTTGTCGCCGGCGAGGGACTCGCGCAGCGGGCGGATGAGCGGGATGGCGCCGGCGACGGCGGCCTCGTAGTAGAGGTCCTGGCCGTGCTCCTGGGCGGCGGCGTAGAGGCTCGCGCCGTCCTGGGCGAGCAGCGCCTTGTTCGCCGAGACGACGGACGCGCCGTGCGCGAAGGCGGTGGTGATGAGGGTGCGGGCCGGCTCGACCCCGCCGATGACCTCGACGATCACGTCGATGTCCCCCCGTTTCACCAGGGCGGTGGCGTCGGTGGTGATCAGCTCCGCGGGGATGCCCTCGCGGACCTTGTCCGGGCGGCGGACCGCCACACCGGCGAGCTCGACCGGGGCGCCGATGCGCGCGGCGAGGTCGTCGGCGTGCGTCGTCATGATGCGCGCCACCTCTGAGCCGACCACTCCACAGCCCAGCAGCGCCACCTTCAGCGGACGCGTACGCATCATCCGACCTCTTTCTCGTCCTACTTCGTATCTCTACGTTCGAGTCTCTGCGGTTCCCGACGGTGGAACCAGTCTCACTCACCGGACGGGGGTTTCAGCCCCTCGTCCGGATCCTGAGACATCTATTTCATCACTCGACTATTTCATCACCCGACGTCGAGACGCAGGAGATCTTCCTCCGCCTCGCGCCGCACGATGACCCGCGCCTCGCCGTCGCGGACGGCGACGACGGGCGGCCGGAGCGCGTGGTTGTAGTTGCTGGCCATGGAGCGGCAGTACGCACCGGTGGCCGGCACGGCGATGAGGTCTCCGGGCGCCAGGTCCGAGGGCAGGAAGGCGTCCCGTACGACGATGTCGCCGCTCTCGCAGTGCTTGCCGACGACCCGGGAGAGCATGGGCGCGGCGTCGCTGGTCCGCGAGACGAGGTTGACGCTGTACTCGGCGTCGTACAGCGCGGTGCGGATGTTGTCCGACATGCCGCCGTCGACGGAGACGTACGTCCGCAGCCCGTCGAGCGGCTTGACCGTCCCCACCTCGTACAGCGTGAAGGCGGTGGGCCCGACGATGGCGCGCCCGGGCTCGACGGAGATGCGGGGGGTGGTGAGGCCGGCGGCCTCGCACTCCCTCGTGACGATCTCGGTCAGCGCCTTGGCGATCTCGTGCGGCTCGCGCGGGTCGTCCTCGGAGGTGTACGCGATGCCGAGGCCGCCGCCGAGGTCGATCTCGGGCAGCTCGACGCCGTGCTCGTCGCGCACTTCCGCGAGCAGCTGGACGACCCGCCGCGCGGAGACCTCGAAGCCGGCCATGTCGAAGATCTGCGAGCCGATGTGCGAGTGGATGCCGATGAGCTCGAGCCCGTCCAGCTTCAGCGCGCGGCGCACGGCCTCGGCGGCCTGTCCGCCGGCGAGCGCGATGCCGAACTTCTGGTCCTCGTGCGCGGTGGCGATGAACTCGTGCGTGTGGGCCTCGACGCCGACGGTCACCCGGATCTGCACGCGCTGGCGCCTGCCGAGGGACTGCGCGATGTGCGCGACGCGGACGATCTCCTGGAAGGAGTCGAGGACGATCCGCCCGACGCCGGCCTCGACGGCCGTACGGATCTCGTGCTCGCTCTTGTTGTTGCCGTGGAAGGCGATGCGCTCGGCGGGCATCCCCGCGGAGAGGGCGGTGGTGAGCTCGCCGCCGGAGCACACGTCGAGGTTCAGTCCCTCCTCCTTGAGCCAGCGCACGATGGCCCGGGAGAGGAAGGCCTTGCCGGCGTAGAAGACGTCGGCGTCCTTGCCGAAGGCCTCGGCCCAGGCGCGGCAGCGGGCGCGGAAGTCGCTCTCGTCGAGGAAGTAGGCGGGGGTCCCGAACTCCTCGGCGAGCTCGGTCACGGTCAGCCCCCCGACGGTGGCGACACCGCGCTCGTCCCGCCCGACGGTCCGCGACCACACCTTGGGGTCGAGGACGTTGAGGTCGGCTGCGGGCGCGGTGTAGTGACCCTCGGGAAGGACGTCGGCGTGGCGAGGGCCTGCGGGATGGGCGGAACGACTCATGTCTGAACTCTTTCAAATCCGTTCGGGTGCGCTGATGCCGAGCACGGAGAGGCCACCGGCGAGCACCGTCCCGGCGGCTTCGGCGAGCGCGAGCCGGGAACGATGGGCGGCCGAGGGTTTCTCGTCGCCGAGCGGCAGAACGGTGTGCTGGAAGGGGAGCAGCGCGTCGGCGGTGGCTTCCAGGTGCCGGGCGACCCGGTCGGGGGCGCGGTGGCGGGCGGCGGTGAGGAGGGCGACGGGGTGGTCGCCGAGGACGCCGAGAAGTTCGGGTGCGTGCACGGGGGTCTCGTACGCGGGCCCGAATCCGAGCTGCGCGGCGTTGACGAGCAGCCTCCGGACCCGGGAGTGGGCGTACCGCACGCGGAAGAGGGAGTTGCGCTCGTGCTGGACGAGGAGGGGCGGCCCTTCGAGGGGCCGGTCCTGGGGCGCGGCCCGCAGCAGGGCCCACCGGGCGGCGTCGGCTCCCAGGGTGTCCGGCTCGTACGCCCCCGGGTGCACGTGCACCCGCTCGTCGCCGCCGAACCCCGCGTCGGCGCCCTGGGACCGGAGGAGCCGGACGACGGTCTCGGTGACGAGGAGCGCGCGCGACTCCGTCAGGTCGGCGAAGCGGACGGTGGTCCCGGTGAGGGCGGTGCCGTTCCCGTACGCGTCCCCGGCCTCGCGGACGGCCCGCACGAGCTCGCCGGCGGCGTCGGGGCGGAGGGTGAAGTTCAGGAATCCGGGCCCGGTGACCGCGACCTCTTGCAGTCCGGGGGCGTCACGGAGACGTTCCTCCAGGATCCCGGCGACGTCGAGGGCGGTGCGTCCGGCGGACCTGGCGAGGGTGAGGGCGATGTTGCTCGCGTACTCCCCGACACCACCGGGCCGAGCGCGCTCGACCTTGACCAGAGGGGGTACGTCGACCCGCAGCGCACCGTCGTCGACCGCGCGGCGCACGGCGTGCAGCACGGTGAGGGAGAGGTCCGCGGGGGTCACGGGACCAGCGTAGGGGAGGAGGGGGGGCGGAACGCGAACCGGTTTCGCCATGCGGTCACCCGCGGCGGGGACGGGCCCGGTGGCCACACGACCGACCGCTCTCAGTGGGGACGGTGGGTGCTTCCGGCGCGTCGGGATTCCTGGCAGCCGTCGACTGCGGCCGGTTCCTCTCCCCCGTCGGGCCCGGCCCCCTCGGGCCGCTCGCGCCGCTCGCGGTGCAACAGCTGACGGACGACGCGCACGAGTTCGGCGGGCTCGAAGGGCTTGGCGAGAAAGGCGTCGACACCGGAGGCGACCCCGCCGGACACCTCGTGCTCACCGCAGGCGCTGATGATCGCGACGGGGAGATGCCGGGTCCGGGGATCGGCCCGCAGCCGCTCGGCCGTCTTGATCCCGTCCAAGCGGGGCATGACGACGTCCAGGGTGACGACATCAGGACAGACCCGATGTACGACATCCAGACACTCGGCACCATCGGCCGCGGTCACGACCTCGAACCCCTCGAGTTCGAGATTGACCCTGATCAACTGCCGGATCACCTTGTTGTCGTCGACAACGAGCACCCGACCGGACACGCCTGACACACGAACGAGAGTAGGCCGCCCCCAACGGCTGCGTCCGGGTTTTACCCACTTCTGACCCGTGCGGGGGACCCAGCCCCTGGTGACACCCCGGAAATACCTGTTCACAGCCACTCCCGCGGAGCTGGTAGGGTTCTACCCGTCGCCGCCGAACGCGGCGGACGCCCCCGTAGCTCAGGGGATAGAGCAACGGCCTCCGGAGCCGTGTGCGCAGGTTCGAATCCTGCCGGGGGCACTTCGCAAGAAGTGCCACACAGACCCCGTGATCAGCGGAAACGCTGAGTGCGGGGTCTTGTTGTATGTGCGGGGGCCTGTGTCAGCCGTTGATCTCGCGGATCACGGTGTCGTGCTCGTCGGCCAGTTCGAGTGCGTACGGGAGGCCGAAGGCGGCGAGGAGTGCGGCCAGGTCGTCGAGTCGGGTGGGGTCGACCGCGCCGTTGAGCAGAACGGCCCCGGCCTCCATGGGGTCGATCTCCAGTCGGCACCAGCCCGTCTCCACCTCGTGGCCGTGCCAGGACGACGGGTGGGAGTTCCAGCCCGCTCCGGCGAAGCGCGCGGCCACCCGCGAGGCGTCACGGAGGCCGCGTACGGTGCCACACACGTTGTTGCCCTCGTCGGTCCACTGCTCGTCCGGGTGCCGGCCCTCGTCGGATGCGTCCACGGCCGGAGGGTAGCCGTCGGGGCCGAGGCGTGGAGAGCGGGCCGGGGAGATCAAGGCGGTATTACGCTTTGACAGTTCGCGGTCCGGGGTGTCGTCGGGGGGAAGAGTGGCGGGAGAGTCCGTGTCCAGGCGTACCGCCAAGCGGTGTGAGCGGGTGTGGCGTGACGGGGTCACGCTGCTTCGGATGGGGCAGTTCGACGCCGCCGCCGTCCGGTTCACCGAGGTGCTCGAGTACGACCCCACGGCCGCCGACGCCTGGTTGGGGCTGCATGCGACGGGGCGGTCCCAGGCCGAGGCCGTCGATGCCATGGGGCGGTACCGGCACACCTTCGGCGCGCTGCGGAGCAGGTGCGCGCTGACCGTCCATTCCCGGTTCGACCTCGGCGTCTACGTCACCTTCCGGCTGGAGACCTCGCGCGATCTCTGGCTCGCCGGCATGGCGCAGCAGTTGGCGGCCGGGCGGGTCGACGAGGTCGAGCCCGCGCTCCTCACCGCCGTTCTCGACTGTGACGAGACGCGGTTCCTCTGCACCCGCTACGCCTACCTCAAGCAGAACTGGCCGCTGGTCCTGGAGTACTCCCGGGGCATCGAGGCGCCCTTCCTGCGCGAGGAGGCCCAGCTGTACGTCGGGTACGCGCTCGCCCGTCAGCGCGTCTTCCACGAGGTCCTCCACACCTTGGCGCCGCTCCCCCGCGTCCTGGGCCGGGGCGGCAGGTTCGACGGCGAGGTGGCGTATCTGCGCGGGCTCGCCCACGAGGGCGTCGGTGACGACCGCGAGGCGCTGCGCCACTTCCAGTACGCCTTCCGCTGCTTCCCCGGCCACGCCGACGTCGCCCAGCGCGCGCAGGTCCAACTGCCCGTCCAGGTGCCGGCCCGCTCCCCGGAGGGTCCGGCGGGGGCCGCCGCCGCCTCTTCCGGGGCCGGTGACACCTCCGCCGCGGATCTGCGGCTCGACGAGGCGCTCGCGCGGCTCGACCGGATGATCGGGCTCGAACCGGTCAAACGGCAGGTGCGGACCCTCGTGGCCCAGCTGCGGATGGCCACCGTCCGCAGGGAGCAGGGCCTGCCCGCGACCGCCGGACCGCAGCACTTCGTCTTCGCCGGTCCCCCGGGCACCGGCAAGACGACCGTCGCCCGGGTCATCGGTGACATCTTCGCCGGGCTCGGCATGCTGGAGTCGGGGACGCTCGTCGAGACCTCACGGGTCGACCTCGTGGGCGAGCACCTCGGGTCGTCGGCCATGAAGACGAAGGCGGTCATCGACTCCGCCCTCGGGGGTGTCCTCTTCGTCGACGAGGCCTACGCCCTCTACAACACCGGTTACTCCGGGGGCGACGCGTTCGGCAAGGAAGCCCTCCAGGTGTTGCTCAAGCGGGCCGAGGACGACCGTGACCGGCTCGTCGTCATCCTGGCCGGATACCCGGACGAGATGGCCGAGCTCCTCTCCACGAACCCGGGCCTCACCTCCCGTTTCAGTACGCGGATCGACTTCCCCTCGTACTCGGCGGCCGAACTGCTGCAGATCTCCTACGGAGTTCTGGAGGCCCAGGGCGACGTCGTGGACGAGGACGCCGCCGCCGTCCTGCATTCCCACTTCCAGAGCGTCGTACGGGACGGCCTCGTCGACCAGTTGGGCAACGGGCGGCTCGCCCGTGAGCTCTGCCGCAAGGCCGCCTCCTCCCGCGACCTGCGCCTCTACGACACCCACGGCGGGAACGTCGCCCCGAGCCGGGAGGACCTCACCACCGTGCGCGTCGCCGACGTCAACACCGCTTACGAGGAGCTGCGTTCCGCCGGGGAGCCGCCTTCCCGGTGAGAGCGCGTGCGCCTGCGCGTCACCCGCGCCCGCGCCTCCGGGTGCCTGTGCCCGCGCCTGTACCCCGCCTCCGGGTGCCGATGCCCGAGCCCGGCGCCCGCCCCGGGCCGTCGCCTCACGCCGTGCGCTTGTGCGGGGTGGCCTTCCTCGCCGTCGTCTTCTTCGCCGCCGTCTTCTTCGCCGTGGTCTTCTTCGCCGTCGTCTTCTTCGTCGCCGTGCTCTTCGTCGCCGTGCTCTTCGTCGCCGTGCTCGCCGTGCTCTTCGCCGTCGACTTGTGCGCCGGAGCCGCCGTCTTCTTCGCCGCCGCCTTCGACGTGGACTTCTTCGCGTCCGTCGTCTTCGGCGTACGCTCCCGGGACTTCAGCGGGGTGACCTCCGCCCGCCCCTTTCCCTCCTCCTGCTCGCCCCGGGCCTCCTTCGCCGCCCTGACGCTGCTCTCCAGGGCCGCCATCAGGTCGATGACCTGGCCGCCGCCCTGCTCCTCGCCGGCGGCCGGGGGCGCGACCCCCTCGCCACCCTCCGCCTTCGCCGCGATCATCTCCTCGACCGCCGTGCGGTAGTCGTCGTGCAGGGTGTTCATGTCGACCTCGCCCAGGGTGGCCATCAGGGCGTCCGCCAGGTCGAGTTCGGCGTCCCGTACGCTCACCGGGTTCTCCGGGGCCACGCCCTCCGGCGCGCGGATCTCGTCCGGCCAGAGCAGGCCGTGCATGGCGATCACGTCGTCCACGACCCGGAGCATGCCCAGGCGCTCCCGCCCCCTGAGGGCGTATTTCGCCACGGCCACCTTCTCGCTGCGCTTCAGCGCCTCGCGGAGCAGGGTGTACGGCTTGGCCGCCGGGACGCCGTTCGCCGAGAGGTAGTACGCCGCGTCCATCTGCAGCGGGTCGATGTCGCCGGCCGGCACGAAGGCGACGATCTCGATCGTCTTCGCCGTGGGGAGCGGCAGCGAGGCCAGGTCCTCCTCGGTGATCGGGATCATGGTCCCGTCGGCGTCCTCGTACGCCTTCCCGATCTCCGCCTGCGGGACCTCCTCGCCGTCGAGCTCGCACACCTTCTTGTAGCGGACGCGGCCGCCGTCCTCGGTGTGGATCTGCCGGAAGGAGACGGACCGGCTCTCGGTGGCGTTCACCAGCTTGATCGGGATGCTGACCAGGCCGAAGGATATGGCGCCGTTCCAGATGGATCGCACAGGTGTTCCCTTCGGGTGGAGTCAGGACGTTTCGCCGCCCCCGATTTGTCCGTAATCGTGGGATTCTCATCGTATGACGCCTCTCACAGAGGTGGAGGGGCGGCGCCTGGCGCTCAGCAACCTGGACAAGGTGCTCCACCCGGTCACCGGCACCACCAAGGGTGAGCTGCTCCACTACTACGCGACCGTCGGGCCCGCGATCCTGCCGCATCTGCGCGATCGTCCGGTGTCCTTCCTGCGCTATCCGGACGGCCCCGACGGGCAGCTGTTCTTCACGAAGAATCCGCCGCCCGGCACACCCTCCTGGGTGAGGACCACCCCTGTGCCCCGCTCCGAGGACCCCCGGGCCCGGCAGGTGGTCGTCGAGGACCTCGCCTCGCTGATGTGGGCCGCGAACCTCGTGGTGGAGTTCCACACGCCCCAGTGGCGGGCCTCCTCCCCCGGCGTCGCCGACCGGCTCGTGTTCGACCTCGACCCCGGCCCGCCCGCGACGGTCGTCGAGTGCTGCCGCGTCGCCCTCCACCTGCGCGAACGGCTCGCCGCCGACGGTCTCGACGCCTTCGCCAAGACCTCCGGCTCCAAGGGGCTGCACCTGCTCGTCCCGGTGGTGCCCACGCCGTCCCCGCTCGTCTCGGCGTACGCGCGCACGCTCGCCGTCGAGGCGGAGGCCGCGCTGCCGCGGCTCGTCGTGCACCGGATGGCCCGGGCTCTGCGGCCCGGGAAGGTCTTCGTCGACCACAGCCAGAACGCCGCCGCCAAGACCACCGCCACGCCCTACACCCTGCGGGCGCGGCCGCGTCCCATGGTCTCCGCGCCCGTCACGTGGGAGGAGGTCGAGGAGTGCTCCGGGGCCGCCTCGGACCCCGAGTCCCTCGTCCTCCTCATGGATGACATCGCGCCACGTCTTGAGCGGTACGGGGATCTCCTTGCGCCACTTTTCGCGCCCGAGAGGGCCGGGGGCGTGCCGTGAACCGGGCCGGGAGCGCCTCGTGAACCGGGGCCGGAGACACCTCGTGAACCGCATCGGGAGCGCGTCATGAACGAGGCCGGGGCGCACGCCCGGGGCGCGGGTGACGACGCCGCGAGCGCCGGTGGCGGCGCTCGGGGCGGGCACGGCGGGACCCCCGGCAAGGCCCCCGACCGGACCGCCGGCAGGGTTCCCGGCCGGACCCCCGGCAAGGCCCCCGACCGGACCGCCGGCAGGGTTCCCGGCCGGACCCCCGCGGCGGATGGCACTCCGGGTCACGGCCGCGCCTCTCCCCGCGCCTCCGCCCGCGCCGGGATCACCACCGCCGCCGGGGACGAGGCCCGCACCGGCCCCCACGACCTCGCGCTGCTCCCGCCCGTCGACGTCATGCGGCCCCGCGCCGCCGATGAGATCCCCGCGCAGGGAGAGCCGCCCCGGGAGCTCCAGTACTCGCTCAAGCTCGACGGCTTCCGCGCGCTCGCCTTCGTCCTCGGCGACGGGAAGGTCGTCCTCCAGTCGCGTTCCCGTAGGGACCTCGCTCCCGAGTTCCCCGGGATCGCCGCGCACCTGCGGGACCGGCTGCCGCCCGGGATCGTCCTCGACGGCGAGCTGTGCGCCTACCGGGAGGGGCGGCTGAGCTTCACCGACCTGCTGCGTTCCCCCGCCGACCGGGCGCGGGCCGGTGTTCCCGTCTCGTACATCGCCTTCGACCTGCTCGCCGTCCCGGGGCGCGACGTACGGGCGCTGCCGCTCCGCGACCGGTGGGAGCTGCTCGGTACGGCGCTGCTCGACGCCGAGCCGCCGCTCCAGCGGGTGCTCGCCACCCGGGACGAGGAGACGGCCCGCGGGTGGTTCCGCGATCTGCGGGACGCGGGCGTCGAGGGGATCGTCGCGAAGTCCCTGGCCTCCACCTACCGGGCCGGCTCCACCTGGGCCTGGCGGAAGATCCGGCACACGGAGACGAGCGACGGCGTGCTCCTCGGTGTCGCCGGGCCGCCCGACCGGCCGCGCGCCCTGGTCGTCCGCCTCGCGGACGGCCGTACGGTGTCCACCTCGCCCCGGCTCACCCCGGCGCAGTCACGTGAGGTCGGCGCCCTGGCCGGGGACCGCGCGGGGCCGCTCGTCCAGGATCCCGAGCACGGCCCGGTGCGGTGGATCGACCCTCCGCTCCCCGTCGAACTGCGGCAGCTGGCCGTGCGGCAACGGCAGGAGACCGCTACCTTCGTCCGCGTCCGCTCCGAGGGGTAGACCACCGCGGAGCACCGTTCCGCGGGTGTGCACTGAGTGCAACTGCCCCACTGCGTACCGCACATGGCGCAAACAGAGCGGAACTGGGGGTCTACGCGCGCCCGGTGTTGCCGGTAAGGCCTTGCTACCCGTCCCGTGGTGCACACTTGCTGCCTGGTACAGGGCTCACGGGGAAGGCGGCCTGGCAAATGCTGACGGGGATCGAGGAGGTCGACTGGGCCTCGCTGGGGCACGCGTACGGCCCCGCGGACGACGTGCCGGAGCTGCTCCGCGGACTCGCCTCCGCCGACCCCGCCGAGCGGGAGACGGCCCTCGACGGCATGTACGGCGCCGTGCACCACCAGGGCGACGTGTACGACTCCACCCTCGCCTGCATCCCCTTCCTCCTCGAACTCGTCGCCGACCCCGCCGTCCAGGACCGCGGCTGCATCGTCGAACTGCTCACCAGCATCGGCGGGATCGAGCTCGACGACGACGAGGAACTGGACGAAATCGACCCGGACGACGAGGAGTTCATTCCCGCCGCCAACTACGCGATGGCCGCCGCCGCGATCGCCGCCGGCGCCGACGTCTTCCTCGGACTCGTCTCCGACCCGGACCTGGAGGTGCGGCTCGCCGCGCCCTGCGCGCTCGCCTCGCTGCACCCCGAGCCCGCGCGGGTGCTGACCCTGCTGCGGGAACGGCTCACCGTCGAGCGGGACACCGAGGTACGGCTCGCCCTGGTCGCCGCCGTCGGACGGATCGCCCTGCGCCATGCGTCGCTGCGCACCGAGACCGTCGAATGGCTGGGCTGGCTCGCCCGCGCCGCCCAGGACCCGGGCCTCCGGCTCGCGGCCCTCGCCCAGCGGGCGCGCTGCGCGCCCGGCGACATCCCGGACGACATCGTGCCGTGGGTGACGGGCCTCCTGGAGGAGATCAGGACCTCGGCGCTGGGGACGACCGCGCCCGGCATCGAGCGCGCCGCGACGCCGACCCTCATCGGGCAGGTCCGCGAACTCCTGGAGGAGCACGCCGCCGGGCGCCCGGCCCCCTGGACGGAGGAACTGCTCCGGACCCTGCACGCGGCGCTCGACGACCGGGTCGACGACCGCATCGCGCTCGTCCTGGCGCAACTGCGCAGCCCGGACTGGGGACAGCGTTCGGACGCGATCTGGCTGTGCGGCGGGCTGATACGGATCTGGCGGGGGCGGTACGAGGAGGTCGTCCGGCTCGTCGGCGCCCAGCTCGACGACCCCGAGCCACGGCTCCGGGAGGCCGCGACCTCGTTCCTGGAGCGGCTCTTCGAACTCGGCGCGCCCGCCGCCGACGCACTCGCCGCCCGACTCGCCGTGGGGCCGGCCACCGGCTCCGGCGGCTCCACCCGTTCCGGCACCGGCACCACCCGGGGCGGCGGCGCCCAGGGCTCCGGCCTCGGCGGCGGCCCCCAGAACGGCTTCGTCGGGCGGTCCGGGCGCGACGGCGCCCTCCTCGCGCTCGCCCGCGCCGGGGACACCCGCGCCGTCCCGCTGCTCGCCCGCGCCCTGGAGGAGCACGAGGTACGGCGCGAGCTGCTGTACGCGATGGACGGCCTCGGCCCCTCCGCCGCCATGCTGGCGCCGCTGCTGCGCCGCCGCCTCGCCGAGGTCGAGCTCGACGAGCGGCTGTACGACCGGGCGGCTCCCCTGCTCTACGCCCTCGCGGCGGTCCGGGGCTCCCAGGCCGTGCCCGAGGTCCTGCGGGTCCTGCGCGGGGCGCCCGCGAACCGGCGCGACTGGGTGCGCGAGTCCGCGCTGCGGACCCTGGCGGCGTTCGGGCCCGCGGCCCAGGAAGCCGTACCGGACATGCGCGGCCTCCTCGCCGCCGACTCGGCCACCGTCGCCACGACGGCGGCGCGGGCCCTGTGGGCGGCCGAGGGCGATCTGGGCGAGGTCCTGACCGCCCTGGAGCGGTGGCTCCGGCCCGGCTCCTCGGGCGCGGACTGGTGCTCCGCCGCCCAGGCCCTCGGCGAGATCGGTCCGGCCGCCGCCTCGGCGGCCCCCGCCCTGAGACCGGGACTGGCCTCGCGGGACCTGTGGGTACGGGTCCGCAGCGCCGCGGCCCTGTGGCGGGTGTCCGGGGACGCGGCGGCGGCGCTGCCGGTGCTGCTCTCGGCCTGGGAGGAGAACCGGCACGCGCGCGTGGACGTGGCGGAGTGCCTGGCGGAGATGGGCCCGGCGGCCTCGGAGGCGCAGCTGATCATCCTCACGGAGCTGACCCGGCGGCGGCGTCACAACGCCCGCGAGGGCGCCTCGGGCAGCCATGACGTCCACCTCGACGAGAAGCTCCTCACGGTGTGCCGGGCGGCCCTCGCGAGGATGGAGCGAGGCGCGTTCTAGGCGGCGTGACCTGGCCGCGGAGGCCCGCGCGGTGGCCCGCGGAGGCCCGCGCGGAGGCCCGCGCGGAGGCCCGCGGAGGCGGACCGGTGGCGTCGCGGAGGCAGGCCGACGGAGCCGCGGACGGTGGGCGGTAGGCCGCGGAGACGGGCCGACGGAGCCGCGGAGGGTGGGCCGCGGTCCGCTGCCGGAGCATGCCGGGGCCGCACTCGGACCGGCCCGGTCCGCTGTCGGACCGATCGGCTCCGCTGTCGGGTCGAGCCGAGCCCACGAGTGGACAAAATGGACTTCTCTCTGAATAAGGTCTACTGGAAGCGGGCCCGGACCGGGTCCGCCGTACGGTCGTCCCGGACAACCCGGAACCCCGGCCGCCCCACCGATCGACCCGTACGAGGAGCAGTGTGAGACCGCGCGGAGTGCAGCTCGCCGCCGGTGTCCTGTGCGCCCTCGTCCTGGGCGGCGCCGTCGGCTGCGGACGCAACGAGGGCGGGCTCGAGAGCGCCGGGTCCACGCCCACCGCCGTCGGGCCCGTACGGCTCTGGCCCGATCTGCCGCCCGCCACCGATCCGCCGCTCGACTACGGGGAGTCCGACACCGAACGCGTCCCCGGCATCAAGGCCGCCGACAACGACGTCCACGCCGTCGACGCGGTCGCGGTGGTCGCCGCCGAGGTCCGCGCCCACCCCGGCACGTACAGCGGCGGCGACGGCCTCTACGAGGAGACCGCCCGCGCGATCAAGGCCTGCGGCACCGCGCCGGCCGCGTGCCCGGTCATGCGGCCGTACTACCGCGACCTCACCGGCAACGGCCGGGACGAGCTGATCGTCGGGATCCGGATGCCCGACCAGCAGGTCGGCCTGCGCGTCTACCTCGCCGAGAACAGCGGGCTCACCCGCATCATGTCCACCGTCGACCAGGTCATCAGCGTGGAGGTGGCCGGCCGGGACCTGATCACACGGGTCGGTTCGGCGGGCATCCCCGGGTACGAGTACCGCACCGCCTGGTCCTGGGACGAGCAGCAGCACAGCATGTTGCCCACCCGCGACGAGATCGTCCGGGTGAAGCCGGGACGCACCGCGCCCCCGACCCTCCCCGCGCCCCGCCTCGTCAGTCCGACGCCGGGCTCGACCGCGACGCCCGCCCCGCTCCCGGCCCCCCCGGACGTGGCCGTTCCCGTCGAGCCGAGCCCGTGAGGGCGCCCCGGCTGCCCGCCTGGACCGCGACCCTCACCTGGAAGGCCGCGGTCTTCATCGCGGTGATGTGCTGCGCCCTGGCCGCGCTGCTCGGCGTCCTCGTCCATGTGTCGGTGACCGGTCAGACCGTGAACGACTCCCGGGAGAAGGCCCTCGCGCGGCTCACCGACGTCACCCGGCTCTACGAGGCCGGCGAGCCGCTCCCCCGGTTCGCCGGGGTCGATCCGCCGGGACTCCCGCCCTCCCTCCACGCGCTGGCCGTCCGGGGCGAGCGCGGCACCCTGGTCGCCGACGACCGGGGCAGGCCGACGATGTGGGCGGCGGGCCCGGCGGACGGCCGCGCCCTCGCCGTACGCCTCGACTACACCCAGAGCGCCGAGACGATCGACGCGCTCGACCGCTCGATCCTCGGCTCCTCCGTCCTCGCGATCGGCGCGACCCTGCTCGTCGGCGTCTTCGCGGTCACCCGGGTCACCCGGCGGCTGCACCTCACCGCCCAGGTGGCCCGCCGGATCAGCGCCGGTGATCTCGACGCGCGCGTCGACGACCCCCGGACGAAGGACTCCTCGCGGCCCCAGGACGAGGTGGCCACGGTGTCCGGGGCGCTCGACACGATGGCCTCCTCGCTGCAGAGCAAGCTGCAGAGCGAGCAGCGGTTCACCGCCGACGTGGCGCACGAGCTGCGCACCCCGCTCACCGGGCTCTCGGCGGCGGCCGAGCTGCTGCCGGAGGGGCGGCCGTCGGAGCTCGTACGGGACAGGGTGCGGGCGATGCGCGGGCTGACCGAGGACCTCCTGGAGATCTCGCGGCTCGACGCCCGCAACGAGACCGTCGACCTGGCCGTCCACGAACTCGGTCCGCTCGCCGAGCGGGTGGTGCGCGCCTCGGGCACGGACACCGAGGTGCGGGTCGTGCGGGACGCGACGGTGGAGACGGACCGGCGGCGGCTGGAGCGGGTGCTCGGCAATCTGATCGCCAACGCGCACAAGCACGGGGCCCCGCCGGTGGTCCTGACCGTGGACGGGCCGGTGGTGTCGGTGCGGGACCACGGGCCCGGGTATCCGGCGTATCTGCTGGAGTCGGGGCCGCAGCGGTTCCGCACCGAGAGCGGGGGCAAGGGGCACGGCCTCGGTCTGACGATCGCGGCCGGGCAGGCGGAGGTGATCGGCGCCGGACTCGTCTTCGCCGGCGCCGACGACGGCGTGGGCGCGGAGGCCCGGCTGCGGCTGCCCGAGTACGTGAGCCTCGTGGACCCGACGCCGGAGGACTGACCGAGCGACGCCCGGAGCGGCCAGGGCGGGGCGGGACCGGAGCGGCCGGGCGGGACCGGAAGGGCCCTCCGCGGATCCGTTCCGCGGGCCACACGGCCCCACGGCGCACCGCCACACAAAGGCGACACGGCCCCACGGCGCACCGTCACACAAAAGGGACATAGCGCATACCGCTTGCTACGTTGCGGCCATGACCGCACCGCGCACGGACGCTCCCCCGCCCGGGGTACGCCTGCCGAAGCGCCGCGGCGTGGAACTCTCCCTCCTCGTCTGCGCCGTCCTCATCTGCGTCTACGGGTACGCCGAGGTCGGCCTCGCCCGCAGCGGGGCCGTACCGCCGGACGCCGCGCGCTACGGGGCCGGGCTCGGTCTGCTCGCGCTCGTCGCCCACCTCGCGGTCCGGTTCCGCGCCCCGTACGCCGATCCGCTGCTCCTGCCGATCGCGGTCCTGCTCAACGGCCTCGGGCTGGTGCTGATCTACCGGCTCGACCTGGAGACCCCGAAGGACCAGGCCGCGACGACGCAGCTGATCTGGTCGACGCTCGGGGTCGCGCTCTTCATCGTGGTCGTGCTGCTGCTCCGCGACCATCGCGCGCTCCAGGGGTACGCGTACGTGTCGGTGGCCGCCGCGCTCGCCCTGATGATCCTGCCGATCTTCTTCCCGGCGGTGAACGGCGCCAAGATCTGGATCCGGCTCGGCGGCCTCTCCTTCCAGCCGGGCGAGTTCGCCAAGATCCTGCTCGCGGTCTTCTTCGCCGCGTACCTCGCCGCCAACCACAACGCGCTCGCGTACACCGGCCGCCGGATCTGGAAGTTCCAGTTCCCGACCGGGCGGGTGCTCGGGCCGATCGTGGCGATCTGGCTGCTGAGCGTCGGCGTGCTCGTCCTCGAACGGGACCTGGGCACCTCGCTGCTCTTCTTCGGACTCTTCGTGATCATGCTGTACGTGGCCACCGGCCGGACCGGCTGGATCGCGGTCGGGCTCGTGCTCGCCGCCGCCGGGGCCTTCCTCGTCGGCTCGCTCGAACCGCATGTGCACAGCCGGGTGCAGGACTGGCTCGACCCGTTCGCCTCGATCCGGGCCGGGGACGGTCCCGGGCAGCTCGCCCAGTCGCTCTTCTCGTTCGCGGCCGGCGGCATGCTCGGCTCCGGGCTCGGCCTCGGCCATTCCGTCCTCATCGGCTTCGCCACCAAGTCCGACTTCATCCTGGCCACGGCCGGGGAGGAGCTGGGGCTCGTCGGACTGACCGCGCTCTTCCTGCTGTACGCGCTGCTCGTCGCCCGCGGCTACCGCGCCGGCCTCTCGCTGCGGGACCCCTTCGGCCGGCTCCTCGCGATCGGGCTCGCCTCGATCGTGGCGCTCCAGGTGTTCGTCATCGCCGGCGGGGTGATGGGCCTGATCCCGCTGACCGGCATGGCGATGCCGTTCCTGGCGCAGGGAGGGTCGTCGGTGGTCACGAACTGGGTGATCGTGGCGCTCCTCATCCGGGTCAGCGACTCGGCGCGCGCGCCGCAACCGGACGACGCCGACACCGGGACGCTCGCGCCGGTGCGGGAGGGTGCCGCGTGATCCGGTACGCCCGGCGGGCCGCCGCGCTCTGTCTCGTGCTCCTCGTGGCGCTCCTCGTCAACTCCGCGCGCGTGATGGTCTTCGAGGCCGAGTCGCTCGACGACAACCCGGCCAACCGGCGCATCGCGATCAACCGCTACGCGCAGCCGCGCGGCGAGATCGTCGTCGACGGGAAGCCGGTCACCGGCTCCCGGGACAGCGGGCAGCAGCTGCGCTGGGAACGGACCTACCGTCAGGGACCGTTGTACGCGCCGCTCACCGGCTACTCCTCGCAGACGTACGGCACGACCCTCGTCGAGAACGCCGAGGACGCGATCCTGTCCGGCACCGACCCGATGCTGGCCCCGCTGCCGCTCTGGAACGACCTCACCCGGGGCCGGCAGTCCGGCGGCGACGTCGTGACGACGATCCGGACCCCGATGCAGGAGGCGGCCTTCCGGGGCCTCGACGGGAAGCGGGGCGCGGTCGTCGCGATCGAGCCGCACAGCGGCCGCATCCTCGCGCTCGTCAGCTCGCCCTCGTACGACCCGGGTGTCCTCTCCGGTACGGGGCAGGGGGTCAAGGACGCCTGGGGACGGCTCACCACCTCGCCGAACCAGCCGATGCTGAACCGGGCGCTGCGGCAGACGTACCCGCCGGGCTCCACGTTCAAGATCGTGACGGCCGCGGCGGCGCTCGACGCGGGGGTGGTGCGGGACGTGGACGCGCCGACGGACACCCCTGACCCGTTCGTGCTGCCCGGCACCCGGCAGGTGCTGCCGAACGAGGCGAAGGCCTGCGGCGACGCGTCCCTCGCGTACGCGATCCAGTGGTCGTGCAACACGGTGATGGCCGGCCTGGGCGTGGAGGTGGGCCTGGAGGGGATGCTCGACGCGGTGGGGAGGTTCGGCTTCAACGACACGGGGCTGCGGGTGCCGTCCTGGGTCGCCAAGTCCAACTTCGACCGGGAGATGAGCCCGGACCAGCTCGCGCTGTCGTCGATCGGACAGTTCGACACGACGGCGACGCCCCTCCAGATGGCGATGGTGGCGTCGGCGGTCGCCAACAACGGCGAGATCGCCCAGCCGTACCTCGTCGACCGCACGACGACCTCGGGCGGCACGACGATCGACCGTACGGGCCGCCGCAGTTACCGGCAGGCGATGAACCCCGCGACGGCGATGCAGCTCCAACGGCTGATGGTGAAGGCGGTGACGGACGGGACGGGGACGAACGCGGCGATCCCCGGCGCGCTGGTCGGCGGCAAGACGGGCACGGCCCAGCACGGCTTCGGCAACACCGGCACCCCGTACGCCTGGTTCATCGCCTGGGCGCAGGCGGACGACGCGGCCCAGCCGGCGGTCGCGGTGGCGGTGGTCGTCGAGGACGCGGAGGCGTCCCGGACGGACATCAGCGGGGGCGGCAGCGCGGCGCCGATCGCGAGGGCGGTGATGGAGGAGGCGCTGCGGCTGGAGGAGGAGGCGCGGGGGTAGCCGGGGGGGCGGTGCGCCGGTGGCGGTCGTGGGCCCTGGGGGCGGTCCTGTGCGGGGGCTTCGGTCCGGTGGGGGGTGCTTGCCCGGCACCACTCCGCTCCTCGGCCCCCTCGCCCCTCGCTCCCCGCCCCTCGCTGCCGGCGTCGGCGTCCGCGTCAGCTGCCGGCGGCGGCGATCGGCTTGCGGATCTGCGCGCGGATCCTGGCCGTCTTCTCGGCCAGATCGGCCAGGTCGATGTCCTTGGGATCGGCCGTGGCCTCCCCGGCGCCGACGAGGGCCACGGCGGCGGCGGTGTTCTCGTCGCCCCAGGCGCACATGGGCAGGGTCGTCGAGCTGAGCCCGTCCTTCGACGTGGTGACCTGGCAGCTGACGGTCACGCCGTACCCGGCGGGGGTGAAGTCCTCGGGCTTGACGACGAGGGTGGAGCCCTTGTCCGTGGCCGCCCCCTTGAGGATGGACGAACGGGTGGAACCGGGGCTCTTGATCTGCCCGTACAGCCCGGAGAGGACGAGGACCGACTCGTCCTTGCCGCTGTACTGCCCGACCGCCGCCGTCGCGTCCTTCACGGTGAAGTCGGGGGTGTCCT
The DNA here is from genome assembly GCF_036226665.1 of Streptomyces sp. NBC_00691. NCBI lineage: Bacteria > Bacillati > Actinomycetota > Actinomycetes > Kitasatosporales > Streptomycetaceae > Streptomyces > Streptomyces sp. NBC_00691. The sequence goes on along the minus strand of NZ_CP109007.1, from coordinate 5,446,080 downwards.
CGATCTCCTTGCCCTGCGTGTCGGAGAGGTCGGAGACGAGGGTGAACTCGCCGTCGAGAAGGGTCTGCGGGACGACCAGCCTGTGCGTCGCCGCGGGGAAGGAACCGGTGACGCCGTCGAGCCCGGCCTTGACCCCGTAACCGATACCGCCGACCACGACCAGGGAGCCGACGACGATGGCGACGATCGCGCCCGCCGACAGCTTCTTCTTCGGCGGCGGTCCCATGGGCGGCTGCCCCCAGCCGCCGGGGCCGGGCACGGGGCCCGGCGGGTACTGCGACGGAACACCCGGCTGGGCGTGGGCCTGTCGGGGGTGGCCCGGCGGGGGGAAGCCCTGCGGGGCGCCGTACGGGCCGGGCTGCTGCGGGGGCGGCACCGGCCCGCCGTACGGGTTGTGGGGCGGCTGGTTCGGCGGTGGCGGCATGGTCATGACGGGCACGCTACGTCACCTGTACGACAACCCGTTCTTCCACGTGCGGACGGGACCGGGTCCGGGGTCCGTGCGGGGCCCGGTCGCGGGGTCCGTACAGGGGCTTGGTCCCGGGCTCAGTCCCGCGCCGCCCCGTCCGCGATCGCGTCCGCGACCTCCGCCACCCGGGCCCGCTCCTCCCTGGCGAAGCGTTCCGCGTCGAGCTGTTCCGCGATCTCCTCGTCCTGGGTCATGAGGAGGTCGAGGTTGGAGTCGCCGAGGTCGAAGACGCCCATGTCGAGGTAGGCCTTCTGGAGGCGTTCTCCCCAGAGGCCGATGTCCTTGACGCAGGGGACGATCCGGCTGAAGAGCAGCTTGCGGAAGAGGTGCAGGAACTCGCTCTGCTCGGTCAGCTCCTCCGCCTCCTTCCGCGGGATGCCGAAGTTGTCCAGGACCTCGACGCCACGCAGCCGGTCGCGCATCAGGTAGCAGCCCTCGATGACGAACTCCTCGCGCTCGCGGAGTTCGGCGTCGGACAGCTGCTTGTAGTAGTCGCGCAGGGCCATCCGCCCGAAGGCGACGTGCCGGGCCTCGTCCTGCATCACGTACGCGAGGATCTGCTTGGGCAACGGCTTGTCGGTGGTGTCGCGGATCATGCCGAACGCGGCGAGGGCGAGGCCTTCGATGAGGACCTGCATGCCGAGGTAGGGCATGTCCCAGCGGGAGTCCCGCAGGGTGTCGTCGAGGAGGCTCTGCAGGTTGTCGTTGATCGGGTAGAGCATGCCGATCTTGTCGTGGAGGAAGCGGCCGTAGATCTCGGCGTGCCGGGCCTCGTCCATGGTCTGGGTTGCCGAGTAGAACTTGGCGTCCAGGTCGGGGACGGACTCGACGATCCGGGCGGCGCAGATCATGGCGCCCTGCTCGCCGTGGAGGAACTGGCTGAACTGCCAGGAGGAGTAGTGCCGGCGCAGCTCGCCCTTGTCCTTCTCGGTCATCTTCGCCCAGTGGCGGGTGCCGTGGAGGGTCAGGACCTCGTCGGGGGTGCCGAGGGGGTCGTACGGATCGACCTCCAGGTCCCAGTCGATCCGGGTGGCGCCGTCCCACTGTTTGTCCTTGCCCTTCTGGTAGAGGGCGAGGAGGCGCTCGCGGCCGTCCTCGTACTCCCAGGAGAAGCGGGCCGCGCCGGTGGCGGGGACCTGCCAGCTCGGGGTGGACGGGGCCGTGGTGTAGAGGTCGCGCGTCGACACTGACGCCTCCTTGGGGGGGTCGGGCCTTTCCCGTGGTGCGAGTCCTGTGGCCGGGCCAGGCTCACACGTTGGTAGACGGATCGTCAACAAGTCGCGCACAAGGGATTGACGACGCTACTGACGGGCAGTCTGATAAACGGTGACCACCGGTGACGTCACGCCGCCGCGACGAGCACAGCGAGGTGCGCAACCATGACCCCCTTCACCGACTCCCGGACGGCCGCGGAGCCGGACTTCAGCCTCCTCAGGGACGCCCTGGGTCAGCTGCGCGACCGCGAACAGGTCGCCGAACGACTGCTGGAGTCCTCCCGCAAGCACTCCTACGACCCGGACGTCGAGCTCGACTGGGACGCGCCCTTCGAGGACGGCAAGTGGTTCTGGCCGCCCGAGCTGCTCTCCCTGTACGACACGCCGCTGTGGCGCACGATGTCCGAGGAACAGCGGATCGCGCTCTCGCGCCACGAGGCGGCGTCGCTCGCGTCGCTCGGCGTCTGGTTCGAGATCATCCTGATGCAGCTGCTCGTCCGGCACATCTACGACAAATCGCTGACCAGCCATCACGTCCGGTACGCGCTCACCGAGATAGCGGACGAATGCCGGCACTCGATGATGTTCGCGCGGCTGATCCAGCAGGGCGGGACCCCGGCGTACCCGGTGCCGAGGCTCTACCACAACCTCGCGCGCGTACTGAAGACCGTGTCCACGACCCCGGGCTCGTTCGCCTCGACGCTGCTCGGCGAGGAGATCCTCGACTGGATGCAGCGGCTGACGTTCCCGGACGAGCGGGTGCAGACGCTGGTGCGCGGAGTGACCCGCATCCATGTGGTCGAGGAGGCACGGCATGTGCGGTACGCCCGCGAGGAACTGCGCCGCCAGATGGTGACCGCGCCGCGCTGGGAACAGGAGTTCACGCGGGTGAGCTGCGGACAGGCCGCACGGGTCTTCTCGACGTGCTTCGTGAACCCTCGGGTGTACGAGGCGGTGGGCCTGGACCGGCGGGAGGCGGTCGCACAGGTGCGGGCGAGCGGACACCGCCGCGAGGTGATGCAGTCCGGCGCGCGCCGCCTGACGGACTTCCTGGACGACATCGGGGTGCTGCGGGGGGCGGGGCGGCGGCTCTGGAAGTCTTCGGGGCTGCTGGCGTGAGGGGGGCGGGGGGTGTGTCGGTGGCACCCCCGCCGCCTGAGCGCCGGCGGCCGCGCCGCGCATCGGCGCCGTCTGAGGGCGGTGCGGCGGCAGGCCTTGGCGGGGCGGCGGGCGCGGGGCGGAGGCGCGGGTCCATGGCGGGCCGGTGGGCGGACATCGCAGGTGGTGGGGGTGCGACCGCTACGCTGCGGGACATGACTGCCGCCGCCACCCCCGCGTACCGCAGGCTCAGCGTCGAGGCGCGGCGCGGCCAGCTCCTCGAGGCCGCCCAGGGGCTCTTCGCCCACCGCACCCCCGAGGACGTCTCCCTCGACGACGTCGCCGAGGCGGCCGGCGTCTCCCGCCCCCTCGTCTACCGCTACTTCCCCGGCGGCAAGCAGCAGCTCTACGAGGCCGCCCTCCGCTCCTCCGCCGACGCCCTGAACCACTGCTTCACCGAGCCTCCGGCCGGGCCTCCCACCGAGCGGCTCGGCCGGGTGCTCGACCGCTATCTGACCTTCGTCGACGAGCACGACGCCGGTTTCAGCGCCCTGCTCCGCGGCGGCAGTGTCGCCGAGACCTCCCGTACCACCGCGATCGTCGACGAGGTCCGCCGCGGCGCCGCCGAGCAGATCCTCGTCCACCTCGGTGTGGACGAGCCGGGCCCCCGTCTCAGCATGCTGGTCCGCACCTGGATCGCCGCCGTCGAGGCCGCCTCCCTCATCTGGCTCGACGAGGACAAGCGGCCTCCGGCCCGTGAGCTGCGGGAGTGGCTCGTGGACCATCTCATCGCCCTGCTCGCCGCGAGCACGGCCAGTGACGAGGAGACCGCGCGGGTCGTCGGCCGTCTCCTCGCCCAGGAGACGCCCGAGGGCCCCGTGGCCCGGCTGGCCCGTCGGGTGATCCCGGTGGTCGGCGAGGCCGCCCACCTGCTCTGAGCCGGATACGGGATCCGGGAGCCGGAGGGGACACTGGAGGGGTGAGAAGCCAGAACACCTCCTTCCGCGGCGGCCCCCTCGACGGCCGGGTCCTGCCGATCCTGCTCGGCCCGACGGGCCACCCGCCGAAGTGGTACGAGATCCCGGTCCCGGCCCACGACGGGAACCCTCCGGTCCTCCACGCCTATCGCCGCGAGCCCGCCGGATACACGAAGCGACTGGGCCTCCAGCGCGGCTGGGTCTACGTGTACGCCCCCGAGGGCCGCGAGCGTCGCGAGCTGAAGTGGCCGTGGTCGAAGCCGGGCACCGGCACGACCCCTCCCCGGGACGGCGCTGAGCCGAACGGGTGAGGGCGCCGGACTCGCCCCCATTCATCCGTTCATCACATGAAGTGGCGCGTCATCATCCCCGTGGAGGTGGTGACGTGTCGCGAAGGCTGCTGCGTTCGGTCTGCACGGGGGCCCTGGCCGCCGTGACCGCTCTCTCGGGCATTCTCCCGGCGGGCGCCGCCGCCCCCGAGCCGCCTCCCGCAGACCCCCCGATGGAGGCACCCGTCGCCCGCGCGGACCCGGCCGCGGAACCCGTGAGCCCCGTCGACCCCACCGACCCGACCGACCCGACCGCGGAACCCGTCGGCACGGCCGACCCCACCGCGGCCCCCGCCGGACCGGTCGCCCCGGCCGCGGAACCCGCCGCATCCAGCGACCCCGCCCCCAACGACGCCTCCGCCCTGCCTCCCCCCGGCGGCGACTCCGTCACCGCCCTGCTCACGCGGATGCGGACGCTCTACCAGCAGGCCGAGGCGGCGACCGAGCGGTTCAACGCCGCCGAGGAGGCACTGAGGCTCCAGACCGCCGACACCAGGAAGGTCACCGCCCGGCTCACCGCCGCCCGTACCGCGCTGGCGCAGGGGCGGGCGGCGGCCGGGCGGATCGCCCGCGGCCAGTACCAGGGCGGGTCCGAGTTCTCCTCCTATCTGCGGCTGCTGTTCGCGCCGGATCCCCAGGCGGCGCTCGACCAGGGGCATCTGATGGCGCGGGCCTCCCGGGACCGGGCGTCGGCCGTGCCGCGGCTCGAGAAGGCCGAGCGGCAGGCGGCCGGCCTGGCGAGCGCCTCCCGGAAGGCGCTCGACCGGCAGCAGACCCTCGCCGCCGCGCAGCGTGCCCGGCGCGAGGAGGTGCGGGTGCGGCTCGCGGAGGTCGAGAAGCTGCTGGCCGCGCTCTCCCCCGAGCAGCTGGCCCGGCTCACCGAGCTGGAGCGGGTCCAGACGGCGGGCGCGCAGCGGGAGCTGCTCGACTCGGGTGTCCTGGAGGGCCGGCGCGCTCCGTCGGGGGCGGGTGCGGAGGCGCTGCGGTTCGCGGTGGGCCAGATCGGCAAGCCGTACGAGTGGGGGGCGGAGGGCCCGGAGACGTACGACTGCTCGGGACTCACCCAGCGGGCGTGGGCGGCGGCGGGCGTGGAGGTGCCGCGGACGAGTCAGGAGCAGTGGGCGACGCTGCCCCGGGTGTCGCTCGCGGAGCTCCGCCCCGGGGACCTGGTGGTGTATTTCCCGGGGGCGACCCATGTGGCGGTCTATCTGGGCGAGGGCCTGGTGGTGCAGGCGCCGCGGCCGGGCGGGAAGGTGAAGGCCTCCCCGATCGCGGCGAATCCGCTGCTGGGGGCGGTGCGGCCGGATCCGGACGGGGCGGCCCTGGCCGCGTACACCCCGCCGGTGCTGCCGGCGGGGGCGCGGGACGGCGGGGACGAGGGGTACGACCGAGGCTGACCGCCGACTCCCGTGCCTGGAATGCCTCTTGCTCCTACACGTAAGATGCAACATGCTGTTCGGGTCCTTACTCGCCGCACCTTCGCCCGAACGGACGCGGAGCCCCGCCATGCCCCGACCGCTGCCCTCCACCGGCCCCCGGCGCACCCTCGCCGTCTCCAATTTCGTGAACGCCGTCGGCAGTGGCCTCTTCCTGACGGCCGGTGTCCTGTACTTCACCCAGGCCGTGCGCCTGTCGGCCGCCGCGGTGGGACTCGGGCTCGGCATCGCCGGGACCCTCTCGCTCGCCGTGGGGATCGGGGTCGGCCATCTCGCCGACCGCCGCGGGGCGCGGGGCGTGTACGGGGCCACGCTGGCCGTACAGGCGGTGGCGACGGGGGCGTTCGTGTTCGCGGACGGATTCTGGCCGTTCGTGCTCGCGGTCTCGACGGCCACCGGGGCGAAGGCCGCCGGACTGGCCGCGCGGGCGCCGCTCGTCCGGCACTACGGGGGCGAGCGGCCGCAGGAGTTCCGGGCCTGTCTGCGGGCCGTGACCAACGTCGGCATCTCCCTGGGCGCCGTCCTCGCGGGCTGGGCGGTCCAGGTCGGCACACTGGGCGCGTACCAACTCCTGGTGATGGGCAACGCGTTGGCCTTCGGGGCCTCGGCGGCCGTGCTGCTCCTGCTGCCGCCGGTGGCGCCCGCGCCCGTCGCCCGGGGGCCGCGCTGGATCGCGCTGCGGGACCGGCCGTATCTGGCGCTCACCCTGCTCGACGGGGTCATGGCGACGCAGTTCAAGGTGCTGACGGTGGCGATCCCGCTCTGGCTGGTGGGGTCCACCAGCGCCCCGCACTGGCTCGTCTCGGGCGCGATGCTCACCAACACCGTGATCGTCGTGGGACTCCAGGTGCGGGCGAGCCGGGGCATCGACTCGCCGCGCGCGGGCGGCCGGGCCTACCGTCGCGCGGGAGCGGCGTTCCTCGTCTCCTGCGCGCTGGTCCCGCTCTCGGCGGGCGCGCCGGGGGCGGTGGCGGCCGGCCTGCTCCTGGCGGCCGTCGTGGTCCACACGATCGGCGAACTGTGGCACTCCGCGGGCGGTTTCGAGGTGTCGTACGCCCTCGCCCCGCCCCGCGCCACCGGCCAGTACCTGGGTGTCTTCGGCCTCGGCGCGGGCCTCTCCGAGGCGGTGGGACCCGGCCTGCTCATCGCGCTCTGCATCGGCTGGGGCCGTCCCGGCTGGTACGCCGTCGGCGCGCTCTTCGCACTGGCCGGGCTGCTGGCGCCGTGGGCCGTCCGGCGGGCGGAGGCCGACGGACGCCACGCGAGGACGGAGACGTCCGCCGGACGGCACGGGGCCGACGGACGCTACGAGAAGAGGGAGACGACCCCGAGCACCCAGATGCCCACCATGACGACGGTCCCCCCGAGGGCGCCGGCACACGCGATCGCTCCGGAGAGCGTCCGGCGCCCGGCTTCCGGTGCGCCGGCCTCCTCGCCCCGGTCCCCCGCGTAGGAGTCCGGGTCGTCCCAGTCGACGGGGTGTCCGAGCCGCTCGGCGCAGGCGCCCCGCACCGCGGCGAGCTGCCCGGCGGCGAAGGGGGTCGCCGCCAGCGCCTCGGGACCACGCCAGGCGAGGGCCTTCATCCGCCACCCGGGAGTCCCGTAGCGCTGCTCGAAGGCCGCTGTCTCCTCGGCGTCCCGGTCCTCTTCCAGGTACATCCAGCGCCCCGCCTCGGCCGCGTCCCCGTACAGCCGGTACACCTCGGCGAGGCGACGCCGCGGCGTCGCCTCGGACGGGAACGAGGAGACCAGCCCGCGCAGCCGCTGCCGCGCCATGGGGACCCGCCCGGCGTCGAGGTCGGCGTCCACACGAGCCAGGGTGTTCGACTGAGTCATGGACACATGGTCGAGCACGGGGCCGGACAACTCGAACCGTTTTCCGCGACGGTACGGGGGCGACGCCGGTCGTCCGATCGGCCGTACAACCATTCGACGCCCTCGGAAGTCCTGAGGACATGGCGAGAGTTCGCCATGCCCTCACACTGGGGAGGAACACCCTTTTGACCCCCGTATCCACCCGTCGCCTCCGGCTCGGCGCGGCCGTCGCGGCCGTCCTCGCCGTCACCGCGGGCGGCCTGGCCACGGCCGTCCCCGCGGCGGCCGCCGCCCCTTCCGCGGTCTCCGCCTCCGCCTCGGCGGTGGTGCCCTACCCGAAGGAGGACCCGGTCCTCATCGGCGCCGGCGCGACCGGATTCCTGACCTGGGTCCGGTCCGACGACCGCATGCGCGCCGTGTGGACGCGCTACGACGGCACCACGTCGGAGCCGTGGTCGTTCGACGAGTCCTGGATCACCGCCTCGCGCGCCTCCGACGTGATCGTCCGGGTGGGGTCCGACGGCACCATCACGCTCCGGGACATGGCGACGGGCCAGGACGTCCTGTCCGTCCGCGCCAGGAACGCCGACTTCCTCGGTGCCGTCGGCCGGTCCGTGTTCGTCAAGGCGTCCAACAGCCAGGGCGGCCACGACGTGCACCTGCTCGCCCCGGGCGACGACGGCAAGGTGGCCGACGACACCGTGACCGGCCTTCCGCCCACCGCGAAGGACCCGCGGGTCAGGGCCGCCACCTCGGACACCGCGCTGCTCACGTACACCACCTCCACGGGCGGCCACTGGGCCACCGTGGACCTCGCCACCGCACAGGTCACCGGCACGGGCGCCATGACGAGCGACCTCACCCAGACCCCGATCGCGCTCTCGGGCACGCACGTCGCCTGGCTGGGACCCGCCGCCGGCGGCGTCCGGACCGCGGTGGTCACCGAGCGCAAGGCCGCCCCCGCCACCCAGCGGATCACCCTGCCGGGTGCGGTCGACTCGCTCGGCCTGGTCGGCGGCTGGCTGACGTACGGGCAGACCGGCGGGTACGGGGAGCGGAACCCGTCCCCGACGTACGCCGTGACAGCGCGCTCCCTCGCCACCGGCGTGACCCGCAAGCTCATGGACGACTCGGACTCCTCGGTCGCGGCTCCTGACGGGTCCCTGATCGTCCAGGGCGGCACCCTCGAGGACGGCGAGGGCCTGTACCGCATCGCCCCCGGGGCGAACGGCGAACCGGCCGCCACCCAGGTCGCCTCCTCCGGCCTGTCCACCAAGGTCACCCTGCTCGGCCACGACATCCCGGCGGTCGTCGACCTCGACAGGACCGGCGGCCGCCTCGCCATGGTCTGGCGGCTCAGCCGGTCCGAGGTCGAGATGACCCTCCGGATCCGCAACACCCGGACGGGCGAGACCCTGACCGACGGGGTCTACCCGCTCAACGGCGACTACGACCCGCACCGGGCGGCGTACACCTGGAACGGCCAGCTCACCTGGAACAACACCCGCGACATGTGGACCGGGGCCGCGAGCGGGCCGTACACCTGGGAGATCACGGCCAAGCCGATGAACGGCATCGGACCGGAGCTGAAGAGCTCCGGCGCGTTCACGGTGACCCGCAAGCCCGGCCTGCACGACTACGACGCCGACGGCTCGCCCGACGTACTGGTCCGGGACACCACGGGCCGCCTGTGGATCGACGACACGTTCCCCAACCCGTACGCGGGGTACGTCGAGCAGAACCCGGGGCTCCTCGTGGGCAGCGGCTGGAACGCCTACGACCGGATCGAGGCCGTCGGGAACATCGCCGGCTCGGCCGTGAGCGACGTGGTGGCCCGGGACAAGGCCGGAGTCCTCTGGCTCTACCAGGGCACCGGCAACGCCAAGGCCCCGCTGGCCACCCGCGTCCGCGTCGGCTCCGGCTGGGGCGCCTACCCCCGGCTCACCGGCGGCAGCGACCTCACCGGGGACGGCCGCGCCGACCTGGTCGCGGCCGACACGGCCGGCGACCTGTACCTGTACAAGGGCACCGGCTCGGCCACCGCCCCCTTCGCCGCCCGGAAGAGGATCGGCACCGGCTGGGGCGCCTACAACCAGCTCACCGCCACCGGGAACCTCGCCGGGGACCCGGCCGGGGACCTCGTCGCCCGTGACGCGGCCGGCGTCCTCTGGCTGTACCTCGGCAAGGGCGACGGCACCTTCGCGCCCCGGGTGAGGGTCGGCGCGGGCTGGGGGGCGTACGACCGTCTCCTCGGCGTCGGCGACGCGAACCGCGACGGCCGCCCCGACCTGTACGCCTCCGTCAAGGGCGGCGGAGGCAGCGCGTACGTGTACAAGGGCACGGGCTCGTGGAAGCAGCCGTTCCTCGCACGGGACGGCGTCGCCTGGTACAGCAGCGCCCCGGACATCCGGTACGACCTGCTCTCCTGACCGGCGGGTCCCCCGGCCGGCGGAACGGGAGTTCGGCCGGCCCGGGCCTCCCCCGGAATCGGCTACGGGCGCGGTGGATGATCCACCGCGCCCGTACCTGCGGCGCGCAGCACGCCGGTCGGCGCTCGGTCAGTTCCCGGAGACCGACGCCAGGTACGCGTTCGTCTTCTCCGGGTCGAAGAAGAAGTTCTCGAAGTCGGACGGGTCGTTGAAGCCGTTCGCGAAGCGGTCTGCGACCGGCTGCAGCTGGCCCGCGGCGCCCAGGAGGTTCAGGACGTGCTCCGGCGGGGGCGCCAGCATCGCGTTCGTCCACTTGGTGACGTGCTGGGCCGTCTGCCAGTAGCGGTCGAAGGCGGACCGCATCCACTCCTCGTCGAAGGGCCGGTCGCCCTGCTCGACGATGGCCGCCAGGTACGCGGCCGCGCACTTCGACGCCGAGTTCGAACCCTGGCCGGTGATCGGGTCGTTGGCCACGACCACGTCGGCCACGCCGAGGACCAGGCCGCCGCCGGGGAGCCGGCCGATCGGGTTGCGGACCGTCGGTGCGTACCGGCCGGCGAGCGTGCCGCCCGCGTCGGTCAGTTCGACCTTGGTGGCCCGCGCGTACTCCCAGGGCGTGAACCGCTCCATCAGCTCCAGGGTCAGCGACAGGTGCTCCGCCGGGTCCTTGACGCCCGTGAAGGCGTCGAGCGGACCGCCGGGGACGCCCTCCCAGAAGAGGATGTCCGCACGGCCGCCCGTGGTCAGCGTCGGCATGACGAACAGCTCGCCCACGCCCGGGACCACGTTGCACCGCACCGCGTCGAAGTCCGGGTGCTCCGGGCGCGGGCCGAGGCCGTGGACGTACGCGACGGCCAGCGCGCGCTGCGGCTCGCTGTACGGCGAACGGGACGCGTCCCGGCCGAACATCGAGACCAGCTCGCCCTTGCCCGCCGCGACGAGCACCAGGTCGTAGCCGCGCGAGAAGTAGTCCAGGTCGCTGACGGCCGCGCCGTGTATCACCAGCTGGCCGCCGCGCTGGGCGAAGGTCTCCATCCAGCCGGCCATCTTCACCCGCTGGTCGACGGACTGCGCGAACCCGTCGAGCCTGCCGACCCAGTCGATGGCTCGGGTGGAGTCGGGCGCGGCGACCGAGACGCCGAGGCCCTCGATGCGGGGCGCCTGGGACTCCCAGAAGTGGAGACCGAGGTCCCGCTCGTGCTGGAGCGCGGTGTCGAACATGCACTGGGTGGACATGACCCGGCCGGCCCGGATCTCGTCCGCCGTCCGGTTCGACATGAGGGTGACCTCGTACCCCGACGACTGGAGTCCGAGGGCGAGCTGCAGACCGGACTGGCCGGCGCCGACTATGAGTATCTTCCGCATGGGTGGTGCTCCTGGCGTGACGGGGAGAGCGGGGTGATCTATTCGGGGGTGTGTTCCAGCGCGTGCGCGACCATCGCGAGAAGGCTCTCGACGACGCTGTACCGCTTGCGCGCGTCCATGATCACCACGGGGACGTGCGCGGGCACGGTCAGCGCCTCCCTGACGTCGTCCGCCTCGAACAGCTCGGTGCCCTCGAAGTGGTTGACCGCCACGATGTACGGCAGCCCGCAGCTCTCGAAGTAGTCGAGGGCCGGGAAGCAGTCCGTGAGCCGCCGCGTGTCGGCCAGCACGATCGCGCCGATCGCCCCGCGCACCAGGTCGTCCCACATGAACCAGAAACGCTGCTGTCCCGGCGTACCGAAGACGTACAGCACCAGGTCGTTGTCGAGGGTGATCCGGCCGAAGTCCATCGCCACCGTGGTGGTGAGCTTGTCCGGCGTGGCGGTGAGGTCGTCGGTCTCCTCGCTCGCCCGGGTCATCAGCGCCTCGGTCTGGAGCGGGGTGATCTCCGAGACCGCGCGCACGAAGGTGGTCTTGCCGACGCCGAAACCGCCCGCGACGACGATCTTCGTCGCGATCGGGGCGCGGGTGTGGTCGAGCTGCCAGTCCTGCGCGCCGTCCTCGGCGTCGGGGCCTGCCGCGTCGGGGCCGGTGGTATCGGGGCCGGCGGTATCGCGGGTGAACAGGTCGGCCGCGGGGGCCTGGGGCTGCGCGGGAATGCCGGTCACCGACGGCGATTCGGTGTCGGCATCGGAGACGGCGGAGGCGTCAGAGACGACGGAGTCCACTCAGCACCCTTTCGAGGAGCGCGCGGTCGGGCTGGCCGGTGCCGTGACCGGTCCCGTACACACGGATCTTTCCCTGGTCGGCCAGGTCGCTGAGAAGCACCCGGACGACCCCCAACGGCATCTTCAGAAGCGCCGAGATCTCCGCGACCGTCCGCATCCGGCGGCAGATCTCGACGATGGCGCGCATCTCCGGCATCAGGCCGCGGGCGCCGGGCCCGCCGTCCGTCAGGAGCTTGCGTACGGCGGGCGCTTCGAGCGCCGCCACGAAGGTCTCGACGAGCAGGACATGGCCGAAGCGGGTGCGCCCGCCGGTCAGCGAGTAGGGGCGGACGCGCGCGGGGCGGCGTCCGTCGCCCCGTACGGGCAGCCGGTGGGCGTGAAATCCCGAATACCCCGGAAACACTGACGTCACTGGGTGCTCTCCATCGATTTGCGCAGCTCGCTGCGGACTTCGGGGGTGAGTACGTGACCGGCGCGGCCCACGAAGAGCGCCATGTGGTAGGCCACCACGCTCATGTCGCAGTCGGGCGTGGCGTGCACGCCGAGCAGCGAACCGTCGCTGATCGACATGACGAAGACGCTGCCCTCCTCCATCGCCACCATGGTCTGCTTGACCCCGCCGCCGTCCATCAGGCGTGCGGCGCCGATGGTCAGACTGCCGATGCCGGAGACGATGGTGGCCAGGTCGGCGCTGGAGCCGCGCGGCCCGTGGGGACGGCCGGCTTCGGCGGCGACCGTCGTGCTCTGCTGGGCGGCCGGGTCGGACGAGAGCAGCATCAGGCCGTCGGAGGAGACGACGGTGACCGAGTGGACCCCGGGCACCTCCTCCACCAGATTCCCCAGCAGCCATTGCAGGTTGCGGGCTTCCGTGCTCAGTCCGAACGTTCCCGTCGCAGTCAACTGCGTGCCTCCTCGACTGTGTCCCCCGTCATCTCCTCTGTACGTGCAGTCCTTACGTCATCTATCCGCTCCGTCTCCATCTCCGCCTCCACGTCGCGGCGCCCGGCCTTGGCGCCCTGGTGGAAGCCGCCGAGGCGGCGGCGCAGGGCCTCCGCGTCCACGCCGCCCTGCCGGGGGGGTGTGGTGGCGGGGCCGGCGGGGCGGACCACCTGGGGGGTCCGCTTGGGCAGGCCCTTGTCGGTGACGCGCTCCCCCTGCGCGGTACGCGGCCCGGGAACGGGCTGGTCGGTGACCGGCTCCGGGGCGGCGACGGCGGGAGTCCGCGGAGCCTCGGGCTCCGCGGGGAAGGCGGCGGAGGCGGTGACGTCCGCCGCGCGCTCGTGGGCGTCCGGCTCCGGCGGCGGGTCGGGCAGCCGGACCTGGAGCGTGGTCTCGGAGACGCTCTCGCCGAGGGGGGCGGGCTCGTCGTGGGTGACGGGCTCGTCGTGGACGGGCGCGGGCTCGTGGAGGGCCGCGGCGGGCTTGTGGCCGACGGGCGCGGGCTCGTACGCCGACTCGGGCTCGTACGCCGTGACCGGCTCCGGCTCGTACGCCGGCTCCGGGGCCTCGGGCCGCTCCGGGGCCTCGGACCGGTCCTGGTCCCGCCGGTCCTGTTCCCTCGCCGCCGTCACCTCGGCCGCCAGGAACGCGCGCTCCGCCGCCTCGACGAGGGGGTCGCGGTTCCTGGACGGCAGCGTGTTGGAGTTGGCCTCCGCGGCCGAGCCGGGCAGGTGGAGCGTGGGGCCCTCGCCGGCCACCCGTACGGGCTCCGTGACGGTGGCCGGCAGGGCGGTGGGGAGCAGGGGCTGCGGCAGGACCACGACGGCCGCCGTGCCGCCCGGCTGCTGCTCGCGCAGCTCCACCCGCACGCCGTGGCGGGCGGCGAGCAGCGCGATGACCCGCATGCCGAGGCCCTCACCGTCGAAGGCCGCGGGGTCGGCCTCGGCCAGCCGGGCGTTGAGCTCGGCGAGCCGGGAGGCGGTCATGCCGATGCCCGAGTCCTGCACGGAGAGCATCACCTCGCCGGACTCCAGGAGCCAGCCGGAGAGCTGGACCTCCGCGTCGGGCGGCGAGAAGGAGGTGGCGTTCTCCAGGAGTTCGGCGACGAGGTGGCTCAGGTCGTCCGCGGCGAATCCGGCGATCTGGGCGTGCGGCGGCAGGGACTGGATGGTGACCCGCTCGTACCGCTCGATCTCGCTGACGGCGGCGCGCAGCACGTCGACCAGCGGGACGGGCCCGGCGTGGCCGTGGACGTGCTCGTGCCCGGCGAGGACGAGGAGGTTCTCGCTGTGGCGGCGCATGACGGTCGCCAGGTGGTCGAGCTTGAAGAGGGTCGCGAGGCGGTCCGGGTCCTGCTCGCGCTCCTCCAGCTTCTCGATGACGCCGAGCTGTCGTTCGACGAGCCCGAGGCTGCGCAGCGAGAGGTTGACGAACGTGTGGTGGACGGTGCTCCTGAACCGTTCGAGGTCGGCGGTGAGGAGCGCGACCTGCCCCTGGAGTTCGGCGCGCTGGGCGGCCAGCTCGGCGCCGAGGGCCTCCTTCGCGGCGACCAGGTCGGTCCGGTCGTCGGTGAGCCGCTCGGTGTGCGCGGCGAGGCCGGAGAGCTTGCCGTGCAGGGTGTTGAGGGAGCGGACGACCTGGGCGAACTCGTCGTTGCGGCCGGTGAAGCGGACCGGTTCCTCGGCGCCGGGCTCGGGGGCGGCGGCGAGCCGGGCGGCGCCGAGCCGCAGGACGGCGAGCGGGCGGGTGAGGGTGCGGGCGACGTACGTGGAGATGCCGATCGCGACGATCAGGCAGCCGCCGAGGAAGGCGATCCGCAGTTCCAGGGCGGTGACGTCGTCGTCGCGGAGCGCGCCGAGGCGTTCGACCCGCTCGGCGGCGAGGGCGGACTCGACGCCGCGCATCTGCTCGATGCGGGCGGAGAGGGCGGCCTCCAGGGCTGCCGGGTCGGTACCGCGCTCGCCCTCCGTCAGCCGCGGCTGGTCGGTGAGGGAGGCCAGGGAGCGCTCGGCGCTCTTGACGTCGGGGCCGGCCACGGTGGCGGCGAGGGAGTCGCGGGCGGTGGAGCCGGCGGCCTGGTCGAAGTCGCCGAGGGCGGCGAGTTCACGGACCCGGGCCAGCTGGGCGGCGGCGGTGAGGGCGTCGCGTGCGCGGTCGGCCTCGGCGGAGCCAGCGGGTACGTCGGGGACGTAGGAGTCGGTCTCGGCGTCGTAGTGGACCTCGCCGCTGGGCTCGGGCTGCGGCACGGAGAGCGCGGCGAGGAGCAGGCCGCGGGTGGCCGAGGCCTGTTCGACGGCGCGGCCGAGGGCGGCGGGGGCGCGGGTGGCCTCGGTGAGCGCGGTGTCGGAGGCGCGGGCCGGGGTCTTGTCGGCCAGCTCGTCGGCGAGGGCCTGGAGCTTGGTGATGACTTCCGAGTACGCCCGGTACGCCTCCAGGGCCGTGCCCTTGCCGGTGAGGGCGGACCGGCGGACGGAGGGGACGCCGGCGAGGTCGCGGCGGAGTTCGGCGGACGCGGCGGGGCGGATCTCGTCGATCTGGCGGTCGACCCGGGTGGAACGGGTGGAGGTGACCTGGCGCTTGCGCTTGGCGTCGCCGGCCTGGTTGTCACGGCCCGCGGCGATGTACGCGACGACCTCGTCGCGCTCGTCGGCGAGGGAGTGGGCCAGGGTGACGGCCTGCCGGTCGAGTTCGGCGAGGGTGACCAGGCTCTGGGAGTCGTTGAGTCCGGTGGAGGCGGCGAGGATCGCCGGTGCTCCGGCGACGATGACCGTGATGCCGACGAGGGCGACGCCGGCGACGAGACGGTTGCGGACGCGCTTGGGGCGGCCCTTGGGGGCGCTGCCGGCGAAGGTGCTGCTGCTGGGGACGCTGCCGGTGGGCGCCGCGGCGCCGTCCGGGGTCGGCGCCGCACCGGGGGTCTGGCTCCGCGTGCCGTTCTTGCTCCGAGGCCGCTTCATCTGCACCGGTGCTCGCATTCTTGATTCGTCCGCCCATGAAGCAGGGGTGACGGCCGGTCACATGGAGCACCCCCACCCCTGGTACGGCTTCCGACCATTCCAGCGCTTCTGGGAAGGGGGCGCGCATCGGCCGCTCCGCCACCCGAACGAGTGAACAACACTCATGAGTTGGCGAACAACTTCTCCGGGCGGCCGGAGGAGGCCCCGAAGGGCCCCCGGTTGGATCTTCCGCGCGGGCTTTGGCAGGATGCCCGCCCGCAGCTCCGCGAAGCCTGCCGCTCCGGCTCCCCAGGGACCTCCGCCGGGTTGGTACAGGCCATTTCCGCACGTTTGCAGGTCCGGTGAAGACGTACGCCGGGAACGGGCGCCGGTCCGGGCACACTGGTCGTCATGCGCAGCGACGTCGCCACCCTCCCCGGCAGCCCCGAACGCCCCAACGAGGACTGGGTGGCCGCCGCCCTGCCCGCCTCGGGCGGCGGGGGAACCGTCGTCCTCCTCGACGGCGTCACGCCGCCGGCCGGTGATGTCGGTTGTGTGCACACGGTGCCGTGGTTCACCGCGCGTCTCGGCGGGGCTTTGACCGAACTGTCCGCTTCCCGCCGGGACATGCCCTTGCCCGGGATCCTGGCGCTGGCAATCCGGCGCACCGCGGACGCCCATCGGGGCACCTGTGACCTTTCTCACGTCCGTACGCCGCAGGCGACCGTCGTGCTCGCGCGCTGGGACGAGACCTCGGTCGAACACCTCGTCCTCTCCGACTCCGCGCTCCTCCTGGAGTCCCCCGACGGGGTCGTGCGGGCCGTGCTGGACGACCGGCTCGACCGCGTCCCCGAGGAGGTCCTGCGCTCGCACGCGGCGACGGACCGGCTGCGGAACCAGGAGGGCGGCTTCTTCACGGCGGCGGCCGACCCGGCGGTCGCCGGCCGGGCGGTGACGGGGACGACTCCGCGCGCGGAGGTGCGGGCCCTGGCGGCTCTCACGGACGGGGCCGGCCGCTGGGTGGAGCTCTTCGCCGAGGGCGACTGGGCGGACTGCTTCGGCGTGCTGCGGGAGGAGGGCGCGCTCGGGCTGCTCCACCGCGTGCGCGCCCGGGAGACGGCGGACGAGGCGGCCGGCGGGACGCGCCGCTGGAAGCTCCACGACGACGCGACGGCGGTCCTGGTGGAACTGGCGGTCGGCTGAACGACGGCCTGCCGGGCGTCCGTCCGTGGAGCGTCGACGACCTCCGGGGGCTCAGCCCTCGGATCTGACGTTGAAGTGGTTCAGGAGCCGGGCCAGTTCGGCGACCTCGGCGCGGTCCCAGTCGGCGAGCTTGCGGACGTACCGCTCGCGCCGTGCGTCCCGGACGTGGCGGAAGCGGTCCCGGCCCTCCTCGGTGAGCCGGACCAGGGAGGCGCGCCCGTCCGCGGGGTCGGGGTCGCGGGCGACGAGCCCGAGGTCCTCCAGGGCCCGGAGCTGGCGGCTCATGGTCGCCTTGCCGACGCCGAAGTACCCGGCGAGTTCGGTGGCCCGCTGGGGGCCCGCGTCGTCGAGCCGTACGAACAGGCCGTAGGCGGCGGGCTCCAGTTCGGGGTGGACCTCGCGGGCCATCTCGCCGGACTGGGCGCGGGCGCGGCGGAGGAAGACCGCGAGTTCGCGTTCGAGCGCGAGGAACTCCCGGTCGACGCCGCCGGACGGGGCGTGGGCTTCGCCGCCGGGGGCCGACGGGAGCCCGCCTTCATGTCCCGTACCGCTTCCGTGCACGTCAGCACCTCTCACACGTTCTCCGGCGACCCGCCGACGGCTTTCCCGCCGCTGAAAGTTTCTTTCGGCCGAGGCCATCGCCGCAGCTCTTCCAGTATTTCGCAGGCGTAGACCAACGGCGGTATCCGGGACCCCTTCCATGGGCCGGGTCTACGTGCGTAGCGTCGTCCACGACACCCCGGCTGACATGTCCACACCATGACTTGCCGACCGGTGTCCAGGACCTTCGACATCGCTCCCCCCACCGATCCTTTCGGAGGCACGCAATGCGTGTGCACAGATCCGGAACGACCCTCGCCGGCGCCGCGCTCGCGGCCCTGACCCTCCTCGTCCCCCTCGCCGCGTCCGCCGGAGCCGCCCCGGCCCCCGGCGCCGGAGGGGCGCCCCCGCGCGGCTCCGCCAGCATGGGCATGGGCGTCCTCGCCCACGACGGGCGCGGCAGCGCCCCCGGCGGCACCTCCGCCCTGGCCGTCCAGACCGAAGGCGTGGACGTCTCCAGCCACCAGGGCAACGTCGCCTGGTCCACCCTGTGGAACAGCGGCGTCAAGTGGGCCTACGTCAAGGCGACGGAGGGCACCTACTACAAGAACACCTCCTTCAACCAGCAGTACACCGGCTCGTACAACGTCGGCATGATCCGGGGCACGTACCACTTCGCGACCCCCGACACGACGACGGGCGCGGCCCAGGCCGACTACTTCGTCAACAACGGCGGGGGCTGGTCGAAGGACGGCAGGACGCTGCCGGGCGTGCTCGACATCGAGTGGAACCCGTACGGCGCGAGCTGCTACGGCAAGACCCAGGCCGGGATGGTGGCCTGGATCCGCGACTTCGTGGACCGGTACCGGGCCAGGACCGGCCGGGACGCCGTCATCTACACGGCGACCAGCTGGTGGACGCAGTGCACCGGCAACTCCGCCGCCTTCGCCTCGACCAACCCGCTGTGGATCGCGCGGTACGCCGCCTCGGTGGGCGAACTCCCCGCCGGCTGGCAGTACTACACGATGTGGCAGTACACCTCCTCCGGCCCGACGGTCGGCGACCACAACCACTTCAACGGCGACCTCTCGCGCGTGCAGGCGCTCGCCAACGGCTGACGTCCCCGCGCGTACGGCGGCCCCCGGGTGTGCGGCACCCCGGGGGCCTTCGGCTATTCCGGCCCTCCCCCTTGCCTATTGGTATGGACCAATGCGAGGCTCTACGGCGATCGCCCGGAATTCAACTTCCGTGCGCTCAGCGCGCGTTGCTCGTCCGTCCTCCCCCACGCACGAGAGAGAGCCCCCGCATGCAGTCCTCCCGACGCACCGCCGCCGGTGTCGCCGCCCTGTCCGCCGCCGCAGCACTCGTCACCCTCACCCCCACCACCGCGAGCGCCCACGGAGCCGTCTTCAACCCCGTGAGCCGCATCGCCGCCTGTTACGCGGAGGGCCCCGAGACCCCCAAGTCACAGGTCTGCAAGGACCTCGTCGCCGACTCCGGCACCCAGCCGCTCTACGACTGGAACGAGGTCAACATCGCCAACGCCGCCGGACAGCACCAGGCCCTCATCCCGGACGGCAAGCTCTGCTCGGCGAACCGCGCGAAGTACCGGGCGCTCGACTGGGCGCGCACCGACTGGCCGGCGACGGCGGTCGCGGCGGGCGGCTTCGACTTCAAGGTCCGGGTGACGGCCGCCCACTCCGGCACCATGACCGTCTACATCACGAAGCCGGGCTTCGACCCCACGCAGCCGCTGAAGTGGTCGGACCTGGACACGACCCCGGTCGCCGTCTACAACACCACCCGTACGGCCACCGACGGCTACTACAACTTCACGGGCAACCTCCCCGCCCGCACCGGCCGCCACATCGTCTACAAGGTGTGGCAGCGCAACGACAGCCCCGAGGCCTTCTACAGCTGCTCGGACGTCACCTTCGGCGGTGCGGCCGCGCAGCCGGCCGCGGCGAAGGCCCAGGCCCCGAGCGAGGCGAAGATCGCGGCGGGCGCGTCGCTCTCCACCGTGAGCCACGCGGGCCACGGCGGCGACGAGCAGGCCCCGGCCCTCTCCGCCGAGACGGCCGAGACCCCCGCCTCGCCGCTGCCCATGGCACTGGCGGGCGCCGGCGCCCTCGCCGCCTTCGGCGCGGGCAGCCTCCTCGTGGGCCGCCGCAGGAACTCGTCGGCCTCCTAGGAGCCGTGTCCGGAGAGCGGCTTCCGTCCGGCCCGCGGGCCGGACGGGGCGCTCCGGACATGTCCCCGAGGCCGTCCAGGACCGTCCGGCTCCCGGGGCCCCTCCCGAGGGTCCTAGGAGCCGGACGTACCGAGCGGGAAGAGGGCGGTGAGCCGGGGGATCGCCACCCCCTCCGGACGAGACCCCCGGGCCTCGTCGCCCTCTTCCCACTCCCCCTCGGCGTCCCCGGGGAGCTCGTCCGCGAGCTTCTCGGCGCGCTCGTCCACGGCGTCGTCGAACTCCTCGCCGCCGTCGTCCTCCTGACCGGTCAGTTCGTCGTACGCGTCCTGCGCGACATAGTCCAGCCCCTCCCACTCCGGCCACTCGTCGTCGTCCCACTCGTCCCGGTGCCGGCCCACCAGGGCCCGGATCCCCGGCACGTCGGCCAGCGCGTCCGGGTCGGCGACGACCGAGTCGTACACCTTCCGCCCCTGCCCGACCAGCCAGAGGGTGAAGTAGTGGAAGCCGTCGTCGGTGCAGGCCCCGCTCTCGATCCGGTTCGCCGCCCGCCACACCGCGCGCGTGCCCGCGACGTCGCACGCGTCCTCGAGGCGCACCTGGAACTCCACGCTCTCGGCGGCCGGTCGCCGGAGCAGCTCCGTGCGCAGCCACTCCGTCCGCTCATCCGGGTCCCCGGTGCGGCGGCTCAACTCGTCGATGAGAGCCCAGAAGGCGTCTTCGTTCATGCGTACGAGCATGACACCCCCGGCTGACATCCGGGTGACGATTTACCTGCGAGTAATCGCACGTCCAGGGCATGACGGAGCGGGGTGCCCCGACCAGGGCACCCCGCTCCGTCGTCCGCGCCTGCGGGAGTTACGCCGCCGCCACTCCCACCGGCACCGTCGCCGGGGCCAGGGCGATCTCCAGGACCTGCCGGACGTCCGTCACCGGGTGGACCTCCAGCTTCTCCAGGATCTCGGCCGGGACGTCGTCCAGGTCGGCCTCGTTCCGCTTGGGGATCACGACCGTGGTGATGCCCGCCCGGTGCGCGGCGAGGAGCTTCTGCTTCACGCCGCCGATCGGGAGGACCCGGCCGGTGAGGGAGACCTCGCCGGTCATGGCCACGTCCGTACGGACCAGCCGACCGCTCAGCAGGGAGGCGAGGGCGGTCGTCATGGTGACGCCCGCGCTCGGACCGTCCTTGGGGACCGCGCCCGCGGGGAAGTGGATGTGCACGCCGCGGTCCTTCAGACCGGTGACGGGCAGCTCCAGTTCCGCGCCGTGCGAGCGGAGGAAGGAGAGCGCGATCTGCGCCGACTCCTTCATCACGTCGCCCAGCTGGCCGGTGAGCGTCAGCCCGGCCGCGCCGGTCTCGGGGTCGGCCAGCGACGCCTCGACGAAGAGGACGTCACCGCCCGCTCCGGTCACGGCGAGCCCGGTGGCGACACCGGGGACGGCGGTGCGCCGCTCCGCCGGATCCTGGGCCGACTCGGGCACGTGGTGCGGCCGTCCGATGAGCTCACGCAGATCGTCGGGGCTGACCGTGAACGGGAGTTCCCGGTCGCCCAGTTCGTGCTGGGCCGCGATCTTGCGGAGCAGCCGGGAGACGGCCCGCTCCAGGGTGCGTACGCCGGCCTCGCGGGTGTACTCGCCGGCCAGCCTGCGCAGGCTCGCGTCCTCCAGGACGACCTCGCCGGGCTCCAGGCCCGCGCGCTCCAGCTGCCGGGGCAGCAGGTGGTCGCGGGCGATGACGACCTTCTCGTCCTCCGTGTAGCCGTCGAGCCTGACGAGCTCCATGCGGTCGAGCAGGGCCTCCGGGATCGCTTCGAGGACGTTGGCCGTGGCCAGGAAGACGACGTCCGAGAGGTCGAGTTCGACCTCCAGGTAGTGGTCGCGGAAGGTGTGGTTCTGCGCCGGGTCGAGGACTTCGAGGAGGGCCGCCGCGGGGTCGCCGCGGAAGTCGGAGCCGACCTTGTCGATCTCGTCGAGCAGGACCACCGGGTTCATGGACCCGGCCTCCTTGATGGCGCGGACGATGCGGCCGGGCAGGGCGCCGACGTAGGTCCTGCGGTGGCCGCGGATCTCCGCCTCGTCCCGGACACCGCCGAGGGCGACCCGGACGAACTCGCGGCCCATCGCGTGCGCGACGGACTCGCCGAGCGAGGTCTTGCCGACACCGGGCGGGCCGACGAGGGCGAGGACGGCTCCGCCGCGGCGGCCGCCGACCACGCCGAGGCCGCGCTCGGCACGGCGCTTGCGCACCGCGAGGTACTCGGTGATCCGTTCCTTCACGTCGTCCAGGCCCGCGTGCTCGGCGTCGAGGACGGCGCGGGCGCCGCGGATGTCGTACCGGTCCTCGGTCCTCTCGTTCCACGGGAGTTCGAGGACGGTGTCCAGCCAGGTGCGGATCCAGGACCCCTCGGGGGACTGGTCGCTGGACCGCTCCAGCTTCTCGACCTCCTTGAGGGCCGCCTCGCGGACCTTCTCAGGCAGGTCGGCGGCCTCCACGCGGGCGCGGTAGTCGTCGGACTCGTCCGCCGCGTCCTTGCCGGACTCGCCGTTGAGGTCGCGGAGCTCCTTGCGGACGGCTTCGAGCTGGCGGCGGAGCAGGAACTCGCGCTGCTGCTTGTCGACGCCCTCCTGGACGTCCTTGGCGATGGTCTCGGCGACGTCCTGCTCGGCGAGGTGCTCGCGGAGCTGGGCGGTGGCGAGCCTGAGGCGGGCGACCGGGTCGGCGGTCTCCAGGAGCGCGACCTTCTGCTCGACGGTGAGGAAGGGCGAGTATCCGGAGTTGTCGGCGAGGGCTCCGACGCCGTCGATCTGCTGGACGCGGTCGACGACCTGCCAGGCACCGCGCTTCTTGAGCCAGCTGGTGGCGAGCGCCTTGTACTCCTTGATCAGGTCGGTGACCTGACCGGGCAGCGGTTCGGGCAGGGTCTCCTCGACGGTGCTGCCCTCGACCCAGAGGGCCGCGCCGGGTCCGGTCGTACCGGCGCCGATGCGCACGCGGCCGAGACCGCGGATCAGGGCGCCGGGGTCGCCGTCGGACAGTCGCCCGACCTGCTCGACGGTGCCCAGGACGCCGGTCCCGGCGTAGGTCCCGTCGACGCGGGGCACGAGCAGCACCCGCGGCTTGCCCGCTCCGGACCGCGCGGCGGCCTGGGCGGCCTCCACCGCGGCGCGCACGTCGTTGTCGGACAGGTCGAGCGGCACCACCATGCCGGGCAGCACGACCTCGTCGTCAAGCGGCAGTACGGGCAGAGTGAGCGGCACGGACGGCTTGGAGTCGGAAGCCATGATCTCCCCTTCGGCAGTCAAGTTGAGCTATGCCGACTCAATGCATGTGAGCCCATGAATGTTCCCGCACGCCCGTTCGCTCTGAGCGATCACCCTCCCGCAGGCCACTTTCGGCCGATGTAATGACTGCATGGATATCGCAGCTCTTACATCGGCGTGGGTGGCGGGCTGGGCCGTCTCCCGTGGCACCCCGACCGCCGTCGACGAGCCCTGGGGCCACCGGATCGAGGTGGGGCTGCCCCGGCACGTGGTACGGCATGTGCTGCCCGCCCCCGACGCGGCCACCGTCGGCGCGCTCTGCACCCGGCTGACCACCCCGTACAGCTGGCTCAAGATCATGGCGGGGCCCGAGGACGCGCGCGCGTGGATCACTGAGGGCTGGACGGTCCCCGACGACCCGGGGTTCATGATGATCAAGCCGCTGGACCCCGGCGCCCGGCCGGCCCCGCCCGAGGGGTACGCCCGGACCACCGAGGTCCGGGACGGTGTCATCCGGGTCCGCGTGCTGGCGCCCGACGGCACCCTCGCCGCCCGCGGCCAGATCGCCCCGACCGGGTCCACCGCCGTCGCCGACCAGATCGAGACCGATCCCGCGCACCGGCGGCGCGGACTCGGGGCCAACGTCATGCGCACCCTGGAGGCGGCCGCGGCGCAGGCGGGCGCCGAGACCGGGGTGCTCGCCGCGACCACGGACGGCCTCGCGCTGTACGACTCCCTCGACTGGCGCTACCAGGGACCGCTGACGGGCATCGTCCGGGACGGCGGCGGGGCCGAGGCCGGCTGACGGGCGGGGGGGGCGCGTACGGGGGCGGGGCCCGAAGCGATACGGGGGCGGGACCGGTCGGCGGTCGGTCGGCGGTCGGGGCCGGTCGGCGGAGGCGGTCGGGGCCGGTCGGCGGTCGGTCGGCGGTCGGCGGTCGGGGCCGAACCTGACCGTCCGGCTGCGCGCGGCACCCGTCACCCGGCATGCTCGGTCTATGGTGAGAGGCGTACGGGGCACGTGGTGCGGGACCCTGCTTCTGGTCGGGGTCCTGGTCGGCGGTACGAGCGGCTGCGGGGCGGACACGCCGCCCGCGCCGGGCGGGTCCCCGTCGGGGACGAGCGGACCGGCCGAGCCGGGCGCCCCGACGACGACCGCGCCCCCGGGCGCGACGGCGACCCCGGGAGCCACCACGGCGCCGGGCTCCCCCACGGCTCCCGACTCCCCCACGGCGGACCCCCGCCCCTCCGAGGTCCTTGTCCAGGTCGTCGTCAACGGCGGCCTCGCCGGTGTCCGCAACACACTGGTCGTCCACTACGACGGCTCGTGGACCAGCCGCTCCGGCACCGAGGCGCCCCGCACCGGACGTCAGACCCCCGCCGAGGCCGCCGAGCTACGGGCCGCTCTGGAGGACCCCGCGTACGCCCGGGTCCCCGAGCGGCCGACGGGCGACCCGGTCGTCGACGGCTTCCAGTACTACGTGACGTACCGCCACCGCCTCGTCGTCTCGGCCGACGGCGAGCGCCCGGCGGCGCTCCAGCGGGTCTTCTCCGCCCTCCCGGAGGGCGGCCCGCCCACGAACCCCTGAGTCCCGGAGAACCGAACCGGGGCACGCGCGCGATAGAGAAGGCGTGAGACTGTCGCACCCCGCACGGGGAGGCCCCTCCGGGGGCGACGAGGACGACACGGCGCTGCTGCGCGCGGTCGCCCGGGGGGACTCCGGGGCGCTCGCCGTGCTGTACGACCGGCACGCCGGCTGGCTGCACGCGCGCCTCGCCCGGCGCTGCCAGGACGAGGAGACCGTACGGGAGGTCCTCCAGGACACCTTCGTCACGATCTGGCGCTCGGCCGGCGGCCACCGGGGCCGCGGCGAGGCCGGCGGCTGGATCTGGGTGATCGCGGCCCGGCGCCTGGTGGACGCGCAGCGGGCCCGGGCCCGCGCGGACCGCGTCGTGGAACGGGCGGCCGAACACGCCGCCGTGCCCTCGGAGCCGTCCGCCGCCGCGTCCTCCGCCGAGGACCGGGTGCTCGCCGGACTGGAGTACGGGGAGGTGGGCGCGGCCCTCGACCGGATCTCGCCCGAACTCGCCGAGGTCCTGCGGGCGACCGTCGTCGACGGCCTGACGACCCGCGAGACCGCCCGGCTGCTCGGCATACCCGAGGGCACGGTGAAGACCCGTGCCCTGCGCGCCCGCCGCGAACTGCGCGCCGCGCTCGGGTCGGCCCAGCCCGGCGGCCCCCACGCCCTGGGAGGCACCGCATGACGACATCGCGCCCCCGCGCGGACGGCCCCGGCCTCCCCTGGCACGTCTCCGACGCCCTGGCGCGCCGGTACGCCGACGGGTCCGCCGCCGAGACCGACGCCTGGTCGCTGGAGAAGCACGTCGAGTCCTGCGGGGACTGCGCGGGCCGCGTCTCGGCCGCCGTACGGGCCGGAACGGCCGGGCCGGTGCTCGCGAGCGTCCGCGCCGAACTGCTCGCCTCCCTCGGGCCCGGCCGGGCGAAGGAGGGCGCACGGAGCCCCCGCCCGGGGACCGCCTCCGGACCCCGACCCGTGCCCGTGCCCGCACCCACCGCGTCCCCCGAACCCCGACCCGCACCCGCACACCCCCGACGCCGGTTCGCAGCCGCCGTGTCCCCCGGGCGCAGGCCCGGGCCGGCCGCGCACACCCCCACCCCCCTCGGCCGGTGGGCACGGCTCTGGTGGGCCGTCGGGCCCGCGCTCCGCGGATCCTGGGTGGTCGCCGTGCTGCTGGTCGTCGGCGGGGCCTACGGGCTCGCCCACGGAGCCGGGGTCCAGGGGGCGCGGAGTCTGCTGCTCGCGCTCTCGCCCGTCCTCCCGCTCGCCGGTGTCGCCGTCTCGTACGGACGTCACGCCGACCCGATGCACGAGATCACCGCCTCCACCCCGTCCGGCGGGCTTCGGCTCCTGCTCACCCGTACCGCCGCCGTCCTCGCCGTCTGCGTACCGCTGCTGACCGCGGGCGGTGCGCTGCTGCCGCCGGTGGCCGGTTTCCCGGGTGCCGCCGCCTGGCTGCTCCCCGGCCTGGCGCTGACCCTGGCCACGCTCGCGCTCGGCTCGTTCGTGGGCTGCCGGGCGGCGGCCGCGACGCTCGGCGGCGGGTGGCTGCTCGCCGTCGCCGGCCCGCTGCTCGGGCCCGTGGACACGGCCGCTTCGGCCACCGCGCTGGCCCCGTACTTCTCCGGCGCCGCCGCCCAGGGGGGGTGGGCCGCCGCCGCGCTGGCCTGCGCGGCCCTCCTCGCGCTGCGGCGCCGCTCCTTCGACCACCTGGAGTCCCGGTGAACGTCTCGACCGCCGTCGCGGTGAGCGGACTGACCGTCCGCCATCGCCGTACCGTCGCCCTCGACCGGCTCGACCTGTCCCTCGGTCCCGGCGTCCACGGCCTGCTCGGGCCGAACGGCGCCGGCAAGACCTCCCTCATCCGGGTCCTCGCGACCGTCGCCGCACCGTCCTCCGGCCGGGTGGAGCTGCTCGGCGGGGACGCCACCAGCCACCGTGAACGGACCGGCATCCGGCGCCGGCTCGGCTATCTGCCGCAGGACTTCGGCTACTACCCGTCCTTCACCGTGCGGGAGTTCGTGGCCTACGTCGCCTGGCTCAAGGAGGTGCCGGCCGACCGTGTCCCGGCGGCCGTGGAGCACGCGGTGACACGGGTCGGGCTCGCCGACCGCATCGACGTGCGGATGAAGACGCTGTCGGGCGGCATGGTCCGGCGCGCGGGGATCGCCCAGGCCATCGTGAACGAACCGGAGCTGCTGCTGCTCGACGAACCGACCGCCGGTCTCGATCCCGAGCAGCGGGTCGACTTCCGGTCGCTGTTGCGGGAGTTGGGCACCGAGGCGACGGTGGTGGTCTCCACGCACCTGGTGGAGGACGTGGCCGCGGCCTGCACCGGCGTCGCCCTCATCGAGTCGGGCCGCCTCGCCTTCCAGGGCTCGACGGCCGAACTCACCGCGCTCGGCGGGGAGCCCGCCGACGGGAACGACTCCACGACGCATGCCGTCGAGCGGGGCTACACGGTCGCCCTGCGTGCCCATCGCGCCACCTCGGACACCTCGGACACCTCGACCACCCCAGATACGTCGGACACCGCGGACACCGCGGAGGGAGCGCTCCGGTGACCACCACCCTCACCCCTCCCCCGCCCCGCGCCGCCGGGCGGGCCGCCCGCGGGACGAAGCCCGTTCTCATCGAGCTGCGTCGCGGGCTCGGCCCCTGGACCGGCCTCGCCGTCCTGCTCACCGTCCTCGTCACGATGTACGGCAAGGCACCCGGCTGGCAGGGCCGTTGGGCCGATGCCACGAACCTGCTGCACGTGGCCGCCGGGCTGCTCGCCGGGCCGCTCGCGCTGGCGGCGGGCTGCTGGCAGGGCGGCCGGGACCGCCGCCGCGGCACGCTGGACCTCTGGGAGTCCGCACCCCGCCCGCCGCTCCGCCGTCTGTTCGTGGCGGTCGCCCCGTCGGCGCTCTGGCCGGCCGCGGGCGTGCTCCTCGGCGACGCCGTCTGTCTCCTCGCCACCTGGCCGTACGCCTCCGGCGGCCGTCCCTTCCTCGAACTCCTCGCCGCCGACGCGGTCGCCGTCGCCGCCCTCGGCGCGTTCGGCCATGTCGTGGGGCGTACGGTCCGCTGGCGGCTGACGGCCCCGCTCCTGGGCATCGCCGGGTACGTGGCGCTGGGGGTCGGCGCGTACAGCCAGGGCCCGGCCCGCTGGCTCGGCCCCGCCACCGAGCACCGCTTCCTCTGGGACCGGCCGGTGTGGTGGTTCGGTCCGGTGTCGATGGTGTGGACGGCCGGGCTCGCGCTCACCGTCCTCCTGGCGTACGGGCTCCGCCGGGCGCGGTCGCGTCCGCTCGCGCTGGTCCCGCTGGCCGTGGCGGTCGCCGCCGCCGCCGCGATCCTGCGCCTGCCGACGGACGAGGGCCCGTGGCGCCCGGACCCCGCCCTGGCCCGCCCGCTCTGCGACGACGGGACGCCGCAGATCTGCCTCACGGCCGTGGACGCGCTCCTGCTGCCGGACGTGTCGGCGGCGCTGGCCCCGCTCAACGCGCGCCTCGAGGGGCTGCCGGGTGCCCCGGTCCGCTGGGTCGGCGGCCCGTTCGGGCCCCCTCGTCCCGGGGACGTCGCGCTGCCCGACGTGGCGGCGGACGCGGTGCGCGGCCGGCTCCCGCGCCCGGACCTGTATCTCAACTCGGCGGTGTCCTGGCTGTTCTCGGACACGTGCCGGCCGGGCGACAACACCGGTCCGAACGCGGAGCGGGCGAGCATCGTCAACCTCGCCGTCATCGAGTGGCTGGCCCCGACGCCCGAGGGCTACGGCCCCGATCCGACCGCCGCCCAGCCGTACATCGACCGGCTCCGCGCCAAGTCCCCGGCCGACCAGCGCGACTACCTGGGCCGCTATCTGGCGGCGAACACCTGTCAACCCGACGAGGTGCCGGTCCCGTGAAGCACTCCTCCCTGCTCTATCTGCGCTCCCGCGCCCTGCCCGGCGCCCTGGCCGCCCTCGTCGGAACGGCGGCGGCCGCCGCCTGGGCGGCCTGGTGGCTCCAGTCGCTGCCGGATCTCGACCACACGGCCCGACTGCCCGTCGTCGTCCTCGGCCCGCTGCTCGCGGCCGCCGCGATCGGCACCAGTCTCCACACGCCGAGCGACGAGCTGGACCGTACGGCGGTCCGGGCGTGGTGGCCCCGGCGCCTCGCCCATGTGCTGGCCCCGGCGGTCCTCGCGGTCGCGCTGCTCGCCCTGGCGGTGCCGGGGCACGCGGAGGAGTTCGGCGCGCTCGCCGCCGTACGCAACACGCTCGGTCTCGTGGGGGTGACGGCGTCCGCCGCGGCCGTCGTCGGCGCCCGGCTGAGCTGGCTGCCGCCGGCCTTCCTCGTGGGCACGGTCTATCTCGCGGCCCCCTCCGCACCGGGCGGCGATGCGCAGTGGTGGGCCTGGGTGATGCAGCCGGGCACCCAGGCGGGGGCGTGGACGGTGGCCGTCGCCGCACTCGTGACGGGGACGGGCCTGTACGCGTGGCGGGGCGCGCGACGGGTGACGGGCGAGTCCTGACCCCGCTCAGCGGGTGGCGGGCGGCGCCGGAGGACCCCGCCCGCCGGGTCGGTACCCCTGAGGTAACCGGATGACTTCCAAGTGCCTTCTTCCCCGGATCTCCGCCGTGCCGCAGGATTTCCACATCGACGCGTGGAAATCCTGCGGCACGGCTTTCTCCTTGTGCCGCACCCCTGCCGGGGCGAATTCTCACGCGGAATTCAATGGGAACACCTCGCGCCTGCCACAAGAGCGCCGCCCATTCCCACGACCATTCCTTCGCGCACAAGGAGCGATTCTGTGTCCACTCCGAAATCCCCGTCGAGAACCGGTACGGACCGTATGAGCGGGCGCGCCTGGGGCGTCCTGTTCGTGCTGTGCGGCGCGATCTTCCTCGAGGGCATCGACGTGGCCATGCTCAATGTGGCCCTGCCGTCGATCCGCGAGGACCTCGGCATGTCGACCGGCACGCTCCAGTGGGTGATGAGCGCCTACGTCCTCGGCTACGGCGGGTTCATGCTGCTGGGCGGCCGGGCCGCCGACCTGTTCGGACGGCGCCGGATGTTCGTCCTCTGGCTCGTGGTCTTCCTGCTCTTCTCCGGCCTCGGCGGGTTCGCCACCGAGGGCTGGATGCTGATCGTCGCCCGCTTCGTGACCGGTGTCGCCGCCGCGTTCATGACCCCGGCGGGCCTGTCCATCATCACCACGAGCTTCGACGAGGGCCCTCAGCGCGACAAGGCCCTGCTCGTCTACTCCGGCACGGCGGCCGGCGGCTTCTCCATCGGCCTCGTCGTGGGCGGCCTGCTGGCCGCCGTCGACTGGCGCTGGGTGTTCTTCGCGCCGGTCGTCCTCAGCCTCCTCATCCTGATCGCGGCGATCGCGCTCATCCCGAAGTCGCCGCGCCCGGACCGTACGGGCCAGGGCGTCGACCTGGCGGGCGCGGTCAGCGTCACCGGCGGCATCCTGCTGCTCGTCTTCGGCGTCGAGCGTGCCGCGCACGTCTCCGTGGCCACGACGGCCGGCACCGTCGCGGCGAGCCTGGTGCTGTTCCTGGTCTTCGTCGCCGTCGAACGCAGGGTGTCCTCACCGCTGGTGCGCCTGGGGCTCCTCCGCCGGGGTTCGCTGGTCCGTGCCAACCTGGCGGGGCTGCTCTTCGCCGCGGGCTTCTTCGGCTTCCAGTTCATCGCGGTGCTCTATCTGCAGGAGCTGCGCGGCTGGTCGGCCCTGCAGACCAGTTTCGCCCTCATCGTCATCGGGGTGGACGCGGTCCTCTCCCCCACCCTCACACCGAGGCTGGTGGCCCGGTTCGGCAACGCCCGGGTGATCTTCGGGGGGCTGCTCCTCGCCGCTCTGTCGTACGCGCTGTTCCTGCCGGTCGGCGCGGACTGGACGTACCTGGCGATGTTCCCGAGCCTGCTCGTCCTGGGTCTGGCCTTCTCCCTGGCGTACGGGCCGCTGACCATCGTCGCCACCGACGGTGTCGCCGAGGAGGAGCAGGGCGTCGCCGGCGGCCTGCTGTACACCTCCTTCCAGTTCGGCGCCGCGCTGGGCCTGTCCGCCGTGGCCGCGGTGAACATCGCGGCCACGGACGGCACCTCGCCGGCGGCGCTCCTGGACGGCTACCGGGCCGCCCTGGTCGTGCCGCTCGTCGCCGCCCTCGTGGCCGCCCTCGTCAGCGCCTTCGGCCTCCGCGGCCGGGCGGCGGCGGACGCGGGACCCGCACCCGCGGACATTCCCCTTACGGCCGAGCGCGTCGACGCGTAGGGCGGGCAGGCCCTTCCCCCGGCCCTCGACCCCTGAATGCCGAAAGGAATCGAAATGGCGACTCGCGTGGAGTCCTTCTCGGAGATCGAGGACAAGTTCACGTGTTCATCGACAGCGTCTCGACCTGGGCGGAGGACCCGGAGTACCACGTCCTGCGCATCGATCCGTGGAGGGTGCAGGTGCTCCGCGGCTCGGACCTCGGCAGCCGCATCTGGACGGACGGGGCCCGGCGCTGAACTCGGAGCGGACAGCGGGGCGCGAAACGGGTTTGTCCTCACCGAGGTCGCCCGGCGAGGATGGCGGGGGACCCACTGCCGAGCCGAGAGCGGAGCGACCGACCATGTCAGGAACCGTCACCCTGGACCGCCGCGAAGGGCCGTACGGAGAGATCGTGCTCCGCCGTCGCGACGAGCACTACGAGATCATCGCCAACGGGACCTTCCTGATGGACACCTCCGACGGGCGCTCCGAGCGGCTCCTGATCGACGCGGCGCAGGCCGCGCTGCCCGAGCGGTTCCGTACCGGCGCGTCCGTGCTCGTCGGCGGCCTCGGCGTCGGTTTCTCCCTCGCCCACGCCGCCGCCGACCCCCGCTGGAGCCGGATCACGGTCGTCGAGCGGGAGGACGCGATCATCGAATGGCACCGCCAGGGGCCCCTCGCCGCGATCTCCGGGGCCGCTCTGGCCGATCCCAGGACCGTGATCCTGCACACGGACCTGATGGACTATCTCCGGACCTCCCCCGACACCCATGACGTGCTCTGTCTGGACATCGACAACGGGCCCGACTGGACGGTCACCGAGGACAACGAATCCCTTTACTCCGCCGAGGGATTGGCGGCCTGCGCGGCACGCCTCAACCCGGGCGGAGTGCTCGCCGTTTGGTCCGCCCGGCCCTCCGCCGATTTCGAAGGGTCCTTGCGGAATGCCGGATTCAGCGGGGTACGGACGGAAGAGATCCCCGTTGCCCGGGGCGTCCCCGACGTGGTTCACCTCGGTATCCGTCCCGAGTAAGTCCTGGATAGCCGGGACGCCACCGGTACCTCTAGGCTGCTGAGCCGACATCGGCGACGCGAGGCGGGGCAATGGAGCAGACACACACCACTCACCACGGTGCGGCGGCCACTCCGGGTGCCCAGCGCCGGGTACTCGTGGTCGAGGACGACGCCACGATCGTGGAGGCGATCGCCGCTCGGCTGCGCGCCGAGGGCTTTCTCGTCCAGACCGCGACCGACGGCCCCGCGGCCGTCGACGCGGCCGAGGCATGGCAGCCGGACCTGATGGTCCTCGACGTGATGCTGCCCGGGTTCGACGGCCTGGAGGTGTGCCGCCGGGTCCAGGCCCAGCGTCCCGTCCCGGTCCTCATGCTGACCGCCCGCGACGACGAGACCGACATGCTGGTCGGCCTCGGCGTGGGTGCGGACGACTACATGACCAAGCCGTTCTCGATGCGGGAGCTGGCCGCCCGGGTGCACGTGCTGCTCCGCCGGGTGGAGCGGGCCGCGCTGGCGGCCGTGACCCCGCGCAGCGGGATCCTGCGCCTCGGCGAGCTGGAGATCGACCACGCGCAGCGCCGGGTGCGGGTGCGGTCCGAGGACGTGCACCTGACCCCGACCGAGTTCGACCTGCTGGTCTGCCTGGCGAGCACGCCGCGGGCGGTCCTCTCCCGCGAGCAGCTGCTCGCGGAGGTGTGGGACTGGGCGGACGCCTCGGGCACCCGGACCGTGGACAGCCACATCAAGGCGCTGCGCCGGAAGATCGGGGCCGAGCGGATCCGCACGGTCCATGGCGTCGGCTACGCGCTGGAGACCCCGGCGCTGTGAGCCGGCGGAGGCCCGGGCGGCCGAGGGAGCTGCGGGGGCCGGACGGCGAGGTGCGCCGGCCGCGCCGGATCGCGATCTCGATCAAGACCAAGCTGGGCACGCTGGTCGTCGGGGCGGTCCTGCTGACCTCGGGGCTCGCGCTGGTGGCGATCCGCACGTCCACGGAGTTCCGGTACATCACGGTCTTCGCGATGATCGCGACCCTGCTGATCACCCAGTTCGTGGCGCAGTCCCTGACGGCGCCGCTGGACGAGATGACCACGGTGGCCGGGACGATCTCGCGCGGGGACTTCACCCGGCGGGTGCGGGGTGCGGACCGGCGCGACGAGCTGGGCGACCTGGCGTCGACGATCAACCGCATGGCGGACGACCTGGAGGCGGTGGACCGGCACCGCAAGGAGCTGGTCGCCAATGTGTCGCACGAGCTGCGGACCCCGATCGCCGCGCTCAGGGCCGTGCTGGAGAACGTCGTGGACGGGGTGTCCGAGGCGGATCCGGAGACGATGCGGTCGGCGCTCAAGCAGACCGAGCGGCTGGGCCGGCTGGTGGAGACGCTGCTGGACCTGTCACGTCTTGACAACGGTGTCGTCGCGCTCCGGGCCAGCCGTTTCGAGGTCTGGCCGTACCTGTCGGGAGTTCTGCGCGAAGCGAACCTGGCCGCCTCGCAGCGCGGTCTCTCGTCCACTTCGGGCCTGCACAACCGCACGGACGTGCATCTGCACCTGGACGTGTCGCCGCCCGAGCTGGTGGCGCACGCGGACGCGGAGCGGCTGCACCAGGTGATGGCGAACCTGATCGACAACGCGGTGAAGCACTCGCCGCCGCACGGCCGCGTCACGGTCCGGGCCCGGCGCGGCCCGTACCCGGACTCCCTGGAGCTGGAGGTCGAGGACGAGGGTCCCGGCATCCCGGAGTCGGAGCGGCACAAGGTCTTCGAGCGGTTCAACCGGGGCACGGCACCGCACCGGCAGGGCCCCGGGAGCGACGGCGGCACGGGGCTGGGCCTCGCGATCGCCCGCTGGGCCGTGGATCTGCACGGCGGCGGGATCGGGGTGGCCGAATCCTCACGTGGCTGCCGCATCAGGGTCACTCTTCCGGGCAGCCTTCCATCGAGAGATTGACGTAGGGTTCGAACCGGAAGACCACGTTCTGCGTGTACGTGAGGGAGACCTCCGCGCAAGTGAGCGGGACGTGGTCAGGGGTGCGGTCGAACACGGCCGTGCCTGCGCTTCTCCGTACCCTCACACATGCGGAACCACGCTTGTTTCCCGCCATTCACGGCCCCGAAACACCCCGTCAAGTGTGACTTGCGCGACGTTGGCGCTCCCCGCCTGCACCTCTCGGCCGGACAGGCGTAGCCTTTATTTCCGCTGTCCATCACCTTGTGAAGCGGAAGAGGGCGGTTGCCGCCGTGTCGTCTCAGTCCCCCAGTACCCCGAGCTCCCCGACCGACCAGGACGGGCAGGGCAAGAGCCCCGCAGCCGCCTTCGGTGCCAATGAGTGGCTCGTCGACGAGATCTACCAGCAGTACCTCCAGGACCCGAATTCGGTCGATCGTGCCTGGTGGGACTTCTTCGCCGACTACAAGCCGGGAGCGTCGGAGACCCCGACCGCCCCGGCTTCCACCACGCCGAGCGCCCCCGCGGCGCCGCAGGCGGGCCCCGCACAGGCCGCGCCTGCCGCTCCTGCGGCCGTTCCCGCCCCCGCGCCCGCTCCGGTCGCGGCTCCGGCCCCCGCGCCCGCTCCGGCGCCCGTGAAGGCCGCCGCGGCGCCTGCCGCGCCGGCCGCCGCGAAGCCCGCCGCCGCGCCCGCCCCGGCCAAGGCCGCCGCGAAGCCCGCGGCCGAGGCCCCGGCCGGCCCGGAGCTGATCACGCTGCGCGGCCCCGCCGCCGCGGTCGCGAAGAACATGAACGCCTCGCTGGAGGTGCCGACGGCCACGTCCGTCCGCGCCGTCCCGGTGAAGCTGCTCTTCGACAACCGGATCGTGATCAACAACCACCTGAAGCGCGCCCGGGGCGGGAAGATCTCCTTCACGCACCTGATCGGCTACGCGATGGTGCAGGCGATCAAGGCCATGCCGTCGATGAACTACTCCTTCGCGGAGAAGGACGGCAAGCCGACCCTGGTCAAGCCGGAGCACGTGAACTTCGGTCTCGCGATCGACCTGGTGAAGCCCAACGGCGACCGCCAGCTCGTCGTCGCGGGCATCAAGAAGGCCGAGACGCTCAACTTCTTCGAGTTCTGGCAGGCGTACGAGGACATCGTCAAGCGGGCCCGCGTGGGCAAGCTGTCGATGGACGACTTCACCGGTGTCACGGTCTCCCTGACCAACCCCGGCGGCCTCGGCACCGTCCACTCCGTGCCGCGTCTGATGCCCGGACAGTCGGTCATCATGGGCGTCGGCTCGATGGACTACCCGGCCGAGTTCCAGGGCACCTCCCAGGACACCCTGAACAAGCTGGGCATCTCGAAGGTCATGACCCTGACCTCGACGTACGACCACCGCGTCATCCAGGGCGCCGCCTCCGGCGAGTTCCTGCGCGTCGTCGCCAACTACCTCCTCGGCGAGGAGGGCTTCTACGACGACATCTTCAAGGCCCTGCGCATCCCCTACGAGCCGGTCCGCTGGCTCAAGGACATCGACGCCTCGCACGACGACGACGTCACCAAGGCCGCGCGCGTCTTCGAGCTCATCCACTCCTACCGGGTCCGCGGCCACGTCATGGCCGACACCGACCCGCTGGAGTACAAGCAGCGCAAGCACCCCGACCTGGACATCACCGAGCACGGCCTCACCCTGTGGGACCTCGAGCGGGAGTTCGCGGTCGGCGGCTTCGCCGGCAAGTCGATGATGAAGCTCCGCGACATCCTCGGCGTGCTGCGCGACTCGTACTGCCGCACCACCGGCGTCGAGTTCATGCACATCCAGGACCCGAAGCAGCGCAAGTGGATCCAGGACCGCGTCGAGCGCCCGCACTCCCGCGTGGAGCGTGAGGAGCAGCTGCGGATCCTGCGCCGGCTGAACGCGGCGGAGGCCTTCGAGACCTTCCTGCAGACGAAGTACGTCGGCCAGAAGCGGTTCTCCCTGGAGGGCGGCGAGTCCGTCATCCCGCTGCTCGACGCGGTCATCGACTCGGCCGCCGAGTCGCGCCTCGACGAGGTCGTCATCGGCATGGCCCACCGCGGCCGGCTGAACGTCCTGGCGAACATCGTCGGCAAGTCGTACGCGCAGATCTTCCGCGAGTTCGAGGGCAACCTCGACCCGAAGTCGATGCACGGCTCCGGCGACGTCAAGTACCACCTGGGCGCCGAGGGCACCTTCGTGGGTCTCGACGGCGAGGAGATCAAGGTCTCCCTCGCCGCCAACCCCTCGCACCTCGAGGCGGTCGACCCGGTCCTGGAAGGCATCGTCCGCGCCAAGCAGGACGTCATCAACAAGGGCGGCACGGACTTCACCGTCCTGCCGGTCGCCCTGCACGGTGACGCGGCCTTCGCCGGCCAGGGTGTCGTCGCCGAGACGCTGAACATGTCGCAGCTGCGCGGCTACCGCACCGGCGGCACGGTCCACATCGTCATCAACAACCAGGTCGGCTTCACCGCCGCCCCGGAGTCCTCGCGTTCCTCGATGTACGCGACCGACGTGGCCCGCATGATCGAGGCGCCGATCTTCCACGTGAACGGCGACGACCCGGAGGCCGTGGTCCGCGTCGCGCGGCTCGCCTTCGAGTTCCGCCAGACGTTCAACAAGGACGTCGTGATCGACCTCATCTGCTACCGCCGCCGCGGTCACAACGAGGGCGACAACCCGCAGTTCACCAACCCGCAGATGTACAACCTGATCGACAAGAAGCGTTCGGTGCGCAAGCTGTACACCGAGTCGCTCATCGGTCGCGGTGACATCACCCTCGAAGAGGCGGAGCAGGCGCTCCAGGACTTCCAGGGCCAGCTGGAGAAGGTGTTCGCGGAGGTCCGCGAGGCCACCGCCGCCCCGGCGGCGGCGACCGTGCCGGACGCCAAGGCCGCCTTCCCGGTCGAGGTCACCACCGCGGTCTCCGCCGAGGTCGTGAAGCGGATCGCCGAGTCGCAGGTCACCATCCCCGAGCGGATCACGGTCCACCCGCGTCTGCTGCCGCAGATGCAGCGCCGTGCCGCCTCGGTCGACGACGGCACCATCGACTGGGGCTTCGGCGAGACCCTCGCCATCGGCTCCCTGCTGATGGAGGGCACCCCGGTCCGGCTCGCCGGCCAGGACTCCCGCCGCGGCACCTTCGGCCAGCGCCACGCGGTCCTGGTGGACCAGGAGACCGGCGAGGACTTCACCCCGCTGCTCTACCTGACCGAGGAGCAGGCCCACTACAACGTCTACGACTCGCTGCTCAGCGAGTACGCGGCGATGGGCTTCGAGTACGGCTACTCGCTGGAGCGCCCGGACGCCCTGGTCGTCTGGGAGGCCCAGTTCGGTGACTTCGTCAACGGCGCTCAGACCGTCGTCGACGAGTTCATCTCCTCGGCCGAGCAGAAGTGGGGCCAGACCTCCGGCGTCACGCTGCTCCTGCCGCACGGCTACGAGGGCCAGGGCCCGGACCACTCGTCCGCGCGCCCGGAGCGCTTCCTCCAGATGTGCGCCCAGGACAACATGACGGTCGCCATGCCGACGCTGCCGTCGAACTACTTCCACCTGCTGCGCTGGCAGGTCCACAACCCGCACCACAAGCCGCTCATCGTCTTCACCCCGAAGTCGATGCTGCGTCTGAAGGCCGCGGCGTCCAAGGTGGAGGAGTTCACCACCGGCGGCTTCCGCCCGGTGATCGGCGACACGACGGCGAACCCGGCCGACGTCCGCAAGGTCGTCTTCTGCGCCGGCAAGGTCTACTACGACCTGGAGGCCGAGCGTCAGAAGCGCGGCGACACGGAGACCGCGATCATCCGCCTCGAGCGTCTGTACCCGCTGCCGGGTGCCGAGCTCCAGGCCGAGATCGCCAAGTACCCGAACGCCGCGAAGTACATCTGGGCGCAGGAGGAGCCGGCGAACCAGGGTGCGTGGCCGTTCATCGCGCTCAACCTGATCGACCACCTGGACCTGGCGGTCGGCGCGGACATCCCGGCGGGCGAGCGACTGCGCCGGATCTCGCGTCCGCACTCCTCGTCCCCGGCGGTCGGCTCGGCCAAGCGCCACCAGGCCGAGCAGCAGCAGCTGGTCAACGAGGTCTTCGACGCCTGATCGTCGTACCGCGTGAGGAGGCCCGGCACCCCCGAGGGGGTGCCGGGCCTCCGGCGTTCCGTCCCGCAGTACGTCAGAGGTTGGCCTCGAAGTCCCAGTACGGCCGGTTGCGCTGGCGGGCCGAGAGGGTGTGCGGGTGCTGGGCGCCGAGCGTCCTGGTGAGGGTGAGCAGGGCGTCCTCCTCCAGCTTCGAGGCCTCCTCGGTCTCGCGCAGCCCGCGCAGGTCGGTGGCGAGCGAGACCTGGCAGGAGAGCGTCAGCGGGTGCTCGTTGCCCATGACGTGGCGGGCCCGGCGCAGGGTGTCCCTGCTCAGTTCCGCGGCGTCGGACACGCGCCCGTTGAAGTTGCGGGCGGCGGTGGCGTTGAGGGCGCAGCCGAGGACCCAGGGGTGGTCGGGTCCGAGGGCGGCGGTGAGTCCGGCGAGGGCCGCCTCCAGCATGGTCATGGCCTCGGTGCGCTCGCCGGCGGACTGCATCACGAGGGCGGTGTTGGCGAGGACGCCGGTGGAGACGGGGTGGGCGGGGCCGAGCAGGGCGCGGTAGCCGGCCTCGGCCTCGTTGATGAGTTCGCGGGCCCGGTCGAGGTCACCGTGTTCGCGCAGGTAGTTGGCGTAGTTGGTGACCGCGGAGAGCGTGAGGTAGTGGCCGCGTCCCTGGGCCTGTTCGAGGTGGTCGAGGACTCCGGCCATGACGGCGCCGATGTCGTCCTTGAAGCCGCCTTCGCGGCGCCGGCAGAGGGCGAGCTGGCTGCGTGCGTAGAGGGTCTGCAGGTGCTGGGCGCCGAGGATCTTCACATGGAGGCGGACGTTGGCCTCCTGCCGGCCGAGTGCCTCGCGGTAGCGGCCGAGCAGCCGGAGGTCCTGGGCGACGGCGTTGTTGGAGTTGAGGGTGGAGGGGTGGTGGGGGCGCAGGATGTTCTCGCAGCGGGCGAGCGTGTCGGCGTCCTGCTCGTGCGCCTCCCGGTAGCGGCCGAGCATCCGCAGGACGACGCCGATGTTGTGGCGGGCGGCGAGGGTCAGCTGCTGGGTCTCGCCGAGGAGGCTCTGCGCCTCGGCGAGGACCTCGCGCTGGAGGCGTTCGGATTCCTTGTACTGGCCGAGGAAGCGCAGGTCGCGAGCGATGCAGATCTTGGACTTGAGGTCGCCGAGCTCGTCGGGGTGGTCGGCCGCGGCGAGCAGGGTGCGGCGGGTGAGGTCGAGTTCGTACGCCTCGCGGAAGCCGCCGCTGCGACGCAGGATGTCGCCTTCCACGGTGGTGAGTTCCTGCATGTGCGGGGAGAGCGGGTCCATGAGGCCGCTCCAGCTGCCGCGGATGCGTTCGGCGAGCCGGGTGCCCGCCTTGTGCTCGCCGCTGCGGTCGCAGTAGCGCAGGCAGTTGAGGACGGTGGTCTGGATCCGCGGGTCGGTGCTGCGCAGGGCTCCGGAGGGCTCCAGGTGGGGCAGGAGCTCGGAGTAGCGGGGCCAGTTGCGGCTGTCCGTCGGGTTCCCCGGGTCGGCCTCGGCGAGCAGGGTGCGGACGGCCTTGCGGTGGGCGTCGCGGTGCTCGCCGTCGGTGAGCCGGGAGACGATGTCGTGCACCAGCCGGTGCATGTGGATCGACTCCTGCTGCGGTGCGGCCTCCTCGCTGGTGACGGGGCCGCGGGTCTCCCGGGTGAGGACCGAGTAGTTGACGAGGGTGTCGAGGGCCCGGGTCCAGGCGGGCAGGTCGGTGGCCATCCACCGCAGGTCCTCGGGGAGGGAGGCCTGGGGGTGGGCGCGGACGATGCCGAGGGGGATGCGGCCGGGGGCGAAGGAGGCGCAGAGGCTGAGGATGTCGATGGCCTGGGGCTGGGCGCGCCGGAGCCGGTTGATCAGTATCGACCAGGAGGTGAGGGAGGTGTTGGGCATGCCGTCGCCGGTGCTCGGCTCGTCGACGGTGGAGAGCCGTCCCTCGCGGACCATGCGCAGGTACTCGGAGGCCTCCATGCCGGACTCGCCGAGCCAGGCGGCGGCCTGGACGAGGGGCAGGGGTACGTCGCCGAACTCGGCGGCGACCTCGTCGGCCTCGGCGGCGGTGATGTGCGGGGCCCGGCGCATGAGGTAGCCGGTGGATTCCGCGCGGTCGAAGTTGCGGACCGGGAGCACGTCGGTGTGTTCGCGCCAGGCGTGGTTGCGGGAGGTGATGAGGACGTGTCCGGGTCCCTGGGGGACCATGACGTCGACGTCCCTGATGTCGTCCCAGCCGTCGAAGACGACGAGCCAGCGGCCGTGCGGGTCGCCGCGGCGGAGGGCTTCGCGGACGGCGCGGATGCGTTCGCCCGGCTCGTTGCCGGTGGGCAGGTCGAGGGCGACGGCGAGTTCGCCGAGGCGGTCGCGCTGGACGTTCCGGTCGTCGGAGCTGACCCACCAGATGACGTCGTAGTCGGAGCTGAAGCGGTGGGCGTACTCGGCGGCGATCTGGGTCTTCCCGATGCCGGACATGCCGAGGAGGGTGTACGCGGCGTTGCCGCGCTCGGCGTCCATGAGCCGTTCCTGGAGCTCGGTGAGAAGGTCGTCGCGGCCGGTGAAGCGGGGGTTGCGGCGGGGCACCTCGCCCCAGATGTCGGGCGGGGTCTCGGGGTAGCGGACGAGGGCGCCCGGTGCGATCCGGCGGGCGGGGGAACGGCGCGGTTCGATGTCGAGCCTGCTGAGGAGCCGGGCTTCCGCCTCCTCCTCGCCGACGCCCCAGAGGCTGACCGGTTCGAGGACGGCCGTGGAGGGGAGGAGGGTGCGGTTGGTCAGGTTGACGGCGGCGAAGCGGTCGGCCTGGCTCGCGACGAAGCCGCGCAGGACGTCGTTCCACTCGCCGGCCGGCCGGGGGCCCAGTTCGAAGAACCAGTCGTCGAGGACGAGGAGGACCCGGCCGCGGGCGAGGAGCAGGTCGCCGAGGGAGTCCTCCAGGGGGACTTCGCGGGGCGGGTCCCAGCGTTGCAGGGTGGCGCGGACCCCGTGGGTGTCGAGCCGCTGGTTGATCCAGGCCGCCCACGGCCGGTGGTAGCCGGGGAAGACGACGAGGACGTGCTCGGGAGCAGCTCTGCCACCGTG
Organism: Streptomyces sp. NBC_00691; assembly: GCF_036226665.1. Lineage (NCBI taxonomy): Bacteria > Bacillati > Actinomycetota > Actinomycetes > Kitasatosporales > Streptomycetaceae > Streptomyces > Streptomyces sp. NBC_00691. The sequence goes on along the minus strand of NZ_CP109007.1, from coordinate 5,405,170 downwards.
GTCCGCCGAAGCGCCGCCCGACCGCTGTTCCGCCATGTGTGCATCTCCCGTCCCGCTCACGCGCAACGCAGTGTCATGTGCCGTGGGCACAGTGTTACGCAAGGGCTCGCCGGCCGGAGCTGAGGCTCGCAAGATGCTTCCTCATTTGCCGGACGAACTCCCTTCCCTCATTGGTCAGTTCATCGGATTCAAGCAGGATCGCAAGAGCTTCGACCACCTGATCGTGGATGTGGTCGAACTGCCGTGCGGAGTGGATCCGCCACTGCCGGGGCACTCCGGAGGCACGGCCGACCCGGCCGGCCCGGTGCCACAGGTCGGCGAGCGCCAGATGGGCGTAGGCGCCCTGGAGGACGCTCGCGACCGGCCGGAGGTCCCTGCGCCAGCCGACCCGGTAGGTGGGCGGCGCCCGGTCCGGCGGGTGGGTCCGGTGGAGCGGGACCAGCTCGTGGAGCGTGGCGAGCTTGCTGTGGTGCAGCTCGTGGACGAGGGTCTCGACCATGTCGGGGGCCCCCGCGGCGGGCGTCATGAGGATGGCTCCGGGAGCGGCACCCAGGGTGGCCCCGATGGAGCGCGTACCGAGCGGGACGAGCGGCACGACGGCGTCCACCGAGCGTCCCACCTCGAAGGCCCGGGCGCGGTCGGTCGCGCGCAGCAGACCGCGGGCGGCGGTCCAGCTGCCGGCCCAGCCGGCGAGGTCGGTGTCGGCGCGGTCGGCCGCGGCGCGGGCCGGCATGCCCATGCCCGGCGGCAGCCGGTACGGGTCGAGGTCCTCCAGCCGGGTCACGCCGCCGGGCAGGGCGCACAGTCCGTGCCAGCCGGGGCCGCTGCCCGTCAGGGTCCGCCCGGAGCCGCGCGCGTGGCGGCGGAGCACGGCCCGGGAGCCCGTGCCGTCCCCGCCCACGATCCGTACCGAGCGGGCGCGCGCGTCGATCCTCACCGGGCCCGCGCCGCCGACCTCGACCCGGCCGAGACCGGGGAGCGGGATCACCCCGCCGGATGCCTCGACGACCAGGTCCAGGGGGAGCCCGGCGCGCAGGGCAGCGGCGACGGCGAGCAGTTCGAGATGGGCGAGGTGGCCGTCGAGGCCGGCTCCGGGCGGTTCGGTGAGCGCGGTGGCGAGCCAGGTACCGGTGGTCGGGTAGTCCAGGGCGGCGCGGACCACGTCCGGGCGGGCGCGTTCGGCCCGTTCGAACAGGAGCCAGCCGGCCTCGAAGCCGCGCAGCACCGCGGGCGCCACCGCCTCACGGTGACGCCGGACCCGGACGAGGAGGGTCTTGAGCAGAAGCAGCCGGCGGGCGTGCAGCCCGGTGCGCAGGAAGGACGCCCCGGCCGGTCCCGGACGTGTGGTGGCGAGGCCCGCGAGAACCGCCGGGTCCGGCGGGGCGGCGATCACTCCCGGCTCCGGACGCCCGACCGGCGACCGGTCGTCGATACGGCCGAAAACGATCCCCCCACACGGACGTCGGGCGCGGCGAACCGGCCGTCAGCCGACGAACTCGTCCTCGGTCCAGGACGCGACGAGATCCGAGGGACGGAGCAGCACTCTCTCCACCGCCGCCCCGAGGGCGGCGTCGTCCATGACCCGCAGGGTCCGCAGGTCGACGGTCGCGAGATCGGACAGATGCGATGACCGGGCGGCATCCCGCCGGACACCCGTCGCCCACCCCGTGCGCTGGCACACTCCCGGCTCCTCCTCACCGACGCTGTCCCCCACGGTCGTAGCGGTGCGGCGGTTCTTCCCGACCCCAGGAGACCGGAAACCCATTCGATTCAACTGCCCCCATGTGCGCCCCCGTTATCCAGCCGTCCAGGACCACCACGGAGGCATGACGAGGCGGCGCTCCTCGGACGTGAGCGGCACCCCCTCCCGCGCCCTGGCGCTCTCCACCCCCGCGAGCAGGGCCCGGGTCCGCTCCACGTCGTCCCAGTCGACCTCCACCAGCTCCCCCGTGAGCCGCCTCCACTGCGCCGTCGCCGCGAGCAGCACCGTCCGGGCCCGCGCCGGGCGGCCCATCAGGACGAGCACCGCCCCCTGGGCGTGCAGCGCGCGGGCGCCGGTGACCGTGCCCGGGTCCTCGCCGTGGGCGGTGCGGGAGTCCTCCCCCGCGTTGCGGTACGCGGCGAGGGCGTCGCCGATCACCCCGTCCCTGGCGGCTTCGGCCAACTCCAGCCGGACCCGCCCGAGCTGCAGCCACACCTCGGCGCGTTCGCCCGGGTCGTGGGTGCCCCGCAGCGCGTGTTCGAGGACGTGACGGCTCTCGAAGAGGTCGGGCAGGAACCCGGCGCGGTGGAAGCGGAGGGCGAGGACGCTGCCGATCAGGGTGCGCGCCCGCGCGCGCTCGGGCGCTCCGGCGGGCAGCCGGGTGAGGGCCTCGCGCAGGACGCCCTCGGCCCGGTCGACCGGCGCCGTGCCCGTCCCCGCCGCGGCACGCCGCAGCAGCGATCCGCCCCAGGTGAGCAGGAGCGGTCCGCGCTGTTCGCTGTCGGCGGGGGCGAGCAGGGTCGCCTCCTCGTACGCGGCGTCGGCGGCCGCGCCGTCGCCCTCCGTGTCGTACAGCCGGGCGCGGGCGGTGGTGAAGCGCAGCCGCAGGGCGCGCGCGTCGCCGAGGAGGGGTTCGGCCCGGTCGAGGACGGGTCCGACGCGGCCCGGGTCGGCCCCGGCGAGGTGGAGGGCGTCGGCGAGGTCGAGCAGGGCGGCGGCGCTCTCGTGCAGGGCGAGGGCGGCGGTGAGTTCGGCGGCCGACCGCTCGCCGTCGCCGCGGGCGAGGAGCAGTCGGCCGCGCCGCAGATGGAGGGTGTGGCGGGCGGTTTCCGGCCAGTGGTCGGCGTCCTCGGCGAGGGCGGTGAGGGCCGCGTCGAGATGACCGGCCTCGTCGCTGTCGCGCCACAGCGCGTGGTGGACCACGGCCAGTTCGAGCCGGGACTCGGCCCATGCCTCGCCGCCGGCCCCGGCGAGCTCCCCGGCCCGTACGAGCGTGTCGGCGGCTTCGCCGAGGAGCGCCGTGCGACGGCCGGTGCGGCGCGCGGCGGCGGTGCCGGCCTCGGCGTACAGGGCACGGGCGAGCACGATCCGGGCCTCGACCGGCTCCGCCGGGAGCGCCGCCTCGGCGCGCTCGCGCGCCCCGGCGAGCAGGGCGGGGTCGGACTGGGCGCGGCCCTGTGCGAGGAGCCGGCGGGCCTCGGTGAGGGGGTCGGGGGTGACGAGGTCGGGGTGGTAGAAGCGGAGGACGCGCGCGGGGATGCGGGCGAAGAGTTCGGTCTCGGGACCTTCGGGCCCCAGGGGCTCGTCGGTCGCCTCGGTCTCCTCGGGGACGTCGGCGGCCCGGTTCCGGTGGGTTCCCGAGCCCGCTCCGGTCCCGGTGCCGGGCTCGGCCTCGGTGTCGGCGCCCGCGAGGCGCGCGGCGGCGAGCGCCGGGAAGTTGCGCATGCCCTGGCCGAAATTGCGCTCCACGTACGCGGAGCAGTGCTTGAGGACGAGGGCGGCGGCGCTGGGGTCGAGCGAGCCGAGGAAGTGCTGCTGGATACCGGGCGGATAGCTGAAACAGGGGTACGGGGTGGGCCCGGGCAGTCGTCGCAGGAGGCCGCTGAGCAGCACCTCGGCCAGCTCCATGGGTCCGGTGTCGGGGAGCATGGCGCGCTGCACGAGCTGCATCACGGGCAGGGTCAGCGGCGCCGCCGCGAGGTGGACGGCGAGCCGGAGCGCACCGGGCGAGGCCGCGGCCCGGAAGGCGCGCAGGAGCTCGTCGTCGCTCCGGGCGGCGCGGGGGGTCCCGGGCGCGCGCGGCCGCACCGCTTCGGGGGTGAGCCAGGCGGCCCAGCCCCGTACGGCGTTTCCGCCGTGGCCGGTGTGGAGCCGGGTCCAGGAGGCGAAGGCCTCCGGGGTCGGGGTGAGCACGGGGACGGCCCTGCGGCCGGGGAGGAGCGGCCCCCAGGGCTCGTCGTCGGAGCGGAACGCGGTGTGGCCGCCGGGCGTCGCGGAGCGCTGGAAGGTGCCGGGCTCGGCGGGGAGCGCGGTGCGGGGCCAGAGGCGCGGCGGCAGCGGCTGGACGAGGGCGAGCGGGGAGTTGCGGGGCCACTGGCGCAGGAAGCGCTGGGCGGCGCCGCGCTGCCAGAGGGGTCCGACGCAGTCGCTGACGACCAGGGTGAACCGGCGGCCGGTGGGGTCGTGGAGCTGGTCGACGGGGCGCAGCCGGGGGCGGCCGTCGGCGCCGGTGGTGGTGGTGACGAGCGGGGGGCCTTCGCCGGTGTCGTACAGCCGGTGCACCTGTACGTCGCGGAAGGCGCCGGACTGCTGGCAGGCCTGGCGGAGTTCCTCGACCATCCGGCTCCAGACGACCATGGCGGGGCCGGTGTCCATGAGGAGCTGGATGTCGGGGCGCCGGCCCGTGGCCGGGCGCATCACGGGGGTGAGGATGCCCGCGGCGGCGCTGCGCTCGGCGGTGGCCTCCTCGTCGAGGACGCCCTCGCCGGGGCGGTGGGGTGCGGGGGCGTAGGCGCGCAGCGGGCGGAGTGCCTTCTGGAGGCCCAGGAGTCCGGGCAGGGCGTTGGCGCCGGGGGCGCGTACGGGGAGGGTGGCGCCCCGGTCCGTACGCCGGTCTGTCCCGGCGGCCGCTGTGGCCCCCGGGGCGTGGGTGGTGCCGGTGGCACCCGCGCCGCCGCCGCTTCCGGAGGCCGCCCCGGCCGCCCCGGCCCCTCCGCCGGCTCCCGCGGCTCCCGTGGCCATGTGGAGGGAGACGGACTCACGCGGCCCGCCGCGCCCGGCCGCCCCTCCCCCGCCCGGGGTGCCCGTGACGCCGCCGCCCGGGTCCCGGCCGTCGGCGGACCCCTCCCCGGCCGTCCCCCGCCGAGCGTCCGCCGGCGGTCTCTCCGCCCCTTCCTCCTCCTGTTCCGGGGCCGGGCCGGGAAGCCACTGGGACAGCCAGAGGGCGTCCGCGACGTCCTCGGCGGTGGGGTCCTGGCCACCGGCCCGCAGTCTGCGGGTGAGTTCCTCCAGATGCATCCGGTGCATCCGATCGTCACCTCGGCTGATCGAGCGGTTGCATGAGCATGTCGGCGATGCGTTCCCTGGTGACCCGCTCGGCGCGCGAGGCGTGCTGGGTCAGATACAGGGCGTTGAGGAGCTGGTCGGTGGCGATGACCTCGCCGGGCTCACGGTTGAGGAAGCGCTGGACGAGGCCCTGCTCCCCGTCGCCCGCGGCCCCCTCGCTGCCGAGGTGGGCCTCGATCATGGCGCGGAGCTGGTCCTCGCCGGGCGCTTCGAGCTCCAGACGGATGCAGCGGCGCAACAGGGCGGCGGGGAAGTCCCGTTCGCCGTTGGAGGTGAGCACGATGAACGGGAAGGTGGTGCAGCGGACCCGGCCGCCGAGCACCGCCACCTTGCGGCCGTCGTCGCTGAGCACCTCGACGGCCGGCTCCCGGTCGGCGAGCCGCTCCAGCTCGGGAATGGCGAACTCGCCCTCCTCCAGGGCGTTCAGGAGATCGTTCGGCAGGTCCAGGTCGCTCTTGTCGAGCTCGTCGATGAGCAGCACCCGGGGCTGCTCGGAGGGGAGCAGCGCGGTGCCGAGCGGGCCGAGCCGGATGTACGAGCCGATGCCGGCCGGTGCCGCGGCGGCCGAGCCGGGCGATCCGGCCTGGGCTCGCTCCAGCTGGACGTCCTGGAGCCGGCCGATGGCGTCGTACCGGTAGAGCCCGTCCTGGAGGGTGGTCCGGCTGACGATCGGCCACCGGAGCACCCGGCCGAGGCGCAGTTCGTGGGCGACGGCGTGGGCGAGGGTGGACTTGCCGGTGCCGGGGTTGCCGGTGACGAGGAGCGGACGCCTCAGGTACAGCGCCGCGTTCACGGCGTCGGTCTCGGCAGGCCGGGGATGGTGGTTCTGGACGAGTCTGCGTTTGACTCCGAGCCGCCGGTCGGAGCCCGCCAGGGTGTCGTCGGCGCTGCCCGCGGAGAAGTCGCGCCAAGGCGGCGGGGCGGGCAGCCGCTGTATCTCGTCGTGCGGAAGACCGGCACCACGGTAGATCCGCCAATCGTTCACGAGGGGCTCCTCCTGGCTGTGGTGTCGATGCCGGGTCCGTCGACCGTACCGCCCGCGAGCGGGGCCTGCCGATGGCTTAATCGGACGGATCGCGGGGCCGCCGTCCCGGTGGGCGCTCCTGTCACTGCTCCCCCTCCCCGAGCATCGGCGGGGGCTCCAGAAGACCGCCGTGCGGAGGCCGGTCGGGCGGGTCGAGGAGCAGGGCGATGCTCTCGGCCCAGGCGTACGCGGCCAGCGCCTCGGGGCCCGCCGCCCGGTCCGTCGCGCGCGTGCGCAGGGATCTGACGGGCCCTCGGACGTCCCAGGCGGTGGGGGCGGCGGATATCAGCCGGCCGGCCCGCTCGTGGAACTCCGCGCAGTCGGTGTGGTCGTGGGCGCCGGTCCGCCAGAGGGCGAGCGGATGCCCGGCGGCGAGCGCCGCGTGCATCGCCATGAGCCCGTCGCCGCCGCTCACGCCACCGCAGTACACGGGGACGGTGCCGCCCCCGGCCTCCCGCAGCCGGTCGTACGTCTCCGCCCACGTCTCCCTGCGTACGCGCGCGGTGTGGGCGTCCGGGCCCGCGCCGGGCACCTCCGCGCGCAGCGGGGCGGCCCGGAGCGGCCCGCTCTGCGCCGCCTCCCAGCGCTCGCGCCATTCGGGCTCCGGTTCGCGGCCGTAGCGGCGGCGGTCGCGGATGACGACGAACCTGCGCTGGCCGAGAGTGGTCGCCCAGGCGTCCTCGGGACCCCCCTGGGGCGGTTCGAGCCGCCAGGTGTCGAGGGGTTCGTCGAAGAGTTCGAGCGGCAGCACCGCCTCCACGGCGGCCAGGTGCCGTCCGCTGTCCCCGCGCCGCAGCGCGTCCGCGAGCGGCTCGCGCAGGGCCTCCCCGAGCCGGGCCCGCTCGACGCCCCTCTCGTCGATGTGGAGCGGGCTGACCGTGTGCCCGTCGAGGAGCAGCTTGACCCGCCACGGGTAACACCGGCCGTAGACCGGGGGGTCGACCTCCAGGAGGACGTCCGCACGCGCGCGCGGTTCGCGTACGGAGAGGGGCGCCGGCCGCCCGGGGCTGACGAGCCGGTCGATCTCGCGCCGCAGGTGCCGGTCGGCGTCGCCCGACTCGTCGACGATCCAGTGGGTGAGGTCGGCGGTGTCGACCCGCTCGCCGTACCGTCCGCGCACGTGCCGGGCGACATGGGCGGCGTACAGGAGCACCGCGTCGAGTTCGAGGTCGCGGACGCCGTCCCTGCGGGGCGCCCGGAGGCCGCGCAGGAGTCCGGCGCCCTCGCTCCAGGTGCGCGGGTCGTCCTCCAGGGCGTCCGGCAGTTCGTCGTCCCTGATCCAGGCCTTGACCTGGTCGACGAGGTCCATGATCTCGCCTGGCGCGGTGGGCGCGGGCAGCTCGGCGAAGTGGCCGTACAGCTGGGTGCGCAGTCCCGGACCGACGCCCGCGGAGCCGGCGAGGCGTCCCTGGGTGCGGGTCCAGTCGGGCCGGTCGTCCAGGGAGCGGTAGCGGGCGAGGTGGTACCGGTCGTGGGCGCGCAGCGCCTCGCCCATCGCCTCGGCGCCGGGGAGGTCGTGCAGCCGGCGCAGCGCGGTGACGGGGACGACGGCGCCGCCGTCGCGGCCGCGGCCCTTGTTGAGGCCGACGACGGCGCCCTGCTGGTGGTCGACGACGGGGCCGCCGGAGCAGCCTTCGACGGGCATGACCCAGTCGGTGATGAGGGCCTTGCCGTCCGTGCCGATCAGGGTGCCGTGGACGTGCCGGATGCCGAGCTCGCCGGTCTCCCGGGACCAGCCGTGCAGTCCGACGGAGGCCGGCGGCACGGGCGGGCGCTCGCCGAGGCGCACACAGGACGCCTTCTGCGCGGCGGGCACGCGGACGAGCGCGATGTCGGGGAAGGCCCACCGGTCCGGCGGGTCGTCGGGCCGGTCGGGGCGCGGCAGGGCGAGCACGACGGTGCCGGTGGTCTCCCGGGAGGTCTTTCCGTCCTCCCAGGTGATGCCGACGGCGGGCTCGCTCCTCCACACCGCGCTTCCCCCCTCGGCCACGACATGGGCGCAGGTCAGCACCCAGCCGGGGGCGATGAAGAAGCCGGTGCCCCAGTACCGGTCGCCGTGCGGGTCATACCCGCGGTCGGGAGCGGCGATGCGTACGAGTGCGGGGCGCACGAGAGCGTCGAAGGCGCTCATGCGGGCTCGTCGGCCGCCGGCTCCGGTGCGGAGGGGTCGGGTGCGGGCGGCCGGGGTGCGGGAACGGCCGCGGGGTCCGCGGCGGAGTCCGGCGCGGGGCCGGTGGCTCGGCCCGGTTCGGTCCAGGTCAGGGAGACGTTCACGGAGGCCTTGCCCGAGCCGTCGGCGAGGACTCCGATCACCTTGCCGGACTGCGCCGCCAGTTCGATGCCGAAGCTGACGGCGACCTCCACGGAGCCCTGCGGGTCGAGTCCGGCCCGCAGCGAGCCGACCACCCCGCGCACCACGTCCGTGAGGCCGCCGGCCATGGAGACCACCCGGTCCTTGACGCCGGTGTCCTGGAACCCGCCGCCCCTGCCGAGTTCCTGCACGTCACTGACCCGGGCCCACACGGGCGTGCCGTCGTCCAGCCGAATACGCGCGATCCCGTGCGTCACAGCGCCCCCGCTCCCCGAAACGATGATGAGGAAGGCTAGTCGGTGGGGGTGACGGGCGACAGGGGACGTGAGGGGTCCGGCTTATCCTGAACGCATGTACTTCACCGACCGTGGCATCGAGGAACTGGAGAAGCGGCGCGGCCAGGAGGAGGTCACCTTCGAGTGGCTCGCCGAGCAGCTGCGGACCTTCGTCGATCTCAACCCCGACTTCGAGGTGCCGGTCGAGCGCCTCGCGACCTGGCTGGCCCGTCTGGACGACGAGGACGACGAGGACGAGTAGCGCCCGCCCGGGGGACGGCCGCTCCGAGGGGTGACTCCGCGCGCGGGGTCACCCCTCCCGCAGTCGGTCGTAGACGAGGCCGAGCGCGCCGTGCGCCACGAGCAGCGCCCCGGCCGCCGCCCAGCCGCCGCTGCGCCGGCCGAGACCCCAGATCAGCAGCGGCACCCCCGCGGCGAGCTGCGCCCCGTTCAGCGCGCGCGCCTTGGGGCCGCGCAGGTACGGGCCGAGGGGACCGCCCTCCACCACGTCGAGTTCGGCGCGCACGGCGTCCTTCCAGCCCGCCCCTTCGAGCTGCTGGGCGCCCTGGGCCAGGGCCACGGAGCGGAGCCGGTCGGCGCTCTCGCCGGGGAGGAGCCCGGTCGGCAGGGCGAGCCCGAGGCGGCCGAGGACGGCGACCACTCCGAGGAGCCGGGCATGGGCGTCGGCGTCCGGATCGGGCGCGGTGAGCGGTTCCAGGGCCTGGACGTCCAGGACGGGGTCGAGCGCGAGCCGGGCGGCGAAGGTGCGCATGGCCTCGTCCTCGCCGACGGGGGTGCCGTCCGCGAGCCAGGTGTAGCCGACCGTACGGCGGAAGCCGGCGGCGAGCGTCAGTCCGGCCCGGTCGCGGTCCCACCAGAGCGCGACGACGGGCCAGCCGGCGGCCGAGACGGCGAGGGCGGTGGCCCAGCCGGTGACGACCTGTTCGACCGGCTCCCCGCCGTGGAGCCAGGGCTTCCCCTCCGGTACGAGCACGCTCCAGTCGTCGCCCGCCGGGGCGAGCAGCAGGTGCTCGCGGAGCAGCTGCGCGGGGGGCGTGACGGTCGGCGGATCGGCGCGGCAGAGGAGAAGCGCCCCGACGGGGTTCGGTCCGGATGTCGCGTTCATGGCTCCTACGCTAGGCCAATTTGTCCGCGTACGGAGGCAATTGCCCCCACCCTGTCAGGGGAGAGTCAGGGTTGACTTCCCTTCACCGCGATATATCGTGTCTAGCGAGAAACACGATATGTTGCGTTGCCGAAACGGGAGGCCAGCACCATGACAGAGTGGTCCGTCACCGAGCCGACGAAGCTGTCCCCCGCCGACCCCGTGACCCGGCTGCGGATCCGCGTCGTCAACGGCACGGTGAACGTGGTGGGGACGGACGAGAGTTCCGCCCGCGTGGAGGTCTCCGAGATCGAGGGGCCGCCGCTGCTCGTGTCCCAGGACGGCTCCACCCTGACCGTGGGCTACGAGGACATCCAGTGGAAGAGCGCCCTCAAGTGGCTCGACCGCAAGGAGTTCCGGCGCCGGGCCGTCGTCTCCGTCGCCGTCCCCGCCGGCGTCGACGTCGAGGTGACCGCGGTCGGCGCCGAAGCGGTCGTCACCGGCATCACGGGGCGTACGGAGGTGCGCGGCGTCTCCGGCGACACCACCCTCCTGCGGCTCTCCGGCCCGGTCCGGGCCGAGAGCGTCTCGGGCAATCTGGAGGCCCAGTCGGTCACGGGCGCGCTCCGGATCAACTCCGTGACCGGCGACGTGACGGTGATCGAGGGCGCGGGCGCCTCCGTGCGGGCCGAGACCGTCAGCGGCGACATGGTCATCGACCTCGACCCGGCCGAGCTCGACGGACCCCCCGCCGACATCCGGCTCGCCAGCCTCTCCGGCGAGGTCGCCATCCGCCTCCCCCACCCGGCCGACGCCCGCGTCGAGGCCAACACGACGACGGGCTCCGTGTCGAACGCCTTCGAGGACCTGCGCGTGGCCGGCCAGTGGGGCACCAAATCCGTCACCGGCACCCTCGGTTCGGGCCGGGGCACCCTCAAGGCGACCACCGTCTCGGGCTCCATCGCACTGCTCCGCCGCCCCGAGTCCGACGAGGACGACGGCTCCACCCCCTCCTCCACCCCCTCCGCGACCGGAAAGGTGCTCTGACATGCCGCCCGTCTTCGCGCACGGCCGCCTGCGCCTCTACCTGCTCAAGCTGCTCGACGAGGCCCCGCGCCACGGTTACGAGGTGATCCGCCTCCTGGAGGAGCGCTTCCAGGGTCTGTACGCGCCCTCGGCGGGCACGGTCTATCCGCGCCTGGCCAAGCTGGAGGCCGAGGGCCTCGTCACCCACGCCAGCGAGGGCGGTCGCAAGGTCTACTCGATCACCGACGCGGGCCGCGCCGAGCTGGCCGGGCGCGGCGCCGAACTGGACGACCTGGAGCGGGAGATCCGCGAGTCGGTGTCGGAGCTCGCGGCGGAGATCCGTGACGACGTGCGCGGTGCCGCGGGCCGGGTGCGCAGCGAGATGCGCGCGGCGGCGGGCCGGACCCGTGCGGCGGAGTCCTCCTCCTCGTTCACCGAGGCCAAGGAGGAGCTGCGCCGGGTCGGGCAGGAGTGGAAGGAGCAGGCCCGCCAGGCCCGCGCCGAGGCCAAGTCCGCCCGTCACCAGGCGAAGGAGTTCCAGCGGATCGCCCAGCAGGTGCAGGAGGAGGTCCAGGACCGCTTCTCGCGCGGCGACTGGCCCAAGGGGGTCTGGGAGGGGCTCTCGGACATCACGGCCCAGCTCGGCGGACTCGTGGCGGGCACGACCCACCCCAAGGCCGCCGGGCAGGAGCCGCCGTTCGCGGCGGCGCCGGCCGGCGAGGCGCCGGAGTGGGCGCGGGACACCGAGGGCTCGGGCGACCCGGCCCGCGATCTGGACCGGCTCCTCGACCGCTTCCGCGACGAGATCCGGGACGCGGCACGCGACCACGGGGTGAGCCAGGAGCAGCTGGCCGAGACCCGCGACCAGCTGGCGACGGCGGCGATCCGGATCACGGGCCTGCTGCGGTCACGCCCGAAGGCCTGACCGCGAAGGTCACGGCATCCCGTCCGGAGACATGACCGACCGCCGGGTTCACGGACTCGCCCCCGGCTCCCGGCAGGGCGTCAGCGCCGGGTGACGGTCACCGTCACCCGGGCGCCCGGCGCCGCCAGGACCAGGGCCCGGCCGGGGGCCGGGCGGAGCACCAGCGCCCCGCCCCGGGCCGTCACACGCCAGTCGCCGGGCGGCAGGGCGAGTTCGGTGACCCGGGAGCCGCGGCGCCCCGCGGAGTCGTAGGAGAGGCGGTAGACCCGGGCCCCCGGATCGTAGGCGGCGGAGCGCACCGTGCCCGCGACCGCCTCCGCGTACGGCTCGGCGGTCAGTTCCTTGTTCGTACGGAACGCCCCCGTGCCGTCCACGGCGCAGTAGCCGCCGCCGTAGCACCACTCCCAGCCCGCCCAGCCGGAGCTGTAGCGGCCGAGCGAGGCCATGGCCTCCCGGTAGAAGCGGTTCATGTTCGGCCGCGCGTTGTCGAGCGGTCCCCACTCGCCCACCACCACGGGGACCTTGTACTCCTTCGGGTACAGGGTGACGGCCTGCTCGTAGTTCTCGATCCAGCGGGCCTCCGGGTCGTAGTCCCCGCCGGCCTCCATCGCGCCGTTGTAGAAATGCGGCGCGTAGACGATCTTCGGGTCGTCGATCCGGCCGAGCCCGGTGGGCACGCCCTCGCCCACGATGGGAGTCGGTTCGACGAAGATCCAGCCGTCCTCGTCGACCGAGCGGATCGCGTCCGCGACGCGGTTGTACATCGGGGTGACCTGCTCCCGCTCGATGCGCCGGGCGGCGGTCGCCAGGTCCTCGCCCTCGCGCAGCTCACCCATCGGCTCGTTGATCGGGTCGTAGCCGAGGACGGCCGGGTGGTCCTCGAAGCGGTCGGCGAGCAGCCGCCACATCCGGGCCTGGGCCCGCCGGAGGTCCTCGTCCTCGTACAGGTGGGTGAAGGCGCGCTGCACGGCGGGCTCGAAGTACTCGGAGAACCAGTCGTCGGGGTGCGGAGTGAAGGGCAGTCCGTCGGTCCTGGTGGCCCAGGCCGGCACGCCCCGGTGTCCGAAGGCGGGCCCGAAGACGTCCTGGTGGGCATCGAGGAGGACCTTGACGTCGTGCTTCTCCGCCCAGTCCAGGACCCGTTCGATCTTCCGCAGATAGGACTGGCTGTACTGGCCGGGCCGGGGCTCCAGGTCGTCCCAGAAGACGAGGAGCCGGGCGAAGTTGAAGCCCTTGGCCCGCATGTCGCGGAAGTGCCTCTCGGTGACACCGGAGAGGGCGGCGTCACCGCTGTGCGCCTTGTCCCCGACGTTCCAGCCGCGCAGGGTGAGCGCGCGGCCGTGCTCGTCGGTGAGGGCGGGGATCCCGTCGACGCCCGTGTCCGGGCGGTCGGTGGCGGCGGCGGACGCGGGGACGGCGGGGGCGATCAGCGCGGCGGCGAGGACGCCCGCGGCAAGGGTGGTTCGCCACGCAGGGATGGTTCGCGACAAGGTGGACCTCCGGCACGAGGAAGTGAGCGTTGTTCACGTTTCACGTGCCGGAGATCCCATCAGTCCCACCGCCGAGTCATCAAGGGGTCGTCACGAGGTCTTGATGACGATCTTCGTCAGGAGGTCTTCAGGACGATCTTTCCGAAGAGTTCACCGGAGGCCATCCGCTCGAAGCCCTCCCGCGCCCGGTCCAGCGGCAGGACCTCGTCGACGACCGGCCGGACCCCCGTCGCCGCGCAGAACGACAACAGGTCCTCCAGCTCGTCCTTGGAGCCCATCGTCGAGCCGACGACCTTCAGCTCCAGGAAGAAGATCCGGGTCAGCTCGGCGTGCGCGGGCCGGTCGCCGCTCGTGGCACCCGAGATGACGAGCGTCCCGCCGGGCCGCAGCGACTTGACGGAGTGGGACCAGGTGGCGGCGCCGACGGTCTCGATGACCGCGTCGACCCGCTGCGGGAGCCGCGCGCCCGGCTCGAACGCCTCGACGGCGCCGAGCCCGACGGCCCGCTTGCGCTTCTCCTCGTCACGGCTGGTGGCGAAGACCCGCAGGCCGGCGGCCTTGCCGAGGGCGATCGCGGCCGTGGCGACCCCGCCGCCGGCGCCCTGCACGAGCACCGAGTCCCCGGGCCGTACACCGGCGTTGGTGAAGAGCATGCGGTAGGCGGTCAGCCAGGCCGTGGGCAGGCAGGCGGCCTCCTCGAAGGAGAGCTCCTTCGGCTTGGGCAGGACGTTCCAGCGGGGCACGGTCACCCGCTCGGCGAAGGTGCCCTGGTAGCGCTCGGTGAGGATGGACCGGGGCTCGTCGGGTCCGACGCCGTGGCCGGTCTGGCCGATCACGGAGTGCAGGACGACCTCGTTGCCGTCCTCGTCGATCCCGGCGGCGTCGCAGCCGAGGATCATCGGCAGCTTCTCCTCGGGCAGCCCGACCCCGCGCAGCGACCACAGGTCGTGGTGGTTGAGCGAGGCGGCCTTGACGGTGACGGTGGTCCAGCCCGGCCGGACCTCGGGTTCGGGACGTTCACCCAATTCGAGGCCGTTCAGGGGCTGGTCGCGGTCGATTCGGGCAGCGTAGGCAGCGAACATGGCCCCGACCCTAGGCGGCCACGGGCGGGCCACGGAACCACGCACCCGTGTGACGCGCGTCCCTCCCCCGCCGGTACGGTGCCGGGCCCGGCGGACACGGAAGGGCCCCGTCCCGGAAACAGGACGGGGCCCTCACGGGGTGGTGCGACGCGTCAGCGGCGGGCGACGCCCTCCGCGCGGGCGGCGGCGGCGACCGCGGCCGCGACGGCCGGGGCGACCCGCTCGTCGAACGGCGACGGGATCACGCAGTCGGCGGCGAGCTGGTCGCCGACGACGTCCGCGATCGCGTTGGCCGCTGCGATCTTCATGCCCTCGGTGATCCGGGAGGCCCGGACCTGGAGCGCGCCGGCGAAGATGCCGGGGAACGCGAGGACGTTGTTGATCTGGTTCGGGTAGTCCGAACGCCCGGTCGCCACGACGGCCGCGTACTTGTGCGCGACGTCGGGGTGGACCTCGGGGTTCGGGTTGGCCATGGCGAACACGAAGGCGTTCGGAGCCATGGAGGCGACGGCCGCCTCGGGGACCGTACCGCCGGAGACACCGATGAAGACGTCGGCGCCGGCGAGGGCGGCCTCCAGGGAGCCGCTGAGGCCCGCCTTGTTGGTGAGGTCGGCGATCTCGCGCTTGACCGGGTTGAGGTCGTCCCGGTCGCGGCTGACGACGCCCTTGCGGTCGGCGACGGCGACGTCGCCGAGCCCGGCCTCCAGCAGGAACTTGGCGATGGCGACTCCGGCCGCACCGGCGCCGGAGATGACCGCGCGCAGGTCGCCGAGGGTCCGGCCGGTCAGCTTCGCCGCGTTGCGGAGGGCGGCGAGGGTGACGATGGCGGTGCCGTGCTGGTCGTCGTGGAAGACGGGGATGTCGAGGCGCTCCTGGAGCTTGCGCTCGATCTCGAAGCACCGCGGCGCCGAGATGTCCTCCAGGTTGACGCCGCCGAAGGACGGGGCCAGCCGGACGACGGTCTCGACGATCTCGTCGGTGTCGGTGGTGGCGAGGGCGATCGGGACCGCGTCCACGCCGCCGAACTGCTTGAAGAGGATGGCCTTCCCCTCCATGACCGGGAGGGAGGCCTCCGGGCCGATGTCACCGAGGCCGAGCACCGCCGTACCGTCGGTCACGACCGCGACGACCTGGGACTTCCAGGTGTAGTCGTTGACCAGGTCGGGCTGCTCGGCGATCGCGGTGCACACCTTCGCGACGCCGGGCGTGTACGCGAGGGACAGGTCGTCCTTGTTCCGGACGGGAACGGTGGCCTGAATGGCCATCTTGCCGCCCCGGTGGAGGGCGAAGACAGCGTCGAAGGGCTCCTCCGGAGCTCCTTCCGTACCGCTGTCACTGCGAGGATTGACGATCTCCGCTGCCATTGGGTTGACCCCTTAAGTCTGCATTTTTGAGGGTTGGCCGCTCCTGGTGTGGAGCGGTGGGCGGGTCCCGCGGCCGCCGTGTCTGGTAGCCGCGCGGGCGCGCCGCACAACGCGCCCTGAGCCCCGGATGAGGGGTGTAAGGATCCTTCTTACCGGACGGACGGCACCGCGGACGAGTCCATATCCGCTCGGTGACGCGACTCATACCGAGTGCATCCGCACACGGACGGAGGACGACACGTCACCCCATGTCCATATAGGTGCTTCAAGCACCCGAATGGTGGCCTTCGTGTCGTCCGAATGGCGAGATCAACAGGAAATTCTTCGGTGGCGTGGAAGGCATTCAGCAGAAGATCCGGCCCTGATGTACCGGCCTGTCGGCATTCGGGGGTCACCCGTTATCCGATTTTGACATCCGTGGCCGTCGGTTTGAGGCGGTCCGAATGGCAAGATGCCGTAATCACACGAGGTCACGACACTCGAAGAGACGTACGTGACCACTGGCAACTCCCTCACACGCCGGAGGAACCCGATCATGACCGCACGCTCCACGCGCTGTACGACCGCCAAGACCCGCACCTCCCGTCTTGCCGCGGTCGCCGCCATCGCGGTCGTCGGCTCCGTGCTGCTGACCGCCTGTGGCGACCAGACGGAGGGCGGCTCCGCCACCCCGACGAAGGACAGCGGCTCCGCCAACGCCGCGCCGCTCTTCTCCAAGCTCCCCGCCGACATCCAGAAGGCCGGTGTCATCAAGGTCGGCACCGACGCCTCGTACGCCCCGATGGAGTTCACCGAGGGCGGCAAGATCGTCGGCGTCGACCCCGACATCGCCGCGGCCCTGGGCAAGCAGCTCGGCGTCAAGTTCGAGTTCACCTCGGGCACCTTCGACGGCCTGATCACCTCGATCTACACCGGTCGCCAGGACGTGATCATGTCCTCGATGACGGACAACAAGAAGCGCCAGGAGGGCCTGGACGACAACGGGAAGAAGATCGGCAAGGGCATCGACTTCGTCGACTACTTCAGCTCCGGCGTCTCCCTCCTGGTCAAGAAGGGCAACCCGCAGGGCATCAACTCGCTCGACGACCTCTGCGGCAAGACCGTGGCCGTCCAGCGCGGCACGATCTACGAGGACACCTTCAAGGCCCAGGCCACGAAGTGCGGCGCCGACAAGCTGACGATCCAGGCCTTCGACACCGACGCCGAGGCGCAGACCCGCGTCAAGGCCGGCGGCGCCGTGGCCGACCTCAACGACTACCCGGTCGCCGCGTACATCGCGAAGACCTCGGGCGGCGGCAACGACTTCGAGGTCGTCGGCAACCAGAGCGACGTCGGCCTCTTCGGCATCGGCGTCTCGAAGGACGACACCCAGCTGCGCGACGCCATCAAGGAAGCGCTCGACGCGGCCATCAAGGACGGCACCTACGCCGATGCCCTGAAGAAGTGGGACGTCTCGGACAGCGCCGTCAAGACGGCCACCGTCAACGCCGGCCAGTGACCCTCCGTCCAAGCCGGCAAGTGACCTCCCCGCTCCACTGAAGGGCAGTCGTCATGACTGACAAGATCTCCAAGGACCCGGCCGCCGCTCCGGCCGGGCCCGGCGCCTCGGGTTCCCCGTACGAGGCGATCAAGGCCATCCCCGTACGGCACTACGGCCGCTGGGTCAGCGGCGTCGTGGTCGTCGTCCTGCTCGGATGGCTCATCTACGCCTTCTCCCAGGGCAACATCATCTGGGACACGGTGTGGGACAAGGTGTTCGATCCGTCGATCCTCGACGGCCTGGCGAACACCGTGATCATCAGCGTCGCCTCGATGGCCCTGGGACTCGTCCTCGGTGTCGTCTTCGCGGTGATGCGGCTGTCCAGGAACCCCGTGACCGGAGCCGTCGCCTGGCTCTACATCTGGTTCTTCCGCGGCACCCCGGTGTACGTGCAGCTGCTCGTCTGGTTCAACCTGTCGCTGATCTTCGAGTACATCAACCTCGGGCCGATCTACAAGAACGAGACCGTCGACGTCATGACGCCGTTCATGGTCGCGCTGCTCGGTCTCGGCCTCAACGAGGGCGCCTACATGGCGGAGATCGTCCGGGCGGGCATCCAGTCCGTCGACGAGGGGCAGACCGAGGCGGCGCACGCGCTCGGCATGTCCCAGACCAAGACCATGGGCCGGGTCGTCCTGCCGCAGGCCATGCGGGTCATCGTGCCGCCCACGGGCAACGAGTTCATCAACATGTTGAAAACCTCGTCACTCGTCTCGGCCGTGCAGTACACAGAACTCCTGCGGGCCTCGTCGAACATCGGAAGCACGGCCGGCGCCGTGATGGAGATGCTCTTCGTCGCCTCCATCTGGTACCTCGCCCTGACCAGCGTGTTCAGCGTCGGCCAGTACTACCTGGAGCGCCGTTTCGCCCGCGGTTCGACGCGTAACCTGCCGCCCACCCCGTGGCAGCGGGTCAAGACGAACCTCACCACGTTCAAGCGTTCCCCGGAGGCATCGGCATGACCGGTCAGCCCATGGTCAAGGCGGAGGGCGTCCACAAGTCCTACGGCGCCGCCCACATCCTCCGGGGCATCGACCTGGAGGTCCAGAACGGAGAGGTCTTCTGCCTGGTCGGCCCGTCCGGCTCCGGCAAGTCGACGTTCCTCCGCTGCATCAACCACCTGGAGCGGGTCGACGGCGGCCGTCTCTCGGTCGACGGCCAGCTGGTCGGCTACCGGGAGAAGAACGGCAAGCTGTACGAGCTGAAGGACAGCGAGGTCGCGGTCCAGCGCCGTGACATCGGCATGGTCTTCCAGCGCTTCAACCTCTTCCCCCACATGACGGCCCTGGGCAATGTCATGGAGGCCCCGATCCAGGTGAAGGGCGAGTCGAAGGCGGTGGCACGCGAGCGTGCCGAGCGTCTGCTCGACCGCGTGGGCCTGCGGGACAAGATGGGCAACTACCCGTCGCAGCTCTCCGGCGGTCAGCAGCAGCGTGTCGCCATCGCCCGCGCGCTGGCGATGGAGCCGAAGCTGATGCTCTTCGACGAGCCCACCTCGGCGCTCGACCCGGAGCTGGTCGGTGACGTCCTGGACGTCATGCGGGACCTCGCCGAGTCGGGCATGACGATGATCGTCGTCACCCACGAGATGGGCTTCGCCCGCGAGGTCGGCGACTCGCTGGTCTTCATGGACGGCGGTGTGGTCGTCGAGTCGGGCAACCCGCGCGACGTCCTGGGCAACCCGCAGCACGACCGGACGAAGGCGTTCCTGTCCAAGGTGCTGTAACCGGCGCCGCCCCGGCTCGGCACCGGCGGCACAGCGACGCGGGAAGGGGCGGTACGGGGAGACCCGTACCGCCCCTTCCCGCGTCCGCGGCGCCTACTTCACGGCGAGGAGCAGGGTGTCGGACGGCGAGGCCCAGACGGTCCTGGCCTCGCCGAACCCGGCGGCGAGGAGGGTCTCGGCGTGCCAGCGCGGGGAGGGCGTGTCGCCGTCCGCGTGCTCGCCGTAGATCTCGAAGCGGCGGGCGGTGGGCCCGGCGAGGACCGGGTCCTCGGCGGCGAGGGCCCACCACTCGGCCCAGTCCAGGGCTCCGCCGGTCCTGGCGCGGTCCATGACGGCGTGCCGCTGGGCGCGCTCGGCGGCGTTGATCCGGGGGGTGGCCGTGTCGATCATGTGGTCGGCGTTCATGAAGACGCCGTCCTCGCGGACGAGACCGGCGAGCCGGCCGTAGAGGGCCGTCAGGGGCTCACTGTGGAGCCAGTGGAGCGCGGTGGCGGTGAGGACGGCGTCGTACGCGTCGTGGGGCAGCCCGGCGGCCCAGTCGGGGTCCTTGAGGTCGGCGGTCACGAAGGTGACGCGCTCGTCCCCGGCGAAGTAGCCCTCGGCGATGGCGAGGAGGGCCGGGTCGAGGTCGACACCGGTACTGGTCGCCTCCGGGAACCTCTTGAGGAGCCGATCCGTGATACTTCCCGTACCGCACGCGAGGTCGAGGACGCGGGGCTTCGGTCCCACCATGGCCTCGACCATGTCGAGCATCACCCGGAAGCGCTCCTCACGGTCCGGCATGTACCACTCCTGCTGACGGTCCCAGCTCTGCTGCCAGCCCGCCCAGTCGGTCCCGGTCATGGTCGGTCCTCCCCCTCTTCGTAATACCCTCATAGGGGCAACAGCCGTTACCCCTTCCGACCGAGACACTAGCCCGCCGAAGTAAGGACTACAAGTGGAACTGGCCCATTACTCGGATTTCGCCGTACGTCTGGTCAACACCGAGGAGCCCGCGCGCGGAAAGGACTCCCTCGCCTCCGTCGAGGTGGTCCGGGACCTCTTCGGCGAGGCCTCCCAGATGGCCCGGCGGGTCACGGACGCGGACCTCCCCCGCTTCCGCGCGGTACGGACCCGGCTGCGGGCGGTGTTCACGCTGGCCGACGAGGGCGACCACACGGGAGCCGTCGACCTCCTGAACTCGCTCCTCCTGGAGTTCCCGGTCAGCCCTCAGATCTCGGGCCACGACATCCTCGACGAGAACGGCCGCCCCCGGTGGCACATGCACCTCGCCGACCACTCCTCGAACGCGACCACGGGCTACGCCGCCATCTGCGCGATGGGGCTGGCCTTCCATCTGACCGAGTTCGGCGCCGACCGGCTCGGCCTCTGCCAGGCGCCCCCCTGCCGCAACGCCTACCTGGACACCTCCACCAACCGCTCCCGCCGCTACTGCTCGGACCGCTGCGCGACCCGCGCCAACGTGGCCGCCTACCGGGCCCGCAAGCGTCTGGAGGCAGACCGGACGGGCCTCACCGCCGAGAGCAGCCAGGAGAGCGTCACCCCCGGCGACCGCTGACGCCCCGGCGTCAGCGGCCGGTAGCGCGCCCGCACCCGCCCGAGAACGAGCTCGGGCGGTACGGCCCCGAAGACCCGGCTGTCGCCCTCGGCGTCCGGGTTGTCGCCGAGCACCCACCAGCCGCCGTCACGTCGCTCGATCAGCCGCTTCACGATGAGCAGATCCTGCTGCAGCGGGTGCCGCACCACGGCCACGCACCCCGGCCGCAGGCGTCCGCCGTAGTGCACGAGCAGCTGGTCCCCGTGCAGCAGCGTGGGCACCATGGACACCCCCGTCACCTCGGCGATCCCGAACGGAGCCCCGGCTTCCGCCGCCCGCTCCCGCCCCGCTTCCCTCATCGGCACCTCACGCTCCGCCCGCCCGTCCACACGCGCATCGACCCACACATCCGCTCGTTCACTCGTACACGAGTCCCATGGTGACCCTGGACTTTTGACCTAAGCCCCAGGGGGCGCCCGCGAAATCGCCCTTCTCACCGAGTAATGTCCCACCTGAGAAGACGATCACGAGGAAGGACGGCACAATGCTCTCCCGCCTGTTTGCCCCCAAGGTGAAGGTCAGCGCCCACTGCGACCTCCCGTGCGGCGTGTACGACCCGGCCCAGGCCCGCATCGAGGCCGAGTCGGTCAAGGCTGTCCAGGAGAAGTACCAGGCGAACGAGGACGCGCACTTCCGCGCCCGCGCCACGGTCATCAAGGAGCAGCGCGCGGAGCTCGCCAAGCACCACGTGTCGGTGCTCTGGAGCGACTACTTCAAGGCTCCGCACTTCGAGAAGTACCCCGAGCTCAACCAGCTGGTCAACGACACCCTGAAGGCCCTCTCGGCCGCCAAGGCGTCGACCGACCCGAAGACGGGCGAGAAGGCGCTGGAGCTCATCGCCGAGATCGACCGCATTTTCTGGGAGACGAAGAAGGCCTGACCTTCTCGTTCCCGTCCGAAGGGGTACGACCGCATGGCGGTCGTACCCCTTCGGGGTTTCCCGCCGCGATGACGGCGTACCTACAGAAGGGTGATGTTCCATGCGCGTCAAGGCTTTCGACCACCTGGTGCTCAACGTGACCGACGTCGAGCGGGCGCTCGCGTTCTACACCGGGCTCCTGGGGCTCGCGGGCGAGCGGGTCGAGGAATGGCGGGACGGGAAGGTGTCGTTCCCGTCCGTCCGGATCGACGAGGGCACCGTCATAGACCTCTTCTCGCGCCCGCGCGGCGAGTCCAACGTCGACCACATCTGCCTCGTCGTGGACCCGCTGGACTGGCAGGAGGTCATCGACTCGGGGACGTTCGACGTCGTCGAGGGACCCGTCCCCCGCTGGGGCGCCCGCGGTTCGGCCCAGTCGGTCTACGTGAAGGACCCGGACGGCAACACGGTCGAGCTGCGGTGGTACCCCCAGGACGTGGCGGGCTAGGGCTCTCGGCGGCGCCCGCCACCGGGGCCGGGCGGCTGCCCACCGGGTCCCGGCAGCCCCTGGGCGTCCGCGGAGAGCAGGCTGTAGCGGTGCTTCTCCTTCGACGTCGCACCCAGGCGGTCGTAGAAGCGGATCGCGCTCTCGTTCCACGCGGGGGTCTGCCACTGGATCTCCGCCAGGCCCAGGGCGCGGGCCTCGGCCCGCACCGCCGCCATCAGAAGGGGGCCCAGACCGTGACCCCGGGAGCTCTCCGTGAGGTAGAGGCAGTCCATGTGGAGGTACTCCGTGCCGTCCCAGGTGGAGAGCTCCGGGGCACAGCTCGCGTACCCGGCGAGGGTGCCGTCGGGGAGGGCGGCGACCAGGCAGCGGAGGCGGGGCGTTTCGGTGCCGAAGAGGAGGCCGGCGAGCCGGCCGGCGAGGCCGGGGGCCGGAGGTGCCGCCTTCTCGTACGCCGCGTGCTCGGCGATGAGTTCCACGACCCGCGGCAGGTCCTCGGGGCGTGCGTGCCGGACCAGTGCCTGTGCCGGGTGTGCGCTCATGCCGTCATCATGCACGGTCCCACCGACAGGCCCGCCGCCGTCCCCTGCCGTTGGAGCCATTCGCGGTACGGGGCCGCTCTCAGGGCCACCTCCCGGTAGGCCGAGGCGAGTTCCGCGTACAGCGTGTCCAGGGGCGCCCCGGGCCGCGCGTACAGCAGGAGCCGGACCGCCAGCGGATCGCCCCGCAGCGGGCGGACGGCCATGTCCTCGCGCGGCGCCGAGGTCGGCTGGCAGGGGGCGACGGCCTCTCCGAGGACGATGAGGGAGGCGGCCGTGTGGTAATCGCCGTGCAGCAGCGGCGGGTCGATGCCGGCGGTGTGCAGGACCCGGCGGAGGCCGTCCCATTCGCCGTCGACGGTCGGATCGACCATCCAGTGGTCGCCCGCCAGGTCGGCGAGGTCCACCACCGCCTCTGCGGCGGCCGGATGGTCGCGGGCCATGGAGACGAACTGCGGTTCGCGGGCGACCAGGACCCGGCCCTCGAGGTCCTCGGGAACCCGTAACGGGCAGCCCTCCACCTCGTGCACGAAGGCCACGTCGAGCTGCCCGGCGGCGACGCTCCGGAGCAGCGCGTTCGCGGAGACGTCCATCCGCAGGCCGATGTCGGTGCCGGGCAGCCGCTGGCGGAGCCGGCGCAGCCAGCCCGGGAGCGCCCGGCTCGCGGTGGAGCCGACGCGGAGCCCGAGTCCGTCGGTGCGGGCGGCGGCGGCCCGGGTCTCGGTGACGAGCGCCGCCATGTCGGCGACGAGCGGGCGGGCCCGGCTGAGCAGGGAGCGGCCGAGCGGGGTGGGGCGGCAGCCGGTGCGGCCGCGGGAGAAGAGCTCGGCACCCAGGGAGTTCTCGATGCGACGGAGCTGGGTGGTCAACGAGGGCTGGCTCATGCCAAGTTGGCGGGCCGCCTTGTGCAGGCTGCCCGTGTCCGCGATGGCGCAGAGCGCGCGCAGGTGTCTCACCTCCAGGTCCATGCCCCGAGGGTAGGGCGGCTCCCTGGCTCGCACCAGATACCCGGAACCCCTCAATCACCTTTGATTTAAAGGGAGTTGGGGGTCTTTCGACCAGGTGATGCAGTGATGCTATCGCCGGTTGACATCATCCCCACGCGCCCCGGCTCCCCCGAGACTCTCTCCCATCCCCTACAGGAGGAGCCCCCCATGCGTCACCCCAAGGTCCTCACCTCTGTCCTGGCCACCGCCCTCGGCCTCGGCCTCGCCGCCTCCCTCGGCGCGGCCCCGGCCGTGGCCGCGAGCGCCCCCACCGGTGTCCCGGCCGCCGGCAACGCCTCCGTGGCGTACGCCGGTTCGGCCGCCGAGGCGAAGGCCAACCAGGCCTTCTTCGACGCCGTCGTGAAGTCGGTGGCGAAGAAGCGGGCCGCCACCCCCGGCGCGGCCGCCGTCACCGTGGTCTACAGCGCCGCCAACGCGCCGAGCTTCCGCAGCCAGATCTCCCGCTCGGCCCAGATATGGAACAGCTCGGTGGTGAACGTCCGGCTCGTCGAAGGCGGCAACCCGGACTTCACCTACTACGAGGGCAACGACTCCCGTGGCTCGTACGCGAGCACCGACGGTCACGGCAGCGGCTACATCTTCCTCGACTACCGGCAGAACCAGCAGTACAACTCGACCCGCGTGACCGCCCACGAGACGGGCCACGTCCTCGGGCTGCCGGACCACTACAGCGGTCCGTGCAGCGAGCTGATGTCGGGCGGCGGCCCCGGCACGTCCTGCCAGAACGCCCAGCCGAACTCGCAGGAGCGGTCCCGCGTCGACCAGTTGTGGCGCTACGGCCTCGCCTCCGCGTTCAAGAACTGAGCACGCGCGGGCTGAGCGAGCGCGGGAACCGAGCCCCGCGCGAGAGCTGAGCACGAGGAGAACGAGTGGCGGCGGCGTCCCCTCCCCGGGGCGCCGCCGTCCTCGTTCTCTCGTGCCGCACGTGTGCTGTCAGGCCGCCTGGAGCAGTCGGCGGCCGAAGTCGGCGCCGGGCGGCAGCTGGCGCCTGACCCGTTCGAGCGCCCCGTCGAAGTCACCTCCGGCGACGCACGACTCGAAGGCGGCGCCACCGTAGTGCAGCGTCAGACTGAGGTCCGCGCGCTCACCGAGCGTCAGCAGACAGCTCAGCGTGGCCTGCTGGGAGGCGCCGTCCATGACGACGGGGAGCGGCAGGTCCCACTCCAGGACGCAGGCGGTGAGGGCCTGCCCGCCCTCCGCCGCGCTGAGCGCGGCGAAACCCTCGCCCGTGTACTCGATCCCCCTGATCCGGGTGGCGACCCGCCGCCCGTCGGCCGTGATGACGATCGCTTCCGCGCCGCTGCGGTCCCGGTACCAGCCGGTCCAGACTTCCGTCGACTCCGATGACATGCGCGGACTGTAGCCGTACGACAGGCTCCGGCGCGCGTCCGGTCACCCTGTGGCCTGACTTCTCCCGATCTCGCCGTTCTTGCCGGTCACGTGCGTGCTCGCGGCTTCCGCCCCCGCCGCGGGGCGCGTACCGGCGGCCACGTCGGCGGGCATGTCCACGGTCGCGGCGAGGTCCGCCTCCACGCCCTCGTGGAGCGTGCAGTCCGGGTTGCGGCAGGGCTGCACCTCCCACTCCGGCACCCAGGCCCCGAGGACCTTGTGCCGGGTGGCCGTCATCGCTCGCGGCTGCCCGCAGGCCGGGCATCCGTGCTCGGCCCGGGGGTCGCGCGTCGTGTGGGACGCCTCGTCACCCATAGGTCCAGGGTAGGACGGCTCGCACGCGAGCGCCTGCCGCCGTCTACCGCTTCCTGGTGTACGTACGGACGAACGCGCCGTTGCCGAAGACGCGCAGGTCGTTCAGCTCGAAGTCGCGGGGCTCGAAGCCGGCGCCGAACATCGGCATGCCGGAGCCGTACACCTGCGGATAGGTCTTGATGATCAACTCGTCGATCTCCTCGATGAGCTCGCCCGCGACCGTCGAGCCACCGCAGAGCCAGACGTCCAGGGGGCTGTCCTCGGCCTTGAGCTCGCGGACACGGCCGACGAGGTCGTCGGCGATCAGCTCCACGTTCGCGTCGGGCGACTCGGGCAGCGAGCGGGTGGCGACGAACTCCCGCAGGTGCCCGTACGGGCTGGTGATGCCCACGTCCAGGGCGAGCTGGTACGACGCCGCCCCCTGGACGACCGTGTCGAACCGCTGGTTCTCGGCGTCGACCCCCAGTGCCTCCCGGCCCTGGGCCGCGATGGTCTCCGGGTACTCGCCGGTCAGGAACTCCAGGAACTCGGCGTCCACGAACTTGTACATGGAGGTGGCGTCGCCCTTGGGGTCACCGATGAAGCCGTCGATGGTGCAGGCGATGAAGTACGTGAGCTTGCGCAAACCGGTCCTCTTTCACTCCGGAACGTGACTGCGACCGCAACCACGACGGCTATAGTGCTTCACCTGTAGTGGTTGCGCAAGCCCTATTTTCGAAGAAGTTCGACGAAGGAGGAGACACGACATGGCGAGAAACCCCGAACGACGGACGGCGCTGCTCGACGCCGCCATCCAGGTCCTGGCGGACGAAGGTGCCCGCGGGCTGACCTTCCGCGCGGTCGATGCCCGCGCCGGGGTCCCCACCGGCACCTCGTCCAACTACTTCCGCGACCGGGACCAGGTGCTCTCCGAGGTCGCCGACCGGATCTTCGAACGGCTGACCCCGGAGCCCGGCGTCATGGAGGCCGCCATGGCACCGGCGCCGAGCCGCGCCCTGGTCCTCGAGCTCATGCGCCAGGTCGCCCAGCGCCTCGCCGACGAGCGCACCTGCTACCTCGGGCTCTTCGAGCTCCGGCTCGAAGCGGTACGCCGCCCCGAGCTGCGGACCCAGCTCACCAAGGTCCTCCGGGGCGATCTGGACGCGAACGTCCAGGGCCACCTGGAGGGCGGGATGCCCGGCGACGCGGACACCGTCCGGCTGCTCTACTTCGCCCTCACCGGACTGCTGCTCGACCACTTCACGGTCCCCGGCCTGCACGGCGACCGGGACCTGGACGACCTGATCGAGACCGTGGTCACCCGGATCGTCCCCGAGGCGTGACGGCGCCCCGGGGCCTCAGCGCGTCCGCCGCGTGACGAACTCCGCGAGCGCCAGCAGGTCCCCCGCCGCCGTCAGGTCCGGGACCGCCTGGGCCAGGTGCTCGACGGCGCGGCCCATCCGCTCGGCCGCCTGGTCCTGCGCCCAGTCGCGCCCCCCGGCCCGCTCGACCGCGTCCGCGGCAGCCCGCACCGCCGCGGCGTCGAGGACCGGGCGGGCGTACAGCTCGGCCAGCTCCTCGCCCGCCGGCGTCCCCGAGGCGAGCGCCGCCACCACCGGCAGCGACTTCTTGTGGGCGACCAGATCGGCCCCGGCCGGCTTGCCCGTACGGTCGGGGTCGCCCCAGATCCCGATGAGGTCGTCGATCAGCTGGAAGGCGAGGCCCGCCTCCCGGCCGAACGCGTCCATCGCCGCCACCTCCTCCTCCCCCGCGCCCGCGTAGAGCGCGCCGATGGCGCAGGAGGCGCCGAGCAGCGCGCCGGTCTTGGCGGTGGCCATGGCCAGGCACTCGTCGAGGGAGACCTCGCGCGGCGCCCGCTGTTCGAAGGCGCAGTCCGCCTGCTGTCCCGCGCAGAGCTCGATGATGCAGGCGGCGAGCCGCGCGGACGCGGCCGCCGAGGCGGGGTGCGGATCCTCGGCGAGCATCCGCAGGGCGAGCGCGCTCATCGCGTCACCGGCGATCAGCGCGTCCGGGATGCCGAAGACCGTCCAGGCGGTGGGCCGGTGCCGCCGGGTCACGTCCTCGTCGACGATGTCGTCGTGGAGCAGGGTGAAGTTGTGCGCGAGCTCCACCGCCGCCGCGGCCTTCACGGCCGGTGCCTCGTCGGCACCGAGCGCGCGGGCCGCCGCGAGGACCAGGGCGGGCCGGATGGCCTTGCCCGGCGGCTCCGTGGCCGGGGTGCCGTCGGCGTGCTCCCAGCCGAAGTGGTACATCGCGACCCGCCGTATCGAACCGGGCAGGGTCTCGACGGTCGAGCGCAGTTGGGGATGGACGGCCGTCCGTGTCCGGTCCAGGAGCCGCACGGCCCCCTGACCGTCGGTGACGGGATCCCCGCCGGCAAGGGTCAAGGTCACTTCCTTCGTCTCCTCCGTGGCGATGCTGCGCGGCGGCGAGCCGGGAACGCCCGGGGGCGGGAGGGTTCGGTCCCCGCCCCCGGGCCCCGTCGGCTCACCGCCAGCGGCTGACCTCGACGTTCTCCAGGACACCGAGCGCGTCCGGGACGAGGATCGCCGCCGAGTAGTAGGCCGTCACCAGGTAGGAGATGATCGCCTGCTCGTCGATGCCCATGAAGCGGACGGAGAGGCTCGGCTCGATCTCGTCGGGGATGCCGGTCTGGTGCAGACCGATCACGCCCTGGTCGGCCTCGCCCGTACGCATGCAGATGATCGAGGTGGTCCGGGCGTCCGACACCGGGATCTTGTTGCACGGGTAGATCGGCACACCGCGCCAGGTCGGGATGCGGTTGCCGTTGATGTCGATCGTCTCGGGCACCAGACCGCGCTTGTTGAGCTCGCGGCCGAAGGCGGCGATGGCGCGCGGGTGGGCGAGGAACAGCTTGGATCCCCGGCGGCGGGAGAGCAGCTCGTCCATGTCGTCGGGGCTGGGGGCGCCGTCGTGGGGCTGGAGGCGCTGCCCGTAGTCGCAGTTGGCGAGGAGGCCGAACTCCTTGTTGTTGACCAGCTCGTACTCCTGGCGCTCGCGGAGCGCCTCGACCGTGAGCCGCAACTGCTGCTCGGTCTGGTTCATCGGCTGGTTGTAGAGGTCGGCGACACGGCTGTGCACCTTCAGCACGGTCTGGGCGACGCTCAGCTCGTACTCGCGGGGCGAGGCGTCGTAGTCGACGTACGTGTGCGGGACGACGGCCTCACCGACGTGGCCCGCGGAGAGGTCGATCTCGGCCTCGCCGTACCTGTTGGTCCGCTGCTGGGGCAGGGCGGCCACGCTCGCGAGGTGGGCGGCGAGCGAGCCGGCCCGCTCCGCGAGGTTCCGCACGTCGTCGCAGGTGAGCTCCAGGACCGTACAGGCGGTGGCGGCGCGGGCGGACCACTCCCAGGTGGCCTCCGGGTCCACGAGGGCGTCGTCACCGAAGTAGGCGCCGTCGGCGAGGACTCCGAGGACGGCCTCGTCGCCGTACGGCCCCTCGCCGATCTGCTCGATCCGGCCGTGCGCGAGGAGGTGGACCCGGTCGGTCGGCTCGCCGGCGACGGCGACGACCTCGCCGGCCGCGTACTCCCGCTGGCGGCAGCGGGCCGCGAGCTCGGTCAGGGCCTCCTCGTCCTCGTAGCCGCGCAGGACGGGGAGTTCGCCGAGTTCGGCGGGGATCACCGCGACGCGCTCTCCGGTCTGGACGAAGGTGACCCGGCCGTCGCCCACGGAGTAGCTGAGCCTCCTGTTGACCCGGTACGTACCACCCTGCACCTGGACCCAGGGCAGCGCCCGCAGCAGCCACCGTGAGGTGATCTCCTGCATCTGCGGCGCCGACTTGGTGGTCGTGGCGAGGTTCCGCGCGGCCGCGGTGCCGAGACTCTGCTGCGGCGCCTGCTGCTCCGCGACGCGGACCTCGTCGCCAACCGAACCAACGGACATGGAACTCCCTCTCGTATGACTGACTTGCGAGACGAAGCCTTTCAGCACGGAACGTGTCGGCGCCATTACACATTCGAGTGGGACTGTTCGACGATCTTCGGGGCATGTCACGTGATTTCCATCCGAACAGCGGAGCCCCGCCCACCCCACCGGCCCCTGTCCGGATCGGCTCGCACACGGCCCGAACGGATGGCACCGAAGGAGCGGAGTCCGGTACTCCGGAACCTTCGGCGCACCGGACTCCGGCGCTCCGGAAGCCCCCACCCGTCCTCCGAAGGGAGTCGGTCATGTCCACCCCCATGTCCGCGAGCAGGTTTCTCGGCGCGCTGCGCGACGCGGGCCTCGCGGTCGTCCAGGTCGGCGAATGGTCCACCCACAACCGCAACCACAAGGGCCCCTGGGGCCCCGTGCACGGCGTGATGATCCACCACACCGTGACCCGCGGCACCGCCCAGACCGTCCGCATCTGCCGGGACGGCCACGCCGGCCTGCCCGGGCCGCTCTGCCACGGCGTGATCGCCAAGGACGGCACCGTCCATCTCGTCGGCTACGGCCGCGCGAACCACGCGGGCCTCGGCGACGACGAGGTCCTCAGGGCGGTCATCGCCGAGCAGGGCCTGCCCCGGGACGACGAGGCCACCACGGACGGCAACCGGTACTTCTACGGCTTCGAGTGCGAGAACCTCGGCGACGGCAGAGACCCGTGGCCGAAGGTCCAGCTGGAGGCGATCGCGAAGGCGGCGGCCGCGCTGTGCCGGGTGCACGGCTGGACTCAGCGCTCGGTCATCGGGCACCTGGAGTGGCAGCCGGGGAAGGTGGACCCGCGCGGCTTCACGATGGCCTCGATGCGCGAGCGGGTGGCCGAGCACCTGCGCTGACCGTCCGGGGCCGCGCGGACCACGGCCCGGCACCCGGACAATGGCCGGGTGAACGCGTTCGACCTCTCCCGCCTGCGGCCCCGGCTCCCCTCACCCCTGGAGCCGGTGGAGGACGAGCGCTTCACCCGGCGCGGGCTCACGCTCGCGCTCAAGCGCGAGGACCTCATCCATCCCGATCTGCCGGGCAACAAGTGGCGCAAGCTCGCGCTCAACCTGGAGGCGGCGGGCGGCCGTCCCGTGCTGACCTTCGGCGGCGCGTACTCCAACCATCTGCGCGCGGTCGCGGCCGCCGGACGGCTGCTCGGCTTCCCCACGGTCGGGATCGTGCGCGGCGACGAGCTGGCCGGACGGCCGCTCAACCCCTCGCTCGCGCGGTGCGCGGCGGACGGGATGCGGCTCGTCTTCGTGGACCGGGCCACGTACCGCGCGAAGAACGACCCGGCCACGCGCGCGACGCTCCTGGAACGGGCCCCCGCGGGCGCGTACGTGGTCCCGGAGGGCGGCAGCAACGCGCTCGCCGTCCAGGGCTGCCTGGAGCTGGGCCGGGAGCTCGCCGGGGCGGCGGACACGGTCGCCATCGCCTGCGGCACGGGCGGCACCCTGGCGGGCCTCGCGGCCGGCCTGGCCCCCGGGCAGCGCGCTCTGGGCGTCCCGGTCCTCAAGGGCGGTTTCCTGGGCGGAGAGGTACGCGCCCTCCAGGTGGCGGCGTTCGGCGGCCCGCGCGGCGACTGGCGCCTGGACGAGCGCTTCCACGGCGGCGGCTACGCGCGCGTGTCCCCGGCTCTCGACGTGTTCGCACGCGACTTCGAGGCGCGGCACGGACTCGCCATCGAGCGGCTGTATGTGGCCAAAATGCTGCTCGGCCTCACGACCCTGGCGGAGGAGGGCGCGTTCCCGGCGGGCACCCGGCTCGTGGCGGTCGTGACGGGCGCCCCGGACGCGCCCCGGCCGGAGGACGGGACCGTTCAGGAGCAGGGGTCCCGGCCGGACGACGGGACTCAGCCCGCGGTCTCCTCGCGGTAGGCGGCCGCCTCCTCCAGGTCGAGCCGGCGGAGCAGCGTCCGCATCATCTCGTCGTCGATCCGCCGGGCGTCCCGCAGCCGCACGAAGACCTCCCGCTCGGCGTCGATCATCTCCCGCGACAGCCGCCGGTAGGTGTCGTCCGCGGTCTCCCCGGTGACCTCGTTGACCGCGCCGAGCCGCTCCCAGACCGCGTTGCGGCGTCGTTCCAGGACCGTGCGGAGCCGGTCGGCGAGGGGCTTCGGCAGGGCGTTGCGCTCGTCGGCGAGCAGTGCGTCGAGGCGCTCCTCGGCGGCCTGCGAGGCCTCGCTCTGCGCCTGTGCCTCGGCCAGGGTCTCGGCGTACCGGTCCTTTCCGGGGAGCTTCAGGAAGCGGATGAGCGGAGGGAGGGTGAGGCCCTGCACCACCAGGGTGCCGATGACGGTGGTGAAGGTGAGGAAGAGGACGAGGTTGCGGGCCGGGAACTCCACGCCGTCGGTGACCACGGGGATGGAGAAGGCGATGGCGAGCGAGACCACTCCGCGCATGCCGGCCCAGCCGACGACGAGCGGGGCTCTCCAGTCCACCCCCGGCTCCCGTTCCCGGACCCGGGCGGAGAGCCGGGGCAGGAAGGTCGCCGGGTAGACCCAGACGAAGCGGACCACGACCACCGCGACGAAGACCCCGATCGCGTACCAGGCCGCCTCGGCCATCCCGTACTGCCCCAGCCCCTGGACGACGTACGGCAGCTGAAGGCCGATCAGGGCGAAGACGGCGGACTCCAGGACGAAGGCGACCATCTTCCAGACGGCCTCCTCCTGGAGGC
The DNA here is from genome assembly GCF_036226665.1 of Streptomyces sp. NBC_00691. Classification (NCBI taxonomy): domain Bacteria; kingdom Bacillati; phylum Actinomycetota; class Actinomycetes; order Kitasatosporales; family Streptomycetaceae; genus Streptomyces; species Streptomyces sp. NBC_00691. The sequence goes on along the minus strand of NZ_CP109007.1, from coordinate 5,373,435 downwards.
GGGTCGCGAAGTCGACCTGCCAGGCGCGGTGGCCGAGGAAGAGGCCGACCACGACGACGGCCAGGACACCGGAGGCGTGCACCTCCTCGGCCGCCGCGTAGGCGACGAAGGGGATGAGGAGGGAGAGGGTGTTCTGCAGGAGGGAGTCGCCGAGACCCCGGCGCAGCCAGTGGATGGGGACCATGAGGACCAGTCCGACGCCGATGCCGCCGAGGGCCGCGAGGGCGAACTCCCCGAGGCCGCCGGCCCAGCTCAGCCCCTCGCCGACGGCCGCCGCGAGGGCGACCTTGTACGCGGTGATGGCGGTGGCGTCGTTCACCAGGGACTCGCCCTGGAGGATCGTGGTGATCCGGTTCGGCAGCCCGAGCTTGCGGGCGATGGCCGTGGCGGCGACCGCGTCCGGCGGGGCGACGACCGCGCCGAGCACCAGGGCGGCGGTGAGCGGCAGGTCGGGCACGAGGACGTACGCGAGCCAGCCCACGGCCACGGTGGCGAAGAGGACGTACCCGACGGAGAGCAGTGCGACGGGCCGGATGTTGGCCCGCAGGTCGAGGTAGGAGGAGTCGACGGCCGCCGTGTAGAGGAGCGGGGGCAGGATCAGCGGCAGCACGATGTGCGGGTCGAGGGTGTAGTCCGGCACTCCGGGCACGTAGGCGGCGGCGAGACCGACGGCGACCAGGAGGAGCGGCGCGGGCACCGGGGTCCTGCGGGCGAGCCCCGCGATCGCCGCGCTCGCGGCCACGAGTGCCACCAGTTGTAGAGCGTCCATGCCCGTCCCCGTCTCGTCCCGCAACGTAACCTGGCCATCATGAGCGAGTGCCCGCACGTTGCCGAAATGCCGCGCCCCGAACCGGCGCCGCTGGCCGACACCTGCCCGGAGTGCCTGGCGGACGGAACACATCCGGTCCAGCTGCGGCTCTGTCTGGCCTGCGGTCACGTGGGCTGCTGCGACTCCTCGGCGGGGCAGCACGCGACGGGGCACTTCTCCACGACGGGGCACCCGGTGATGCGGACCTTCGAGCCGGGCGAGGCCTGGCGCTGGTGCTTCGTGGACGGGTCGATCGTCTGAGTCCCCGGCCGGGCCGATGGTCCGACCGTCCGGCGATTCGGCCGTTCGACGATTCGCCCGCCCCACGGTTGGGTACGTCACCCCTCCGCCGGTCGCTCGCTTCCGTCCTCCACAGCCCCCTGCCCACCGTCCGCACCCATAGGCCTACCATGGGTGACGACCGGCGGCCGGGGGGCCGGTGGGGGCGGGGGTTCACGGCGACACGGCGGGACGGATCGCGATAGCGTCACGGCGGACTGCGCAGCCCCCTGCGTACCGCCCGGTTCGGGGGCCTCTCCCCCCGAGCCCCGAATGAGCTTGTGCCACCTTGGAGGTGAGGGTGTCCCAGATCGCAGGCGAGCCCGGGACCCAGGACTTCGTGGAAGTCCGGCTGCCCGCTGCGGGTGCCTATCTGTCCGTGCTGCGTACGGCCACGGCCGGCCTCGCGGCGCGCTTGGACTTCACCCTCGACGAGATCGAGGACTTGCGGATCGCGGTCGACGAGGCCTGCGCCATCCTGCTCCAGCAGGCCGTGCCGGGATCCGTCCTCAGCTGTGTCTTCCGGCTGGTCGACGACTCCCTCGACGTGACGGTCTCCGCCCCGACCACCGACGGCCGGGCGCCCGAGCGTGACACGTTCGCCTGGACGGTGCTGTCGGCACTGGCCGGGAAGGTGGAATCGTCGGTGGCCGAAGACCGTACGGTCTCGATCAGCCTGTACAAACAGCGCGGCGCGGGGCCAGGCCCGGCGTGAGGCGCGGGGACGCGACGGCCGGCATCCCTGAGCAGCAGGCACGGCCGTATGAGGTCGCTACGGAGCAGGCGGACCAGATGAGCGAGCACGAGCAGCACCACGAGGTTCCCGAGACGACGCCGGGCGTCTCCGAGGCCCCCCGGGGGCCCGCGCGTGCGGAGGGCTCCTCCGAGGCGGGCGGCACCGTGGCGGCGAGCGCGGAGACGGCCACCGGGGCCGTCGCCGGGACGGCCACGGAGCCGGTCGCGGGACCGGTCGCGGAGACGGAGAAGGCGGAGGACGGGGACGAGCCGGACGACGCCCCCGACGTCCCCGCCGTCCCGGACCCGCACGACCGGAGCGGCGCCCGCGCGCTCTTCATCACACTGCGTGAGCTGCCCGAGGGTTCCCCGGAGAAGGCCGAGCTGCGCAACCAGCTGGTGCGGATGCACCTGCCGCTGGTCGAGCACCTGGCCCGGCGCTTCCGCAACCGCGGCGAGCCGCTGGACGACCTGACGCAGGTCGCGACCATCGGCCTGATCAAGTCGGTGGACCGGTTCGACCCTGAGCGCGGCGTCGAGTTCTCGACGTACGCGACCCCCACGGTCGTCGGCGAGATCAAGCGCCACTTCCGGGACAAGGGCTGGGCGGTCCGGGTGCCTCGCCGGCTCCAGGAGCTGCGGCTCTCGCTGACCACGGCGACGGCGGAGCTCTCCCAGCAGCACGGCCGCTCGCCGACCGTGCACGAGCTGGCCGAGCGGCTCGGGATCTCGGAGGAGGAGGTCCTGGAGGGCCTGGAGTCGGCGAACGCCTACTCGACGCTCTCCCTGGACGTCCCCGACACGGACGACGAGTCGCCCGCCGTGGCGGACACCCTCGGCGCGGAGGACGAGGCCCTGGAGGGGGTCGAGTACCGCGAGTCCCTCAAGCCGCTGCTGGAGGACCTGCCGCCCCGGGAGAAGCGGATCCTGCTGCTTCGCTTCTTCGGGAACATGACCCAGTCGCAGATCGCGCAGGAGGTCGGCATCTCGCAGATGCACGTCTCCAGACTGCTCGCCCGGACGCTCGCGCAGCTGCGGGAGAAGCTCCTGGTGGAGGAGTAGTCCTCGTCAGCTCTCCTGACCGGGGCGCCGGATCCCGAGCGCCTCGGTCGTGGCCGGGTTCACCAGGAGGACGAGCCCGGCGACGGCCAGGACTCCGAGGACGATGCCGGCGGGGATCATCACGCTGTTCGCCTGCAGCAGCTGCCAGGCGACCGGCAGGGCCAGGATCTGGGTGATCACGGCCGGACCGCGGCTCCAGGAACGGCGCGTCCACAGGCCCCGGGCGGCGGCGAGCGGGATGAGTCCCAGTGCGACGAGCGTCACGGCGCCCGTGGCGGCGCCGGTGAGGTCATCGGACGTCCCGGTCAGTGCGTGCACCAGCATGTAGACACCCCCGGCGAAGAGGCCGAGGGCCTCGACACCGGCCACGACCGCCGCGGCGGCGAGTCGGGCGGGGCGGGGGGTCTGCTCCGTGCTGCTCTCAGCGGGACTGCTCATACAGGGCAGGGTAGCGGGGCGGGCCCGGCCCGCCCGAAGCCGGGCGGAGGCACGGCCGCGGGGCCGGGGGCACGGCGCCGGCTCCGTGCGGTCGCGCTTGCCGGGGGCCGGGTCGGATACGTCCAGGGATCGGGCTGGAGTGGGCCCGGTACCGCCGGGTAGGTACCCTGGCGCTCATGCGCGCACTTCTCGTGGTCAACCCGGCAGCCACCACCACCAGTGCCCGCACCCGTGACGTGCTCATCCACGCGCTCGCGAGCGAGATGAAGCTGGAGGCGGTCACCACCGAGTACCGCGGACACGCGCGGGACCTCGCCCGACGGGCCTCGGACTCCGGCACCGTCGACCTGGTCGTGGCGCTCGGCGGCGACGGCACGGTGAACGAGGTCGTCAACGGACTGCTGCACGGCGGGCCCGACCCCGAGCGGCTCCCGGGCCTCGCGGTCGTCCCCGGCGGATCGACGAACGTGTTCGCCCGCGCGCTCGGACTGCCGAACGACGCCGTGGAGGCGACCGGCGCCCTGCTCGACGCGTTGCGTGAGAGGCGGACACGCACAGTGAGCCTCGGGCTGGCGTCGGGGACACCGGGCACGGAGGACGAGTCCGTCCCGTCCCGCTGGTTCACCTTCTGTGCCGGTCTCGGTTTCGACGCGAGTGTCATCGGCCGGGTCGAACAGCAGCGGGAACGCGGGAAGAGATCGACCCACGCCCTCTACCTGCGCCAGGTGGTGCGCCAGTTCCTGGAGGAACCGAACCGCCGGCACGGCACGATCACCCTGGAGCGGCCCGGCGCCGAGCCGGTCGAGGACCTCGTCCTCTCCATAATCTGCAACACCTCCCCCTGGACCTACCTGGGCAATCGCCCGGTGTACGCGTCCCCGGAGGCCTCCTTCGAAACCGCGCTGGACGTCCTCGGACTGCGCCGTCTCTCCACCCCGGCGGTGGCCCGGTACGCCACCCAGCTGCTCACCTCGACCCCGGAACGAGGGCCTCGCGGCAAGCACGCGGCGACTCTGCACGACCTGACCGACTTCACCTTGCATTCCAAGGTCCCCCTCCCCCTGCAGATGGACGGAGACCACCTGGGACTGCGTACGAGCGTGACGTTCACAGGCGTACGCCGTGCACTGCGTGTGATTGTGTGAGTGGAAGGGCCCAAAGTCCTTTCACTCGAACGTTTAGGCGCGCATCCACCCCTTAGAAGTACGGCTGTGACCTAGCCGACACCGAGGAATCAAAAAAAACTTTCCGGAAGGGGTTGTATCCGTTGCCGGGGTTTGGGAGTCTCTTCTTGGCGATCGGGACGGCCCGCAACACCGGCCTCCACTGAGAGCCAGAACCCCTCCTCAGTCTTAGGACCACACCAGTTCACCTGGCAGTCGGCCCTTCCCTTGCGGGGGGATTCGTGAAAGCGTTCACATTCACAAGCAACCAGCTTGTAACACCCTAGAGAGGTAGCAGCCATGGACTGGCGTCACAACGCCGTTTGTCGTGAGGAAGACCCCGAGCTGTTCTTCCCCATCGGCAACACCGGTCCTGCGCTGCTGCAGATCGAGGAAGCCAAGGCCGTCTGCCGCCGCTGCCCCGTCATGGAGCAGTGCCTGCAGTGGGCGCTCGAGTCCGGCCAGGACTCCGGCGTCTGGGGTGGCCTCAGCGAGGACGAGCGCCGCGCGATGAAGCGCCGTGCCGCTCGCAACCGGGCGCGTAACGCCAGCGCCTGACGCCCACCGACAGCCTGAGGCGAGCGGCGCATACATCGCGTATGCAATCACCGCCCTTGAGCCGCAGCGCGCAGCAGTAACCCACAGCATTCGAGCCCCGGGCCGACACCTTCGGTCCGGGGCTCGCTGCTGTGTACGCCCCGGACCGGTCCGCGACCGCTCTTCCCGCGGCCGGTATTTCGGCGGTCGGCATTTCGGCGGTCGGTATTCCCGCGGCCGGTATTCTCGCGGGCGCTCAGCCCGCGCCCGCTATTTCAGCGGCTGCACGGGAATGTCGAGTACCACCTTCGTGCCGCGCTCGGCGCCCGGCAGCATGTCGAAGGATCCTCCCAACTCCCCTTCCACCAGGGTCCGTACGATCTGCAGACCGAGGTTGCCCGCGCGCTGCGGGTCGAATCCCTCGGGCAGACCGCGGCCGTCGTCCTGGACCGTGATCAGGAGCCGGGCGTCGGGCCTGGGCTCGCCCCGTACGGCGGTGACCTCGACGGCGCCCTCGTCGCCCGGCGCGAAGGCGTGCTCCAGGGCGTTCTGGAGGACTTCGGTGAGGACCATCGAGAGCGGGGTCGCGACCTCGGCGTCGAGAATGCCGAAGCGGCCGTTGCGCCGACAGGTCACCCGGCCCGGGGAGATCTCGGCGACCATCGCGATCACGCGGTCGGCGATCTCGTCGAACTCCACCCGCTCGTCCAGGTTCTGGGACAGCGTCTCATGGACGATCGCGATCGAACCGACGCGCCGCACGGCCTCGTTGAGGGCCTCACGGCCGCCCTCGGAGTCCATTCGGCGGGCCTGGAGGCGCAACAGGGCGGCCACCGTCTGGAGGTTGTTCTTCACCCGGTGGTGGATCTCCCGGATGGTGGCGTCCTTGGTGATCAACTCGCGCTCGCGTCGGCGCAGTTCGGTGACGTCCCGGAGCAGGACGAGCGAACCGATGCGGGTGCCCTTCGGCTTGAGCGGGATGGCGCGGAGCTGGATCACACCGCCGTTGCCCTCGACCTCGAACTCGCGGGGCGCGTAGCCGGAGGCCAGCGTGACCAGGGCTTCGTCCACCGGCCCTCGGGAGGGGGCGAGTTCGGCGGTGATCTGGCCGAGGTGCTGGCCGACGAGGTCGGCGGCCAGGCCGAGCCGGTGGTAGGCGGAGAGGGCGTTGGGCGAGGCGTACTGGACGATGCCCTCGGCGTCGAGGCGGACGAGCCCGTCGCCGGCGCGGGGCGAGGAGTCCATGTCGACCTGCTCGCCGGGGAAGGGGAAGGTCCCGGCCGCGATCATCTGGGCGAGGTCGGAGGCCGACTGGAGGTAGGTGAGCTCCAGCCGGGAGGGGGTCCGGACGGTCAGCAGGTTGGTGTTGCGGGCGATGACGCCGAGGACGCGGCCCTCGCGGCGGACGGGGATGGACTCGACCCGCACCGGGACCTCCTCGCGCCACTCCGGGTCGCCCTCGCGGACGATCCTGCCCTCGTCGAGCGCGGCGTCGAGCAGCGGGCGGCGGCCGCGCGGCACGAGATGGCCGATCATGTCGTCCTGGTAGGAGGTGGGGCCGGTGTTCGGCCGCATCTGCGCGACGGAGACGTACCGCGTCCCGTCGAGGGTGGGGACCCAGAGGACGAGGTCGGCGAAGGAGAGGTCGGAGAGCAGCTGCCACTCCGACACCAGCAGGTGGAGCCACTCGAGGTCCGAGTCGCTCAGGGCGGTGTGCTGGCGCACGAGGTCGTTCATGGAGGGCACGATGCGAGCGTACCCGCGGAATAAAGGGGCGGTGAACCTGGATCTCCGGGGCCGCGTGCTGGAGGATGGGCCAGGAAGGACCGTGTTCCTGTGGATGGACAGACAAGAATGGTCTAGTCCACAATGAATGCGATAGACCTCCATCCTCCCCGCACAGGAGGATGGAACGAGGTACCCGACGCTCTCTGCCCTGACTGCGTCGAGACCTCCCACACGGCCGAGGGACCGCACACCCCCGGCCGGAGCAAAACTCCGGGCTGCGGTGCCGGGCGGGCTGAGGGTCCCGCCGGGCGCCGCGGCCCGCGGGTGTTTCCGGGGCCGGCCGGCCGCGAGGCCGGGCCTCTCGCCTCCAGCGTCCGGAGCCGTGCGGCCGCCCCGCTTCCGCGCGCCGTGGCGGCCGGGCCGGCGTCGCCGTCGCCGTGACGCCCGCCAGATCCCCCTTCGCCGCCCACGCCGGCGCCCTGGACACCCTCGCGGGCCGGGGCCTCCGCACCGAGCGCGAGCGGCTGTGCGACAGAGGCCGAGAGGTTCGAGTGGCTGGTGGGACAGCGGCGGCCGACGATGGAGGCGGTGGGGGCGTCCGGGGGGCGGAACGGCATGAGGGGAAGGCTCCTCCTCTGCTAGATTTGGCTTTGATTGGTCTATACCACATGGCTCCTCACCAGCCCCTCACCAGATCGGCAGGCACAGCGTGGAAGTTGTCATCGTCAAGGACGCCAAGGCGGGCGGCGAGCTCATCGCGGACGGCATCGCCGACCTCCTGCGCCGCAAGCCCGACGCGCTGCTCGGCGTGGCCACCGGCTCGACTCCGCTGCCCATCTACGACGCCCTGATCGCCCAGGTCCAGGCCGGCTCCGTCGACGCCTCGCGGGCCCGGATCGCCCAGCTGGACGAGTACGTGGGCCTGCCCTCGGGCCACCCCGAGTCGTACCGCTCCACCGTGCTCCGCCAGGTCGTCGAGCCGCTCGGGCTCTCCCAGGAGGCCTTCATGGGCCCCGACGGCTCCGCGGAGGACGTCCTGGCGGCCTGCGAGGCGTACGACACGGCGCTCTCCCAGGCCGGCGGGGTGGACCTGCAGATCCTCGGCATCGGCACCGACGGGCACATCGGCTTCAACGAGCCGTGCTCCTCGCTCGCCTCCCGCACCCGGATCAAGACGCTCACCGAGCAGACCCGTGTGGACAACGCCCGCTTCTTCGACAACGACATCGAGCAGGTGCCGCACCACGTCATCACCCAGGGCATCGGCACCATCCTGGAGGCCCGCCACCTGGTGCTGCTCGCCACCGGCGAGGGCAAGGCCGAGGCCGTGGCACAGACCGTCGAGGGCCCGGTTGCGGCGCTGGTGCCGGCCTCCGCGCTGCAGCTGCACCCGCACGCCACGGTCGTGGTGGACGAGGCCGCGGCCTCCAAGCTGAAGCTCGCGGACTACTTCCGTCACACCTTCTCGAACAAGCCCGCCTGGCAGGGCATCTGAGCCGCCCGGAACCCCCGAGCACGCCGAAGGGGCCCGGCACCTGGAACAGGTGCCGGGCCCCTTCGCGTACGTCCCGTCAGGCGCCGGTTCCGGCGACCGCCTCGGCGGCCGCGCGGCCGCAGACCCGGGCCGCGCCGTGCGTGGCGATGTGCAGGGCCCCGCGGGGCTCCGCCTCGTTGAGGCCCATCTCGACCACGACCGTGTCGGGGCGGGCCGCGACCAGGGCGTCCAGGGCCTCGGTCATCCACACGTGGCGGTGGAGGTCGCGTACGACCGCCACGATCCGCCGCTCTCCCGCGGCGGCCAGGAGGGCGTCCACGGAGGAGTCGGCGTAGGAGCCGGTCTCCGTGCCGGGCAGCAGCCGCTCCAGCTCGGCGGCGATGCCCCAGGGGGTCTCGTCGCCGACCGCGAAGTTCGCGACGGGAGTGAAGGAGGCCACGTAGGGAGCGCTGGTCATCGGGGTGTACGGCCGCTCCCCCCGGGTCACCTTGAGGGCCCGGCGGGCGGCGACGAGTCCGATGTCGGCGCCGGGCGCGGTCCCCTCCTGCACTGCCGCGCCCGACACCGATTCAGCCCCCCTGGCCCGGTGCGCCTGGGTCCAGGCCGCCAGGGCGCGTACACGCGCCGCGGCGTCGGCCAGCCGCTCCTCGGGCAGTTCACCGGTCCGTACCGCAGTGACGAGCGCGTCGCGCAGCTGCAGCACGGTGTCCTCGTCGCACAGCCCGCCGCCGACGCAGATGGCGTCGGCGCCCGCGGCGATGGCGAGGACGGATCCGCGCTCGATGCCGTACGTCGCCGCGACGGCCTGCATCTCCATGCCGTCGGTGACGATCAGCCCCTCGAAGCCCAGCTCCTGGCGGAGCAGACCGGTGAGGATCTGCGGGCTCAGGGTGGCCGGGCGGTGGGGGTCGAGCGCGGAGAGAAGAATATGCGCGCTCATCACCGCTTTGGTACCCGCGGCGACGGCCGCGCGGAAAGGCACCAGCTCACGGGTGTGCAGTGTGGCGAGGTCCACATCGATCCGGGGCAGCGCGTCGTGGGAGTCCACGTTCGTGTCGCCGTGTCCGGGGAAGTGCTTGGTGCAGGCCGCGACTCCGACGCCCTGGAGGCCGTCGACGTACGCCACGGTGTGCCGGGCGACCAGGTCGGGGTCCGGCCCGAAGGACCGGACGCCGATGACCGGGTTCTCGGCGTTGGAGTTGACGTCGGCGGACGGCGCCCAGTTGAGGTCGACGCCGCAGGCCGCGAGCCGCCGGCCGAGTTCACGGGCCACGGCCCGGGTGAGCTCGACGTCGTCGACGCTGCCGAGGGCGTAGTTGCCGGGGAACGAGGAGCCCTGCTTGACCTCCAGCCGGGTGACGTCCCCGCCCTCCTCGTCGATGGCGACGAGGACGTCGTCCCGCTCGGCCCGCAGCTGGGCGGTGAGCGCGGTGAGCTGCTCGGGGCTGACGATGTTCCGGCCGAACAGGCCCACGGACGACAGGCCCTCGCCGATGCGGCGGAGCAGCCAGTCGGGCGCGGTGGTGCCGACGAACCCGGGCTGGAGCACCGTGAGCGCGTCACGGGTCAGGGTGTCCGTGCCGTGTACGAGTGTGGTCATGGGGAGCCGTTATCCCTTCACCGCGCCGGCGGTCATGCCGCCGACGGCCTTGCGCTGGAGGAAGAGGAAGACGATGAGCACGGGGAGCGAGAAGAGCGTGGAGGCGGCCATGGTGGCGCCCCAGTCGCTGCCGAACGCGGTCTGGAACTGGGTCAGCCAGAGCGTCAGGGTCTGCGACTCCTTCTCCTTGTTCAGCATGAGGATCATGGCGAACTCGTTCCAGGCCGTGATGAAGCCGAAGAGCGAGGTCGACATCAGGCCGGGGGCGAGCAGCGGGAAGATCACCTTGCGGAACGCCTGACCCCGGGTGCAGCCGTCGATCTGCGCGGCCTCCTCCAGCTCGACCGGGACCGCGGCGATGAAGCCGCGCAGGGTCCAGATGGTGAAGGGGAGGACCATCACGAAGTAGACGAGCGTGAGCATCGGAATGCTGTTCAGCATGTCGTTCTCACGGGAGATCATGTACATCGCGATGACCATGACCTCCCAGGGGGCCATCTGCGCCATCATCACGATGAGGACGATGCCCTTGCGTCCCTTGAACCTCATCCGGGCGATCGCGAAGCTCGCGGCCAGCGCGACGAGCAGGGCGAGCAACACGGCGCCGATGGTGACCGTGAGGCTGTTGGTCACGTACGTCCAGAACAGGTCGACGCCGGTGGCGGTCGTGTAGTTCTCGAACGTCGGGGTGAAGAGGAAGACGGGGTCCTTCGTCATGATCTCGTGCTGCGGCTTCAGCGAGGACGAGAACATCCAGTACACGGGGAAGACGAACACGACCGCGAGCACGAGAGCGGTGAGGTTCTTGGCGACGACGCCGACCGTGAGCGGCTTCCTGGTGCGCAGCTTCTGCGGAGTCTGGGTGGTGGCGCTCACAGCTCCTCCTCCTGCTTCAGGATCAGGCGGAAGTAGAAGGACATGACCGCGATGAGCATCACGATCGTCAGGATGGAGATGGCGGCGGCGACACCGTAGTGGAACTGGCCGACGCCCTCGATGTAGGCGAAGACCGGGAGTGTCTCGGAGCCGCGGTCGGGGCCACCCAGGTTCATGGCGTAGACCTGGGCGAACGCCTTGAAGATCCAGATGATCTCAAGGAACGTCGTGATCATGAAGAAGGACTTGAGGTTCGGGAAGACCACGGCCCAGAAGGTACGCCAGCCGCTGGCGCCGTCCATCTTCGCGGCCTCGTACAGCTCGGACCCGACGGTGGTCAGGGCGGCGTACATGTTGAGGGCGACGAACGGTATGGAGCCCCAGACCAGCAGGATCATGATGATCACGAGGGTGGAGAACCCGGTCTCGAACCAGTTGTGCTGCTCGTAGCCGTCGAAGCCGAGGGTGCGCATCAGCCAGTTCACGACGCCGAACTGCTCGTCGAAGAGCCAGCGGAAGACCGTGACGGAGGCGACGATCGGCATGGCCCAGGCGAACATCAGGGCCAGCGAGAGCACCAGGCGCATCTTCTTGCCCAGGCGGTTGAGCAGCAGGCCCACGCCCGTGCCGATCGCCATGATGAGCGCGACGTTGACGGCCGTGAAGACGACGCTTCGGACGACGACGGTCCAGAAGTCCGGGTCGCCGAGGAGCTCGGTGTAGTTGTCGAAGCCCGTCCAGACGGTCTCGCGGGTGATGAACTGCTTCCGGTTGAGCTCCTGGAAGGAGAGCATCACATTGCGGATCAGCGGGTAGAGCAGCAGCACCGCCATGGACAGCAGGGCCGGCGCGACGAGCAGATACGGCAGCCACCCGCTGGGCAGGGAACGTCTGCCGCGCGAAGGCTTAAGGACTTCCTTCGGGCCCGAAGGGGGTGGCGGAGTCTGAGACTTCCCTGCCGCCCTCCCGGGCGCGTCCTGAGGATCGGCGGTCGCCGTCCCCTGGGAGTCCACGGTCATGGTCTTATTCCTCGCGGTTCTGGGGCTCCCGCGCCCACCGGGGCGCGGCCCGGGGGAGCGGGCCGCTGATCACTCGTGAAGCGCCGATGGTGCGGCCGGTGCGTGACCGGCCGCACCACCGGGCTACGGATTACTGCTGGTGCTGCTGGTGCTGCGGATTACTGCTGGTTGATGCGCTCGTTGATGACCTTGTCGGCCGCCTCACCGGCGGTCTTGGCGTCCTCGCCCTTCAGGACCTTCGTCATGAAGTCCTTGATCGGGTTCGGGGCGGTCTCGACGTTCGCCCAGCCCGGGGTGACCGGGGTGACCTTGCCGGAGGCGGAGGACGCGGCCATGGCCTCGGCGAAGGAGCCGGCGGCCGGCTTGAACTGCGCGGCGTCGGTGTTCGGAAGCAGCGCACCCTCGGTGGCGGTGGCGTACTTCGTCATGTACTCCTTGCCGGCGGCGAGCGCCAGCCACTCCTTCGCGAGGTCCTTGTTCTTGGAGCGCTCGGCGATGGCGAGGTTCGAGCCACCGAGGAAGACGGAGCCCGGCTTGTCGGCCGTCTTGCCCGGGATCGGGAAGTAACCGAAGTCGGCGGTCTTGCCGGCCTTCTTCATGGCGTCGATCGCGCCGCCGGCCTCCCAGCCGAGACCGATCCAGGACGCCACGCCGCCCTTGGGGACGATGTCGGTGGACTGCTGCGGGGTCGCCTCGTCCTTGTCCTTCGGAGCGGTGGAGTAGGACGCCAGCTCCTTGTAGAAGTTGACGGCGTTGACGGCCTCGGGGGAGGACAGGTTGCCCTTCCACTTGTCGCCGTCCTTGACCGCGAGGTCGCTGCCCTCGTCCCAGATGAGACCGGCGAGGACGTACCAGGACTGACCCGGCAGGTAGATCGCCTGCGACTTCGGGTCGGACGCCTTGAGCTTCTTCAGACCGTCGATCCACTCGGCGCGGGTCTTCGGCGGCGTGACACCGGCCTTCTTGAAGGCGGCCTTGTCGTAGACGACGACGCGGTTGGCGGCGTACCACGGAGCCGAGTAGAGCTTGCCGTCCAGCTCGTTGGAGGCGACCATGCCCTTGTTCCAGGCGTCGTAGCCCAGCGTGGCCTTGTCACCGGACAGGTCGGCGAGGCCGCCGGTCACGGCGTAGCCCGCGGTCTGCGTGTTGCCGAGCTCCAGAACGTCCGGCGGGGTGTCCTCGGAGAGCGCGGTGGTGACCTTCTCCTGGATGCCGTTCCAGATCTGCTTCTCGACCTTGACCTTGACGCCGGGGTGCTTGGCCTCGAAGGCCTTGTTCACCTCGGTCATCCACGCGTCCGGCGCGGAACCGTCCATGACCCAGACGGTCAGAGTCTTGTCGCCCCCGGCCGGCGCCTTGGCACCGTCCTTACCCTTGTCACTGTCGGAACCGCACGCAGCGATAGAGACCATCATGCCTGCGACGCCGATCGCCGCGATGAGCTTGCGCTTCACGCCACCCTCCTCAGGGATGCCTGCAACCCCTGCCCACCGCGCGAAGACATACGTCAGGTAGTGCTCGTGGGGCTGGGACCTGGTCTTTAATGGTTTAGACCAGTACCCGGAGCTTGGCCTAGACCTTTAGGGGTGTCAAGGGTGTATAAGAAGGGCAGTCGCGTCCGTTATCGGACCGACACCTGAGGGAGGGCGACGACCCGTGACCGGTCCGTGCCACCATGTGAGCCGCGACAGACGGAGGAGCCGGTGACGGCAGCAACACAGGAGTCGGGAAGGCAGGCAATGGCCACGGACGCGGGCAGCACGGAGTCGGAGGGCGGGACACCCACCCGTACCGCGCGCGTGCCCAAGTACTACCGACTGAAGCGGCATTTGCTCGACATGACGGAGACCCTGCCGCCCGGCACGCCGGTCCCCCCGGAGCGCACACTCGCCGCCGAGTTCGACACCTCGCGCACCACCGTGCGCCAGGCCCTCCAGGAGCTGGTCGTCGAGGGCCGCCTGGAGCGCATCCAGGGCAAGGGCACCTTCGTGGCCAAGCCCAAGGTCTCCCAGGCGCTGCAACTCACCTCGTACACCGAGGACATGCGCGCCCAGGGCCTGGAGCCCACCTCGCAGCTCCTCGACATCGGCTATGTCACCGCCGACGACACGCTCGCCGGGCTGCTCGACATCTCGGCCGGCGGACGGGTGCTGCGCATCGAGCGCCTCCGTCTCGCGAGCGGCGAGCCGATGGCGATCGAGACCACCCATCTCTCCGCGAAGCGCTTCCCCGCGCTGCGTCGCTCGCTGGTGAAGTACACCTCGTTGTACACCGCCCTCGCCGAGGTGTACGACGTGCACCTCGCCGAGGCCGAGGAGACCATCGAGACCTCCCTCGCCACCCCGCGCGAGGCCGGCCTGCTCGGCACGGACGTGGGCCTGCCGATGCTGATGCTCTCCCGCCACTCGCTGGACGCCGACGGCGAGCCGGTCGAGTGGGTACGGTCCGTCTACCGCGGCGACCGGTACAAGTTCGTGGCGCGCCTCAAGCGCCCCAACGGCTGAGCGGGCACGCCCCTCGGTACGACGCGAACGGCCGCACCCCACCGGGGTGCGGCCGTTCGGCGTCTCCGGAGGCCGCAGGGAGGGTTCCCCGGGCGGTACGGAGGGTTCCGGGGCGGTAGGCGGGATTCCGCGTCCGTACGCACGGTGCGCGGGCCGCAGGAGGGGATTCCGGGGCCGTCCGAGGAGATGACGACCACCCGGCACCTTCCGCCTGGCAGGAACGTGACGCCTCCCGGAAACCCCCAGATCAGCGGCGCGCGACGGCCGTCCGCCCGGACTGGCTCCTAACGGCCACGCACTTGGCGCCAGCCGTCCTCCGGTGACAGGACACCCCCGGGGGGCCAGTCTTGGACCTGTCGGAGCCGCCCGGAAGAGCCCGGGAGCGGCGCCGGGAGACCCGCCCCCGACATTCCCCGCCCGTATCGCCAGGAAGGCAGCTCCGCCATGCTCAGCAGCGCCCGTTTCGCCACTTTCGCCCGAGTTCAGGTCCGTCCCGTCCTCGCCCTGCTCGTCCCCGCCGCGGCCGCGCTGACCCTCGTCCTGGCCGCGGAGCCGGCGGCCGCCGGAGCCGCGCCGGTCGTCGCCGCCGACGGCGCGCCGGCCGTGACCGCGCCCGTGACCGCGACCGCGACCGCGCAGACCGACGACAGCGACAACGGCTTCTCCTGGGGCTGATCGTCATCTACCTCGTCGGCATCTCGATGAGGGCATCGGACGACGACCCCGCCCCGGACACCGACCCCCCACCGGCCCCGTCCGCCGCACTCCTCGTCGAGACGCTGCACCGCGTCGCCCGTCCGCAGGACCGTTTCGAGTCCGCACGGGCGCTGGTTCTCGACCGTACGGTCCGCCTGGCCCTCTACATCCGGGGCCCCGACGAGATCGAAGCCGTCGGCCACGCGCTGCTGCTCTGCCGGCGCCTCCTCGGCCACTCCCCCGAGCTCTCCCACCACCGCATCGCGGACTTCCGGCTGCTCTGAAGCGCCTGCTCAGAAGCGCCCCCCACACGCCGCCGTCCCCCGAACGCCCTCCCGAGGAACCCCCATGTCCAGGGCTCGTCCCAGCGTGTCCGTCGTCATCCCCAACTACAACTACGAGAAGACCCTCCATGCCTGCCTGACCTCGGTCTTCGCCCAGACCCACGCCCCCCTCGACGTCATCGTCGTCGACGACGCGAGCACCGACAGGTCCCGGGACATCGCCCGGGAGTTCGACGTCGTGCTGATCGCCAACCCCCACAACAGCGGGGTGTCCGCCGCCCGGAACCTCGGGGCGGCCGCCGCCCGCGGGGAGATCCTCTTCTTCCTCGATTCGGACACGGCCCTCCACCCCGAGGCCCTCGCCAACGCCGCCGACCTGCTCCGGGACGACCCCGGTCTCGGCTGCGTCCACGGAGTGCTCGACCCCGAACCGCTCTTCGACGACGGGCCCGTCGAGCGCTACCACGCCCTGCACGCCCACTTCTGGCGCCGCCGCGCCGTCGGCGAGGTCCGCACCGCGTTCTTCGCCCTCGGCGCGATCCGCAAGGAGGTGTTCGAGGCCACCGGGCCCTTCGACGAGAACCTCCGTGATTCGGAGGACGTGGAGTACAGCGGCCGGCTCGTCCGCACCCACCGGATCCTGATGACGGAGGCGATCCGCGGCCGGCACGACGACGTCGACCGGCTCGGGGCGATGCTCCGGGAGCAGTACCGGCGTTCGCAGCTGCTGATCGCGGCGCTCGGGCAGCTGCGGGAGGGCGGCCTCACCGCCAACCGGCCGCTCGGCGTCCTCGCCGCCGCGCTCACCCTCCCCGCCCTCCCGCTCGGTCTGCTCACCCCGTGGCTGCTGCTGGTCCCCGCGCTGTGCGCGCTGGTCTTCGCCTGCGCCGATCCGGGCCTGAGCCGGTTCGCGCTGCGGACCCGCGGTCCCGGCTTCCTCCTCTACTTCACCGCCGTCCACTTCGTACTGCACCAGGCGATCGTGCTCGGCGCGGCCCGCGGCACCGTCCGCTGGCTCACCGAGCCGGACTTCGGGCCCAGCGTGCGCCGCCGCGGAAAGGCCCTCCCGGCGGACCGCCCCGAAACCGCCACCGCCGCTCCCACGGCCGCCACCTCCGCCACCGCCGCTCCCTCGGCCGCCACCGCCGCTCCCACGGCCGCCACCGCCGCTCCCTCGGCCGCCACCTCCGCCACCGGATGACCGCCGCCCACACCCGTACGCCCCTCCCCCAGGAGTCCGTTCATGGCCACGCCCACGCTCACCGGCCGAGAGGCGCCGACGGCCCGCCCGCCGGCCTCCCGCCCTCCCAGTCGGCTCGCCGACCTCACCTCCCTCGTCCGCCCCCACCAGTGGACGAAGAACCTGGTCGTCGTCCCCCTCGGTCTGCTCGGCGCGCCCCACCTCGACGGTGCCGCGCTCGGCGGAGCCCTCGCCGCGATCGGTGTCTTCACCCTCGCGTCCGCGCTGATCTACCTCGTCAACGACCTCGGCGACCGGGACCGGGACCGCCGCCACCCGGAGAAGCGGCACCGGCCGATCGCCGCCGGCCGCATCGGCGTCGCGACCGCCGTCTCCTTCGCCGCCGCCCTCGCCGTCCTCCTCGCGGCGACGGTCGGTCTCACCGTGGTCACCGGGACGGCCGCCCTCCTCGACTGGTGGCCGGTCGCCGCGTACGTCGCTCTGAACGCCGCGTACAGCAAGGGGCTCAAGCACGTCCCACTCCTCGACGTCTTCATCGTCGCCCTCGGTTTCGTCCTGCGGCTCGCCCAGGGCTGCCTGGCCTCGGGCACCCCCGTGCCGAGCTGGCTCACCCTCTGCGTCTTCTCCCTCTGTCTGCTGCTGATCCTGGGCAAGCGCCGCCACGAGATGGCGGTCGGCGGGGTGCTGCACCGGCCCGCGCTGCGCGGCTACACCCTCGGCTTCCTCGACCAGCTGCTCGCCTTCACCGCGGTGCTCACGGCGGTCAGCTACGTCCTCCAGGTGCAGGACAGCCCGGTCTTCGGCCCGCACGGGCCGCTGGTCGCGGTGGTGACCGCCCCGTTCGCGCTCTTCGGCCTCGCCCGCTACCTGCAGCTGATCGTGGTCGACGCGGGGGGCGGCAATCCCTCGCGGGCGCTGTTCAGCGACCGGATGACCGTCTCCAACGCCCTGCTCTGGTCGGCGCTGCTGGCCGGCGCGTGGCCGCTGAGCCACCTCGGGTCATGACGGTGACGACCACCGCGCCGACCGCCGCGCCGGCCGACGCCGGGCCCGCCGCGGCCGACGCTCCGCCGACCCCGCGCGGACGCCTCCGCCGCGCCCTTCCCGTCCTCTTCCCGGTCGCCGTCGTCACCGGCATCGGATTCGCCCTGTACGGGCGGGCCGGTGAACTCGCCGGCCTCGTCCTGCGCCCCGACTCCGTCCCGTACCTCGTGGCCGCCCTGGCCGCCAACGCCCTCGCCGTCCTGCTCTCCATGGCCACCTGGCGGACCCTCCTCGCCGACCTGGGGCCCGGGGTGCCGGGCCGGACCGCGACCCGGATCTACTTCACGTCCTATCTCGGCAAGTACGTACCGGGGGCCGTCTGGGGCGTCCTCGCCCAGCTGCGGATGGGCGGTGCGGCGGGGGTGTCCGCGCCGGTCGTGCTCGCCGTCTTCCTGCTGAACCTGATCGTGGCCGTCCTCACCGGCCTCGCCGTCGGCCCGATCGCCGCGCCCTGGACGATCGGCGCCGAGGCCTGGTGGCTGGTCCTGCCGGGCGCGGTCACCGTCGCCTTCGCCGTACGGCCCGGACTGCTGCACCGCCTGGCGGCCTTCGCCGCCCGGCTCGCCCGCCGGCAGGCGCCCGCCACCCGGGCGAGCGATCGGGGCATGCGTCTGGCCCTCGCCTCGGCCACCGCCTCCTGGGCGGTCGGCGGGCTGCACCTGTGGGCCCTCGCCGTGATGCTGGGCGCCCCGCCCCTGACCGCGCTGCCGGTCTGCGTGGGCGGCTTCGCCCTGGCCACCGCCGCCGCCAGCCTCGTGGTGGTGCTGCCGGACGGCTGGGGCGCCCGCGAGGCCCTGCTGCTGCTGGCGCTGACCGCCGTCCTGCCCTGGCAGGAGGCGACCGCCGTCGCCGTCGCCAGCCGGGTGGTCTGCACCCTCAGCGAAGTCCTCGTCGGAGGCGCCGCCCTCCTCCTGACCCTCCCCCGCCGTTCCGCTCCCCCCGCCCACCCGATCCCCGCGAAGGACTGACCATGCCCCCGCTGTACTCCGTCGACGACTGCGAGTCGCTGACGACGAAGCAGGTCCACGGCCTGTACAAGGACCACGTCAACAAGAGCCAGGTCTCCCTGATGACCTCCTTCGGCTTCGGCCAGGAGCTCGTCGAGAGCGCCGAGGGCGTCTGGATCACCCAGCGCGACGGCCGCCGCGTGCTCGACTTCACCGGTGGCGTCGGCGTCCTCAACCACGGCCACAACCACCCCCGGATCATCGCCGCCCGGCAGCGCTTCCAGGAGCGCAAGAGCATGGAGGTCCACAAGACCTACTTCTCGCCGTACGTCGCGGCCCTCGGCCACAACCTCGCGGAGCTGCTGCCCGGCGACCTGAACATGTCGTTCTTCCCCAACTCCGGTGCGGAGGCGGTCGAGGGCGCGGTCAAGCTGGCGTACAAGTACCACGGCGGCCGGCGCTCACGGGTGCTGCGCTCCGACATCTCCTTCCACGGCAAGCTGCTCGGCTCGGGCAGCCTGACCGGCCAGAACCAGTCCGGGTTCCAGTTCCCCGGGATCCCCGGCGTGGGGATCTTCCGGTACGGCGACCTCGGCTCGGTCCAGCGGCTCGTCGCCGAACTCCGCACCGAGAAGGGCGAGTCGGACGTGTACGCGATCCTCATCGAGCCGCTGTCGGCGTCGACGATGAACGAGTGCTCGGAGGAGTTCCTGCGCGGGCTGCGGGAGTTGTGCACGGCCGAGAACATCATCCTGCTCTTCGACGAGATCTACACCGGCTGGGGCAAGACGGGCACCCTCTTCCACTTCATGCGGTACGAGGGCCTGGTCCCCGACATCCTCACCACGTCGAAGTCCTTCGGCGGCGGCAAGTCCTCCATCTCCGCCTTCGTGGCCCGCGAGCCGGTCTTCCGCAAGGCCTACGACAACCTCACGGACGCCCTTCTCCAGTCGACGTCCACCACCTACTACGGCTTCGGCGAGGAGGCGGTCACCGCCATCGAGGCCGTCAACGTGGCCGTCGAGGACGACTATCCGGCCCGCGCCCGGGACATCGAGCGGATCCTCGCCCCCGGTCTGGAGCGGATCGCCAAGGAGTACCCGGACGTGGTGGCCGAGGTCCGCGGCCACGGCGCGCTCCACGGGGTCTTCCTGCACAAGGGCCCGAAGATCCTGGAGCTGGTGACGAAGCTGGTGCCGGGCGCGATGACCAAGGACCCGCGCTTCCGCACCAAGCTCATCACCTCGTCGGTGGTCAACGCCCTCTACCGGGACCACGGCATCTACACGTACTACACGCTCAACGGCGACAACCCGCTGATGGTGGCCCCCTCGCTGGTCGCCGAGCCGCACGAGGTCGAGTTCTTCCTGGACTGCCTCGACAAGACCCTCGCCCAGGGTCTGCCCCGTCTGCTCACCCGTTTCGTCAAGGAGAAGGTGTCGTCGCTGTGGTAGAGCGCATCGTGGTGACCGGCGGTGCCGGCATGCTCGGTTCGACCCTGATCGACCGGCTCCTCGGCGACGGCCGCCAGGTGCACTGCGTGGACCTGCGGGCCCCGCGCACGGAGCACGAGAACCTGACGCACACCGTCTCGGACGTCCGGGACGCGGTGACGATGAAGCGGGTCACGGCCGACGCGGACACGGTGGTGCACTGCGCCGCCGCCCTGCCCAGCTACCCGGCCGACATGATCCGCTCGGTGATCGTCGGCGGGACCGAGGCGGTCCTCACCGCCGCCGAGGCGAACGCCGTCCCCCGCGTCGTGCACATCTCCTCGACCGCCGTGTACGGACTGCCGAAGGTGGTGCCCACGCCGGAGGAGTATCCCCGCGAGCCCGTCGACACGTACAGCGCCGCCAAGGCGGAGGCCGAGGAGGTCGCCGAACGGTTCCGCGGCCGGGAGATGTGCGTCCCGATCCTGCGGCCCAAGACCTTCCTCGGACCGGGCCGGATGGGCCTGTTCGCGATGCTCTTCGAATGGGCCGAGGAGGGCCGGAACTTCCCGGTCCTGGGCCGGGGCGACGTCCGTATCCAGATGTTCGACGTGGACGACCTGGTCGACGCGGTCGTGACCGCGATGGACGCGCCGGCCGCGACGGCCGACGACACCTTCAACCTGGGCGCCACCTCGTTCGGCACGATACGGGAGGACTTCCAGGCCGTCCTGGACGCCGCCGGGCACGGCAAGCGGGTCCGCTCGATGCCCGCGAGGCCGGCGCTCGCCGCGCTCAGCCTGCTCCAGCGCTCCGGCCTCTCCCCGGTCTACGGACGCCTGCTGCACAAGCTCCTCGACGACAGCTTCGTCTCCACCGACAAGGCCCGGGACGTCCTCGGCTTCCGGCCGAAGTACTCCAACCAGGACGCGATCCTGCGCACCTTCGCCTGGTGGCGCGAGCAGCGGCTCGCCACCGCCGCGCTCCCCGCCGGCGCCCGCCCCGCGAAGAAGGGCGAGGGCGTCACCAGTGTCGAACCGTGGCGGCAGGGGGCCCTCTCCCTCGCCAAGGTCCTTTTCTAGGAGAACCCGATCATGTCCGTTCCGCTGGTCTCCGTCATCGTCCCCAACTACAACTACGGCCGCTCGATCGGCCTGTGCGTCGAGGCCGCCCTCGCCCAGACGTACCCGAACATCGAGGTCCTCGTCGTCGACGACTGCTCCACCGACGACTCCGCCGCGATCGCCGCGGCGGCCGGCGCCCGGGTGGTCTCCACCGGCGTCAACGGCGGGGTCGCGGTCGCCCGCAACCTCGGCGCCGAACTCTCCTCGGGCGAGATCCTCGTCTTCCTCGACTCCGACGTCGCCATGCACCCCGACGCCGTCGCCAAGTCCGTCGAACTCCTCGGCTCCGGACAGGGGTACGGGGCGATCTGCGGCACCTACGAGCCGGAGCCGCTCATCCGCGACAGCCTGATCGAGGAGTACCGCTCGCTCCAGCAGTACTACCTGCTGCTGAAGTCCGAGGGGGTCATCGACACCGTCCACACCGCGATCCTGGCGATCCCCCGCCGCGTCTTCGACGAGGTCGGACCGTTCAACCCGATCCTGCGGCACACCGAGGACCAGGACTACGGGCGCCGCATCTCGGAGCGGTACACGGTGCTCAGCTCCCTGGAGGTGCGCGGCCGGCACGACCACGACGACACCGTGCGGATCGTCCTCGACAAGGTCTTCGCCCGCGCCCGGCTCGCCGTCCCGCTCATCCTCGGCAGACGGCACCTCCAGGGCGGCTTCGTCACCGGTCCGCGCGCCGGGGCCAGCCTCGCCGCGCCCCTGACGGTGGCCGCGCTCGCCGCGCCGGTGCTGTGGGGAGCGCTGTGGGCGCTGCTGCCGCTCGCCCTGTTCGTACTCGGCGTGTGGGGCGACCTGGACATGTACCGGGAGGTGAGGCGGCACCGCGGGCGGCTGTTCCTCGGGTACTTCGTGGCCGTCAACTTCCTGGTGAACCTGACGGTGTTCGCGGCGATCGGGGTCGCGGGGGCGCAGTGGCTGTGCTCGAAGCGGTTCCGGCACCTGTACGACCCCCAGCCCCGGCCGGACCTTCCCGCGCCGACAGCCGGGACGGACCTTCCGACGGCGGCGGGAGCGGCCGGGGTGGCCGCGGGGGCTTCCCGTGGCTGACACGCTCGCGCCGGTGGAGGCCCCGGCCGCGGCCGTACCGGTCGCCCCGGCCCGGCGGCGCCTGAACCGGCTCGTCCTCGGCGCGGCGCTCGGCTGGCTCGTCCTCCTCCTCGTCGAGTGGGCGGCGGACGGCCGGATCTGGCTCGGGCATCTGGTGGGCATCGTCCCGCCGGCCGCCTTCGCCCTGGTCCCGCTGCTGCTCGCCGCCCTGACTCCGCTCGCCCGGGGCGCAGCCCGGTGGCGGAGCCTCGCGGCCGCCGCGCTCGCCCTGGCCGTGGGCTTCGGGCAGTCGGGCTTCGACCCGGCGGCGCTGTGGCGGTCGGAGCCGAGGCCCGGGCCCGACTCCGTGCGGGTCTTCGCCTGGAACACCAACTCGTGGAACCAACTGCTCGGGACCCAGGATCACTTCTACGCCTTCCTGAAGGCGAAGGACGCGGACGTGTACCTGCTGCACGAGTACCAGCACGTGACCGCCGACCGTAAGGCCAAGCTGCCGATCGACGACCTGGCGCGGCTGCGCCGGGAGTTCCCCGGCTACCAGGTCGCGGTCCGGGGCGAGCTGGTGACGCTCTCCCGCTTCCCGATCCTGCGGCAGCCGGCCGTGGGCCCGGCCGGCGACCTGCCGCCGGGGGCGGACTGGCAGGCGGAGTACCGGGAGAACAAGGTGCTGCGGACGGATGTGCGGGTCGGGGACCGGACGGTGTCGTTCTACAACGTGCACATGCCGGTGTGGAACAGCATGCCGGACGGGCTGCTCTCCGCCGCCTTCTACCGCCACATGCGGGAACGGTTCGCCCCGCGCCGGGCGCAGTACGCCGGCCTGGAGGCCGACCTCGCGGCCAACCGCAACCCGGTCGTGGTGGCCGGTGACTTCAACGCCACGGCGGCGATGTCCGACCTCGGCCCGCTGCGGGAGCGCCTCGACGACGCGGCGGAGGTGAGCACCGACCCGTACCCCACGAGCTGGGAGGAGGGAGGCTGGAAGCCCTTCTGGCGGACCGACTGGGCGTTCACGGGCAACGGGGCGAAGGCCGAGCGGTACGAGTTCAACGAGCCCGAGAAGCTCTCCGACCACGCGGTGCAGGACCTGTGGGTGTCCCTGCCGGGGAACGGGTGACCGACGTGCTGCTGTCCTGCGCCCTGGTCTGGGCGGTGTTCCTCGCCCTGCACCTCGCGCTGAACGGGCGCTGGTGGCCCTGGCTCGCGGTCTCCCTGCTGCCGCCGCTCGTCTTCGCCGCCGTACCGCTCGCCCTGCTCGCGGCCGCCGCTGTCAGCGGCGGACGGACGGCGGGGGCGCTCGCCGCGGGCTGCCTGCTGGCGGGCTGGACACAGAACGGGATCAACCTGCGGGCGCTGGGCCCCCGTTCGGAACCCGCGGAGGGACTGCGGCTCGTGTCCTGGAACACTCAGCACTGGAACCAGGGCGGCGATCCCGAGCGCTTCTACGCCTTCCTGTGCTCCCTCTCGGCGGACGTGTACGTCCTCCAGGAGTACCTGAACGGCTTCGAGGGCGGCGAGGTCTGGGACATCGACGACGAGGAGCGGATCCGGGCCGCGTTCCCCGGTCATCATCTGGCCGTCGACAACAACTCCGTGACGCTGTCCCGGTTCCCGTCCGCCGGTCCGCCCGTGCCGGTCGGCGCCTGCTCGCTCCGGGTGGACCTGCGGGTCGGCGACGGGATCCTGTCCACGTACAACGTGCACATCCCGGTGCAGCTGACGGTGATGAACCCGCTGCGCCCGGCGTTCCTCCGGGACATGCGGCGCCGGGCCGCCGCCCGCGACCGGGAGTACACGGCGCTCGTCGCCGACCTGCGGGGCAACCCGCACCCGGTCCTGGTGACCGGTGACTTCAACACGAGCGCGGCCATCGGGGACATCCGCCGGATGCCGCGCACGCTGCGCGACGCGATCGGTGCCTGCCGTTCGCCCGTCCCGGCCAGCTGGAACGCCCGCGCGCGGCTGCGGCTGTGGCGGATCGACTGGGCGTTCACCGGTGGCGGCGCCCGGGTCGGCTCGTACCGCTTCCGCGCCGCGGAGGGCCTCTCGGACCACCTGGTCCAGGAGCTGACCGTCACCACCCCCCACATGTGAGAGAAAGGGAAGAAGCAATGGAGTACACCCACCTGGGCGGCCCCGAGGGCCCCCGCGTGAGCACCCTGTGCCTGGGCACCCTGCCGTTCGGCACCCGGATCGACGAGACCGCCGCCTTCGCCGTCCTCGACCGCTTCCACGAGGCCGGCGGCACCTTCATCGACACCGCCAACACCTACGCCTTCTGGGAGCCGGGCGCGACCGGCGCAGAGAGCGAGCTGGTGATCGGCCGCTGGCTGCGCAGCCGGGGCGTCCGGGACGAGATGGTGCTCGCCACCAAGGTCGGCGCGCTGCCGGACCCGCCCGGTTCGGCCTGGCCGGAGTGCGCGGAGGGGCTTTCGGCCCCGGTGCTGCGCCGGCAGGTGGAGGAGAGCCTGCGGAACCTGGGCACGGACCGGATCGATCTCTACTACGCGCACATCGACGACCGGCGGACACCGGTCGCCGAGACGATGGCGGCCTTCGGCGAGCTGGAGGACACGGGGAAGATCGGCCGGGCCGGCTGCTCCAACTTCGCGGCCTGGCGGATCGAGGAGTCGCGGGGTGCGGCGGTCGCCGCCGGGGTGCCGGACTACGCGGCCGTGCAGCAGCGGTACACCTATCTGCGGCCGCGCCCCGGGGCGGAGTTCGGGGTGAACCCGCACGCCTCGGAGGAGCTGCTCGACTATCTGGGGACGCGTCCGGAGCTGACGTTCACGGCGTACACGACCCAGCTGACGGGGGCGTACACGGACGCGGGCAAGGAGGTGCCGGAGCAGTACCGGCACGAGGGGTCGGAGCGGCGCCTCAAGGTGCTCGCGGAGGTCGCGGCGGAGCTGGGTGTGACCGCCAACCAGGTGGTTCTGGCCTGGGCGTTGGGCGGTGAGCTGCCCGTGCTCCCGGTGATCGGGGCGAGTTCGACGGCGCAGCTGGACGAGACGCTCGGCGCGGTGGGGCTGCGGCTGGACGACGAGCTGAGGAAGCGGCTCGACGATGTCGACTGACCGGGCCGCAGGGGCCGAGTGGTCCAAGCGGACGCGGCGGGCCGAACGGGTGCGGGATTTCGCGCTCCGGCACCGGGTGGCCGTCGGTGTGGTGTGGCTGCTCGTGCTGCTGCTCGGCGGTGCGGCGGCGGTGGCCGGGCTCGGCCGGCTGGACCAGTCGTTCACCGCCTCCGGCGGGCCGGGGCACCGCGCGAACCAGGCCGTCCAGGAGCGGTACGGGAACGGGGCCGCCGTCGCCCCGCTGGTCGCGGTCGCGACCTGGCCGGGGGCCGCGGACGTGCGTGCCCCCGGCGCGGCCGGGGCGTTCGCGGACGCCGTCCGGCGGGCGGCGGGCCCGGGGGCGCGGACGGTCTCGTACGCGGGCACGGGTGACGAGGGGTTCCTCGGCGCGGACGGCCGCACGGTGTACGCGCTGGTCTACCCGGGCGCGGGGAAGCCGGACCTCGCGGGGCTCGCGGCCGTCGAGGAGGCTGCGGGCACCCTGCGCGCGGGGCTGCGGCCGGCGCTGCCGGAGGCACGGGTCGAGGTGACGGGCGTGCTGCCGCTCCAGCACGACAGCGCGGTGGCGGGGCCGGGTGCGGTGGCCCTCGCGGTGAAGGCGGCCTGTGTGCTCGGGCTGCTGGTGCTGCTGGTCCTGGCGTTCCGTTCGCCGCTCGGGGTCCTGGCGCCGCTGCTGCTCGCCGGGGTGACCTCGGTGGGGGCGCTGGTCCTGGTGGAGGCGGTGGCCGGCTTCACCGAGATCAGCTTCATCGTGGTCTATCTGGTGCCGGTCACGGCCCTGGTGCTCTCGGTGCACCGGTGGGCGCAGCCGCCGGAGACCGCCGCCCGGTCCGCGGTGGCGGCCGGTGCGGCGGGGGCGGCGGCCTGCGCTGTCCTGGCGCTCGTTCCGGTGGCGTTCCTGCGTTCGGTCGGGGTCGCGGGGCTGGCGGTGTGGGTGGTGGGCACGGCGGCGACCCTGACCCTGGCGCCGGTGCTCCGCTCGGCGGCGACGAAACGGGTGGCAGGGACGGCCCGGGTGGCGCGCACGGCGCGGACTCCGGGCACGACACGGACGGCACCCGCGGCCCCGGTACGGGTGGGGCGACGGTCCCGCCGTGTCCCGGCGGCGGTCGGCCTGGTCCTCCTCGTCCTGCTCGCCGGAGCGGCCACGCATCTTCGGGTCGGCAATCCGGTGGCGCACGCCCTGGTGGCGAGCGGCCCGGCCCGCGACGGCCTCGACCGGCTGACGGCGGCCGGGGTGCCGTCGGGGGTCCTGAACCCGCTGGAGGTCCTGGTTCCGCGGGGCGCGGACGCGGCGGCCGTGGCCGCGCGGGCGGCCCGGGTCCCGGGGGTGCTGCTCGCGGCGGCGCCCGCGGCGGCCGAGTGGCGTCGCGACGGTGCGGCCGTGGTCGTGGTCGTACCGGAGGAGGAGCCGATGACGGCGGCGGGCGCGGCGACGGTGACGGCGCTGCGGTCGGCGCTCGCGGAGGGAGGGCCCCCCGCCACGGTCGGTGGCTCGGGCGTGGTCGACCGCGATCTCGTGGAGGGCGTCTACGGGCTCCTCCCCTACGCGATCCCGGCGGCCGCCCTCGCCGCCCTCCTCGCCCTCGCCGCCCTCACCACGGCGGGCACGGCGGCCCGTGCCGTGTTCCGCGCCCTTCTCGCCGCCGTCGCCGCGGCGGGTGCGCTCACCGTCCTGTGGCAGTGGGGCCCGCCGGGCACCGGGGCCGTCACCGGCTGGGTCCCCCTCGTCGTGGGCGTCTTCGCCTTCTGTGTGTCGCTGGACCGCTCGGTGGCGTCGGCGGCGGGCGGCCCCTCGTGGGCGGGGCCCGTGGCGGCCGGGGCGGGCGCGCTCGCGGTGCTCGCGGTCGGGGTCGGTCCGCAGGTCGAACTGGCGCTGCTCGTGTCGGGGTTCGCGATGGCGGCGCTGCTCGACGCGCTCGCCGGCCGCCGGCGCACCCCGCCCGCGCCCTCCGCGCGTCCCGTACCTCGGACTTCACCCCAATTGGTCTAGACCTAGATGGCTCCTCCCGCTTAGCATCGACGACCGCGATCACGAATGCGGGGCGGTCGCGCGACGGAACGTGACGAGGGGGAGATACGGGATGTTGGAGGCGCTCGGCATAAAGGAGTCGACGGAGGCCGTCTACCGCTTGCTCCTGGAGCGACCCGAGTACGACGTGGCGGAGATGGCGGCCCATCTGGGCCGCCCCGCGTCCGAGGTCCGCGAGGCGCTCGCCTGTCTCGCGGACCTCAAACTCGTGCTGATGGACGACTCCTCCGGCGAGGTCGAACCCTTCAACCCGGACGTCGGATTCTCCTTCCTGCTCTCCCGCGCCGAGGCCGAGCTGAGCAAGCGGAAACGCCAGGTCGAGCGCGCGGGGCGGGCCGTCGCCGGCATCCTCGCCTCGTACGCGGACCACTCCGAGCCGGGCGTCCGGCACGATCTGGTCGACCGCATCACCGGCCTCGACAACGTACGGGAACGCCTGGAGGACCTGGCCGCGAACGCCCGCACCGAGTGCCTCTCGCTGCTCCCGGGCGGCGCTCAGCTCCCCGACACCATGGACGCGAGCCAGCCGCTCGACCAACTCGCCCTGGAACGCGGCGTGAAGATCCGGTCGATCTACCAGGAGAGCTTCCGCAACGACCCGCCGACCGTCGAATACGTGCGCTGGTACTGCGATCTGGGCGGCGACGCACGGACGGTGCCCGTGGTGCCGATGCTCATGGTCATCGTCGACCGGGAGGCCGCGCTCGTCCCCGTCGACCCGGACGACGGACGCGCCGGCGCCCTGGAGGTCCGCAGCCCCGGCCTGGTGCACGCGCTCGTGGTGCTCTTCGACCGACTCTGGGACGCGGGCACCCCGTTCGGCGAGAGCCCGCGCCGCGACGAGCACGACCTCTCCCCGCAGGAAAGGGAGTTGCTCATGCTGCTCGGCATCGGCTGCACGGACGACATCGCCGCCCGGCGGCTGGGGATCTCACTGCGGACCGTGCGCCGGATGAGCTCGGAGCTGATGAACAGACTCGGTGCGCGGAGCCGGTTCGAGGCCGGGGTACGGGCCGCCAAGGAGGGCTGGCTCTGAGCGCGGCGCCGAGGGACCGCTCCCACGACCGCAGCTGACGTAGTCCCATCCGTTATGCGGACGGGGGTTCCATGGAGCGGAGCAGTCCCCTAGATTTCCCCACCATTACCGAGGTGATCAGCGAGGGGACCGGAATCGCCATGCCAGAAGCGACACAAGGGAAACAACCCACCATCACACCCCTGAGGGTGGTGATCGCGGTCTGTCTGTTCGCGCCGTTCGTGGCGATGCTCTGGGTCAGCTCGTACGCGAAGGTCGAACCGCTCTTCGCGGGCATCCCGTTCTTCTACTGGTACCAGATGCTCTGGGTACTGATCTCCACCGCGCTCACCATGGTCGCGTACAAGCTGTGGCAGCTGGACCAGCGTGCCCGCAAGGGGGGTGACGAGCGATGAAGGACGGCGTGAACGGCGTCGCACTCGCCGTCTTCATCTTCTTCTTCCTGGCCGTCACGGTCATGGGCTTCCTGGCCGCGCGCTGGCGCAAGGCCGAGAACGACAGCCTCGACGAATGGGGCCTGGGAGGCCGGTCGTTCGGCACCTGGGTGACCTGGTTCCTGCTGGGCGGCGACCTCTACACCGCGTACACCTTCGTCGCCGTCCCGGCGGCCATCTACGCGGCGGGCGCGGCCGGCTTCTTCGCCGTGCCGTACACGATCCTCGTCTACCCGCTGATCTTCACCTTCCTGCCGCGCCTCTGGTCGGTCTCGCACAAGCACGGGTACGTCACCACCTCGGACTTCGTGCGCGGCCGCTTCGGCTCCAAGGGCCTGTCCCTCGCGGTGGCGGTCACCGGCATCCTCGCCACCATGCCGTACATCGCGCTCCAGCTCGTCGGCATCCAGGCCGTCCTGGACGTGATGGGCGTCGGCGGCGGCGAGAACACCCACTGGTTCATCAAGGACCTGCCGCTGCTCATCGCCTTCGGTGTCCTCGCGGCGTACACGTACTCCTCGGGTCTGCGCGCGCCCGCGCTCATCGCCTTCGTCAAGGACACCCTGATCTACATCGTCATCGCGGTGGCGATCATCTACATCCCGATCAAGCTGGGCGGCTTCGACGAGATCTTCGCCAAGGCGGGCGAGGCGTACGCGCAGACCAACCCGGCGACCGGCAAGCCGCGCGGCGCGCTCGTCCCCGGCGACGCGGGCCAGTGGACGTACGCGACGCTGGCGCTCGGCTCGGCCCTCGCGCTCTTCATGTACCCGCACTCCATCACGGCGACCCTGTCGTCCCGGAGCCGTGAGGTCATCCGCCGCAACACCACGATCCTGCCGCTGTACTCGCTGATGCTGGGTCTGCTCGCGCTGCTCGGCTTCATGGCGATCGCCGCCGGGATCCAGGTGAAGAACGGCCAGCTCGCCATCCCGCAGCTCTTCGAGACGATGTTCCCGGACTGGTTCGCGGGCGTCGCCTTCGCCGCCATCGGCATCGGCGCGCTCGTGCCCGCCGCGATCATGTCGATCGCCGCGGCCAACCTCTTCACCCGCAACATCTACAAGGACTTCATCAAACCGGACGCGACCCCGGCGCAGGAGACCAAGGTCTCCAAGCTGGTCTCGCTCCTGGTGAAGGTCGGCGCGCTCGCCTTCGTCCTCACCATGGACAAGACGGTCGCGATCAACTTCCAGCTGCTCGGCGGCATCTGGATCCTGCAGACATTCCCGGCCCTCGTCGGCGGCCTCTTCACCCGCTGGTTCCACCGCTGGGCGCTGCTCGCCGGCTGGGCCGTCGGCATGATCTACGGCACCGTCGCCGCGTACGGGGTCGCCAGCCCGACACAGAAGCACTTCGGCGGCTCCTCCGCCGAGATCCCGGGCATCGGCGAGATCGGCTACATCGGTCTCACCGCCTTCCTCCTCAACGTCCTCGTCACGGTCGTCCTGACCTTCGTCCTCAAGGCCGTCAAGGCCCCCGAGGGCATCGACGAGACCTCCCCGGAGGACTACACGGCCGACGCCGGCGACGCCGGGGTCAAGACGCTCCCGAAGGTCGGCGCCGAGACCCACTGATCGACCGCCGGACCTGACGAAGGCCGCCCTGCCTCCCCCGGAGGCATGGCGGTCTTCGCCTTTCCCGGGCGAGGATGCGGTACATGCGCACCGGACCACGCCTCGCCCTGCTCGCCCTGCTCCCCGTCGCCCTCGCCGTCACCGGCTGCGGCACCGAGACGGCGGGCGGGCGTCCGACGCCCGATCCGGCCGAGCTGGACGCCCGCGCCCGCTGGGCGCAGACCGACAAGGACCATGTGTACGTCACCGAGGCCGAGGGCTTCGAGGCCTCCCGCATGGCGTCGGGGGTCATCGGCGACGACGGCTTCCAGGTCGGTTACCTGCGGCGGGACGGCGTCCGGCTGACCGTCTCCGCCGAGCGCCGGCCCTTCTCCGAGAAGGAGTGCGCCGCGGCGAACACCGCCGGGCCGGACGGCTGCGTCCGGGACGGCGACCGCTGGTACCTGCGGTCCGCCGGGCAGCACGCCTACGTACGCGCCGAGAACGGGCTGCGCGTCGAGGTCGCCGCCCCGCTCACGGTGGACCGGAAGGCGCTCCGGGGGGCCGCCGAGCGCACCCACCGCGCCGGCGCCGCCGAACTCGACGCCGTCCTGCCGGAGCGGACCGGTGGCGGGGGCCCCGTCGAGCGGGGCGATCTGCCGCCGGTGGGCGACGGCGCCCCCGACAACTCGGTGGGGGCCGGTGGCTGAGACCCCCTGGGGCCCGCCGGGCCGCCGGAGGCACACTGCCCTCATGGACTTCACGATCAGGGCGGTACGGCCCGAGGAGTACGAAGCGCTCGGTGAACTCACCGCGGGGACCTATCTGGACGACGGACTGCTCGCGCACGGGGCGGAGGACGCGTATCTGCACGTGCTCCGGGACACGGCCCGGCGGGCGCGCGAGAGCGAGGTGCTCGTCGCCGAGGACGCCGACGGGCGGCTGCTCGGCGGGGTGACCTTCGCCACCGGCTCGACCCCGTGGGCGGACATCGCGGTCGAGGGCGAGGCCGAGTTCCGGATGCTCGTGGTCTCCCGGGAGGCCCGTGGGCGAGGCGTCGGAGAGGCCCTCGTACGGGCCTGCATCGAGCGGGCGAGGGCCCTCCCGGAGTGCCGCCGCATCGTGCTGTCCACGGACGCCACGATGGTCTCCGCACACCGGATCTACGACCGTCTGGGCTTCGTCCGCACCCCGGACCGGGACTGGGAGCCGATCCCCGATCACCGCCTGCGTACCTACTCCTTGGAGTTCTGAGCCGGGGGGCGACACAACATGTGGGGGGTGCCGCAAGCGGCGCCCCCCACATGTATGCTCATGCTCGCTGTCGACGCAGGGGAATCCGGCGCGAATCCGGAACTGTCCCGCAACGGTGTGCTTCGTACGGATACGACATATTCGGGCGAGGTGAGTCCGAGGACCTGCCGACAGCGCATCCGGTCCGTCCGTTCCGGGTGCCAACGACGTCCGGGCCTCGCGGAGTGGGCCGGTGGAAGCGTCGCGTCCGGCGTTACGGATGCCCGCATGCCCGCCTTCCCCCGCCGCGGCCCCGAGCCGAGCGAGGGAGAGCCCCCACGTGACCATCGCGCCCGCCGATCCGGCTTCCGCCGAGGCTTCCGCGGTCGAGAGCGACGGCCCCGGGACCGTGCTGCTGCGGACCCTGACCGACCTCACCGCCGATCTCGCCGACACCGACCCCGGCAAGGTGGC
Organism: Streptomyces sp. NBC_00691; assembly: GCF_036226665.1. NCBI lineage: Bacteria > Bacillati > Actinomycetota > Actinomycetes > Kitasatosporales > Streptomycetaceae > Streptomyces > Streptomyces sp. NBC_00691. The sequence continues at coordinate 5,341,561 of NZ_CP109007.1, read as the reverse complement.
CGCCGCCGCGCTCCGCGGCCGCAGCGCCGTGGCGGACGAGGCGGAACTGCGCGAGCTGGCCACGGAGGCGGCCGCCGGTCTGATCGCCGAGGACCCGGCGTACTCCCGGCTCGCCGCCCGGCTCCTGACGATCACCATCGCCGACGAGGCCGCGAGCCAGGGCTCGTACCGCTTCTCGGCCTCCGTCGCCGTCGGTCACCGCGAGGGTCTGATCGCCGACCGCACCGCCGCGTTCGTGGCGCTGCACGCCGAGCGGCTCGACGCGACGATCGACGCGGCCGCCGACGACCGCTTCGGCTACTTCGGCCTGCGCACCCTCTACTCGCGCTACCTGCTGCGCCACCCGATCACCCGCAAGGTGATCGAGACCCCGCAGCACTTCATGCTCCGCGTGGCCTGCGGCCTCGCCGAGGACGACAGCGTCCGCGCGCTCGACGAAGTCACCGCCCTCTACCGCCTGATGAGCCGGCTCGACTACCTGCCGTCCTCCCCCACGCTCTTCAACTCCGGCACCCGCCACCCGCAGATGTCCTCCTGCTACCTCCTGGACTCCCCGCAGGACGAGCTGGACTCCATCTACGACCGCTACCACCAGGTGGCGCGCCTCTCGAAGCACGCGGGCGGCATCGGCCTCTCCTACTCCCGCATCCGCGCCCGCGGTTCGCTGATCCGCGGCACCAACGGGCACTCCAACGGCATCGTGCCGTTCCTCAAGACCCTCGACGCCTCCGTCGCCGCCGTCAACCAGGGCGGCCGCCGCAAGGGCGCCGCCGCCGTCTACCTGGAGACCTGGCACGCGGACATCGAGGAGTTCCTGGAGCTCCGCGACAACACGGGCGAGGACCAGCGCCGTACGCACAACCTGAACCTGGCGCACTGGATCCCGGACGAGTTCATGCGCCGCGTCAACGCCGACGCCGACTGGTCGCTGTTCTCCCCGGCGGACGTGCCCGAGCTGGTCGACCTGTACGGCGAGGAGTTCGACGCCGCCTACCACAAGGCCGAGGCCGCGGGCCTGGCCCGCAAGACGATGCCGGCCCGCGACCTGTACGGCCGGATGATGCGGACCCTGGCCCAGACCGGCAACGGCTGGATGACCTTCAAGGACGCCTCGAACCGGACGGCCAACCAGACCGCCGAGCCCGGCACGGTCGTCCACTCCTCGAACCTGTGCACCGAGATCATCGAGGTCACGAACGACGGCGAGACGGCCGTCTGCAACCTCGGCTCGGTCAACCTGGGTTCGTTCGTCGTCGGTGACGACATCGACTGGGAGCGGCTGGACTCGACCGTCCGCACGGCCGTCACCTTCCTCGACCGGGTCGTCGACATCAACTTCTACCCGACCGAGCAGGCCGGGCGTTCCAACGCCCGCTGGCGGCCGGTCGGCCTGGGCGCGATGGGCCTCCAGGACGTCTTCTTCCAGCTGAAGCTGCCGTTCGACTCCGCCGAGGCGCGCGCGCTGTCGACGAGGATCTCCGAGCGGATCATGCTGGCCGCGTACGAGGCCTCCGCCGACCTCGCCGAGCGCAACGGTCCGGTCCCCGCCTGGGAGCAGACCCGCACGGCCCGTGGTGTCCTGCACCCGGACCACTACAGCGCCACCGTGGAGCTCAACTGGCCGGAGCGCTGGGCCGCGCTGCGCGAGCGGATCGCCGCCGTCGGCATGCGCAACAGCCTCCTCCTCGCCATCGCGCCGACGGCGACCATCGCCTCGATCGCGGGCGTCTACGAGTGCATCGAGCCGCAGGTCTCCAACCTCTTCAAGCGCGAGACGCTCTCCGGCGAGTTCCTCCAGGTCAACTCGTACCTGGTCGACGAGTTGAAGAAGCTCGGCGTGTGGGACGCGCAGACCCGTGAGGCGCTGCGCGAGTCCAACGGCTCGGTGGCCGGCTTCACCTGGGTCCCGGCCGAGGTGCGCGAGCTGTACCGCACGGCGTGGGAGATCCCGCAGCGCGGTCTGATCGACATGGCCGCCGCCCGGACCCCGTTCCTGGACCAGTCGCAGTCGCTGAACCTGTTCCTGGAGACGCCGACGATCGGCAAGCTGTCGTCGATGTACGCGTACGCCTGGAAGCAGGGCCTCAAGACGACGTACTACCTGCGCTCCCGTCCGGCGACCCGGATCGCCCGCGCCGCCCAGGCCGCGGCGCCCACCGCCGCCACCATCCCCGTCCAGCAGGCGACCCCCGACGCGGACGCCCTCGCCTGCTCCCTGGAAAACCCCGAGTCCTGCGAGGCCTGCCAGTAATGAGCACCAACGAGAAGAAGAACCTCCTCGACCCGGGCTTCGAGCTGACCCTCCGTCCGATGCGCTACCCGGACTTCTACGAGCGCTACCGGGACGCGATCAAGAACACCTGGACCGTGGAGGAGGTCGACCTCCACTCGGACGTCGCCGACCTCGCCAAGCTGACCCCCGCCGAGCAGCACATGATCGGCCGTCTGGTCGCGTTCTTCGCGACGGGCGACTCGATCGTCTCGAACAACCTGGTCCTGACCCTCTACAAGCACATCAACTCCCCGGAGGCGCGCCTGTACCTGTCGCGCCAGCTCTTCGAGGAGGCCGTGCACGTCCAGTTCTATCTGACGCTGCTCGACACCTACCTGCCCGACCCGGACGACCGCTCCGCCGCGTTCGACGCGGTCGAGGAGATCCCCTCCATCCGCGAGAAGGCGCAGTTCTGCTTCAAGTGGATGGACTCGGTCGAGAAGATCGACCGCCTGGAGACGGCCGCCGACCGCCGCCGCTTCCTGCTGAACCTGATCTGCTTCGCCGCGTGCATCGAGGGCCTGTTCTTCTACGGCGCCTTCGCGTACGTGTACTGGTTCCGGTCCCGCGGCCTGCTGCACGGCCTCGCGACCGGCACCAACTGGGTCTTCCGCGACGAGACGATGCACATGAACTTCGCCTTCGAGGTCGTGGACACCGTCCGCAAGGAGGAGCCGGAGCTCTTCGACGACGCGCTCCAGCAGCAGGTCACCGACATGCTCAGGGAGGCCGTCGAGGCGGAGCTGCAGTTCGGCCGCGACCTGTGCGGCGACGGCCTGCCGGGCATGAACACCGAGTCAATGCGCGAGTACCTCCAGTGCGTCGCCGACCAGCGGCTCCAGCGCCTCGGCTTCGCCCCGGTGTACGGCTCCGAGAACCCCTTCTCCTTCATGGAGCTCCAGGGCGTCCAGGAACTCACCAACTTCTTCGAGCGCCGCCCGTCCGCCTACCAGGTGGCGGTCGAGGGCTCGGTGGACCTGGACGAGGACTTCTAGGACTCCGCCGTACGAGAGGGGCCCCGCACTCGGTCGAGTGCGGGGCCCCTCTCGTACGCGTACCGGCGATCAGGCGTTGGGCACCGTCTCGTAGCGCGGGGTGCCCTCCTCCATCTGGCGGAGGGCATCCTTGCGGTCCCGCTTGGAGAGGCGGTCGATGTACAGGTAGCCGTACAGGTGGTCCGTCTCGTGCTGGAGGCAGCGGGCGAAGTAGCCGGTGCCGCGCACCTTGATCGGGTTGCCCTGGGCGTCCTGGCCGTGGACCTCCGCGTAGTCGGGGCGGGCCAGCTCGGCGTAGGCGGTCGGCACGGAGAGGCAGCCCTCGTTGGACTCGTCGAGGACACGCAGCTCGGCCGGGAGCTCCTGGAGGACCGGGTTGATCACGACACCGGTGTGCCGGGCGCCCTCGTCGTCGGGGCAGTCGTAGACGAAGACCTTGAGGTCCACACCGATCTGGTTCGCGGCGAGGCCCACACCCTCGGCGGCCTTCTGGCTGGCGAACATGTCGTCGATGAGCGCCGCGAGCGAGTCGTCGAACTCGGTGACGTCCTTGCACTCCTTGTGGAGCACCGGGTTGCCGACCACGGTGATCGGGCGGGCCGTGCCGCGCTCACGGTGGGCGAGCTCGCGCGCCTCGCAGTCCTCCGTGTCCACGACGAACCCGTCGTTGATCGTCTGCTCGTCCGTCTCCTGCTGCGCCATGTCCGGCCGCGCCTTCCTGAAAACCCGATTCCGTCGAGAGACAGCCTACGGGCCCGGCCGGATCCCGGAGTCGCCCCCGGCTCAGCAGACCTCTTCGAGATCGCGCCACTCACGGCTGTCGGGGCTGTCCGCCACCCAGCCGTCGAGGAGCCCGCGCACCAGCCCCGCCGGGGCCGCGATGCCGCACTCCCGCTCCGGGACCCACAGCTCGCCCGGCGAACGGTGCCCGAGCGGGCCGGGGTGCCCCGGCTCGCTGTGGTCGTGGGGGTCGGAGTGCTCGCCCTCGCCCTCGGCGCTCGGCATGGTCGACTCGGAGCAGGCACGGCAGAGCAGCCGCACGGAGGACGACCAGTCCTCGGCGGCGAATCCCGCCTCCGCGGCCAGCTGCTCCAGGGCGTCCCGGTCGGCCTCGGTCGCCGCCTCCAGAAGCACCACCCAGGTGGGGACGGGTGAGGGGGCCCACAGCTCGATCTCGTCGAAGACCGGGTAGGAGGGTCCGGCGGTGGTGGTGCGCTCGCCGTTCGGTACGCCGTCGTGGAGGACGACCTCGCCCCAGCGGCGCCCGGAGGACGGCAGCGGGATGGAGAGGACCTCGATCCGGGCCGGGTCGAGCCGGCGGCCCCACACGACCTCGGCCTCGCCCTCGGGCGACAGCCGGACGGCGGCGCTGCCCAGCTCCATGCCGGCGGGCTCACCGGTGCCCGCGGCGGCGCCGGGGACCTTGAGTCCGTAGGCCTGCCAGGCGCGGCGGGCCAGGGGCCAGTCCTGGAGCGCGGTCGCGGCGATGCCGACGTTCCACCAGTCGGGGGCGCCGCTCTCCTTGTCGAGCAGCGCGACGGCGCGGAGCCCGGCGGCGCGCGCCTGCTCCCAGTCGTGCCGGAACTTGTGCAGCAGCGCCAGGTTGAACCAGGACTCCGAGAGCCAGGGCTCAAGATCCGCCGCGCGCGTCAGGAGCGCGCCCGCGTCCTCGTACCGGCCGTCGCCGATCAGCGTGAACGCGCGGTCGGTGGCCTGCCGCCATGAGGCGGAGGGCCGATGCCGTACCTTCCCGAAGATCTTCACGATTCCCGCCTGCCGGTCGCTTCACCCTCTTGTTCGCATCCAACCATGCCCGGTCGGACGCGCGCTCATTACCCATGGGTTACCCAGCCGCGACGGAGGTCACCCCAGCCGCTCCGCCCCGTGCCAGGACCCTGGCCAGGCATTCGACGACATCCGGGTGATGATCGCGGGCGGTGCCGAGCCTGAGCCGCTCCAGGGCGTCGAGGGCCGCGCCCGCGCCCTCGCCGCCCGCGAGGTCGTCGTAGGCGTTCACGGTCCGGACGATCCGGGCGGGCAGCGGCTGCTCGCGGTACGGGTCGGCCTGGCGTTCCACGACGACGGCGACGGCCTCGGGGACGCCGGTCCTGCGGACGACCTCGCCGCCGAGGAGGGCGATCCGGCGCTGCTCCTCGGCGGGCAGCAGCGCGGTGGCACCGCCGGCGACGGGGTCGACGAGGGAGAGCTGGCCGATGTCGTGCATGAGCGCCGCGTGCTCCAGGACGGCCAGTTCGGCCCCGGAGAGGCCGAGCTCCCGTCCGACGGCGGCGCTGAGGGCGGCGACCCGGCGGGCGTGCCCGGGCGGGGTGCAGCCGGCGATCTCGGTGGCCCGGGCGAGGGAGGCGATGGTCTGCCGGTTGACCGTGCGCACGGCGGAGTACCGGCGGAAGGAGACCTGGGTGAGCAGCAGCGGCACGGCGAGCACGGGCAGCGCCCAGAGCCCGGCGGCGGCCACGCCGAGCGCCATGACGATGCCGGTGGCGCCGACGGCGGAGCCGATGCCGAGGAGGGCGCGGAGTTCGTCGCGGAGGAGGGGGCCGTACGGGAATGCCGTGCGGGCGCGGAGCAGGAGGGCGGCGAGGACGGCGTCGCACAGGGCGGTCAGGACGAGCAGCAGGACGAGGAAGAGGGCGTACGCCGGGCCCTGGCCGAGGTGCTCGACGACGGCCCCTGAGTTGTAGAGGGGCTGGAAGCAGAGGGCGGCGAAGCCGACGGTGAGGACGCGGCGGGCGAGGTGGTCGAGGCCGGGCCCCCGGCCCCGGGCGATGTGGGGGACGATCCCGGCGAGGCCGGCGGCGACGACGACGGCGACGGTCTGGAGGACGCCGTGGGTGGTGGCGGTGCCGGCGCTCGCCCCGAGCAGGGCGTAGGCGAGGGCCCCTGCGGCGGCGAGCGGCGCGGGCTCCCGTTCCTCGGGGGCGGCGCCCCAGCGGGCCAGCTCGCCGAGGACGACGAGGGTGCCGAAGGCGAGGGCGTTGCCGGGTTCGTCGACTCCGTACCAGAGGGTGGAGGCGAATCCGGTGAGGCTCAGCAGGAGCGCGGCCCCGTGGACGGTGCCGACGGTGACGGCGCCGGGCCTCATGCGCGCCCCCTGGACCTGGTCACGGGCGCTTCCTTCCGGCGCCCGGCCTCGGGGTCATCGGACTCCTCGGGTCGGCGTCCGGCCTCGGACTCCTCGGGTCGGCGTCCGGCCTCCGGCTGCGTCTCCTGTTGTCGTGCGGCTTCCTGTCCGCGTGCGGCTTCGGCCGCGCGCGGCGGCGGCACGTTCCCGCCCGGCGGGCCCGTCGGCGCCGACTCGTCGGCGGTGACGGCGGGCTGCCAGCCGTGCCGGTCGAGGGCGGCGACGAGGGCGGCGACCATCCGGGCGTCGAACTGGCTGCCGGCGCACCGCTTCAGTTCGGCGACGGCGGTCGGGACCGGGCGGGCCCGGCTGTAGGAGCGGGTGGAGGTCATGGCGTCGAAGGCGTCGGCGACCGCCACCACCCGGGCGAACTCGGGGATCTCGTCACCGTGCAGCCCGTACGGGTAGCCGCTGCCGTCCATGCGTTCGTGGTGGTGGAGGATCGCGGCCCGCGCCTCGCCGAGGAAGCCGATGCCGCGGACCATCTCGTGCCCGTACTCCGGGTGCAGTTCGATGACCCGGCGCTCCTCGGGGGTGAGGGGGCCGTCCTTGCGGAGGACCCGGGTGGGCACGCCCAGTTTGCCGACGTCGTGGAGGATGCCGGCGAACCGCACGACGTCGAGCCGCTCCTCCGCCATGCCGAGCTCGCGGGCGATCAGGACGGAGGCGTGGCCGACGCGTTCGCTGTGGCCCCGGGTGTAGCGGTCCTTGATGTCGACGGCCTGGACGAGGGCGCGGATGGTGGCCTGGTGGGCGGCGCGCTCGCGGTGGTACTGGGCGAAGACCCAGCAGGAGATGTACATGGGGAGGAGCACGAAGAGCGCCGACACGGGCCCGTACGTGCTGCGCCAGAGGACGGCCATCATCAGCCCGGCGAGTCCGTGCACGGCGTGCGGGGCGAGGGCCCGGCCGAGGCCGCGCCAGGCGGCCCGCGGGGGCAGTCCGTCGGCCGTCGCCCGGATGCCGCCGTCGAGGGCGGTCAGGACGAGGCAGAAGGTGAGCGCGGCGGCGCCCGCGGGCAGCAGCGCGTACGGGAAGTCGGGGGCGTCGTGCTCGTGTCCGAGGGCGCGGGCGCAGCTGAGGGCCTCGGCGGCGCGGGCGGCGGCCCCGACGGCGAGGGCGGTGGAGGCGGCCCGCCAGGCGCGGCGCAGGCCGGCCGGGGGTTCGTCCACGCGGGCGAGGAGGCTGCCGGGGAGGGCGGTGAGCGCGGCGGCGGCCGGCGGCAGGAGGAGGGCGGCGGCGAGGAGGACGGGGAAGAAGGAGCCGGTGCCCATGGGCACGGAGCCACCGGTCGCGCGGCCCAGGAGGCGGCAGCGGGCGGGGAGTTCGCAGAGCGCGTACAGGGCGGCGAGGAGCGCGACGGTGACCCAGGGGGTGGCCGCGTCGGGGCGCAGGGCGGGCAGGACGGAGGCCGCGGCGCCCAGCAGGGCGCAGCCGACGTACACGCGGGCCGCCCGCGGAATGACCTTCACGCCCATCATCCCCGTCACGGTAGCGAGTGGGACGGCCCGTGACGGCGGGGTGGAGCGGATTCGCACCATCGGGTGATACAAGCTGATATACGAAGGAGGCCGCCGCGATCGCGTCGCGACGGCCTCCTCGTCCCTCCACGGAGGGGGAGTTACTCCTGGGGCGCCGGCGTCGTCGGCACGATCGGCGCGATCTCCTGCTCGGGGACGAGGTGCCCGGAGCGGATCAGGTCGATCCGGCCCATGACCTTGGACCGCAGGTCGGTGGGGACGTCGTCACTGCCGCAGCAGCGCTTGACGAGCTTCTTCACCGCCTGCTCCAGGCCGTACTTCTCCAGGCACGGCGAGCACTCCTCGAAGTGCACCTCGAACTTGGTGCAGTCACTGTCGGGCATCTCGTTGTCGAGGAACTCGTACAGATGATCCAGGACTTCCGAGCAATCCGTCTCGTGCGGCTCTCCGCAGCTCATGAGCCCGAGCCTTTCAGATCGTTCGACGACTCTCCGGCGCCCGCGGGTACCAGCCCGCGGTCGCGAGCGTAGTCCTCGAGCATGCCGCGCAGCTGGCGGCGACCCCGGTGCAGCCGGGACATCACCGTACCGATGGGTGTCCCCATGATGTCCGCGATCTCCTTGTACGCAAAGCCCTCGACATCCGCGAGATAGACGGCGATGCGGAACTCCTCGGGAATCGCCTGGAGCGCTTCCTTCACGTCGGAGTCCGGGAGGTGGTCGAGCGCCTGCGACTCGGCCGAACGCAGACCGGTCGACATGTGCGACTCGGCGCGCGCGAGCTGCCAGTCCTCGATCTCCTCGGCGGCGCTGCGCTGGGGCTCGCGCTGCTTCTTGCGGTACGAGTTGATGAAGGTGTTCGTGAGGATGCGGTACAGCCAGGCCTTGAGGTTCGTACCCTCGCGGAACTGGTGGAAGGATCCGTACGCCTTGGCGTAGGTCTCCTGCACCAGGTCCTCCGCGTCCGCGGGGTTGCGCGTCATGCGCAGCGCGGCCGAGTACATCTGGTCGAGGTAGCCGAGGGCGTCCCGCTCGAAGCGCGCGTTGCGCTCCTCGGTCGTCTCCTCGGGGCCGTCGTCGGTCCCTGTGTCGGTCCCAGTGACCGGACCCACCTCCTCCAGCGCGGCGGCGAGCCCGAGGGCGGACCCGCTCGTTTCGGAGGATAGACGAGGAACCACTCCGACCGCCGCCCGAATCTGGGCTCCCTTGGGAGCGGGCAGCACTGTCCAGTCGAGGTCAGCGGCCTGCGCGCGCTCCGGGCAGATGGTCGAACCCATGCGACGGACTCCCTCTTCCTTGCTCTCACACCGACGCACGGAACAACAGTGGTTCCCGGCGCGACATTCCCGGTCCGTCAGCGGAGGGAGGTGATCCATTCGGCGACTCCGGCCACCAGGAGTTCCCTCGCCTCCTCCGGCCCGAGCGGCGCCCGTCCGGGCAGGGCGAAACCGTGGTCCCCGTCGGGGATCTCGACGAGGCGGTACGGGCCGTCCGGGAACTCCGCGGGCCGTCCAAAGGGGTCGTTGCCGCCTTGGACGACGAGCGTCGGCAGGCCGGTGCCGAGGAGTTCCTCGGCGCGGGACTTCTCCGGCCGGCCCGGCGGGTGCAGGGGGAAGCTCAGCGCGAGGACGGCGAGCGCGCCGAGCTCCCGCCCGGTGCGGCAGGCGACCCGGGCGCCGGCGCTGCGGCCGCCCGCGATCACCGGGAGGCCGGGGCGGGCGAGGGCCGGCCAGAGGCCGCGCCAGCCGGTGTCCAGGGTCTTGGGGGCGGGCGCGACCTTCTTGCCCGCGACCCGCCAGGGCTGCTCGACGAGGGCGACGGTCACGCCCCGGGCGGGCAGCGCGGCGGCCAGGGCCTGGAGGTCGCGGGCCTCGATGCCGCCGCCGGCGCCGTGGCCGAGGGCGAGGACGGCCCACGGCCGCGTCCCCCCGGACCCCTCGTGCCAGGCGACGCGGGCGTCGCCTGCGTCGGTGGAAACGGTCTCGTACTGTGTCACGTCGGTCACGCTCCCATCCTGCCGTCCGGCGGGGCGCGGGACGGTCTCAGAAGAGCGTGCCGACCTCCGGGCCCTCCAGCTCGGTCAGGAGCTCGGGCCCGTTGTTGCGGACGTTGCTGACGGCGGTCGCCACCGGGTAGGCCCGCATCAGGCCCCCGGGCGGCGGGGCGAGCAGCCCGCGGAGTTCCTCCGGCCGCGTGGTCGCCGGGTCGAGCCAGGCGTCCCAGCGGTCCTCGGTGAGCATCAGCGGCATACGGGGGTGGATGTCGGCGAGCGCGTGCGGGCCCTCGGCCGGGGCCACGCCCAGCGGCCCGGTCTCCGCCTCGGTGGTGATCACCGAGCAGGTCACCCACCATGCCAGGGGGTCGCCGTCGGGCAGGGTCCGGTCGCGCCAGAACTCGTAGAGGCCGGCCATCGCGAAGACCGAGCCGTCCGCCGGGGTCACGAAGTACGGCTGCTTCCGGGGCCGCTTCCGCTTCCCCTCGACCTCCAGGTCCCGCTCGCCCGCGCCGGTCACCCACTCGTAGTAGCCGTCGGCGGGCAGGAGGCAGCGGCGGGCCGAGAAGGCCCGCTTGAAGGAGGGCTTCTCGTCCAGGGTCTCCGCGCGCGCGTTGATCATCCGGGCGGCGCCCTCCGGCGACTTCGACCAGGACGGCACCAGGCCCCATCTCAGCGCGCGCAGCTGGCGAACCGGACGCCGGGATTCTGCGTCTTTCAGAGGGCGTTCCAGAACGGCCCAGACCTCCTTGGTGGGGGCCACGTTCCAGTCCGGGGCCAGAGTCTCCTCCGGCTCCCACTTCTCCACCCCGAAGAGGCCGACGAGGTCCTCGGGCCGCCGGCTCGCCGCATACCTTCCGCACATACGTGCCACACTGCCACGATCCCCGACCACCCGAGGAGCGGCCCGAAAGATGGACCTCGACCTCTTCACCGCCCAGGCGGCTCCGGCCGAGTGGCTGGTGATCGCCACCGGCGTCGCCGCCCTCGCCGTCACCGCACCCCGCCGCATATGGCTGCTCGCCCGCAACGCGATCACCATCGCCCACGAGGGCGGCCACGGACTCGTCGCCCTCACCACCGGGCGGCGCCTCGAAGCGATCCGGCTGCACTCGGACACCAGCGGACTGACCGTGAGCCGCGGCCGGCCGACCGGCCTCGGCGTGGTGCTCACCCTGGCAGCGGGCTATCCCGCCGCCCCGCTGCTCGGCCTCGGCGGCGCCGCCCTGCTCGGCACCGGCCACGTCACCCTGCTGCTGTGGATCGCCACCGGGCTGCTGCTCGCGATGCTCGTGATGGTCCGCAACGCGTACGGCGTCCTCACCGTCGTCCTGACGGGCGCCGCCTTCCTCCTCGTCTCCTGGCTGACCGGTCCCGAGGTCCAGTCGGTCTTCGCGTACGCCGTGGTCTGGTTCCTGCTGCTCGGCGGGATCCGCCCGGCCTTCGAGCTGCAGCTGAAGCGACGCCACGGCGGCGCCCCCGACTCGGACGCGGACCAGCTCTCGCGGCTCACCCATGTGCCCGCCGGAGTGTGGCTGTTCTTCTTCCACGCCGTCTCGATCTCGGCCCTGATCGGCGGCGGGCGCTGGCTCCTGGGCATCTGACTCCCCCGTACAGTGAGTCCATGACCGCAGCCACCTCCGCGCACATCGACCCGCCCACCGACCTCTGGCCCGCCCCGTATGCCCGCGGCGCCGTCGACGCGACCGTCACCGTGCCCGGATCCAAGTCGGTCACCAACCGTGCCCTGGTCCTCGCCGCGCTGGCGTCCGAGCCCGGCTGGCTGCGCCGCCCGCTGCGCTCCCGCGACACCCTCCTGATGGCCGAGGCGCTTCGTACCCTCGGCGTGCGGATCGAGGAGGGCGTGGGCCCCGACGGCTCCGGCGAGGCCTGGCGGATCATCCCCTCCCCGCTGCGCGGCCCCGCGACCGTCGACGTCGGCAACGCCGGCACGGTCATGCGCTTCCTGCCGCCGGTCGCGGCGCTCGCCGACGGCCCGGTGCGCTTCGACGGCGACCCCCGCTCCCACGAACGCCCGCTGCACGGCGTGATCGACGCGCTGCGCGCGCTCGGCTCCCGCGTCGACGACGAGGGCCGCGGCGCCCTCCCCCTGACGGTGCACGGCGCCGGTGGTCTGGACGGCGGCACCGTCGAGATCGACGCCTCGTCGTCCTCCCAGTTCGTGAGCGCCCTGCTGCTGTCCGCGCCCCGCTTCAACCAGGGCGTCGAGGTACGGCACGTGGGCTCGCGGCTGCCCTCGCTGCCGCACATCCGGATGACCGTCGACATGCTGCGCGCGGTCGGCGCCCGGGTCGACGAGCCGGAGCACGGTGGCGCCCCGAACGTGTGGCGGGTGGCCCCCTCCGCGCTGCGCGGCCGGGACCTGGTCGTCGAGCCCGATCTGTCGAACGCCCAGCCCTTCCTGGCCGCGGCCCTGATCACCGGCGGCCGGGTGACGGTCCCGGACTGGCCCGCGCGAACCACCCAGCCCGGTGACGCGCTGCGGGAGATCTTCACCGAGATGGGTGGATCCTGCGAGCTGACCGAGGCGGGTCTGACCTTCACCGGCACGGGCCGGATCCACGGCATCGACGTGGACCTCGGCGAGGTCGGCGAGCTGACGCCCGGCATCGCGGCGGTCGCGGCCCTCGCGGACTCCCCGTCGACCCTGCGCGGGGTCGCCCACCTCCGGCTGCACGAGACGGACCGGCTGGCGGCGCTCACCAAGGAGATCAACGAGCTGGGCGGCGACGTGACCGAGACCGAGGACGGTCTCCACATCCGCCCGCGCCCCCTGCACGGCGGCGTCTTCCACACGTACCACGACCACCGCATGGCGACGGCGGGCGCGATCATCGGGCTCGCGGTCGAGGGCGTGGAGATCGAGGACGTGGCCACGACGGCGAAGACCTTGCCGGACTTCCCCCGGATGTGGACCGAAATGCTCGGGGCCTGAACCATGCGGCGTTACGGCAAGCACACCGACGAGGACGACATCCGCCAGCGGCCCAACCGCAAGGGCACCCGTCCCCGCACCACGATCCGCCCGAAGCACGAGGACGCCGTCGAGGGCATGGTCCTCACCGTCGACCGCGGCCGGCTGACCGTCCTGGTCGACGACCGGCCGGTGACCGCGATGAAGGCGCGCGAGCTGGGCCGCAAGGCCGCCGTGGTCGGCGACCGCGTCTCGCTCGTCGGCGACCTGTCCGGCGAGAAGGACACCCTCGCCCGGATCGTGCGGATCGGTGAGCGCAGCTCGGTGCTGCGCCGCACGGCCGACGACGACGACCCGTACGAGCGGGTGGTCGTCGCCAACGCCGACCAGCTGGCGATCGTCACCGCTCTCGCCGACCCCGAGCCGCGCCCGCGGCTGATCGACCGCTGTCTGGTCGCCGCGTACGACGGCGGCCTCACCCCGCTGCTCGTCCTCACCAAGTCGGACCTGGCGCCGCCGGACGACCTGCTCGGCATGTACGGGGCGCTCGGTGTGCCGTACGTGGTGACCACCCGCGACGAGTTCGTGGACGGGGTCGCCGCCGAGCGGGTCCACGAGCACCTCAAGGGCCGGACCACCGCCTTCGTCGGGCACTCCGGCGTCGGCAAGACGACCCTGGTCAACGCCCTGGTCCCGCCGGAGCGGCGACGGACCACCGGTCTCGTCAACGCGGTCACGGGCCGCGGCCGGCACACCACCACCTCCGCGCTCGCCCTGCCGCTCAACGACAAGGAGGGCGGCTGGGTCATCGACACCCCCGGCGTCCGCTCCTTCGGCCTGCACCACGTCGACCCGTCCCGGGTCATCCTCGCCTTCCCCGACCTCGTCCCGGGCACGGAGAACTGCCCGCGCGCGTGCAGTCACGACGAGCAGGACTGCGCGCTCGACGCGTGGGTGGCGGAGGGGCACGCCGATCCCGCGCGACTGGTCTCGCTGCGCCGGCTGCTCGCCACCAGGGAGCGGCGCGAGGGCGACTGAGCCCCTGATCCCCTCCGGGCCACGTTTACCGATGACCACGGACGGTAAGTGCATAATCGCACCAAGTGCGACGAAGCAGTCACCGACGGCGTGGGAGGCACTGACGATGGCGTGGCTGCTGGTGGTGGTGGCGGGCTTTCTGGAGACGGGGTTCGCGGTCTGCCTGAAGCTCTCGCACGGGTTCACCCGGCTGTGGCCGACCGTCGCGTTCGCGGCCTTCGCCCTGGGCAGCTTCGGTCTCCTCACGCTCGCGCTGCGGAAGCTCGACGTGGGTCCCGCGTACGCGGTGTGGACCGGGATCGGGGCGGCCGGTACCGCGATCTACGGAATGATCTTCCTCGGTGACGTGGTCTCCACACTCAAGCTCATCTCGATCAGCCTGGTCATCGTCGGTGTGATCGGGCTCCAGCTGTCCGGCTCGGCGCACTGATCCTCCGCCCGCCACCCCGCCACGGAGGGAACCGTGGGCGCCACGACATGGCTCAGGGCCAGCCGGACCGCGAGTTCGCAGCCCGCCGCCCACTCCTCTCCCGCGCAGGCCGCGGTCGCCGCCACCAGCTCGCCGGGCGCGGGCGGTCCCTCGTCGGCGCGGCGCTGGTCGGGGACGGCCGCGGGGCGCGCACCGGGCCTGGCGGGCCGGGGCGCGGGCAGCCGCTCGTCCCAGGCGCCGGTGAGCAGGGCCCGCAGCACGGGTCGGGACGCGGCCCGGGTGACGATCCACTCGGCGACGACGACCAGGTTCCGCTCGGGCGGGGCCGGGGCGGCGAGCAGCCGCCGGACGCCCTGGAGGTAGGTGTCGGCCTCCCGGCACACGAGGGCGCGGGCGAGCCCCTCCTTGCTGCCGAACTCGTTGTAGAGGGTCTGCCGGGAGACCCGGGCGGCCACGGCGAGGTCGGCCATGCGGACGGCTGACCAGGAGCGGTGCGCGAGCGCGGCGAGCGCGGCGTCGAGCAGGGCCTCGCGGGCTGTCGGCATCGGCGCCTCCCGGACCGGGGAATCGTTTCCGTGCTCAGGTTCGACAGGCGTCCCCGCAGTGTCAAGGGCGCCGGTGGACGGTTCTCCGCGCGGGGATCACACGGAGATAGAGTGCCGACCATGGCCGATTACCACGATGATCTGCGTCTCGCCCATGTCCTCGCGGATGCCGCCGACGCGGCCACCATGGACCGCTTCCAGGCGCTCGACCTCAAGGTCGAGACGAAGCCGGACATGACTCCGGTGAGCGAGGCCGACAAGGCCGCCGAGGAACTGATCCGGGGGCAGCTCCAGCGCGCGAGGCCGCGTGACGCGATCCTGGGCGAGGAGTACGGCGTGGAGGGCTCGGGTCCGCGCCGCTGGGTGATCGACCCGATCGACGGTACGAAGAACTATGTGCGCGGGGTACCCGTCTGGGCGACCCTGATCGCGCTGATGGAGGCCGGGGACACCGGCTTCCAGCCGGTGGTGGGCGTGGTGTCGGCCCCGGCGCTCGGCCGGCGCTGGTGGGCGGCGAAGGGCCTCGGCGCCTACACCGGGCGCAGTCTCGCCTCGGCGAGTCGGATCGGGGTCTCGAAGGTCGCCTCCCTGGAGGACGCCTCCTTCGCGTACTCCTCGCTGAGCGGCTGGGAGGAGCAGGGCCGCCTCGACGGTTTCCTGGACCTCACGCGCGCGTGCTGGCGGACCCGGGCGTACGGCGACTTCTGGCCGTACATGATGGTCGCCGAGGGCTCGGTGGACATCTGCGCGGAGCCGGAGCTTTCGCTGTGGGACATGGCCGCCGTGGCGGTCGTGGTGCAGGAGGCGGGCGGTACGTACACGGGGCTGGACGGGCGGCACGGTCCGCACAGCGGAAACGCGGCGGCGTCGAACGGTCTGCTCCACGGCGAGCTGCTGAGCTACCTCAACCAGGAGAACGCGGAGGGCTGATCGCCCCGCCGCCCCAGGTCGAACGCCTCCGTTCGAGCGCCCTCGGCACTCCCCGGGGGCGCCTCGCGCGCCCCCTTGTCGGACCCCTCCCGCGGTGCCACTCTGAGAGTCCCCCCACTTGTGAACTTGTGAATCGGTTCTCGTTGAACGCGGGAACGTTTCACCAAGGAGGTGGCTCCGCCCATGCTCGTCCGTGACGCCATGAGCTCTGTGGTCCTCACCATCGGTCCCGCACACACCCTCCGACAGGCCGCCCGGCTGATGGCGGCGCGCCGTGTCGGCGCGGCCGTCGTCCTCGACGGGGACGCCGGGCTCGGCATCCTCACCGAGCGGGACATCCTCAAGTCGCTGGCCCGCGACCAGGATCCCGACACCGAGACCGCCGACTCCCACACCACTCGCGACGTCGTCTTCGCCGCCCCCACCTGGACCCTGGACGAGGCGGCCGGGGCCATGACGCACGGCGGGTTCCGCCATCTCGTGGTCCTCGACGACCACGGTCCCGTCGGCATCGTCTCGGTGCGGGACATCATCCGCTGCTGGGTCCCGCTGCACAGCGTCGCGGGATGAGACGCGGGAGCGGGCCGGAATCCGTACGGAAATCCGGCCCGCTCCCTCTTTCGGCAGGCGCCCTCAGCCGCGCAGGGCCTGGATCGCGGCCTCCAGCCGCTTGCCGAAGTCCTCGTCCGCCCGGCGGAAGTTGCCGATCGCCCGCTCGGCGATGTCCTCGCGCGAGACCTTGGCGATGAAGCCGGCCAGGTTGCCGATCAGGCGGCCCCGCTCGCCCTCCGACATCAGCCGGTAGAGGTCGCCCGCCTGGCGGAAGTCGTCGTCCTCGGCGTGGACCGCGGCGGCGTGGTCGCCGGTGACGCCGGTGACCGGGGCGGACCCCCACAGCGGACGGTCCGTCTGGGACGGGCCGCCGAAGGAGTTCGGCTCGTAGTTCTTCGCGCCCTTGTGGCGGCCGTCGTAGAGGAAGCCGTCACGGGAGTGGGTGCGCGCCTCGGTGGCGTGCGGGCGGTTCACCGGCAGGTGGTCGGCGTTGATGCCGACGCGGTAGCGGTGGGCGTCGCCGTAGGCGAAGAGGCGGCCCTGGAGCATCTTGTCCGGGGACGGGCCGATGCCGGGCACGAAGTGCGCCGGGGAGAAGATCGACTGCTCGACCTCGGCGAAGATGTTCTCCGGGTTGCGGTTGAGCTCCAGGGTGCCGATCTCGATGGGCGGGTAGTCCTCGTGCGGCCACACCTTGGTGAGGTCGAACGGGTTGAAGCGGTACGCCGCCGCGTCGGCCGCGGGCATGATCTGGACCTGCACGGTCCAGGTCGGGAAGTCGCCGCGCTCGATGGCCTCGCGCAGGTCGCGCTGGTGCGAGTCCGGGTCCTCGCCGGCCAGCCGGTTGGCCTCGTCCTGGGTGAGGTTCTTGATGCCCTGGTCGGTCTTGAAGTGGTACTTGACCCAGAAGACCTCGCCGGCCTCGTTGTTCCACTGGAACGTGTGCGAGCCGTAGCCGTTCATGTGACGGTACGAGGCGGGGATGCCGCGGTCACCGAAGAGCCAGGTGACCTGGTGGGTCGACTCCGGGGAGAGGCCCCAGAAGTCCCAGACGTTGTCTGCCTCCTGCGAGCCCGAGTACGGGTCGCGCTTCTGGGTGTGGATGAAGTCGGGGAACTTGATGGCGTCCTTGATGAAGAACACCGGGGTGTTGTTGCCGACGAGGTCGTAGTTGCCCTCCTCGGTGTAGAACTTCAGCGCCCAGCCGCGCGGGTCGCGCACCGCGTCGGCCGCACCGAGGTTGCCTGCGACGGTGGAGAACCGCAGGAAGGTCTCGGTCTCCTTGCCGACCTCGGAGAGGAACTTCGCGCGGGTCCACTGCGAGACGTCACGGGTGAGCGTGAAGGTGCCGTAGGCGCCGGCACCGCGCGCGTGGACCACGCGCTCCGGGATGCGCTCACGGTTGAAGTGGGCGAGCTTCTCGAGAAGGAGCTGGTCCTGGACGAGAACCGGACCGCCGACACCCGCCGTCTCGCTGTTCTGGTTGTCCGCGACCGGCGCGCCGGCCTCCGTGGTGAGCGGTCCCTGCGTCACGTGCGCCTCCTGCGTCCCGTCCTGCGCTGCCGAACTCGATCCTATAATAGACATTGTCTAAGTCAAGTGAACATCTAAAGTCACACCTGTTCGGGAAGCCGAAGCCGCGACTGTTACCCTGACCCCCATGAGCGACCTGTTGGAACGACTGCGCGGACGCGGCTGGCGGATGACCGCGCAGCGACGCGTCGTGGCCGAGGTCCTCGACGGGGATCACGTGCACCTGACCGCCGACGAGGTCCACGCGCGCGCCGTGGCACGCCTGCCCGAGATCTCGCGCGCGACCGTCTACAACACGCTGGGCGAGATGGTCACCCTCGGCGAGGTGCTCGAGGTCGCCACCGACGGGCGCGCCAAGCGCTACGACCCCAACGCCCACCGGCCTCACCAGCACCTGGTCTGCGGCCGCTGCGGCGCGATCCGCGACGTCCACCCGGGCGGCGACCCGCTGGCGGACCTGCCGGACACCGAGCGCTTCGGCTTCACCATCTCGAACGTCGAGGTCACCTACCGCGGCATCTGCCCGAGCTGCGCGACGACCGCCTGACGGACGAGGCAGGCCCCCGCTCCGGCGGGGGCCTTCTCCGTATGCCGCGGGTACGACGAAGGCCCGGATCCAGTGACTGGATCCGGGCCTTCGTTGCTACTGAGTAGCGGGGACAGGATTTGAACCTGCGACCTCTGGGTTATGAGCCCAGCGAGCTACCGAGCTGCTCCACCCCGCGTCGGTAGACCCGACTCTACGGGACGCCCGACGACCAGCGCAAATCCATTGCCGCGCGGCCGTCACGCGGCCATCAGGCGGTCAGCTCCTGATGCAGCGCCTCGCTCAGCCGCGCCGCCCGCTCCGCGACCTCGGCGGGACCCAGCTCCACCGCGCGGGCGCACCACCGGCGCCCCTCCGTCAGCTCCCCGCGCCGCGCCGCGAGCAGCGCGAGCCGGAGAGCGGCGCGCCCGTGGCCGGCCCGGGCGGCCCGGGTCCACCAGAGCGCGGCCTCGCGCTCGCTGCCCTCGCGGGCGAGCAGCAGCCCGAGGTTGAAGGCACCGTTGCGGCTGCCGGCCTCGGCCGCCTCCCGGTACCAGCGGTCGGCCTCGGCCAGGTCGCCGCGCCCCGCGGCCAGCATGCCGACCCGCACCTGGGCCCGCCGGTGGCCCTGCTGCGCCGCCCGCTCGTACCACTCCTCACACTCGGACTTCTCCTCCCGGGGCGCGCCGAGGACGGCCGGGCCCGGGTCGGGGCGACGCGCGTCGAGCACCGAGGCGAGCCGGAAGGCCGCCTCGGCGCTGCCGCCGCCGGCCGCGCAGCGCAGGTGCCGCTCGGCGGTGCGCTCGTCGCCGTCCCTGAGGGCGGCGATGCCGACCTGGAGGGCGGCCTCGGTGTGCCCGGCGGCCGCGGCCCGCTCGTACCAGACGAGGGCCGTACGGTCGTCGTCGCGGCCCGCGTGGAGGATGCCGAGGTTGAACGCGGCGTCGACGCTGCCGGCCTCGGCCGCCTTGGAGAACCAGGGCTCGGCGCCGTTGGCGTCGCCGGCCTGGAGGAGCAGCACGGCGAGCGCATTGGCGGCCTCGCGGTGGCCCGCGTAGGCGGCCCGGCGGTACCACTGCTCGGCCTGCGGGATGCGGTCCTGGGCGGCGCAGAGCAGCCCGAGGTTGTAGGCGCCGTTCACGTCGCCGGCGTCCATGGCGGCCCGGTACCAGCGCTCGGCGGTCTGCTGCTCGCCCCTGGCCGCGTGCAGCGCTCCGAGGGCGTTGGCGGCGTTGCCGTCGCCGTCCTGGGCGGCGCGCAGCCACCACACGGCGGCGCTCTCCTCGTCGCCCGCGTCGCGGAGCAGGAAACCGAGCGCGCAGGCGGCCTTGGCCTCGCCCTCCTTGGCGGAGCTGAGGTACCAGCGGCCGGCCTCCTTGAGCTCGCCGCGGTGCTCCAGGATCGCGCCGAGGTGGAGCGCGGCGCGCCGGTGGCCGCGCGCGGCGGCCTGACGGAACCACTGCTCGGCCTCGGTGGGCTCGCCGCCGGGCTCGCCGACGGCCCGCCCGGGGGCCGCGCCGGTGCCGGTCGCGGCGGGGGCGGCGGCGGGCGCCCCGGTGGGCACGAGCGCGCCGGTGCCGGGCACCCGGAGCCGGGTGCCGGTGTCGTGGGGACCGCGGGTGGTCTCGGTGGCGCGGCGCTCCAGGGCGAGGGCGAGCCGGTACGCGGCCTCGCGGTGGCCCTGCTCGGCGGCGGCGCGCAGCCAGCGCTCGGCGCCGACGTCGCTGCGGTGCTCCAGGAGGTCGGCGAGGGCGTACGCGCCGAGGGCGTGGCCCTGCTCTGCGGCCTGACGCAGCCAGTACTCGGCGGCCGGCTCGTCGCCGCGCTCGCGGTGGTGACGGCCGAGGGCGTGGGCGGCGGGCGCGGATCCCGCGACGGCGGCGACCCGCCACCAGCCGGCGGCCTCTTCGGCGTAGCCGCGCTGGTGCAGCAGGACTCCGAGGTTGTTCGCGGCGGCCCGGTCGCCCTCGGCGGTGGCGCCCCGCAGATAGGGCTCGGCGCCGTCGAGGTCGCCGCGGCGCAGCAGCAGCGCGCCGAGCGCGCTCATCGAGGCGAGGTCGCCGCGCTCGGCGGCACGCCGGTGGCGGGCCTCGGTCTCGGTCTCGTTCTCGGTGTCGGCATCGGTCTCGGCGGTGGTGTCGACGGCCGCATCGACGGCCCCTACTGCCTCGATGATCTCGTCTGCGGCGTTCCTGGCATGCCGCTGCACAAACCGCCCTGTCTCCAACAGAGTTGCCCTGTCCCCCATAAATACCATCGTCGCACCACCCGCAACCCGAGCACACCTGGTATACCGCAGCCAGTGAGGTCACTCAGCGTTTTGTCGACATGCCCACAGAGAGACAAGTCAAACACGACTCACGCCAACTCGCCCCTTCCCTACCGCTCTTCGGGCCCCCCATGCACGCCGACACACGACGAGGGCCCGGATCCTTATGGATCCGGGCCCTCGTCCTCTGAGTAGCGGGGACAGGATTTGAACCTGCGACCTCTGGGTTATGAGCCCAGCGAGCTACCGAGCTGCTCCACCCCGCGTCGGTAAACCAACCGTACCACGGTCGCGGGGTGGAAAACCTCAGGTCAGCCGCTTGATCCCGTCGTCTTGAGCTTCGCCCCGGCCTCCGCGGCGCGCTGGAGCGCCGTCTGGAGGTCTTCCTGGGCCTTGCCGTACGCCGTCCAGTCGCCCTTCGCCAGGGCCGCCTCGCCCGCGTCGTACGCCTTCTGGGCGTCCGCGATCGCCTGCTTGAGCGCGGCGTCGTTGGACGCCGGCGGCGGGTTGGTGGTGCCCGGCGGGGTCGTCGGAGTGGTGGGCGGCGTGGTGGGCGCCTCGACCCCGAAGACCGCGTTGAGCGCCTTGGTGAGGTTGTCCTCGAACACCGTGGTGTCCTTGGTCGTGTCACCCTCCGGCTGGTCCGCGTCCACGTACGACACCGCGACCTTCTTCAGGAGCGGGTAGAGCGCGTTGCGTCCCTGGGCGTACACCGGTTCCACGTACAGGAATCCGCCGTCGAGCGGGACGGTCAGCAGGTTGCCGTACTGGATGTCGGAGTCGGCGCCCTTCATGTCCCGGACGAAGGTGGCGACGGAGGGCAGACCGTTGAGCTTGCTCTGCACCTGCGCCGGCCCCGGCACGTCCTCGGTGACCCGCAGCAGTCTCAGCCGGCCGTACTCCTTGCTGGCCGCGTCGGCGTCGACCGCCATGAAGCCGCCCAGGTTGGGCCGGCCGTTCGGCGTGAACGTCGTCGTCAGCGAGAAGCGCTGCGCCGTGTCCCCGGGCATCTTCATGCTCAGGTAGTACGGCGGGACCGCGTTGCCGTCCTTGTTGGTCGGGTCGTCCGGCACCTGCCAGGCGTCCGATCCGCTGTAGAACTGCGCGGGGTCGGTGACGTGGTAGCGGGTCAGCAGCTCGCGCTGGACCTTGAACATGTCCTGCGGGTACCGCAGGTGCTGCATCAGGTCGCCGCCGATCTCGGACTTGGCCTTGACCGTGCCCGGGAACGCCTTCATCCAGGTCTTCAGGACCGGGTCCTGGGTGTCCCACTGGTAGAGGGTCACCGTGCCGTCGTACGCGTCGACGGTGGCCTTCACCGAGTTGCGGATGTAGTTGACCTGGTTCTGCTGGGCGACGACCGCGCGCTGCTGGTTGCCGACGGTCAGCGAGTCGGCGGTCGTGTCGCCGAGCGTGGTGCGCGAGGCGTACGGGTAGCCGTTCGTCGTCGTGTAGGCGTCGATGACCCACTGGATCCGGCCGTCGACGACCACCGGGTAGGCGTCGCCGTCGATGGTCAGCCAGGGCGCGACCGCCTCGACGCGCTCCTTGGGCGTGCGGTTGTAGAGGATCCGCGAGCCCTCGCCGATGGCCCCCGAGTAGAGGATCTGCGGCTCGCTGAACGCGACCGCGTAGGCCGCGCGGTTGAACGTGTTGGAGAGGTTGACCCCGCTCTGGCCCTCGTAGCTGGTGGTCTTCTCGCCGTTCTCCTCGTAGTCCAGCTCCTTCTGCGGGCCGCCGACGATCGAGTACTGATCGGTCTTCTCGCCGTAGTAGATCCGCTGCTGGTACGTACCGAGCATGCCCGTGGTCGGCAGTCCGGCCTCGGTGAAGACCGGGGAGCCGTTGGCGTCGGTCTGCGTGCCCGAGGCCATGATCGCGCCGTAGCCGTGGGTGTAGGTGAAGTGGTCGTTGATCCAGTTCCGCTTCGGGATGCCCTTGATGTTGAGCTCACGGAGACCGACGACGGTGTCCTTGCCCGCGTACCGGTCCACGTCCAGGGTGGTCGGGAACTGGTAGTACTTCCGCTTCTGCTCCAGCTGCTGGAACGTCGGCGACACGATGTTCGGGTCGAGGACGCGGTAGCTGGCCGCCGAGTCGGCGTTGCTGCGCAGCTGGTCCTTGGCCTTCACCGTCGACTTGCCCGAGTAGTTCTCGAGCTTCGTCTGGTCGATCGCGTACGCCTTGCGCGTCGCGTCGATGTTCTTCTGGATGTACTCCGCTTCCTTGGCCTGCTCGTTCGGCTGGACCTGGAACTTCTGCACGATGGCCGGGTACAGGCCGCCGATCAGGATCGCGGAGAGCACCATCAGACCGAAGCCGATCACCGGCAGCTGCCAGGTGCGGCGCCAGAGCGTGGCGAAGAACAGCACGGCGCAGATCGCGGCGATGCAGAACAGGATGGTCTTCGCCGGCAGGTAGGCGTTGGCGTCGACGTACCGCAGACCCGTCCAGTTGCCGGTGGCCTTGAAGTCGCTGGACTTCACGGCCAGGCCGTACCGGTCGAGCCAGTACGCCACGGCCTTGAGCGCCACGAAGACACCGAGCAGCACCGAGAGGTGGCCGGTGGCCGCGGCGGTGGCACGCGCGCCCGGGCTGGTGATCCGCAGCCCGCCGTACAGGTAGTGCGTGAGCGCGGCGGCGATCAGCGACAGGACGACGGCGGCGAAGCCGAAGGCGAGCAGGAAGCGGTACCAGGGCAGGTCGAACGCGTAGAACGACACGTCGAGCCCGAACTGCGGGTCCTTCTCGCCGAACTTCACGCCGTTGACCCACATCAGCCAGGTGCGCCACTGGCCCGAGGCGGAGGCGCCGGCGATCAGCGCCACCAGGGCGGTGACCGCGAGCAGCACCCACTTCTTGAAGGGGGCGAGGCCCATCCGGTACCGGTCGAGGCTCTGCTGCTCCAGCGACATCGCGCTGAGCGGCGGCCGCAGCCGGTACGACAGCCAGATGTTCAGGCCGACGGCGAGCCCCATCAGCAGACCGAAGACGGCGAAGAGGCCGATCTTGGTCCACAGCGTGGTCGTGAACACGGACGAGTAATCGACCGAGCGGTACCAGAGCCAGTCCGTCCAGAACCCGGCGAACATCACGAAGGCCATGGCCAGGACGGCCAGCACCCCGAGAGTCATGAGCAGGGTCCGGGCCCGCCGGGACGGCCGGCCGACTCTCATCCTCGGTCCGGACGGGCTACCGCCGCGGTCCGGCATCTGGAAAGCCAACGTGCGCCCCTCGATGTTGATGCGTCTGAAAGCAGGCCCCGCGATCGTAGAGCCCAATGGTGCAACTTACTGAGGCTTTACCTAGTTCCCGTGTTCAGGGGAAGAGGAGGCAGGATATTGGTCATGTCCAACGTTTCCCCCTCCGGCCCGGCAATGGCCGCGAGCCCCCTCACCCGCGCGGTGCTCGAGATCGACGAGTACGCGGCGGGCCTCGGCTGGGACCAGCCGGCCCGTCTGTTCGCCCTGGTCGACACCGCACGGCTGCGCGCCAAGGAACCCGCGCTCGCCTCCCAGCTGGGCCTGGGTGACGATGCCACCGCCTACACCCCGATCGAGCAGGAGAAGCTGCCGCGCGGGAAGCCCCTCGACGAATTCCTCGGCACGATCGCCTGGCCGGCGGGCGTCGCCGGCTGCGCCATGACGGTGGAGCGGCTCATGCTTCCCCCGTCGGCGGAGGCCCAGGTCCCGCAGGGCCTGAACGAGAAGCAGCTCGCCAAGTGGGTGGCCGCCCACCCTGACCGCCAGGAGGTACGGATGACCGTGGCCGTGCTGCGCGGCGGCGCCCGCGAGGCGGCGATCCGGCTCCGCGAGAAGGACACCGCGACCGAGGTCCTGACCGGCCCCGACCTGGTGCCGGGCCTCGCCGAGGCGCTGACGGCGACCTTCGAGAGCTGACCTCCGCCCGACAGCGGAAGGGGCGCCCGGTCGGTGACCGGGCGCCCCTTCGCACGTACGGACGCGGACTCAGCCCTTCGAGCAGCTCGGCAGGGACTTCGTGTCGCCCGCGCGGAGCTTCTCCAGGGACTTCGCGGCGTCGTCGATGGTGTCCACCTTGACGAGGGTGAGCCCGTCGGGGGTGTCCCGCACGGCGTTCTCGCAGTTGTCGGCCGGGGTGAGGAAGTACTGGGCGCCTGCGTTGCGCGCGCCGACCAGCTTCATCTCGATGCCGCCGATCGGGCCGACCTTGCCGTCGTCGTCGATGGTGCCGGTGCCCGCGATGAAGCGGCCGCCGGTGAGGCTCTCCGGGGTGAGCTTGTCGACGATCCCGAGCGCGAACATCAGCCCGGCGCTGGGGCCGCCGACGTCGGCCAGGTTGATGTCGATGGTGAACGGGAAGACATGGTCGGTGCCGGCCTGGATGCCGACGACGGCCCGGTCGCCCTCCTCGGACGTGGTGGTCGTGATGACCACCTTCCGGGTGACGGTGGGCTCCTTGCCGGCCTTCTCGGCGGCGGCCGCCTCCTTGGCGGGGACGATCGTGAACGCGACGTCCTGGCCGGGCTTCCGCTTCACGACCTGCTTGGCGACATCGGCCTGCGCGGCGATCGCCACCCCGTCGACCGCCTTGATCACGTCACCGGCGTGCAGCTTGCCCTCGGCGGGCGAGCCCTTGATCACGGTGCCGACGACCACGCGGGAGACGACCGGGATGTTCAGCTCCTTGAGCGCGGCCACCTTGGCGCTCTCCTGCGACTGGCTGAACTCCTCCGCGTTCTCCTGGCTCGACTGCTCCTCGGTCTTGCCGTCCGGGTAGAGCGTGTCGTGCGGAACCACCACGTTGTCGTGGGCCAGCCAGCCGTAGACCGCCTCGACGGCGTTCATCTTGTAGTCCGCGCTCGTGACACGGACCGTGGTCATGTTGAGGTGCCCGTCGGTCGGGTACGTCTTGCGCCCCGAGATGTGCAGGACGGGCTCTCCCCTGGCCTCGCCGAGGGTGTTGACCGTGGGGCCCGGGCTCATCTCCGCGTACGGCACCGGGATCAGGACGCCCGCGATGAGCAGACAGATCAGGACCAGGGTGGAGGCGAGCATCGTCGCGGTGCGGCGTGGCATGGAACGACAGTACGGGACTCGCCTGTGGGTGCACCCCTGGGGCGGGCCGTACGGGGCGGGCCGGCGTCAGCTCGACGGCGAGGTGGCGGCGCCGCCCGCGGCGGCGGCCGGTTCGCGCTCGGGACGAGCGGAATCCGGGGTCGTGGTGTGGGCGCGTTCCATCGCGTCCCGGAAGCGTGCGTAGCCGGCGAGTTCTGCCACGTCGCCTATGGTCTTGTTCCTCGAAGCCCAGCTTCCCCATATCGCCGCGCCGACGACTGCGAAAAGCGGAATCAGCAACCAGGCCAGCGCTGCCATCCCGACCTCCCATCCCCAGTGAGTTGATCAGCAGACTCTGTCATCTGTGGGATCAACGCTCGCGCCTGGGGGGCGGTTACGCAAATCGGGCGTTCGGCTACGCCCCGTCGGCGCGTCGACTTGCGCTTCGGACCCCCTTGGCCGGCTCGGGGACGGCGGCCGTCAGCAGGCCCCGGCCACCGGCCGGGGGCGGGACCCCCGATCAAGGGGTGACGGGCTTCAGCAGGCGCCCACCCACTCCTCGGTGCCGTCCGAGAAGGTCTGGTGCTTCCAGATGGGGACCTCGTGCTTGAGGTCGTCGATGAGCTTGCGGCTGGCCTCGAAGGCCGCCCCGCGGTGCGGGCAGGAGACGGCCACGATCACCGCGATGTCGCCCACGACCAGGTCGCCCACCCGGTGCACGGCGGCCAGCGCGCGGACCGGGTGGTTCGCGACGACCTTCTCCGCGACCCGCCGCATCTCCGCCTCGGCGGTGGGGTGGCAGGAGTAGCCCAGACGGTCGACATCGGCGCCGCCGTCGTGGTTGCGCACGGTGCCGACGAAGAGCGTCGTGCCGCCCGAGGCGTCGTCCCCGACCGCCCGGAAGACCTCGTCGAGGGAGAGCGGGGTCTCCCGGATCGCCAGGAGCTTGATCGGATCGGCGGCGGCCTGCTCGCCGGGGTGGTCAAACGACGTCGGTGCCATGCGTCCATCGTGCCGTACGCGCGCGACATCCCGGAATAGCGGTTTCGACCGGTCGTCGGCGGCCCCCGTAGGAGGGTCCTACAGGCCGCCGCGCCTCCCGGTCAGATCCCCCGCCGCTTCCGCATCTGCCGGACGAGCGCCGCCGTGCCGAGCAGGGCCACCGTCGCCCCGGCAGCGCCCGCCGCCGTGGCGTCCTTGCGGCCCAGTCGGCGGCCGGCGACCGTGTGACGGCCCTCGACCTCCTCCAGGAGCGCCGCGAGGACCTCCTCGTTCGTCCACTTCGGCCGCCAGCCGGCGTCGTGCAGGCGTCCGACGCTGACCACCCACGGGTGCATCGTGTACGCGAGGTCGCCCGCCGGGGACGGGGTCAGCCCGATCCGGTGGAGCCGGGCCGCGGCGCCGAGGGCGACGGCGGAGGGCAGTTCCATGCGCCGGATCCCGGAGAGCTCCTCGACCTCCTCCTGCTCCAGCCAGCCCTCGCAGCCGACCGCGAACTCCCCTTCGACCTTCTCAAGGGCCGCGTACTCCAGAGCGCTGACCAGGTCCTCCACGTGGCAGAACTGCCAGGTGGGCCGGGAGCCGGCGACGACGAGCAGCCGGGGCGACTCGAAGTAGCGGGTCAGCGCCGTGTCCGTACCGCCGATCAGGACGGCCGGGCGGACCACGGTGACGTTGAGGCCGGGGTGGGCGCGCGGGGCCCGGCGCCCGAGGCGCTCGATCTCCAGCATGTCGCCCACGCCGGTGGCCTCCGCCGTGGCCCTGAGCTCGGCGTCCTCGGAGAGCGGGATGTCGTTGTCGGGCAGTGCGCCGTAGACCATCGCGGAGGTGCACAGCACCACCCGGTGGACCCCGGCGGCGGCCGCGGCGGTCAGCACGGTCTGCGTGCCGCGCACGTTGTAGGCCGTCCGGGCGGCGGGGTCGGTCTCCAGGTCGAGATCGACGGCGAGGTGCACGACGACGTCCGCGCCGCGCAGCTTCTCGGCGATGGCCGGGTCGCGCACGTCGAGGATGTGCCACTGCGCCTCGGCGACCTCGCCCCGGCGCTCGTCGATGGCGACGACCTTCTTGATCTCGTCGGACGCGGCCAGGCGCCTGGTCAGCAGGTCACCGACGCCGGAAGCGGCACCGGTGACCGCGACGACGGGGCCGCGCGCGGCGGACCGGGTTGAGAGGTTTCGCGCTCCGCGAACCTGTGGATCTGGGGAACTCACCGGGCGTCTCCAGCGGTTGTCTTCAGTACGTACACGGATGACGCGTACGGACCAGGTGGCGTCCATCCTGCCGCAGGGCACGGCCCGGCGGAGCACCGAGCCCATTTCCGGCCCGGATGTCTACGCTGGTGGTGTGCGGGGCCTGTCTGGACAGGCCCTGGTCGGGCAGTCGCCGTCGGCAGGAGGCCGGCGGCCCTACGAGCCGAGGAAACCTGTGAGTGACACCCCATTCGGATTCGGCCTTCCGCCGGAGGAGCCGGAGAACGGCGACGAGGGCAAGAAGAAGGACCCCGCCGGAGGTGGCCAGGGGTCCGGGGGCCAGGGCGGCAACCCGTTCGGGGCGAACCCGTTCGGCTTCGGTGGGCTGCCCGGCATGGGCGGGCCCGGCGGAGCGGACAATCCGTTCGCGGCGATGTTCGGCTCGCTGAACCCCAACGACCTCGGTGCGGCCTTCCAGCAGCTCGGCCAGATGCTGAGCTACGAGGGCGGTCCGGTCAACTGGGACATGGCCAAGCAGATCGCGCGCCAGGTGGTGGCCCAGGGCACCGCCGACGGCACCAAGGACGCCAGCGTGGGCCCGGCGGAGAAGGCCGCGGTCGAGGAGGCCGTGCGCCTCGCCGACCTGTGGCTGGACGGCGTGACCTCGCTGCCCTCGGGCGCGAGCACGGCCGTGGCGTGGAGCCGCGCGGAGTGGGTCGAGGCGACGCTGCCGGCGTGGCAGCAGCTCGTGGACCCGGTCGCCGAGCGGGTCGGCTCGGCGATGGGCGACGTCCTGCCGGAGGAGATGCAGGCCATGGCGGGCCCGCTGATCGGCATGATGCGCTCCATGGGCGGCGCCATGTTCGGCCAGCAGATCGGGCAGGCCGTCGGCGCGCTCGCCGGTGAGGTCGTCGGCTCGACCGACGTCGGTCTGCCCCTCGGGCCCGCGGGCCGGGCGGCGCTGCTGCCGCTGAACATCGAGGCCTTCGGCAAGGACCTGGGCGTGCCCTCCGACGAGGTGCGGCTCTACCTGGCGCTGCGCGAGGCCGCGCACCAGCGTCTCTTCGCCCACGTGCCGTGGCTGCGCGCGCACCTGTTCGGCGCGGTCGAGGGGTACGCGCGAGGGATCAAGGTCGACACCTCGAAGCTGGAGGAGGCGGTGGGCCAGCTCGACCCGACGCACCCGGAGCAGCTTCAGGAGGCCCTCCAGCAGGGCATGTTCCAGCCGGAGGACACCCCGGCGCAGAAGGCGGCCCTGGCCCGTCTGGAGACGGCGCTGGCGCTCGTCGAGGGCTGGGTGGACGCGGTGGTCCACGAGGCCGCCAAGTCGCGCCTCACGTCGGCGGACGCGCTGCGCGAGACGCTGCGCCGGCGCCGGGCCTCGGGCGGTCCCGCCGAGCAGACCTTCGCCACGCTGATCGGTCTCGAGCTGCGGCCGCGGCGGCTGCGGGACGCGGCGCGCCTGTGGGCGTCGCTGACCGACGCGCGCGGGGTCGACGGCCGTGACGGTCTGTGGGAGCACCCGGACATGCTGCCGACGGCGACCGACCTGGACGACCCGGACGGCTTCGTGCACCGCGAGCACCTCGACTTCTCCGAGATCGACAAGATGCTCGGCGAGGCGGCCAAGGGCGACGCCCCGGAAGACGGGGACGGCAAGGAGTGACTCTGCACGACGACGCGGTCCTCGTCCTCAAGGGGTACGGGGACCAGCCGGAGCTGCGCGACGCGTACCTGGCCCATCTGGACGCGCATCCGGACGGCATGTACAAGCCCTGCGGGGCCGGGCATCTGACCTCCAGCGCGCTGGTGGTCGACCCCACGCGCGGGCGGGTGCTGCTGACCCTGCACAAGAAGCTGGGCATGTGGCTGCAGATGGGCGGTCACTGCGAGGCGGGTGACACGACGGTCGAGGCGGCCGCGCTGCGGGAGGCCACCGAGGAGTCCGGGATCACGGGACTGACCCTGCTGCCGGGCGGCCCGGTGCGGCTGGACCGGCATCCGATCCCGGCGCCCTGCCACTGGCACCTGGACGTGCAGTACGCGGCGCTGGCTCCGGCCGGTGCGGTGGAGCAGATCAGCGAGGAGTCGCTGGACCTGCGCTGGTTCGCGTACGACGAGGTGGCGGGCGTGGCGGACACGTCGGTGGTCCGTCTCCTGGAGAGCACGCTGGCGCGCCTCTAGCGGCGCCCGGACACGGGAGAGGGGCGGTCGCCGTTCGGCGACCGCCCCTCTCCCTTACGCGTGCCTAGTTCCAGGCGTTGTTCTGGTTCTGGGCGTGGGAGCCGTGCTGTCCGGCGCCGAACTGGGCGGCGATGCCCTGGCCGATGGCCGCGTTCTGCGGGGGCATGACCTCGCTGGGCTGGACGAGCGCGAAGCCCTGGCCGAGGAAGCTGAGTTCCCAGCCCTCGCCGGTGCTGCCGCGGCGGGTGCGGACGCTGGAGCTGTGCGTCTGGGCCTGCATCTGGACGCGCAGTCCGGTGGACCAGGCGACGATGGCGTCCGCGTCGACGCTCACGTACTTCTCGGGCGTGACGTGCATCATCAGCGGCTGCCCCGAGGTCATCAGGGCGACCCGGCCGCGGCCGGAGATGTTGAGCTGGTACTTGCCGGTGCCGGAGACGCCGTACTGGCTGTCGACGGCGATGACCTCGGTGTGGAGGGTGGAGTCGAGCGCCAGGACGTAGGCGCTGTCGACGGTCAGGCCCTCCTGCTCGACGTCCACGACGTGCACGTACTGGGCGAGGTTGGCGAAGTAGACCGTGCCCTGGCCGGAGCAGCGCATGAGGTCGAGGCCCTCACCGGTGCGTGCCTGGGCCCGGCGCTGGCCGGGGGTCTTGTACTCGCCGTCGAAGTCGACGAGTCCCTGGTACGCGACCATGGCGCCCTTGCGGGCCAGGATGTCGTCCTGCCCGGTGAGGCTGACCCGCAGGAGCTGCGGGTTCTGGATGACGTACCGCTCCTGGCTCTGCTGTTCGGCGTGGTTGAAAAGCGGGCTCTGCATGGTGTGTTCTCGCTCCCCCTCAGCCCCGGGCCCGCAGGCGGTCGGTGCTGTCCTCGCTCGGCTGTACGACGACGATGCCCTGGCCCGAGAAGGCCATCTGGAATGCCTCGCCGCTGCCCCGCCCGATGAGGGAGGAGGCCTTGAAGCTGCGCTTGCCCTTGACCTTGAGCGACGGCGACCAGGCGACGAGCGCGTCGGGGTCGACGTACGTCTCGTCGTCGCCGCGTCCGCAGTCGACGACGATCGGGGTGCCGCGCGAGGTCAGGGCGACCCAGCCGGTGCCGGCGATCTCCACGTTGAACAGGCCCTGGCCGGCGAACTTGGCGAGTCCCTTGACCCGCTCGACGCCCCACTGGAGGTGTGCGTCGAAGGCGAGCAGGTTGGTGCCGTTGACCGAGAGCGAGTCGTTCTGCAGGTTGATCACGACGACGTCGGCGCCGTAGTCCGCGAGGTAGAGCAGTCCGTCGCCGGAGCACTTCATGATGGGCGCGCCCTCGCCGGTGACCCACTGCTGGGCGACCTGGCGGGCGGCGGGCGGGTTGGGCTCGTAGGTGATGTAGCCCTCGTAGGAGACCATCGAGCCGGTCCGGGCGTAGAGGTCCTGGCCGGAGGCCATGGCCACCTTGAGCATGGCGCGGCCGTGGTTCTCCATCCGGGCCGCGACGGGGGTCGGGGCGTAGCCCGCGAATTGCTGGTTCATGACTTCGGGCTCCCTCAGACCTCGTAGGGCTGGACGACGATGAAGTTGCCGGGGGCTCCCCGGAACTGGAGGTTCACGGTCTCTCCGCTGTGGCCGGGGTAGGCGTTGCGGCGGAGCCGCACCTGGCTGGAGAGGATGACCTGGGAGGCGGACGACCACGCCACCACGGCGTTGCAGTCGGCGAAGGTGGTCGGCGTGACGGGCAGCACCACGGGCACGCCGTGGGTCTTCACGACGACGGTGCCGGTGCCCTGGAACTGCATCGTGAACAGGGCGCCGCCGGGGATGCCGTGGCCCTCGATGCGCCGCACCTCGTACTGCAGGGACTCGTCGAACGCGAGGACGTTCTCCGCGGAGACGCAGATGCCGTCGCCCTGGAGCTCGATCGGGTGCAGGTGGGCACCCTCCTCGGCGAGGAAGAGCTGGCCGCGGCCGGTGCAGCGCATCAGCTGCATCTCCTGGCCGGTGGCGTTGCCGACGATCCGGCCGGTGAAGCCGGCGCCCTTGTGGGAGAAGTCGACCTTGCCCTGGTACATGACCATGGAGCCCTGCCGGGCGAGCACGGGCATGCCGCCCATGGCCAGGTCGACCCGCATGAGCTGCTGGTTCTGCGAGGTCCAGCGGGCGCCGGTGGGGGTCTCCTTGTACGGCGCGAGCGCGGCGGCGAGGCCCGCTCCGGCCGCCGGGACACCCTGCGGGACGCCGGGCTGCTGGCCGTACGGGGCGGGGGCGGCCTGGCCGTAACCGGGCGCCGGGGGCTGCTGGCCGGGGTACGGGCCGGGCGCCTGCGGCGGCACCTGGCCGGGGTACTGCCCCGGAGGCTGTCCCGGGACCTGGCCGTAGCCGGGCGGCTGCTGCCCGTACGGGGCGGGAGCCGGTGCCGGCGGCGGGACCGGGGCGGGGGCCAACGGCGCCACCATGGTCGGCGCCGTGTGCACCGGCTGGGCGGGCGGCACGGGCGCGGGCGGGGCGGGCGGCCCGCCGAACGCGGGCGCGGGAGCCGGTGCGGGCGCCGGCGGCGCGCCGAAGCCGGGCGCGGGAGCCGGGGCCGCGGGGGCGCCGAACGCCGGGGGCGCCGCCGCCTGCGCGGGCGGGGCGAAGCCGGGCGCGGCCTGCTGCTGCGGGGTGGGCTCCTCCTCGGCGACCTCGCCGCCGAAGTTCCGCAGGAGTGCGTCGAGGCCACCGTCGAAGCCCTGGCCGACGGCGGCGAACCGCCACACGTCCTTGAGGTAGAAGTCGCCGAGCATCACCGCGCGCTCGGTGGTGAACTCCGCGCCGGTGAAGGCGTACCGGGCCACCTCCTCGCCGCCCGCCACGATCCGCAGATGGCCGGGGCCGACCTGCGACATCTGGCCGGCGCCGTCGATGGTCGCGGTGAACGACAGCTTGTGGATGTTGGCGGGGATGCGGTCGAGAGTCACGCGGAAGGACTCGGTGTCACCGGACTGCGCCCCGAGCAGCTGGACGGACTCCTCGGGCGTCTTCGGCTGGTTGAAGAAGACGAAGTAGCGGTCGTCGGAGAGCCGCTCCTCCGCGTCCAGTCCGAAACAGCTGATGTCGAAGGTCAGTCCGGGCGCTGCGATCTGCACACCGATGTACAGATCGGTACCCGCGGTGAGATCACTGATCTTGGCCTTGTGGCCGCGTTGGAATTCCCTGGCCATGCGTAACGACCGTCCCCCATCCCGAATGGCGAATGCTCGCGCCAGGCTAGCCGCTGAGTGCGACATTGAGACAGCGCAGGTCGTTTTCGGTACCGAATCGGGAAACCTCGGTCACGCGCACGTGCTGCCCGCGTCACTCCCCGCAAGCGGAAGGGGTCACTCCTCGCGAGCGGAGAGGGTTGCTCCCCGCCCGTGGAGGGGCGTCACTCCGCGCGAGTGGAGAAGATCGTTCCCCGCCCGTGGAGGGGCGTCACTCCGCGCCGGCGCCCGGGAGATGCGGCAGGCGCCCGGCGGCGACCACGCCCTCCAGGTAGCCGCGGGCCCGCTCGGTGCGGGGGTACGCCTCCAGGAGCCGCCAGAACCCGGGACCGTGCCCGGGGACGAGCAGGTGGGCCAGCTCGTGCAGGAGGACGTAGTCGATCACGTACTCGGGCATGCCCTGGAGCCGGTGGGAGAGGCGGATGCTGCCCTCGGAGGGGGTGCAGGAACCCCAGCGGGTGTTCTGGTTGGTGACCCAGCGCACGGAGCTGGGGCGGGCCCGGCCGCCGAAGTACTGCTCGGAGAGGCGCAGCGACCGCTCGGTCAGCTCGCGGTCCCCGAGGACGCCGCGGCTCTCCTGCGCGGCGAGTTTGTCGAGCATCACGCCGACCCAGCGGCGCTCCTCGGCCTCGGACATCCGGGCCGGGATGAGCACGATGGTGCGGTCGCCCTCGCGGTAGGCCGAGACGGTTCTGCTCCGTCGTGGGCTTCTGCGGACCTCGACCGCACTCGTCCCCGCACCGCGGTGCGGCTTGTCGGTCACGCTGCGCTGTGGGTCGGCGGGCACGGCCCCGACGTTACCCGCTGTCAGCGGGGGAAGTCCCGCCTCCGGAGTGGTTTCGGCAACGATCCGCTCACACCCCACACGATTCGAATGACTAATCGCCTCGCCTGTGGACAACTTTCTGCGACCGTCACGGCGGCGGGGCATTCTCGACCCGACGGCGAAAGGCCGTTGTCGATCATGAAGCTGTCGATCATGAATGCGGGGCGGGGGAAATGCATCCGATGGTGAAACCGGCGCTGCGGCGCGCCTGGCGCAGTCTGCGCAGCGTGCAGTTCGGGGTCACCCCCGCGCACGCGGTGGTGCTCGATCCCGTCGACCAGGCGACGGGAACCCTGCTCGGACTGCTCGACGGCACCCGCGGCACCGAGCTGCTCGGGGCCGAGGCGAGGACGCTCGGCCTGCCGCGCGGACGCCTCGACGCGCTGCTCGCGCGGCTCGAATCGGCGGGACTGCTGGCCGACGCCTCGACCGGGCGCCCGGGGAAGGCCGGGCCGACGGCCGGCGCGGTGGACACCGCCCTCGATCCGCTCCGCGCCGACCTCGCCTCCCTCTCCGTCGTCCACCCGGAGCCGGACCGGGCGGTACGGGTCCTGGCGGCCCGCCGGGCCGCGCGCGTCCAGGTCCGGGGCGCGGGTCGGGTGGGGGCGATGGTGGCGGCGCTGCTCGCGGCGGCGGGTGTGGGCGGGGTCGAGGTCGTCGACTCGGGCCGGGTCGAGCCCTGGGAGACGGCCCCGGGCGGGCTGCCGGCCGAGGCGGTCGGCGAGCGCCGGGCGACGGCGGCCCGTCGGCTGGTCGGCCGGTGGCGGAGGGCACGCGGCCCGGGCGGACCGGCGCGACCGGGTGAGGGGTCCGGCGGGTTCGGGCTGTCACTCGTCGTGGTGACGCCACGGGACGGTCTCGGCGCGTACGTCCCCGATCCGCTTCCGGCGCAGCGATGGGTCACCACGGGGACCCCGCATCTGTACGCCGGGGTCATCGAGGCGACGGGAGTCGTCGGGCCGCTCGTCCTGCCGGGCGGCACGGCGTGCGCGCGGTGCCTCCAGGAGGAACGGACGGACCGGGAGCCGGACTGGCCCCGGCTGCTGGCCCAGTGGCGCTCCGGCGCCCGGCATCCCCTGCCCGCCTGCGACCTTGGTCTCGCGACGGCGGTGGCGGGGCTGGCCGCCGCGCACGCGCTCGCCTTCCTCGACGGGGACCTCCCGGCGAGCACGAGCACCCGCTGGGAGATGTCGCTGCCGCTGTCGGAGTGGCGGGCGGAGCGGCTGAGACCCCATCCGGCCTGCCCCTGCGGGGCTTCGCGCGGCGGAGAGGGGGAGCGCGCCTCGGCAGCCGGAGGCGCGCAGGACACAATGGCGGGGTAACGGCCCTGCGCGGCACGGCAGGGCTGACCGCCCTGCGCGGCACGGCAGTCTGGGTTTTGGAGGGGCGTATGTCTGATCTTCCCCGGAAGGCGGTCACCCGGACCGCCAAGTTGGCCGCGTTGCCGCTGGGCTTCGCGGGCCGGGCCACCTGGGGCCTGGGCAAGCGGATCGGCGGGAGATCGGCGGAGATCGTCGCCCGTGAACTCCAGCAGCGCACGGCCGAGCAGCTGTTCAAGGTGCTCGGTGAGCTCAAGGGCGGGGCCATGAAGTTCGGGCAGGCGCTGTCCGTCTTCGAGTCGGCGCTTCCCGAGGAGGTGGCCGGGCCCTACCGGGCGGCCCTGACGAAGCTCCAGGACGCGGCGCCGCCGATGCCGACGCGTACCGTGCACGCGGTCCTCGAGGAGCGGCTGGGCACGGAGTGGCGGGAGCTGTTCCTGGAGTTCGAGGACAAGCCGGCGGCGGCCGCCTCGATCGGCCAGGTGCACCGGGCCGTGTGGCACGACGGGCGCGAGGTCGCGGTGAAGGTGCAGTACCCGGGCGCCGGGGAGGCCCTGCTCTCGGACCTCACGCAACTGAGCCGGTTCGCCCGGCTGCTCGGCCCGCTGATCCCGGGGATGGACATCAAGCCGCTGATCACCGAGATGCGGGACCGGGTCTCGGAGGAGCTGGACTACGCCCTGGAGGCGGCGGCCCAGCAGAAGCACGCGGAGGAGTTCGCGGACGACCCCGACGTGCTCGTGCCGGCGGTGGTGCACCGGGCGGACCAGGTCCTGGTGACCGAGTGGATGGACGGCATCCCGCTCGCGGAGGTGATCGCGGACGGTACGGCGGAGCAGCGGGACCGGGCGGGCCAGCTCCTGGCCCGATTCCTCTTCTCCGGCCCCGCGCGCACCGGTCTGCTGCACGCCGATCCGCACCCGGGGAACTTCCGGCTGCTTCCGGGCGCCGACGAGGACGAGGGACCGGAGGGCTGGCGGCTCGGGGTGCTCGACTTCGGCACCGTGGACAGGTTGCCGGGCGGGCTTCCGGAGACGATCGGCACCTGTCTGCGGATGACGCTGGAGGGGGAGGCCGAGACCGTCTACGAGCTGCTGCGGGCGGACGGCTTCGTCAAGAAGTCCGTGGTGCTCGACCCCGACGCGGTCCTGGAGTACCTGCTGCCGATCATCGAGCCGGCCGAGGCGGAGTCCTTCCTGTTCACCCGCGGCTGGATGCGCACCCAGGCGGCCCGGATCGCCGACCCTCGCTCCCCCGCGCACCAGCTGGGCAAGCAGCTGAACCTGCCGCCCTCGTATCTGCTGATACACCGCGTGACGCTGAGCACCATCGGGGTGCTCTGCCAGCTGAACGCGACGGTGCGTCTGCGGGCCGAGCTGGAGGAGTGGCTGCCGGGCTTCGTGGCGGACGCCTCGGACTGACGGGTCACCACCAGGAGGAGTCGAGGCGGCCTTCGATCGCACGGATGTTGGCGCGGGCGCAGTCCTCGCAGAAGTAGCTGCGCCGGCCGTTCTCCACCGAACAGGTCCAGGTCAGCGGCAGGGTGTCGGCCGTCTTGCCGCAGCGTGCGCAGACGAGGGGCCCCTCGGGGGTACGGGCGTCGTTCACCCTTGTGACGATAACCCGACGAAGCGCCGGGGACCCGACAACGCACCGCGGGGGCCGGTCCGTTCGGACCGGCCCCCGCGGGGGCGCCCCTGGGGGGCGCGGGTGGATCGGCGCATGGCGTGCGTCAGTGCATGACGGCCATGGCCAGCGCGCGGCGGGCACGCAGCGAGACGCGCTCGGCGCGGCGCTGCATGCGTCGGGCGGCGACCAGGCGCACGGCCTGGCGTTCCGCGTCGGCCTCACGGTGACGCTCGTGCATATGGGCACGGGCGAGGGCTTCTGGGGCGAGTTGCATTTCACGGGTCCTGTTCTGACGCGCGGTGGGCGCGGCGGAGGGGAAGAAGACTGGGGTGGCGGAGCCGGCGGGCTCGCTGGTGGAAGAGGTCATCGGGGCCTGCTTCTGGGGATCGTGCGTGAGGGGGCGGTCGATGGTTCCGGTGGCGCTCATGCCGCGACCGGGTTCTTGCGCGGACGGCCACGGGGCCGCTTGCGGGCGACGACCACGCCCTGGACGAAGAGCTCGCCACCCCAGACACCCCACGGCTCGCGCCGCTCCTGGGCGCCGGCGAGGCAGGCGGCCACGAGGGGGCAGGTCCGGCAGAGGGACTTCGCGTACTCGACGTCGGCCGGGGACTCCGCGAAGAAGACCTCCGGGTCGTAGGCGCGACAGGGGACGGGGACGCCGAGGTTCTCGATGGCGTCGTCGAGCGCGGTGAGCGTGCTGAGGGGGGTCAAAGTGGGGTCCTCCGTGGGGCGGCCGGGCTGGGCGATCGATGCGGAAGGCGGTACTGACGGGGCGTGCGCTTCGAGTTGCACGGTGGTCTTTCCTCGTCTGGTCGTTCCGGCCTGTTGACCGGGGTTTCGGCTGGTACCGGGGTGTGTCTGTCCCGAGGCGTCCTCGTGTCGTCGTCCCCGTTCGGGGACAAACAAAAGGGCCGCGGATCCCGGGTGGGGTTCCGCGGCCCTGAAGGCGCCGGTCTGATCATGGATCAGACTGGATCGCTCCAGGGTTCGAGCCCACGGAAGGCCCACATCTTGTGGTCGTGCGTCGTCGTCTGCTGCTGGGTGCCGGCACCGGTCGCCGCAAAGTCATAGGCCTTGGCCTTGCCTGCTGCTCCTGCTTCCAGTGCCTTGGTCGGTCGCTCATTGCGAAGCTCCACGGCAGCGGGCCGCAGGCCGGCACCGGCAAGGCCGGAGACGGGCAGACCGGTGCCAATGAACGCCGAGGCGGAGAGGCCGAGCGAGCAGGCGGAGACGACGGAGCGGTCGGTCATTTTGACGGTGCTGACGAAGCCGGCACGGCTGATGAAGCTGGCGGTGCTGGTCTGAATGACGTTGCTGATCACGTGGAATCGCCTCCTCTCGGCGTCTCGGAGGGCTCGGGTGCGAGCCGGACCCTCATGTTTATTTGGACAAGTACAGCACAGAGACAGGGCTTCTTAGAAGCCGCTGTTTCCGTGGTTAAGAACCTATGGGGCTTGACGGGGCAGGCGCAAACTATTTTTCCCACGAGTTTCGCTCAGCTGTCGTCGAGGCCCGTCCCTCCGTCCTCACCTGCGCAGATGGCCAGGACGTCGGCGCCGAAGCGGTCGAGCTTGCGGGCGCCGACGCCGGAGATCGAGGAGAGCTCCCCGCCGGTGCCGGGGACCCGCTCGGCGATGGCCATCAGCGTCTTGTCGGTGAACACGCAGTACGCCGGCTGACCGAGTTCCCTGGCCTGCTCGGCGCGCCAGTCGCGGAGCCGCTCGTACAGTCCCTCGTCCATGTCCGAGGGGCAGTCCTCGCAGCGCATGAGCTTCATGGCGCCCGCCTCGGTGAGGGTCGCCCCGCAGACCCGGCAGAGAACGGGGCCGCGCGGCTTGCGGCGGCCGGCGGCGCCCCGCTCGAAGGAGCCGGACCCGCCCGGGGCGACGGTGCCGAGGGAGCCGGAGCCGGGCCGCAGGCCCTTGAGGAAGCGGCTGGGGCGCCGGGAGGCCCGGCCGCCCGGGGAGCGGGAGAGCGCCCAGGAGAGCGTGAGGTGGAGCCGGGCTCGGGTGACGCCGACGTACAGCAGGCGCCGCTCCTCCTCGACCTGCTCGTCGGTCTTGGCGTAGGTGATGGGCATCATGCCCTCGGTGAGGCCGACCAGGAAGACGGCGTCCCATTCGAGGCCCTTGGCGGAGTGCAGCGAGGCGAGGGTGACGCCCTGCACGGTCGGCGCGTGCTGCGCGGCGGCCCGCTCGTCGAGTTCGGCGACGAGGTCGGAGAGGGTGGCTCCGGACCGTGCGCGGGCGAAGTCCTCGGCGAGCCGGACGAGGGCGGCGAGGGACTCCCAGCGGTCCCGGACGGCGCCGGAGCCCGAGGGCGGCTGCGAGGTCCAGCCCTTGGTCGAGAGGACGGCTCTGACCTGAGCGGGCAGGTCCTCGGCGTCGTCGAGGAGGGAGTCGTTGCCCCCGGCGCGGGCCGCGCCGCGCAGGGCGATGCCCGCCTCCCGTACCTCCTGGCGCTCGAAGAAGCGCTCGGCGCCGCGCAGCTGGTAGGGCACCCCGGCGTCGGCCAGGGCCTGCTCGTACACCTCGGACTGGGCGTTGATCCGGTAGAGGACGGCGATCTCGCCGGCCGGGACGCCGGCGGCGATGAGGTCCCGGATGCGGCGGGCGGTGCCCTCGGCCTCCGTCGGCTCGTCCGCGTACTCGGTGTAGACGGGGCCGGGGCCGGGGTCGCGCTGGGAGATCAGTTCCAGGCGGTGCTCGGCGGCCCGGCCGCGGGCCTGGCCGAGCAGGCCGTTGGCGAGGTGGACGACCTGGGGGGTCGAGCGGTAGTCGCGGACCAGCTTGACCACCGTGGCCCCGGGGTGGCGGGTGCGGAAGTTCAGCAGGTGGTCGGGAGTGGCCCCGGTGAAGGAGTAGATCGTCTGGCTCGCGTCGCCGACGACGCAGAGGTTGTCGCGGTCGCCGAGCCACAGGTCGAGCAGCCGCTGCTGGAGCGGGGAGACGTCCTGGTACTCGTCCACGACGAAGTGCTGGTACTGGCTCCGGATCTGGTCGGCGATGTCGTGCCGGTCCTGGAGGATGCCGACGGTGAGCAGCAGCACGTCCTCGAAGTCGATCACCGAGCGGTCGCGCTTCAGCTGCTCGTACATCGCATAGATCTGGCTGATTTCCGCCGGGTCGCGGGGGGCGTCCCGGTGGGCCTTGGCGACGATGGCCGGGTAGTCGGCGGGGACGGTCTGGGTGACCTTGGCCCACTCGATCTCGCCGGTCACGTCGCGCAGCTCGTTCCGGTCGAGCCGGACCCGGCAGCGGGCCGCGGCGTCGGCGACGAGCTGGATCTTCCGCTCCAGGAGCCGGGGCAGATCGCCACCGACGGCTTTCGGCCAGAAGAACTGGAGCTGGCGGAGGGCCGCGGAGTGGAACGTGCGCGCCTGGACGCCGCCCGCGCCGAGCTGCCGGAGCCGGCCGCGCATCTCGCCCGCGGCGCGGTTGGTGAAGGTGACGGCCAACACGCTGGCGGGCTGGAGTCTGCCCGACCGCACGCCGTAGGCGATGCGGTGGGTGATCGCCCGCGTCTTGCCCGTGCCGGCGCCCGCCAGCACGCACACCGGGCCGGTCAGGGCCAGGGCGACCTCGCGCTGCTCCGGGTCGAGCCCGTCGAGCACCGCGTCGGCCGTCTCCGGGACCTGCGGGAAGAGAGTGGAGTGCGTTGCTGCTGTCACCCCCCAATGCTGCCAGGTCCGCCGGGCTCGCCGCGGAGGCTTGTCCACAGGCCGCGGCCGCGGTCGTACGAATTCCGGGAATGGCCGGGACAGGGCGTACGTTCTTCCTCTCGGCACCCGTCAGCGAAACCAAGAGGAGCGCCTCGCCATGCAGGGCACTGTGACGATGTACAGCACCACGTGGTGCGGCTACTGCCGTCGGCTGAAGAGCCAGATGGACCGCGAGGGCATCGCGTACACGGAGATCAACATCGAGCAGGACCCCGACTCGGCGGCCTTCGTGGAGAAGGCGAACGGCGGAAACCAGACCGTTCCGACCGTCCTCTTCCCGGACGGCTCCACGCTGACGAACCCGAGCCTCGCCCAGGTGAAGCAGGCGCTCAGCGTCTGAGCCACCGGGCTCCCCGCGCACGGAGAAACCCCCGACCGGTCTGATCGGTCGGGGGTTTCTCCGTGCGCCGGCGGACGTGTCGTACGTCTCAGATCATCTCGCCGGGCCGCGGACGTGCCGTGCGTCTCAGATCACGTCGCCGGGCTTCGGCAGCGGCTTGCCGTACCAGCGCTCGATCAGCCGGGAGGCGATCGAGATGCCGTAGGGCGGGATCACCTCGCCCGACTCGAAGGCGGCGGCCAGGTCATCGCGGGAGAACCAGCGGGCCTCGTGGATCTCCTCGCCGTCCACGGTGATCTCCGAGGAGGTCGCGCGGGCGAAGAAGCCCAGCATCAGGCTGGACGGGAACGGCCACGGCTGGCTGGCGATGTACTCGACCTCGCCGACCGTGACACCGGCCTCCTCGAAGACCTCACGGGCCACCGACGCCTCTATGGACTCGCCGGGCTCGACGAACCCGGCGAGCGTCGAGAAGCGGCCCTCGGGCCAGTGGACCTGGCGGCCGAGCAGCGCCCGGTCCTCCTCGTCCGTGACCAGCATGATCACCGCGGGGTCGGTCCGCGGGTAGTGCTCGGCGCCGCACGCCTGGCAGCGGCGGATGTGCCCGGCGGCGGCGATGACGGTGCGCTCGCCGCAGCGCGAGCAGAAGCGGTGGAGGCGCTGCCAGTTCTCCAGGGCCACCGCGTGCACCATGAGGGCCGCGTCCCGGTCCGACAGCAGCAGTCCGGCCTCGCGGAGCCCGGCGGGCCGCGCGGACTGGTCCATGCGGCCGGGCAGGGAGTCCTTCTGGAGCGCGAAGTAGGAGACGCCGTCGGCGTCCGTGCCCAGGAAGTAGCGGTGGGTCTCGGTGACCGGGGCCTCGAAGGCCGGGGTCATGACGAGTTCGGTCGTGCCGTCCGCCGTGTCGTCGATCAGCACCTGGCCCCCGGAGACCACGAAGACCCGCGTGGTGGGGTGGCTCCAGGCCGCCGCAAGCCAGGCCTCGTCGAGGCGGTGGTGCGCGGCGCGGTCGATGCCGCTCGGAGCGGTGAGCGAGATCGGGCGGTCCGCTGACGCGTTCTTCAAGGTGCTCACAGGTGCTTCCAACTCCCCCTGATCGGTGTGTGGGTTCAGCGCTCGGCGGTCAGGCGGGACGGAGGGCGGCGGACAGGTCGCCCCAGAGGTGAGCGGTCGTCTCGACGCCCTTCATGAGGAGATCGAGCTCGATCTTCTCGTTGGGGGCGTGCCAGCCGTCGGACGGGACGGAGATGCCGAGGAACAGGACGGGTGCCTCCAGGACGTCCTGGAGGTCGGCGGCCGGTCCCGAGCCGCCCTCGCGGGTGTAGCGGACCTTGGCGCCGTCGAAGGCCCGGCTCATGGCCCCGGCGACCGCCGTGAGTGCGGGGTGGTCGAGCGGGGTGAGGCAGGGACGGGTCGGGGCGCCGAAGACGATCTCGTACCGGATGCCGGCGGGGACGAGACCGGCGAGCCAGTCCCGTACCGCGAGCTCGATCTTGCCCGGATCCTGGCCGGCGACCAGCCGGAACGAGAGCTTGAGCTGGGCGGAGGCGGGGACGATCGTCTTGCCTCCGGGGCCCTGGTAGCCGCCGCCGATGCCGTTGACCTCGGCGGTCGGGCGGGCCCAGACCCGCTCCAGGGTGGAGAAGCCGACCTCGCCGAGGGTGCCGTGCGACTTCGCCGTGCGCAGCCAGGCGGCCTCGTCGAAGGGCAGCTCGGCGACGAGGGCGCGCTCGGCGTCGGTGAGTTCGGTCACGCCCTCGTAGAAGCCGGGGATCGCGACGTGCTCGTCGGCGTCGTGGAGGGCGGCGACGATCCGGCCGGCGACGGTGGCCGGGTTCGGCACGGCGCCGCCGAAGGAGCCGGAGTGGATGTCCTGGTCGGGGCCGTACAGCTCGATCTCGCAGTCGGCGACCCCGCGCATGCCGGTGCAGACGGTGGGGGTCGTCTCGGACCACATGCCGGTGTCGGAGACGATCACGGCGTCGGCGGCGAGGCGTTCGGCGTGCGTCTCGACGAGGTCGCGGAAGTGCGGGGACCCGGACTCCTCCTCGCCCTCGACGATCAGCTTGAGGTGGACGGCGGGCGCGGTGCGGCCGGTGGCGGCGAGGTGCGCGCGGACACCGAGGGTGTGGAAGAACACCTGCCCCTTGTCGTCGGCCGCCCCGCGCGCGTACATCCGCCCGTCGACCACGGTCGGCTCGAAGGGGTCGGTGTGCCAGCCGTCCTCGCGGGCGGCGGGCTGCACGTCGTGGTGGCCGTAGACGAGGACCGTCGGCGCGTCCGGGTCGTCGGAGGGCCACTCGGCGAAGACGGCGGGGGCGCCGCCGGTCTCCCAGATCTCGACCGTGGTGAAGCCGGTCCCGGTGAGCTTGGCGGCGAGCCATTCGGCGCTGCGCCGTACGTCCCCCGCGCGGTCCGGCTGCGCCGACACGGAGGGGATGCGCAGCCACTCCGCGAGGTCGCCGAGGAAGGCGGCACGGTGCTGCTCGATGTACGTGCGTACGGCGTGGACGGCGCTGTCCGGGGTCTCGCTCATGCCCCCGAGCCTATCCGGCGCCCGGGGGTGCCTCTTCCGGCAGGAGGGCCCGACCGGCGTCCGGGGCCGGCTCTCCGAGGAGGAGGGCCTCCAGCTCGGCCCGGCCGGGCAGGCGGGTGGGGCGGGCGACCTCGCCCGTCCGTACGTAGACGAAGGCGGCGGCCACGTCCTCGGGCGCGAGGCCGTGCTGCTCGGCCCAGGCGAGCCGGTAGATCGCGAGCTGGAGCGGGTCCGCGCTGCGCTGCCGGCTGGTCTTCCAGTCGACGATCTCGTACGTGCCGGAGTCCGGGTCCCGGTAGACGGCGTCGATCCGGCCCCGGACGACCCGGCCGCCGAGCGAGAGGTGCACGGGGACCTCGACCCGGTACGGGGTGCGGTGGGCGTACTCGGTACGGGCGAAGGCCTCCTTCAGTTCGTCGAGGTCCCGCTCGTCGAGGATCTCCGGCTCCCCCGCGAAGTCCTCCCCGCCGGGCAGCTCCTCCGGGCCGAGGAACGGCAGCGGCAGCTCCTCGAACCGGGACTCCACCCACGCGTGGAACCGGGTGCCCCGGCGGGCGGCCGGCTGCGGGGCCTTCGGCATGGGCCGGGCCAGCTCCTGGGCGAAGCCGTCGGGGTCGGAGGCCAGGCGCAGGACCTGGGAGGCGGAGAGGTACGCGGGCAGGACGACGTCACGGGTGGTGGCGCGGGCGCGGCGGAGTTCGGTGGTGAGGGCGGTGAGGTCGCGGTCCCAGGAGGCGATGGTCCTGGTGTCCTCGGGGGTGGGACCGTGCCCGGGCTCGCGGGGGGCGGGGACCGCGTCCGCGTGGGTGTCCTCGGGGAGTTCTTCCTCGTCCCAGACGGGTTCCTCCTCGTCCGGCCAGAGGTCCTCCGGCCGCGGGTCCCGGGCGACGGGCGCCGCGCTGCCGGGGTCGTGCGCGCCGGGCCCGCCCTGCGCGGCGATCGTCTCCAGCCGGGTGCGGACGAGGGCCGCCGCCTCCTGCCGGCGTCTGAACGACTCCCGGTCCAGCGGGAGCGGCCAGGGCTCGTCGCCCTCCGCCTCCGTCAGCGTCGGGTTCCGCGCGTCCTTCTCCGGTTCCTCCGCCCACGCCTCG
The DNA here is from genome assembly GCF_036226665.1 of Streptomyces sp. NBC_00691. NCBI lineage: Bacteria > Bacillati > Actinomycetota > Actinomycetes > Kitasatosporales > Streptomycetaceae > Streptomyces > Streptomyces sp. NBC_00691. Next base: position 5,296,821 of record NZ_CP109007.1, on the reverse strand, counting down.
ATCTCCCCGTGGCCCGTCTCGCAGTGGGCGTACAGGGCCTGGAGGAAGTCCGACGGGCCACGCGGCTTCTTCTGCGACGGGCCCCACCAGTGGGCCGAGCCGAGGAGAAGGCTGCGGGGGCGGGTGAAGGTGACGTAGCCGAGGCGGAGTTCCTCGGTGTGCTGGTGGTCCCGCATCTCGTTCTTGAAGGCGGTGAGGGCCTTCGCGTTCCAGGTGTCGACGGCCGGCAGGGTCGCCGCGTCGCCGCGCAGGGCGTGCGGGAGGACCTGCGGCTGCGAGGTCCACGACTCCCGGGCCCGGGCGCTGGGGAACTGCCCGGTGACCAGCCCGGGGACGGCGACGACGTCCCACTCCAGGCCCTTGGACTTGTGGGCGGTGAGGACCTTGACGGTGTTCTCGCCGCCGGGGAGGGCGTTGTCGAGGCCCTTCTCGAACTGGACGGCCGTGCGCAGGTAGCCGAGGAAGGCGAGGAGGCTCGCCTCGCCGTCCAGGGAGGCGAAGCCGGCGGCGATGTCGAGGAAGTGGCCGAGGGTCTCGCGGCGGCGGGCGGCGAGCGCGTGCGGGGAGGCGGACAGTTCGACCTCCAGGCCGGTCGCCGAGAGCACCCGGTGCAGCACGTCCATGAGCGGGTCGGCGAGCGAGCCGCGCAGGGCGCGCAGCTCGGCGGCGAGGCGCGCGAAGCGGACCCGGGCGTCGGTGGAGAAGGCGAGGCCGTCGTCGGCGGCGCCGCCGGAGTCCAGGAAGGTGTCGAGCGCGTCGGCGAGGGAGACGACCTCGGCCGGGTCGACGCCCTCGACGGCGGCGGCGAGCCGCTGCTCGGGGTCGGGGTCGTCGCCGCCCCGGTGGACGAGGTGCCGGGCCCGCCTGCCGAGGAGGGCGAGGTCGCGGGGGCCGATGCGCCAGCGGGGGCCGGTGAGGAGGCGGACCAGGGCGGCGTTGGCCCCCGGGTCCTGGAGGACCTCGCAGACGGCGACCAGGTCGGCGACCTCGGGCAGGTGGAGGAGGCCGGAGAGACCGACGACCTCGACGGGTACGTCACGGGCGACGAGGGCCGCGTGGATGGCGGGGAAGTCGGTGGCGGTACGGCACAGGACGGCGATCTCGCCGGGCTCCCGGCCGGTGCGGACGAGGTGGGCGAGGGAGTCGGCGAGCCAGTCGATCTCCTCGGCGTGGGTGGGCAGGAGCGCGATGCGGACGCTTCCGTCGGCCTCGGCGCCGGGCGCGGGACGCAGCGCCTCCACGCCCGCGTGCATGGCGCGCAGGGGGGTGGCGAGTCCGTTGGCGAGGTCGAGCAGGCGGCCGCCGCTGCGCCGGTTCTCGGAGAGCGAGTAGCGGTCGGCGGGGCTGCCGTCCGCGTGCGGGAAGTGCTCGGGGAAGTCGTCGAGGTTGGCGACGGAGGCGCCGCGCCAGCCGTAGATGGCCTGGCACGGGTCGCCGACGGCGGTCACCGCGTGGCCGGTGGCGCGCTGTCCGGTGCCCTGGCCGAAGAGGCCGGAGAGCAGCAGCCGCTGGGCGACGGAGGTGTCCTGGTACTCGTCGAGGAGGACGACCCGGAACTCGTCGCGGAGGATCTCGCCGACCTCGGGCCGGGTGGTGGCCAGCTCGGCGGAGCGGGCGATCTGGTCGCCGAAGTCGAGCAGGTCGCGGGAGCGCTTGGCGGTGCGGTAGCGGACGACGAGGTCGAGGAGTTCGCGGCGGGCGGTGGCGGCCTCGGGGATCTTGCGCAGCTCGGCGTTGCTGAGCCTGGCCTCGGCGAGGGCGGCGAGCAGCGCGGAGTCGTACGAAAGAAGTCTTTCCGGCGGTACGAGGTGCTCGGCGAGCTCGGCGTCGAGGGCGAGCAGGTCGGTGATCAGGGTCGTGAAGGAGCGGGTGAGCGCCGGGTACGGGCCGGGGGCCTCGCGCAGGACGCGGGCGGCGAGCTGGTAGCGGGTGGCGTCGGCGAGGAGCCGGGAGGTCGGTTCGAGGCCGATGCGCAGGCCGTGGTCGGTGAGGAGCCGGCCGGCGAACGCGTGGTAGGTGGAGATCCGCGGCTCGCCCGGGGGGTCGTCCGGGTCGATGACGTCGGGATCCGTCACTCCGGCGCGGACGAGGGCGGTGCGGACGCGCTCGGCGAGCTCACCGGCGGCCTTGTTGGTGAAGGTGAGGCCGAGGACCTGCTCGGGGGCGACCTGGCCCGTGCCGACCAGCCAGACCACCCGGGCGGCCATCACCGTCGTCTTGCCGGAGCCGGCTCCGGCCACGACGACCTGCGGGGCGAGCGGCGCGGTGATGCAGGCCGTCTGCTCCGGGGTGAACGGGATGCCGAGGAGCTCCTTGAGCTGCTCGGGGTCGGTGATGCGTGCGGTCACCCCAAAGAGGCTAACGCGGCGGACCGACAGTCCGGTCCGCTGCGGCGCCGTCCGGCCCGGCGGACCGGGGAGACCCTCCTCACGCGGGCGTGCCCTGGTCCAGCTTCGACAGGTCCACCGTCTCTGCGGCGGGCGGGACCACGACGCGGACGGGCTTGTCGTAGTCGGAGAGCCGTATCGCGCCGGGTTCGGCGCCGGCCTTGACCATCCTCAGGATGTACGGCTTGCCCTTCTGGGACACGGACACGGTGGTGGTCTCCGTGGTCCCGCCGTCGGTCCTCTTCTTCACGAGGTTCGCGACGGGAGTGCCGTCGATCTCGGAGTCGGGGCCCCTGGTGAGTCCGCGGCGTTCCGCCTTGTCCTTGTCGAGGTCGGCGAGGAGCGACTTCAGGTCGCAGACGCCGCTGAGGTCGGCGCTGCCGGCCTGCCCCGGGGCGATCTTCAGCCAGCGGCCCTTGACCAGCTCGACCGTGGGGTCGATCTGGGCGTCGGGCATTCCCTGGGAGGCCATGGAGACGCGCCAGAAGGCCTCGTCGCCCTTCATATAGGTGATCCGGTCGATCTTGCGGAGCTCGGCGGTGCCGCCCTTGATCCTCATCACGCCGGTGCACTCGTCGCGGTCGTTCACGGCGAAGTCGATGTCGAGGGGCTGTCCATCCGTGACGACCCGGCCGGTCATCCTGAGCGCGGTCGCCGACCGGGTCGCGGCGACCGCCTTGTCGCCGATCTCGTCGGCGGTGAGACCGGAGAACGGGTCGGGCGAGGGCGCCGTCACCGGGGGTGCGGCGGCCGCGGTGGCGCTCGTCGCCGCCCAGGCCGCGACCGGCGCGGGACCCGTGACGACGGCGACGGCGCAGACGACGGCCGCGGCGCGGAGCTTTCGGTGGGTCGCCATGCGAGCCTCCTCGCGGTTTCCCCGATCCCTGTCCACCAGGGTCTCCCCGCGCGCGCGTGCCCGCGACTCCGCGCCCGGGCCTCCCGTCACTCGACGACCTGGCGGCCCTCCGGCTGGGCGCTGCAGGAGGCGCGGAACGAGCAGTTCGCGCAGTGCTGTCCGGTGGTGGGGGTGAAGCGCTCGTCGAGGACCCTCCCCGCGGCGTCGGCGAGCAGCGCGCCGACCCACTCCCCGGCGAGCGGTTCCTGTGCCTGGACCTTGGGGAGGGCGTCGCCGCCCTCCTTCTGCGGGGCGGCCTGCCGGAGCTGGACGAGTTCGGCGCCGCCCGGCTCCGGCCGCCGCCCGTCGAGGACCTCGTCGAGGGCGCCCTCGCGGACCGCGAGCTGGTAGACGGCGAGCTGCGGGTGCTGGGCGACCTCGTCCTTGGTGGGGGACGACTTGCCGGTCTTGAAGTCGACGACGTACGCGCGGCCGTGTTCGTCGGTCTCGACGCGGTCCATGGAGCCGCGGATGCGGACCTCGTAGGCGCCCGCCTCCAGGGTCACGTCGAAGCCGTGCTCGGACGCGGCCGGGGTGCGCCCGCCGCGGTCCATGACGTGCCAGCTCAGGAAGCGTTCGAGCGCCACGCGCGCGTTCCGCTTCTCCTGGTCGGACTTCCAGGGGGCGTCGAAGGCGAGGGCGTCCCACACGGAGTCCAGGCGGGCCATGAGGACGTCGAGGTCGGCGGGGGTACGGCCGGAGGCGACCTCGTCGGCGAGGACGTGGACGACGTTGCCGAAACCCTGGGCTGCGGTGGCGGGGGCCGCGGCCTTGACCTCGCGGCCCAGGAACCACTGGAGGGAGCAGGTGCTCACCAGGTTGTCCAGGGAGCTCGGCGACAGGGCGACGGGCCGGTCGCGGTCGCGCAGCGGCTCCGGGCCGCGGGTCGGCTCGAACAGGCCCCACCAGCGGTCCGGGTGGGCGGCCGGGACCAGCGGCTGGCCGTCCTCGTCGGTGAGGGCGGCCAGCTCGGCGAGCCGGTGGGCGGCGGCGTCGCGGAGCGCGGGCGAGGCGTCCGGGTCGACGGTGGTGGCGCGCAGCTCGGCGACGAGCGCGGAGACGGCGAGGGGGCGGCGGGGGCGGCCGGGCACGTCCTTCGGTTCGGCGCCGAGTTCGGTGAGGAAGCGGGAGGGCTGGTCGCCGTCCTCGGCCGCGGCCTTCACGGCGGTGACGACGAGCCGGTCACGCGCGCGCGTGGCGGCCACGTAGAAGAGGCGGCGTTCCTCGGCGAGGAGGGCGCCGGGGGTGAGGGGCTCGGCGAGGCCGTCGCGGCCGATGCGGTCGGCCTCCAGGAGCGAGCCGCGGCGCCGCAGGTCGGGCCAGAGGCCCTCCTGGACCCCGGCGACGACGACGAGGCTCCACTCCAGGCCCTTGGAACGGTGGGCGGTCATGAGGCGGACGGCGTCGGGGCGGGTGTGGCGGCGGGTGAGGGTGTCGGCGGCGATGTCCTGCGCGTCCAGCTCTTCGAGGAAGTTGAGGACACCGCGGCCGCCGACGCGCTCCTCGGCGCGGGCGGCGGTCTCGAAGAGGGCGCAGACGGCGTCGAGGTCCCGGTCGGCGTTGCGGCCGGCGGGCCCGCCGCGCAGCGCGGCGCGCTCCAGGCGGCCGGGCCAGGGGGTGCCGCTCCAGAGCACCCAGAGGGCCTCCTCGGCGGTGCCGCCGTCGGCGAGGAGGGTGCGGGTGTCACGGAGCAGGTCGCCGAGCCGCTTCGCGCCGCGGGTGTAGGCGGGGTCGTGGGCGGCGAGGCGTTCGGGTTCGGCGAGGGCGCGGGCGAGCAGGACGTCGGAGGGCGGCGGGACCTTGTCTCCCGCGGCCCGCGCCTCGTCGCGCAGGGCGCGGCCGAGGCGGCGGAGGTCGGCGGGGTCCACCCCGGCGAGGGGCGAGGCGAGCAGCTCCAGGGCGGTCTCGGTGGGGAGCCAGCCCGCCTTCTCCCGGGCGTCGTCGTCGGCGGTGTCCGCCGTCTCCGGGGCGCCGGTGGTGCTCGCCGTCTCCGGGGCGCCGGTGGTGTCCGCCGTCTCCGGGGCGCCGGTGGTGCTCGCCGTCTCCGGGGCGCCGTCGGCGGCGGGGCCCGCCGACTCCGAAGTGTCGTCCGGGGCCCCCGCCGTCCCCTGAGGACGTCTGCCCACGACCGAGGCCACGGCCCGCAGGGCCAGCAGCAGGGGGGCCACCGCCGGTTCGTGGCGCAGGGGGGTGTCCGCCGCGTCGGTCTCCACGGGGACTCCCGCCGAGGTGAGGGCGCGGCGGAGGGACGGGAGGACGGCGGCGGCGCGGGTGAGGACGGCCATGTGCTGCCAGGGGACGCCGTCCTCCAGGTGGGCGCGGCGCAGCAGGTCGGCGATGTTCTCGGCCTCCGCCGACGCCGTCGGGTAGGTGTACGCCTCGGCCCGGCCCCCCTCCCGCGCCGCCGTGAGGTCCCGGTGGGCGCGGACCTTGTCGGCGGGGAGCCGGGGCATCGGCATCCGCTGGGCGAGCTGCCGGGTCGCGCCGAGCAGTTCCGCGCCCGAGCGGCGCGCGGTGCGCAGGACGCGGACGTCCGCGCCGCCGAAGGACTCGGGGAAGTCGAGGATGCCGTTCACGTCGGCGCCCCGGAAGGCGTAGATGGACTGGTCGGGGTCGCCGAAGGCGACGACGGTGCTCCCGCCCGTCGCCCGGCCGCCCCCTCGCACGGACGCCTCTCGGGCGGCCCGTGTCGCACCGCCCGCGAGGGCGTGCAGCAGCCGGACCTGGGCCGGGTCGGTGTCCTGGTACTCGTCGACGTAGATCGCGTCGTACGCGGGCAGGCTGATGTCCTCGGCGAGCAGTACGGCCCGGTGGACGAGCTCCGTGTAGTCGAGGACGCCCTGGAGGTCGAGGACGTCCAGGTACTCGGCGAGGAAGCCGGCGGCGGCCTTCCAGTCGGGTCGGCCGACCCGCTCGGCGAAGCGGGCGAGGGCGTCCGGTCCGAGGCCGAGTTCGCGGGAGCGCGCGAGGACGGCGCGTACCTCGTCGGCGAAGCCCCGGGTGGTGAGGCAGGCGCGGAGTTCGTCGGGCCAGCGGATGTGCCCGAGCCCGGTCCTCTCCAGGTCGATGTGGCCGGCGAGCAGCTCCCGTACGGCGAGGTCCTGCTCGGGTCCGGAGAGCAGCCGCAGTGGTTCGGCGAAGAGTTCGGCGTCCTGGTGGGCGCGGATCAGGGCGTAGCAGTACGAGTGGAAGGTGGTGGCCTGCGGCGGGCGGCGGCCGCCGAGCCGGGCGGCCATGCGGTCGCGGAGTTCGACGGCGGCCTTGCGGCTGAAGGTGAGGACGAGGAGCCGTTCGGGGTCGGCGCCGTTCTCCATCCGGGCGGCGACGGCCTCGACCAGGGTCGTCGTCTTGCCGGTGCCGGGTCCGGCGAGGACGAGAAGAGGTCCGCCGTCGTGGTCAACCACTTCGCGTTGGGTTGCGTCCAGCTGAGGGGAATCCATCGGGGCCGGCGTGGTGCGCACCAGTCGGTACGCGCCCGGGTTCCGCGGCCGTCCCGAACCCGGGTACGGCTGTCCCTGGTACGGCGGCGTACGCCGGGTGGTCGAGGAGGTACTCACGTGGGTCGCCGGTCCTGGTGGGAGTGGTGGTGCGGGTGAGGCGGCCGTCCGCCGTGGCCGTCCGCCGGGCGCCTCGGCCCGCCGTCGCCTCGGGAGACGCGAACGTCGACGTTACGCGAAACGGCCCGCCGCCGAGCCGTACTCCGCGCCCCCTCCCGTACCGCGTCCGCCCCCTCCGGCACCGCTCACGCCCGGTCCCGCACGGTCGTCCCCGGCCGGCGGGCTCAGGTGTGAGTTCCGTCCCAGCGGGCCCGCCGCATGTCGATCCTCGGCAGGTGCCCCTCGGCCGCCGCGCCCCGCTCGCGCAGCGGCGTGCCCTCCTCGCGGTAGTGGTCGAGGGCCCTCAGCTCGTGGCCGGGGAGCAGCGTGCCGTCCGAGCGGACCACCCGCCACCAGGGCGCCGTCCCGCCGTACAGTGCCATGACCCGGCCGACCTGGCGGGGTCCTCCCTCGCCCAGCCATTCGGCGACGTCGCCGTAGGTCATCACCCGGCCGGGCGGGATCCCGTCGGCGACGTCGAGCACCCGTTCCGCGTACTCGGGCAGTTCTCCGGTCTCCCCCACGGGCACCTCCATGCTCATCCGCCCCATCCTGCCTCACCCCACCGACATGGCCCTGATGCCTCCGCGCGGCGGCTCTTCATGCCACCATCGTGCGGGCGGTGACTGGTGATACGAGATCAAGAGCGACAAGTACAAGAACAACAGCCGGACCAACAGCGAGAACGAGAACGACACGACGCGCATGCAGAGACGGACATGGTGATGGCACCGGACACCCAGCCCCCCGAGGAGGGCCAGGCCGACGTGCCCGAGCGGGTCTCCGGCGACGAGCCCCTGCTCGCCGCCCGCGTCCACCGGCCCTCGGACCTGATGCGGCTGCTCGCCGGTCTGCTCGCCATCGGGCTCGTCATCGCCGTCGCCGCGTTCGCCCACGCGACGACCTCGGGCCTCGAGGAGGACATCAACAAGGGCGCCGTCGGCGCACCCGATGTCTTCGTCAAGATCGCCGGTCTCGTCTCCTCCATCGCCGTCCTCCTCGTACCCGTCGCCTTCGCCATCGAACGCCTGATCAAACGAGACGGGCTGCGGATCGCGGACGGCGTCCTCGCCGCCGTGCTCGCGCACGGTCTCACCCTCGCCACGGACCTCTGGGTCGCCCAGGCGGCGCCCGGCACCATCCAGGACGCGCTGACCCAGCCGGCGTCCGGCGGCGGACTCACCGACCCCGTGCACAACTACCTCGCACCGGTGATCGCGTACATGACCGCCGTCGGCATGGCCCGCAGGCCACGCTGGCGGGTGTCGCTCTGGGTGGTGCTGCTGCTCGACGCGTTCACCATGCTGGTGGCCGGCTACACCACCGCGCTCTCGATCATCCTGACCGTCCTGATCGGCTGGACGGTGGCGTACGGCACCCTGTACGCGGTCGGCTCCCCCAACGTCCGGCCCACCGGTCAGACCCTCCTCGCCGGTCTGCGCCGGGTCGGGTTCCGGCCGGTCACGGCGCTGCGCGCCGAGGGCGTTCCCGACTCCTCGGACAGCGGCGACCGGGGCCGCCGGTACATCGTGACGCTGGAGGACGGGCCGCCGCTCGACGTCACCGTCGTGGACCGCGAGCAGCAGGCGCACGGCTTCTTCTACCGCGCGTGGCGGCGGATCACCCTGCGGACCATCACCACCCGCCGGTCCATCGTCTCGCTGCGGCAGGCCCTGGAGCAGGAGGCGCTGCTCGCGTACGCGGCGATCGCCGCCGGGGCGAACGCGCCGAAGCTGATCGCCACCTCCGAGCTCGGCCCGGACGCCGTGATGCTCGTGTACGAGCACATCGGCGGCCGCAGCCTCGACGCGCTCGACGACGACGACATCACCGACGAGCTGGTCCGCAGTGCCTGGCGGCAGGTACGGGCGCTCCAGTCACGCCGGATCGCGCACCGCCGGCTCACGGGCGACGCGATTCTGGTGGATCGTTCCGGCAGAGTGATCCTCACCGACCTGCGCGGCGGCGAGATCGCGGCCGGCGACCTGATCCTGCGGATGGACATCGCCCAGCTGCTCACCACCCTCGGTCTGCGGGTCGGTGCCGAGCGCACGGTCGCCGCGGCCGTCGAGGTGCTCGGTCCGGACGCCGTCGCCGACTGTCTGCCGCTGCTCCAGCCGATCGCCCTGAGCCGCTCCACGCGCGCGACGCTGCGAAGACTGGCCCGCGAGCGGTCGGCACGCGAGCGGGAGGCCGTGCTCGCCGCCTCCGAGACCGCCAAGCACGAGCGGGAGCTGGCGAAGGCCCAGGCCGCCGAGGCCGCCGCCGACCCGACGGCGGCGCGGGCGGAGACCAAGGCCGAGAAGAAGGCGGACAAGAAGGCCGAGAAGCGGGCGCTGGACACGGCGCTCGACGAGGCCCGCGAGGAGGACCTGCTGGCCCAGATCCGGCGGCAGGTGCTCCTCATCCGCCCGCAGGCGCCGGCGGAGCCGGTCCGGCTGGAGCGGATCAAGCCACGGACCCTGGTCAGTCTGATCGCGGGCGCGGTCGCCGCGTACTTCCTGCTGTCGCAGATCTCCCGGACGCCGCTGTCGACCATCAGCGAGGCGGACTGGCGGTGGGTGGCGGCCGCAGTCGTGTTCTCCGCGGTCAGCTATGTGGCGGCGGCCATGAGTCTGCTCGGTTTCGTGCCCGAGCGGGTCGGATTCTGGCGGACGGTGGTGGCCCAGGTCGCCGGCTCGTTCGTGAAGATCGTCGCCCCGGCGGCGGTCGGCGGTGTCGCCCTGAACACCCGCTTCCTCCAGCGCTCGGGGGTCCGGCCGGGGCTCGCGGTGGCGAGCGTGGGTGCCTCCCAGCTCTTCGGGCTCGGGGCGCACATCCTGCTCCTGCTCGCCTTCGGCTATCTGACGGGGACGGAGCGGTCACAGTCCTTCACCCCGTCGAGGACGGTCATCGCCGGTCTCCTCACGGTCGCGGTGCTCGTGCTCGTCGTGACGGCGATCCCGTTCATGCGGAAGTTCGTGTCGACGCGGCTGCGCTCGCTCTTCGCCGGTGTGGTGCCGCGCATGCTGGACGTGCTGCAGCGGCCGATGAAGCTGCTCACCGGCATCGGCGGGATGCTGCTGCTCACCCTCACCTTCGTGCTCTGTCTGGACGCCTCGATCCGGGCCTTCAACCACGGCCCCGTCTCGATCAGCTACGCGAGCGTGGCGGTCGTCTTCCTCGCGGGCAACGCGCTCGGCTCGGCCGCGCCGACCCCGGGCGGCGTGGGAGCGGTCGAGACCGCGCTCACCTTCGGTCTGGTGGCGGTCGGCCTCCCCATCGAGGTCGCGACCCCGGCCGTACTGCTCTACCGCCTGCTGACCCTGTGGATCCCGGTCCTCCCGGGCTGGATCTGCTTCAACTGGCTGACGAAACGCGAGGCGCTGTAGGCGGCGGAGCCACCTCCGGGCGCCACCCGCATGGCCCCCCGTCCCGCGCGGCGGCGGGAGCCCCGGCACACCATGGGCCTATGCCGATCTCCGCCGCGCAGCGCGCCGCTCTGCTCACCGCCTCCACCGTGCTGCTCGCCGCCGGCTGCTCGGACTCGGACGGCGCCGACACGGCGGACGCGACGAAGCCGAGCGGCACGGCCGGGATCTCGGCGCTGGCGGCGCAGAAACTGTCCTGGGCCCCGTGCCCGGCACCGTCCGCCGCGGAGGGCGGCGGGCCGGCGCCCTCCCCGCTGCCCGGGGGCGCCACCTGGGAGTGCTCCTTCCTCCAGGCCCCGCTCGACTGGTCGGTGCCGGAGGGCGAGACCATCGAGCTCGCGCTGATCCGGGCCCGGGCCCGGGACCAGGACCGGCGGATCGGTTCGCTCGTCTTCAACTTCGGCGGGCCGGGCGGCTCGGGGGTCACCGCGCTGCCCGGCTTCGCCAACGACTACGAGTCCCTGCGCAGCCGCTACGACCTGGTCTCCTTCGACCCGCGCGGGGTGGGCCGCAGCGACCCGGTGGAGTGCCTCACCGACAAGGAGCTCGACGCCTACTACGCCCTCGACTTCACCCCCGATGACGAGGCCGAGGAGCGGACGCTCTCCGAGGCGCAGAAGAGGTACGCGGCCGGCTGCGACCGGGACGCGGGACCGGCCCTGCCGCACGTCGGCACCGAGAACGCCGCCCGGGACATGGATCTGATGCGCCAGGTCCTCGGCGACGACCAGCTGCACTACTTCGGCATCTCGTACGGCACCGAACTCGGCGGCGTCTACGCGCACCTCTTCCCGAAGAACGTCGGCCGGGCCGTCTTCGACGCGGTCGTCGACCCGGACGCGGGCGTCGAGGACGGAGCGCTCGGCCAGGCGAAGGGCTTCCAGCTCGCCCTGGACAACTTCGCCCAGGACTGCGTGGACCGCGGCGACGCGTGCACCCTGCCCGGCTCGACCGCCGCCGAGATCGAGACCTTCGTGACCGACCTCCTCGCCTCCCTCGACAAGGAGCCGATCCCCGGCATCGGCGAACGCAAGCTCACCCAGACGCAGGCCACCAACGGCATCGCGCAGGCCCTCTACTCCAAGGAGTTCTGGACCTATCTGGAGCAGGGCCTCTCCGACGCCGAGGGCGGCGACGGGGCGCTGCTCCTCACCCTCTCGGACTCGATGAACGGGCGCGGCCAGAACGGCTCCTACAGCAACATCCAGGCCGCCAACGCCGCCATCAACTGCGTCGACTTCAAGGAGCGCTACACCCTCGGCCAGGCCAAGGAGCGGCTCGGCCGGTTCCGCGAGGCCTCCCCCGTCTTCGGCGATTTCATGGGCTGGGGCCTCTCCAGCTGCTCGCAGTGGCCGGTGCCCGGGACCTGGGAGCACCCGGACGTCTCCGCGCCGGGCGCGGCGCCGATCCTGGTCGTCGGCAACACCGGCGACCCGGCCACCCCGTACGAGGGCGCCCGGTCGATGGTGGAGGCGCTCGGTGACGGGGTCGGCGTGGAGCTGACGTACGAGGGCGAGGGCCACGGTTCCTACAACAGCGGCGACGCGTGCGTGAAGAAGGCGGTCGACGCCTACCTCCTGGACGGCAAGGTCCCGGCCTCCGGCACCGTCTGCAAGTAGCCGCGGGGCCGCCCTCCGGGCGGCGACGGGAGCGGGAGGACAGGACCTAGGATGGGCCGCCCTGTAGGGCTCCTGGGGGGAACACATGTCCATACGCGTACGGGTGGCGGTCCTTGCCGTCACCGGCCTGCTGGTCGCGGGCTGCACGAGCGGCGGCGGAGCGCCCCCCGTCGCCCCGGGCCCGAGGACGACCACGGCCGACGCCAAGCCCCCGGCCACCGCCGCCCCCTCGGCCACCGCCGCCACTCCCCCGCTCCCCGCGGCCCTCACCGGCCAGCGCCCCGACTGGCGGTCCTGCCCGGCACCCGGGCCCGACGGGGCGAAGCCCGGCGAGAACTGGCGCTGCGCCACCGTGAAGGTGCCGCTCGACCACGCGAAGCCCGAGGGCGCGACCATCCCGATCGCCCTGATCCGCAGGAAGGCCGACCGCGAGGCCGACCGGATCGGCTTCCTGCTCTTCAACTTCGGCGGCCCCGGCGCCTCCGGCGTCGACATCCTGCCGCAGGTCGAGGAGGACTACGGGACGCTCGCCGAGCGCTACGACCTGGTGGGCTTCGACCCGCGCGGGACCGGCCGCAGCTCCGGAGTCGTCTGCCGGACCGACGCCGAACAGGCCGCCGCCGAGGCCACCGTGGACCTCACCCCGGACTCGGCCGCCGAGGAGGCCGCGTTCCTCCGGGACAACGCCGCCTTCGCCGCCGGCTGCGCCCGCCGCTCCGCCACGGTCCTCCCGTACACCACGACCACCGCGACCGCCCGCGACCTGGACCTGATCCGGCGGGTCCTCGGCGACGACAGGCTCCACTACTTCGGCATCTCGTACGGGACACAGCTCGGCGGCACGTACGCGCACCTCTTCCCGAAGAACGTGGGCCGGCTCGTCCTCGACGCGGTCGTCGACCCGACGGCCGACACCGTGGCGCACGCCCGCCACCAGACGATCGGCTTCCAACGGGCCCTGGGCAACTACCTGAAGAGCACCGGCCAGGACCCCGAGGACGGCACCGAGCGGATCGCACGCCTGCTGCGGAAGCTCGACCGGGCCCCGCTGACCGTCGGCGAGCGGAAGCTCACCGAGGGCCTGGCGCTCACGGGCATCGCGGTGACGCTGTACGGCCAGGCCAACTGGCCCCTCCTGACGGCGGCCCTCGCGGAGGCCGAGAAGGGCCGCGGCGGCGCCCTGCTCGAACTCGCCGACCACTACAACGACCGTGACGCGAACGGCCACTACGCCACCCAGTCGCACGCGCAGCGGGCGATCTCCTGCGCCGACTCCAGCGCCCGCCCGACCGCGGCGGAGGCGAAGGCGCTGATCCCCGCGTTCCGGCGGCTGTCCCCCGTGTTCGGCGAGTTCCTCGCCTGGGACACGGCCGGCTGGTGCGCCGAGTGGCCGGTGAAGGGCGAGCGGGCGAACCCCGAGGCGAGCGCCCCGGGCTCGGCCCCGGTCCTCGTCGTCGGCACGACGGGCGACCCGGCGACCCCGTACGAGGGCGCGGAGAAGATGGCGAAGGAACTCGGCGCGGGTGTCGGCGTCCTCGTCGCCAACGAGGGCGAGGGACACGGCGCGTACGGCACGTCGTCGTGCGCGACGGCGACGATCGACGCGTACCTCCTGGACGGCAAGGTCCCCGCGTACGGCACTACCTGCTCCAGCGGGACGGCTCGCGGCCGGGCGTGACGCCGAGCGGGGCATGAGAGGGGGCCCGGATCTCGTGTCGAGATCCGGGCCCCTTCCGTTCGGCCGACTAGTAGACCGGCTTCTCGGGCTCGATCTGGTGGACCCAGCCGATGACGCCGCCGCCGACGTGCACCGCGTCGGCGAAGCCCGCGGACTTCAGCACGGCGAGGACCTCCGCGCTGCGGACACCGGTCTTGCAGTGCAGGACGATGCGCTTGTCCTGCGGGAGGTCCTGGAGGGCGGTGCCCATCAGGAACTCGTTCTTCGGGATCAGACGCGCGCCCGGGATCGAGACGATCTCGTACTCGTTCGGCTCGCGGACGTCGATGATGTCGATGTTCTCGCCTTCGTCGATCCACTCCTTGAGCTGCTTGGGAGTGATCGTGGAGCCGAGCGCCGCCTCCTGGGCCTCCTCGGACACGACGCCGCAGAAGGCCTCGTAGTCGATGAGCTCGGTGACGGTCGGGTTCTCGCCGCAGACCGCGCAGTTCGGGTCCTTGCGGACCTTCACCTGGCGGTACTGCATCTCCAGGGCGTCGTAGATCATCAGGCGGCCGACCAGCGGGTCTCCCACGCCGGCGAGGAGCTTGATGGCCTCGGTGACCTGGATGGAGCCGATGGACGCGCACAGCACGCCCAGGACGCCGCCCTCGGCGCAGGACGGGACCATGCCCGGCGGCGGGGGCTCCGGGTAGAGGCAGCGGTAGCAGGGGCCGTGCTCGGACCAGAAGACGGACGCCTGGCCGTCGAACCGGTAGATCGAGCCCCAGACGTACGGCTTGTTCAACAGCACGGCCGCGTCGTTGACGAGGTAGCGCGTGGCGAAGTTGTCGGTGCCGTCGACGATCAGGTCGTACTGGCTGAAGATGTCCATCACGTTCTCGGCCTCGAGCCGTTCTTCGTGGAGGATCACGTTCACGTACGGGTTGATGCCGAGCACGCTGTCGCGTGCCGACGCGGCCTTGGAGCGGCCGATGTCGGCCTGGCTGTGGATGATCTGGCGCTGGAGGTTCGACTCGTCGACCTCGTCGAACTCCACGATGCCGAGCGTGCCCACGCCGGCGGCGGCCAGGTACATCAGCGCCGGCGAGCCGAGACCGCCGGCGCCGACACACAGCACCTTGGCGTTCTTCAGCCGCTTCTGCCCGTCCATCCCGACGTCCGGGATGATCAGGTGGCGGGAGTACCTGCGGACCTCGTCTACGGTGAGCTCGGCAGCCGGCTCGACCAGGGGTGGCAGCGACACGGGGACTCCGGTTGTCGGTATGTCAGTACGGTTCTTCTCCCCGTAACACTGCCACGCCCCTTCTCATTCCGAGACACCCGGTCCGATCCGCGAGACGATTTCGTCCCAGTAGCCGGGCAGCGAGTGGAATGGCGCGCTTTGTCCCGGGCCCCCCGCGCGGTCGGTGAAGAAGATCGTCCCGGCCCCCTGCCAGCGGGCGATCCGCAGGGCCTCGTCCAGGTGGGTGCGGGGGACGCCGTGCACGAGATGGACGAACTTCGCTTCCGTGTACTCGGCCGTCCACTCGGCCACCTGCGACCAGCGGTAGTCCGCCCAGGCACCCGAGAAGGTCACCAGCTGGTCGGCGGTCTCTGCGTATCCCGGATGGGGATGGGTGCCGTGGCCGAGGACGAGGTGGGCCTCGCCGCCGAGGACCGCCTCCAGGGTGGCGGTGACCCGCCGCACCCCGGCCAGGTCCGCCCGGTCCGCGGGGCAGCGGTCCAGGTAGTAGCCGTCGACCTTGTACCAGTCGACGAAGCGGTGGGCGTCCGAGACCAGCTCCCCGAACGGCCGGGAACCGTACGCGGCGTCCAGATGCCCGAGGACCCGCACCCCGGCGTTACGGAGCTTCCCCGCCGCCTCCAGGCAGTGCGGGTCCGGACGGCTGCCCGGGCCCTCCGCCACATTGAGCACCGCCCAGTGCAGCGGGGTTCCGGGGCGGGTCAGCTCGCCCCACTCGACGGGGGCGAGCAGCGGGTGGGCGTAGCCGGGCACGCCCACCCCCAGGGCCTCCTTCACCGCCCCCGTGGTCGCCGTCAGATGCGACACGCCGCCTCCATCCAGATGTCGGCGAGCGACTCCTCCAGATTGATCCGGGGCCGCCAGCCGAGCCGGTCGCGGGCGGTCCGGACGTCGGCCTGCTGCCAGGGGCCGCAGCCGTCGGGATACGGGTAGGGGGCGGCGGCCAGCTGGTCGGCGATGGTCCCCTCGGTGCGGGGGGAGCCGATCATCGGGCGCTGCGGGATGCCGTGCGGGGCGTCCAGCTCGTGCAGGTTGCCGGAGTAGCCGGCGACCCTGGCGAGGACGGCGGCGGCGTCCCGGAGCCGGACCGCGCGGCCCGTGCCGATGTTGACGACGCCCTGGGCGGCGGAGAGCGAGGCCGCGTGCACGGCCCGGGCCACGTCCCGGACGTCCACGAAGTCCCGCTGCACGCCGAGGCCGCTGAGCTTGAGCTCGCCGTCGCCGGCCTGCATGGCCCGGCGCATCGCCTCGGCGAGGCGTCCGAGCGGCGAGCCGGCGGGGGTGCCGGGGCCGACGGGCGAGAAGACGCGGAGGACCACGGCGTCGAGGCCCGAGCCGAGGACGAGTTCGGTCGCCGCCAGCTTCGACACTCCGTACGGGCCGCCGGGGCGGGGTACGGCGTCCTCGGCGGTGGAGGAGCCGGGCTGGCTCGGCCCGTACTCCGAGGCGCAGCCGACCTGGACGAGGCGGGCGCCGCAGCCGCTGCGGCGCAGGGCCTCGCAGACGGTGGCGACGGCGACGGTGTTGTGCCGGGTCAGGTCGCGGGCGCCGCCGCGGGTGGCGCCGGCGCAGTTGACGACGACCCCGGGATGGACGGCGTCGAGGAACCGGGTCAGCGCGCCGGGGCTGCCGGAGGCGAGGTCGAAACGCACGTCGGCGTCGTCGCCCCTGCCGAGCGCGGTGAGGTGGACCGCCGGGTCGGCGAGGAGCCGGTCGGCGACGAAGCGGCCGATGAAGCCGTTGGCTCCGAGCAGTAGCACCCTCATCGTGCGGCCCCTTCGTGCCGACCGGCCGTTCCTTGGGGTTGCGGGGTCATGGTCTTCGGTCTCCTTGCGAGGTGATGAGAGAGGTGACGGGGCGCGCCCGCGGCGTCGGCTCCGCGGGTGCGAAAGGGTTTCCTGACGGCAGGCTGGGCGGGGTGGGGAGCGCGGTGGCCGCCCGGCCTCCGACGGGGGTGGTGGCGGGTTCTCACGGGGTGGCGTGGGCCGAGGCCCGGGCTAGGGAGCCGGTCGCGTGGGCCAGCAGGCCGAGCGCGGCGGCGCCGCAGACGAGGGTGGGTACGGCCCCCGGACCCCAGGTGTCGACGACGGTCCGCACGGGGGCGGCGAGCGCGTCGAAGCCGGGAAGGGGGACGCGGGCGGCGAGGACGCTCGTGAGGGCGAGCGCCTCGGCGGCGCTGGCGGCGGCGAGGGCGGCCGCGGCCGTCTCGGGGAAGCCGTGGACGGTGAGGAGCCGGGCGAGCAGCAGGAGCGCGCCGAGGGCCAGGGCCCCGGGGCTGAACCCGGTGAGCGCGAGCAGCAGGGTGAGGGCGAGGAGTTGGAGGGTCACGGTGCCGAGGAGCAGCGGGCGGGTGCCGGCGGCGAAGTCGGCGAGGCCCCGGCTGTCGGCGATCCGGCGGCGGGCGCGGTGGGCGAAGAGCCGGGCGCACCAGGCGGCGGGGGCGACGGCGAGGGCGAGGGCGAGGACCGGTCCGGGGGTCAGGTCCCAGGGACCGTCGGGGCCTCCGCTGAGCACCTGGGTGAGGAGTCCGTCGCCGCACACCGCGTACGCCACGAGCCAGACGGTCCAGAGCCGGGCGGCGGGCACGGTGCCGCCGTCGGGGGCGCGGAAGGGGCCGCGCCGGACGGCGAGGAGGAGTGCGGCGGTGAGCAGCAGGGCTCCGGTCGCGCCGAGGGCGAGGCGTACGGGCCCGTGGGTGACGGCCAGTCCGATGCCGGTGAGCGCGGCGGCGGCGCCGGGGGTGAGGACGGCGAGTGCCCAGGGGTCGGTGTCCGTGCGCGGGGGCGCGGCGGGTGCGGGGGTCTCGCCGCCGCGGGGCACGCGCGCGTAGAGCTCCTCGGCCAGCGAGAACACGTCCCGGTGCCGGAAGCGTGCGGCGGTCCGGTCGGTGAAGCCCTGTGCTTCGAGCCCGGCGGCGATCTCCAGCGGGTCGACGGCCCGGGCGCAGAGTTCCCGGTGCCGGTGCATGAGGACCTTGACGGGGTCGGCGGTGCCGCGCCGGGGGCGGCCGGCGGGAGTTCCGGCGGGGGCGGGGACACCTGCCGGGGCGTGCGTCGCGGGGACGGGGGCGGACGGCTCGCCGGAACCGGTCGTGTCCGGGGTGTCGGGCACGACGAGCGGGCCCGACGGGGCGGGCGGCGTGGTCGGCGTGGTCGGCCGGGGTGTGCCCTCCGCCGCCGGGGCGACGGTCGGCGCGCCGTCCTCCCACCGGGGCGTCGCCGGCTCCCCCGGGGCCGGGGCTATCCCGGACGGCGGGGTGTCGGCGTGCCCCTCGGGGGTGTGCGGGTCGAGGGCGCCACCGGCGCGAGGGGTCAGCGGGGTCGGTGCGGGGGCGCCGAGGAGGGCCTCGGAGCGGGCGTCCCAGGCTCCGGGGCTCGTCGGGGCGGCGGAGCCGCGCATGGGGGTGTCTCCTTCAGGCATCGGGGGCTCCTGTCCCGGCGGCCACGGCCTTGTGCGCCCAGCTGCCCGGCACGTGCGCCTCGGCGGGGTGGGCGAAGGGCACGCCGTCCCCGGGGCGGTGGCGCACCGGCGCGTGGGAGAGGAGTTCCAGGTAGATGCCGCGGAACGCGGCGAGGTTCTGTTCGACGGTGAAGAGTTCGAGCGCGCGGGCGCGGGCCGCGGCGCCCAGGCGGTGGCGGCGCTCGGGCTCGCGGAGCAGCGCGAGACAGGCGTCGGCGAGCGCCCTCGGGTTGCGCGGGGGGACGACGAGCCCGGTGCCGCCGATGATCTCGACGACCGCGCCGACGTCGGTCGAGACGGTGGCCCGCGCGCAGAACATCGCCTCGACGAGGCTCGTGGGGAAGCCTTCGACGACGCTGGACAGGACGACGACCGCGCCGGAGGCGTAGGTGTCCTCCAGGGTGGGTGCCTCGGGGCCGCCGAGCTCCTCGAAGGTGACCGGGTTCTCGCCGACGGCGTGCGCGCCGGCGGCCTCGTCGGGGAAGAGCTGCGCGGCGAGCCCCTTGATGTGGGCGAGGTAGGCGCCGGAGCCGGGGTCCCGTACCGGGACGGCGACGATCCTCAGCCGGGCGTCGGGCTGCCGGGCGCGGATCTCGGCGAAGGCGTGCAGCAGGGCGATGAGGTCCTTGGCGGGTTCGGCCCGGCCGACCCAGACGAGGGTGGCGGGGTCGCCGCTCTCCTCGTCCTCGCCCACCTCGGCGAAGCGGTCGGCGGCCATGCCGGGGTGGACCGTGCGGAGCCGGGCGCGGTCGGCGCCGCACTTCTCCTGCCAGCGGCGGGCGTGGGCGTTGCCGGGGGTGAGGAGGGCGGCCTGCCCGTAGACCTCGGCGGCGAGCCGGCCGTGGAGGGCGGCGAGCAGGGTGCGCAGGGGGGCGGAGCGGTCGGTGCCGGCCGTCGAGAGGTAGTGGGAGCGGAGCTGGACGCCGTACTCGGTGACGAGCAGCGGGGTCCCGAAGAAGCGTTTGGCCAGCAGGCCGGGGAGGGCGGTGGTGCCGCCCGCGGCGGCGTGGCAGAGGTCGGCCGCGCCGAGCGCGTCCTCCGTGTACCAGTCGAGGGAGAGGGGGCGCAGGGTGCGCGCGAGGTGCTCGACGAAGGCGAGGTGGTCGGGGAGTCCCGCGGCGGCCGCACCCCGGCGTGCGCCGGGCGCTCGGCAGGCGGATTCGAGGGTGCGGACGGCGTCGTCGGAGCGGAGCGCGCCGGGGAGTCCGCCGCGCTCGCGGGCGAGTTCGGCGAGCGCGTAGAGCCCTTCGGCGAAGGCGCTCCCGGCCTCGTTCCCCGTCTCCCCCGGCCCGGCCGGGTGCTCCCCGCACACCCCCACCGCGAGTCGGTGGAAGGCCTCGACGAACCGTCGGCGCTCGCGGCGGCCGTAGGCGCGGCGGGCGGCGCGGCGCTCGCCGAAGGCGGTCCGTTCAAGAAGGTTCCGGCCCGCCGGGCCGCAGTCGGGGCCGCCGTGGTCGGCGGTGCGGGCGAGGCGGGCGTTCGGGGGGAGCGGTCGCGGGGTGCCGGTCCCGGTGAGGGCGTACAGGTCGAACTGGTGCTGTCCGAGTCCCCGTACGAGCCGCTCGCACCAGAGTCCGGACTCACCGGTGGCGTACGGGTAGCCACCCTCCGTCAGCAGTCCGATCCGCATGAGTGCACCCCCGATCTCCCTTGACGACGGCCACCGTTGGTCCGGCGACTCGCAGCGGGAAGAACGTAAGCGGAGATACCGGTGGTGCGGCGGACGGTTGTCCGTCGCACCACCAGAAGGGGTGAATGCACGTAACTTTCCCACCCCGGTAGCGTTCTGTCGCGGTACGCGCCAGAGCGGTCACGGAGGGTCAGGCGACGGCCAGCTCCTGGCGCCCTGCGCGGCGCAGTTCCCGGCGTTCCGTCGCGCGGACCGGGTCGAGCGAGGGGACGGCGGCGAGGAGCTGCCGGGTGTACGGGTCCCGCGGCGCGCCGTACACCTCGGCGACCGTGCCCTGCTCGACGATCCGGCCCGCGCGCATGACGGCGACCCGGTCGCTGACCTGCCGGACGACGGCGAGGTCGTGGGTCTCGCCCGCGTGGAGGGTGAGCGGGGCGCCTTCGACGGCGGTCACCGCCCTCGCTCCCCGTCGCCGCGGCTCGTGCAGCAGGTCGAGCATCTGGGCCTGCACGGTGACGTCGAGGGCGGTGGTCGGCTCGTCGGCGACGAGGAGCCGGGGCTCGCAGGCGAGGGCCATCGCGATCAGGGCGCGCTGCCGCGTGCCGCCGCTGAACTCGCGCGGGCGGGAGCGGGAACGGCGGGCCGCGTCGGGGATGCCGACCCGGCCGAGGACCTCGACGGCACGGGCGCGGGCGGCCCGCCGTCCAGCCGCCGGCGTGGACGCGGTACACCTCGGCGATCTGGTCGCCGACGGCGTGGTAGGGGTCGAGCGCGGACAGCGGGTCCTGGAAGACCATGGCGGCGACCCCGCCGCGGAGCCTCCGCAGCTCGCCGGGGCCCGCCGTGCCGACGTCGATGCCGCCGACCCGTACGGTCCCGCCGACCCGCGCGCCCGTGCCCCCGGTGGAGGCCGAGGAGGGCGCCGGCGGCGGTGGACTTGCCGCTGCCGGACTCGCCGACGAGGGCGAGGGCACGTCCTTCGCCGAGGGTGAAGGAGAGCCCGTCGACGGCCCGGTCGGCGTCCGCGGAGCGCGTGGACTCGACGGTGAGGTCCTGCACTTCGAGCCTAGGTCGACGGCGCTGACCGCGATGACGGGCGGGACGGCGCCGCGCAGCGCGTGACGGGTGACGAAAGGGAACTCCGCGCAGGCAGCGGCGAGCGGCGGCATCCGAGGGGAATGGCCGGGCACAGGAGATCAGAAGAGGGAGCCGCGCCTGCGGGAGAGGAACACCCGGGCGCGGAGAGTCGCCGGCATTACGGACAGGGCGACGGCCGACGGGCGCTCGGGCTGGGGGCCCGCCCGGGCCACGAGGCCCGGGCGGGAGTCAGCCACAGAGAACGTCGGCGACGGAGTGCCCGGCCACGCCGATGAGCGCCAGCTCGAAGGCGGCGCGATCGGAGAATGGGGCGGATCTCAACTCCCCGGGTGCACCCAGGGGTTGGGACGGCACTTGATTCCGTCGATGCTCAGGGACTTCGTCTGCTGCTGCATCACGGGCGCGAGCGCGCCGGGAGTGCCGCAGTTCACATGGCCGTGCCCCAGCCGGTGTCCGACCTCGTGGTTGATGAGCATCTGGCGGTACGCGAACATCGCCTTGGGCCCGAAGGTCTCCGAGCCCTGTGCCCAGCGGTACGCGTTGATCATCACGCGGTCCGTCTGCGCCGAGTCGCAGGACACGTTCTCGGCCAGGGTGTCGAGCCCTGACTTCGCACACCAGACGCCGGTGGTGCCGGGGCTGGCGAGGGTGATGACGAACTGGGGCTCCCCGCTGGAGATGCGCTCGAAGGTCATCTCGCCCTTGCCGGCCCAACTGCGGGAGTCGTTGAGGGTCTTGAACACCGCAGTGGCGAAGAGGTTCTGGTCGAGACCGAGCCCCTCCTCGACGTCGATCCGGTAGCGGACCAGATTCCCCTTGCCGGGCGCCTTCTGGAAGCCGGGCACGGCGCCGAACTTGCCGGAGCCCTTCAGCTTCGGGTCGATCGGGTACTGGCGGGCGATCAGCTGCTCGTACGTCGGGGGCGGCGGGGTCGGGGCCGGTGCGGCCGGGCTCGACGGGGTGTCCCGCTCGTCGGAACGGGAGGCGGAGGTGTCGTCCGAGGCCCGCTCGTCGGGCTGTCCGGCGGCGTGGGCGGCGCCCTGGGCCTCGTCCTGGTCGGCGACCTGTCCGGTGACGACGACGGCGAGGACCGTGGCGACGGCGGCGGCCGCGACCCCGGTGAGGGTGCGGCCGAGGCCGCCCCTGCCGGCCGGCTCGTCGGCCTCGGGGAGGGTCTCGCGGCGCGGGCCGGGGATGAACGGCGCCCGGCGGGCGGCCTGTTCGGTTCCGTCGGTGCGGGGGGTGTCGTGCCGTGGGGCGTACGACCTCGGCGCGGAGCCCTCCTCGTGCTGCGGATGCCCGCCCCGTACGGCCGAGCCGCCGTAGACGGGGACGCCGTGCGCGGGGGTCCCGAGGGCCGCGTGCGCCCCGGTGTCGTGGACCCCGCCGCCGTGGACGGGGACACCGTGCGCGGAGGTCCCGTACATCGGAGTGCCGTGCGCCGGAGTCCCGTACGCCGGGGTCCCGTGCGTCGGGGTCCCGTGCGCGGGGGTCCCGTACATCGGGGTCCCGTGCGCCGGGGTACCCGCCGGGTCCTGGCCCCCGCCGCCCGTGGTCCTGCGGCGGCGTCCCGTGCCGCCGCCCTGCGGCGGGCGGCCCGCCTGCGTGCCCGCCGCCGCGGGCGGGGCCTGTGCGGCCACCGGCTGTTGTCCGGTGTCGGCCACCGAGGGCGCGGAGCCCTTGCGACTATGTCGTCCCACGCCCCGGATCAGCTCCCGCCGTGATCGGCGATCAGGTCCCGGGCGGCCTGGGCGACCGTCTCGGGGTACTCCATCATCGCCACGTGCCCCGCCTCGGGAAGGGTCAGCAGGCGCGAGCCGCGGAAGGCCGCGGCGGCCTTACGGGCCATCCGGTACGAGACGAGCTGGTCGCGCCCACCGTAGACGAGGAGCGTCGGTGCGAGAACCCGTTCGGCCTGGCGCCACAGTCCGTGCTGGCCGCCGAGCGTGTACGCGTCGACGATGCCGCGCGAGGAGCGCGCCATGGCGTCCCAGAAGTAGGGGAGCTCGAGGCGCCGCTCCATCTCCTCCACGGCGTGCAGCAGACCCTCGTCGGTGACCCGGCCGGGGTCCCCGTAACAGAGCGAGAGGACACCGCGGACGCGCTGCTCGGGCGTCCAGTCCTTCGTGAGCTTCGCGAACGCCGAGGCGACACCGGGCATCGCGAGCAGCACCGTGGGCCAGGCCGTGCGCTGGGCGCGCAGCTCGGGCAGCGCCGGCGAGACGAGGGTGAGGGTGCGGACCAGGTCGGGGCGCGCCGCGGCGACGCGGGTGGCGACGGCGCCGCCCAGCGAGTTGCCGAAGAGATGGACAGGTCCGCGACTCGTGGAGTCGAGGAGCCGGATGACGGCGCGCGCGTGTCCGGAGACCGAGTAGTTGCCGTCGTCGGGCGGCGGTGAGTCGCCGAAGCCGGGCAGGTCGACCGCCTCGCCGTCGACGAGGTCCGCGAGCAGCGGCATCAGGGCGGACCAGTTCTGCGAGGAACCGCCGAGGCCGTGGACGTACAACGCGGGCGGCAGTCCGGGCTCGACGCCCGGCCGGGCCCGCACGGTGAGGGTGAGTCCGGGCAGCGAGACGGAGCGGAGCTCCTCGCCGTCGGCGACCCGTACGGCGCGCGCGGTGCGCGACGCGGAGGGCGCGGCGGCGGTCCGGGTTTCCGGCAGCTCGGTCGACGACATGGCCGCAATATTACGAGACGATCACGCGCGCGGACGTGTGGGTGCCGTCACAGGTGCGTGTGCGGCGAGCCGCGTGTGCTCCTAGGCTCGGAGAGAGGGCCATCGGAGAGGACCGCGACCCGCAGCTCCGGAAGGAACCTCATGACTGTCGATCCGAGCGAGCCGGACACATTCGCCGAGGAAGAGGACGTCGTGCTGGACCAGGAGATCCCGGAGGCCGACGCTGCCGAGCAGCACACGGAACTGCAGCAACGCGAGGACGAACCGCTCACCCATGTCGAGCGCGACTCGGCGAACGAGGCGGACTCGAGCGAACAGGCGCGGGTCGTCGCCCAGGACGAGGACGACTACCGCTGACCGGACGACTACCGCTGATTTGTTCGGTTTAATCTTGAATCGACTGTCGACCCGGACGTCCGGTCCGTGAAATTCTGCGTCCGCAGCGCGCACAGCCGGGTTACCCAAAAGTACGATGGCGACGCGCGCGACAGCGTGCATGGATCGATTTTTGGGAGGCCGCGTGAGCGCCATCGAGCAGACAGAGGCAGCACGCCCTCGGGGCACGCGCCTGCCGCGACGTGCCCGACGGAACCAGCTCCTCGGCGCCGCCCAGGAGGTCTTCGTCGCCCAGGGGTACCACTCCGCGGCGATGGACGACATCGCCGAGCGCGCGGGCGTCAGCAAGCCGGTGCTCTACCAGCACTTCCCCGGGAAGCTGGAGCTCTACCTGGCCCTGCTCGACCAGCACTGCGAGTCCCTCCTCCTGGCGGTGCGCACGGCCCTGGCCTCCACCACCGACAACAAGCTGCGTGTGGCGGCCACGATGGACGCCTACTTCGCCTACGTCGAGGACGAGGGCGGCGCCTTCCGGCTCGTCTTCGAGTCCGACCTGACCAACGAGCCCGCCGTGCGCGAGCGCGTGGACCGGGTGAGCCTGCAGTGCGCCGAGGCGATCTCCGACGTCATCGCCGAGGACACCGGTCTCTCCAAGGACGAGTCGATGCTGCTCGCCGTGGGACTCGGCGGCGTCTCCCAGGTCGTGGCCCGCTACTGGCTGTCGAGCGGGTCCTCGATCCCCCGCGACAAGGCGGTCGGACTGCTGACCTCGCTCGCCTGGCGCGGCATCGCCGGCTTCCCGCTGCACGCGGTGGACGGCCAGCTGAGCGCCGAGGGTCACTGAGCACTCCCGCGGGCTGTTCGCTCCTGGCGTGCGCCGGCTGAGCCGTACGCGTCCCCTCACCGGGCTAATGTGTGCAGCGTACGGCGCGGTATTCGCGCAACGCTGACCGTTCGGAGGGACATAGCCGTGGAGGTCAAGATCGGCGTGCAGCACGCACCCCGGGAGATCGTTCTGGAGAGCGGGCAGTCCGCCGAGGAGGTGGAGCGCGCCGTGGCCGACGCACTGGCCGGCAAGGCGCAGCTGCTCAGCCTCTCGGACGAGAAGGGCCGCAAGATCCTCATCCCGGCCGAGAAGATCGCGTATGTGGAGCTCGGCGAGCCCGCCGTGCGCCGCGTGGGCTTCGGCGCGCTCTGAGCCCGGGATCTGCGTGAAGGGCCCGGCGGACCGTCTCGGTCCGCCGGGCCCTTCGTCATGCGGGCGCGCGCGTCCCCGCCATGCCCTCGTATGTCCGAATGACCACGTCAGGGCGTACGGGAGGATTGCGTTCCGGAGCCCTGGGGTAGGAGGGTTCTCGACCGCACCACCCGCCCCGCACCCCTCGCGAGGTGATTCGTTGTGTTCCTGGAAGCCTTCGGCTCCGCCCTGCTCGGTTTCGCACTGGCCTGGGCCGCCGTGCACCGGCTGCCCGACCGCCTCCCCGTCCGGGTGATCGTCCTCGTCACCGGGACGCTGGGCGCCGTCTTCGGCGCGCTCGTCACCCACGGAGCCCTCGGCCCCGGCCACTTCCTCGCCACCCTGATCGGTGCGGTGGCGGTGGCGGCGGTACTGCTCTCGCTGCTGATCCGGCCGGCCTCGCGCAGGCTGCGGCGATCAGCGGCGGCGTGAACAGCGCCGCACGCCCCCTTCCCGCACGACGGCGACGCCTTCGCACGGGAACGTCATCGTAGGGTGACTCAGGCGGCCAGACCCAGCGCGGCCATGCGCTTGGTGTGGGCCTCGGTGATCCGGGAGAACATCCTGCCGACCTCGGCCAGGTCGAAGCCGTCGGCGACACCGCCGACCAGCATGGTCGACAGCGCGTCGCGCTCGGCGACCACACGCTGGGCCTGCGAGAGCGCCTCGCCCATGAGACGGCGCGCCCAGAGCGCGAGCCGGCCGCCGACGCGCGGGTCGGCGTCGATCGCGGCGCGGACCTTCTCGACGGCGAAGTTGCCGTGGCCGGTGTCGTCGAGCACCGAGACGACGAGGCCCCGGGTGTCGGAGTCGAGGCGGGCCGCGACCTCCCGGTAGAAGTCACTGGCGATCGAGTCGCCGACGTACGCCTTGACCAGGCCCTCCAGCCAGTCCGACGGCGCGGTCTGGCGGTGGAAGTCGTCGAGCGCCTTGGCGAAGGGCTCCATGGCCGCGGTCGGCTCGGCGTCGACGGCGGCGAGGCGGTCGCGCAGCCGCTCGAAGTGGTGGAACTCGGCGGAGGCCATCTTCGCCAGCTCCGCCTTGTCCGCCAGGGTCGGCGCCAGCTTGGCGTCCTCGGCGAGCCGTTCGAAGGCCGCGAGCTCTCCGTAGGCGAGGGCTCCGAGGAGGTCGATCACGGCGGCGCGGTACTGCGGCTCGGCGGAAGCCGCCGCCCAGTCCTTGGCTGCGATCCCGGTGGGTGTGGCGTTGTCAGGCGTCTCCATGGAGCGCACAATAGCCCGCTCGGGCACCGGGGGAAGGCGCTGGTCAGTCAGTGTGACCGTGCCCTCATCACCATTTCTCCCAACACACATGCGCGATTCCGGGGTACAGTGATAAGGCGCCTGCTGAGTATGCGGACATGCTTTCGCACGTTCGGACGTATCCGGTGGGCCGACGCATGAATGAGGATGCCCGGTCGGTGGCCCGATCGGCTCCGGCCCGACAGCCCTTCCGGCGGACCCGCGGAAGGGTCACCTCAGCGGTACGACGCTCGAGCGACGGCAGTGGTCCCGTGCCACCCGGCAGCGATCCCCCGGATCGCGCCGGCAGTTCCCGGCACGGTACGACCCCCTTCGTTCGCCTCGCACCGCGTCCACAGAAGAGGCAGCACCCTGACTACGACTTTCCGAGACCTCGGAATCCTTCCCGAGACGGCCGAAGCCCTTGAGGCCGTCGGCATCGTCACCCCCTTCCCCATCCAGGAGATGACCCTCCCGGTCGCCCTGACCGGCACCGACGTCATCGGCCAGGCCAAGACCGGCACCGGCAAGACCCTCGGTTTCGGTCTGCCGATCCTGGAGCGCGTCACCGTCCCCATGGACGTCGAGGCCGGCCGGGCGAAGCCCGAGCAGCTGACCGACGCCCCGCAGGCGCTCGTCGTCGTCCCCACCCGCGAGCTGTGCCAGCAGGTCACCAACGACCTGCTCACCGCCGGCAAGGTGCGCAACGTCCGGGTGCTCGCCATCTACGGCGGCCGGGCGTACGAGCCCCAGGTCGAGGCCCTGAAGAAGGGCGTCGACGTCATCGTCGGCACCCCCGGCCGTCTGCTCGACCTGGCCGGTCAGCGCAAGCTCGACCTGTCCCACGTCAAGGTCCTCGTCCTGGACGAGGCCGACGAGATGCTCGACCTGGGCTTCCTGCCCGACGTCGAGAAGATCATCAACATGCTTCCGGCGAAGCGTCAGACCATGCTGTTCTCGGCGACCATGCCGGGCGCGGTCATCGGCCTGGCCCGCCGCTACATGTCGCAGCCGACGCACATCCGCGCCACCTCGCCCGACGGCGAGGGCGCGACCGTCGCCAACATCAAGCAGCACGTCTACCGCGCGCACAACATGGACAAGCCGGAGATGGTCTCCCGCATCCTGCAGGCCAACGGCCGCGGGCTCGCGATGATCTTCTGCCGCACCAAGCGCACGGCGGCCGACATCGCCGAGCAGCTGGAGCGCCGCGGCTTCGCCTCCGGCGCCGTCCACGGCGACCTCGGCCAGGGCGCCCGCGAGCAGGCGCTGCGCGCCTTCCGCAACGGCAAGGTCGACGTGCTCGTCTGCACCGACGTCGCCGCCCGGGGCATCGACGTCGAGGGCGTCACGCACGTCATCAACTACCAGTCCCCCGAGGACGAGAAGACCTTCCTGCACCGCGTGGGCCGCACCGGCCGCGCGGGCAACAAGGGCACGGCGGTGACGCTGGTCGACTGGGACGACATCCCGCGCTGGCAGCTCATCAACAAGGCCCTCGAACTGGACTTCCACGACCCGGTCGAGACGTACTCCTCGTCCCCGCACCTCTTCGAGGAGCTGGATATCCCGGCGGGCACCAAGGGCGTCCTGCCCCGCGCCGAGCGGACCCGTGCGGGTCTGGGCGCGGAGGAGCTGGAGGACCTGGGCGAGCCCGGCGGACGCCGTGCCCGCGGCCCCAAGAACGACCGGACCGAGCGGGCCGAGCGGACCGAGGAGCGCCCCGAGCGGACGCGGACCCCGCGTCAGCGCCGGCGTACCCGTGGCGGCGAGGTCGACGCCCCGGTGTCGGCGCCCGTCGCGGCTCCGGCCGTCGAGGCCGCGCCGGTGACGGACGAGGCGCAGGCCGAGTCCGGCCCGCGTACCCCGCGCCGCCGCCGTCGCACCCGCGTCGGCGCCCCGGGCTCGGCGCCGGTGGCCCAGGCCGTCCAGGCGGCTCCGGCCGCCCAGGCCGCGCCCGCTCCGGTCGCCGAGGCCGCTCCGGCGCCCGTGGCCGCCGCTCCGGTCGTCGAGACCCCGGTCGCCGAGCCGAGGACTCCCCGCCGCCGTGGCCGTACGGCCGCCCGCCCGGAGGCCGTGAAGGCCGCGCCCGCCGCCCCGGCCCCCGTGGCCCAGGAGCAGGCTCCGGCCCCGCGCCGTCGCCGTGCGCGACTGCGCCCGGTCGAGGACACCGTGTCGTTCCAGACCGTGGAGACCGCCGCTGCCGCCCTGCGTGCCGCGCCGCTCGCCCCGGTCGCCGAGACCGCTCCGGCCCCGGTCGAGGAGCCGAAGGCGCCGGCCCGTCGCCGTACGGCGAAGAAGGCCGTCACGCAGCCGGTCGCCGAGACCGTCGTCGCCGCTCCGGTGGTGGCGGAGCCGGTCGTGACCGCTGTCGCGACCGTGGAGCCCGTCGTCGAGGCCGCTCCGGCGGTCACGGCCGAGGTTCCCGCGCCGCGCCGTCGCCGTGTGGTGCGCAAGGCCGCCGGTTCTCCGGTGACCTCCGCCCCGGTCGTCGAGGCCGTCGTCGAGCCGGCGCCCGTGCCGGTCGTCGAGGAGGAGCCGAAGAAGCCCGCGCGTCGCCGTGTGGTCCGCAAGGCCGCCGGTTCGCCGGCCACGGCCACCGAGGCCGCGACGGTCATCGTCACGACCGCGGTCACCAAGGCCGCTCCGGCCGTCGTCGAGGCTCCCGTCGTGAAGGCCGCTCCGGCCGTCGCCGAGGCCCCGGTCGCCGAGGCCCCGGTCGAGGAGCCGAAGAAGGCTCCCCGTCGCCGCGCCGCCAAGAAGGCCGTGGCGGAGCCGGTCGCCGAGACCGCCGCCGCCGTCGAGGCTCCGGCCGCCGAGGAGGCCCCCAAGGCTCCCCGTCGCCGCGCCGCCAAGAAGGCCGTCGCCGCCGAGGCGCCCGACGCCTCGGAGCCGAAGACGCCGACCCGTCGCCGTACGACGAAGAAGGCCGCCGCGGAGCCGGTCGCCGAGGCCGTCGAGGCCGAGGCCCCGAAGGCCCCGCGCCGTCGCACCACCAAGAAGGCGGCGGCCGCTCAGCCCGAGAGCTGATCCCGCCCGCCCTCATGACCGCGGCCCGGCCCCTCCCCAGGGGCCGGGCCGCGGTCGTACCCCCGGAAGCGGCCGCCGCGGGGGGGGGGGGGGGGGGGGGCAGGGGCTCCCGGGCCGGTCCCGCCGGGCGCGGTTACAGTCCAGACATGAGCAAGCCCCGGTCCCTCGTCCTGCCGCCCGGCACCCGTGCCCATCACCTCGTGACCGCGCGCGGCGACTTCGCCGTGCTCGACACCGGGCCCCGGGGCGAGCGGCGCGGGACGGTGCTGCTGCTGCCGGGATACACCGGCAGCAAGGAGGACTTCCTGGCGCTGCTCGGCCCGCTGAGCGAGGCCGGTTACCGGGCCGTGGCGGTGGACGGTCGCGGGCAGTACCAGTCCCCCGGCCCCCGCGGCCGGGCCGGCTACCGCCGCAGGGCGCTCGCGCTCGACGCGGTGGCACAGGCCTCGGCGCTCGGCGACGGCCCGGTCCATCTGCTCGGCCACTCGTTCGGCGGCCTGGTGGCCCGCGCGGCCGCCTCGCTCGCCCCCGCCGCCTTCCGTTCCCTCACCCTGCTCTCCTCGGGCCCCGGCCGGGTGGCCAGGCCGCAGCGCGTCCGGGTGCGGGTGCTGCGCGTCGCCCTCGCGTTCCTGCCGAAGGAGCGGGTGTGGCAGGCGATGTGCTGGCTCGACAGCCGGGGCGAGGAGCCGGACACGGACGACGCGCCGCAGCTCGCGGGCTTCCTGCGACGGCGCTGGATGCGCACCCGGATCGCGCAACTCGCGGGCGCGGGGCGGCTGCTGCTCAGCCGTCAGGACGGTACGGAGGAGCTCGCCGGACTGCGGATGCCGCTGCACATCGCGTACGGGGCGGACGAGATGGTCTGGCCGACGGCCGCGCTCGCGGCGACGGCGGCCCGTACGGGCGCGCACCACACGGTGGTGGCGGGCGCCGGGCACTCCCCCAACGTGTCGCACCCGCAGGAGCTGACGGACCGCCTCACCGGCTTCTGGGAACGGACGCCGGCTCCCGCCGGCGTCGGCACCGCCCGCTGACCACGGCCCCCGCCGGGTCGCCGCCGGCCTCGCGGGCGCGGGCGGCCGTCAGAACTGCCCCTTGAGGTGCTGCCAGAAGCCGTCCCGCAGGGCGCGCCGGAGGGCGGCGTGGCCGCGCAGCGAGCGGCTGAGGAGGCGCTCCGCCTCGACGAGCAGGTCCTGGTCGACGGGCCCCGGCAGGTAGGGCGCGCCCGGCAGGAGTTCGGCGAGCCGGTCCCGGCCGCGTTCGCCGAGCCAGGTCGCGGCGATCTGGGCGCCGACGAACCGCACCTCCTCGCGGGACGGCGGCGGCTCGCCCTCGTTCTCGTACGTGGTGACGGGGCGGCGGGTGACGTACGGGCGGCAGAAGTCGAGCTCGAAGGTGCGCTGGCTGTCGACCTCCCAGAGGAGGGCCTCGGCCTGGTTGCGGCCCTCGGCGGCCTCGATGCCCCAGAGGTGGACGCGGGCGCCGTACCCCTGGGCGGCTTCGACGGCCGACACGAGGTCCTCGTCGCCGCCGACGAGGGCGGCGTCGCTGATGGCGCGGTGGCGGGCGAGGGACTCCAGATCGGTGCGGATCAGGGAGTCGACGCCCTTCTGCTGGTTGTTGGCGTTGAGGTTGCCGAGGCGCACCTTCACGTCGGGCAGCTCGGCGATGGCCTGCTGCTCGGGGGTGTGGATGCGGCGTCTGGCGCCGTCGTACCAGTAGACGCGGAGGAGTCTGCTGTCGGCGAAGATCGTGCGGGCCTTGTCGATGAAGGCCTCGATGAGGCCCTCGGCGTCGAGGTCGAAGGAGCGCCGGTCCTCGGTTCCCGTCACCAGCAACCCGGCCGCAGCATGGACGTAACCCGCGTCGACGAAGATGGCGTGGGTGGAGGGGGTCTTGGCGACCTCGGCCAGCATCCGCTGGAGGAGCTCATTGGTGCGCTCCAGGCGCACGTCGAGTGCGCGCAGTCGGGCGTCGGTCTCGGTCACCTGAGTGGTGTCTGCGTCGTTCATACGGGGCTCATTGTCCGCCGCACGGGGCCCCGCCGCCACACCCTCCTACCCGCTAGTAGTTAGACATCCGAAAATTTTCCTTAGCGTAAGGAATGTTTGCAGGATGCATGTCGTTGGACCCATACGTAACGCAGTTCTCCACCAGGAGGATCAACTCAGACGAAGGGAGAAGCCTGTGCGCTTCGAAATCCTGCGACTTGACGACATCGACGGCACGCCCGTCGACCGGACCGTCGTGGACGCCGCCTCCGTCAACCGGATCGTGCAGCAGGCCGCCTCGATCGGCCAGCGCATCTGGATCCGCCCCGCCGAGACCTCGGCCTCGTAACAGGCCCGGTCCACACCACGCACCGCGCCCCCGCACGGACTTCGCAAGAGCGGAATCCGTACGGGGGCGCAGTGGTGTCCGGGGCGGGGCGCACCGCTGGGCGCGCGCCCCCGGCGCCTCAGGCGTTCTGGATCACCTGGGTGACGCCGTTGATGATCTGCTGCACCGCGATGGCGGAGAGCATCATGCCGGCGAGCCGGGTGACCAGGACGACGCCGCCGTCCTTGATGACCCGGATGATCAGCAGCGAGTACCGCATGGTCAGCCAGAGCACGATGTGCATGGCGACGATGGCGGCCCAGACGGAGACCTGCGCGGCCGCGCCGTCGGCGTTCTGGACGGCCAGGATGACCGAGACGATCGCTCCGGGACCGGCGAGCAGGGGCATGCCGAGCGGGACCAGGGCGACGTTGACGTCCTTGGTCTGCTGGGGCTCGTCGGTCTTGCCGGTGAGCAGGTCGAGCGCGATGAGCAGCAGCAGAAGGCCGCCCGCGATCATCAGCGCGGGGACGGAGACGTGCAGGTAGTCCAGGATCTGCTGGCCGAGCAGACCGAAGACGGTGATGACACCGAACGCCACGGCGACGGCCTGCCAGGCCATCCGGCGCTGCACCTTGGCGGCCCGGCCGGAGGTGAGGGCGAGGAAGATCGGCGTGATCCCGGGGGGATCCATGATCACGAAGAGGGTCAGGAACAGCGAGCCGAAGACGGCGACGTCGAACACGGTGGGGTGCCTTGCGGGAGAGGTCGAACGGTGGGGTGTGGCCCCGGCGGGCGGAATGCGGGATTCCGGCGGCAGGGCAGGAAGAGCGCCGCCCCGGGGCACGGCACGGAGCCGTGAGGGGGCGGACCAGGAGGAGGGAAGCCACTCGACGGGCGCGGGACGGACCGCACGGCCCGCATCCGGACACGGGGCGGGGCACGCGGCGCGGCGGTCCTCCCGGCCGGACGGCCGGGGGACGGGTCCCGCGGAACGGGTCCGGGCTCCGTGGAGCCCGGCAGCCGAAGGCTAGGAGGCGGGTCCTCCCGCGCCGGGGACCGGGAAGGCCCCCGCGGCGCGGCGGGTGATCTCGCCGTAGATCTCGGGATCGGTCGTGTACTCGCCCAGGCGGCAGGTCTTGCGGCTGCCGTGGTAGTCGCTGGAGCCGGTGGTCAGCAGACCGAGCTCCTTCGCGAGCCCGCGCAGCCGTGCCCGCGTCGCCTCGTCGTGGTCCATGTGGTCGACCTCGATGCCGTCGAGTCCGGCCTCGGCGAGGCGGGCTATCGAGGCCTCGGGCAGCACCTGGCCGCGCTTGACGGCGAGCGGGTGCGCGAAGACGGTGACGCCGCCGGCCGCCTTCACCAGGCGGATGGCGTCGACGGGGTCGAGCTCGTGCTTGCCGACGTGCGCCCGGCCGCCGTCGGCGAGCCACTCGGGCGTGAACGCCCCGGACACGTCCGGCACGACCCCGAGCTCGACAAGCGCCTCGGCGACGTGCGGGCGGCCCACGGAGCCGTCGCCGGCGATGCGGGCGACCTGGTCCCAGGTGACGGGGACGCCGAGCTCCTGGAGCTTGCCGACCATGGCACGCGCGCGCGGGACCCGGTCGTCGCGGACGAGTTCGCGCTCGGCGAGGAGTACGGGCTCCGCGGGGTCGAAGAGGTACGCGAGCAGGTGCAGGCCGATGCCGTCGGTCCGGCAGGACAGCTCGGCCCCGGTGACGAGGGTCAGCCCCTCGGGCAGGGCCGCGATCGCCTCGGCGTGGCCCCGGGTGGTGTCGTGATCCGTCAGCGCGACGACGTCGAGCCCGGCGGCGGCCGCATTGCGGACGAGTTCGGCCGGGGAGTCCGTACCGTCGGAGGCCGTGGAGTGGGTGTGCAGGTCGATGCGCACGACGCGGTACTCCAGGACTTCGGCACGGACGAGGGACGCTCCAGCATAACGGGCGAATCGAACACGCCCCTACGGAAAGGAGCCTGCCGGACCGGTCGGCGGCGCGTCAGCTCAGCAGCCTCGGCGTCAGCGCTCCGCACGGCAGGAGTTCGACCTCGGCGCCCGCGTCGCGCAGGTCCGTCAGGACCAGCTCGTCGTACATCAGGAGGCCGGACTGCTCGGGCCAGACGATCGCCCACAGCCAGAGGCCGCGCGCCTCCCCCGCGAAGACCGCGCGGTCCTGCGGGGCGCCGCTGACGTGCCAGAGCGGGGTCGGGCGTCCGGCGGCGAGGACCTTCGTCTGCGGGGGTCTGTCGATGGCCATGCCCGCGCCGGGATCGGGGCCGTCGATGCCGGCGTACCGGGCGCCGAGGCCGACGCCGAGCTCCTCGGCGACCAGGAGCAGCTCGCCGATGCCGCCGAGCGGTCCGGGTCCCGAGCAGGCGACGGCGGTCGCGCGTCCGCCGCTGCGGTCGTCACCGGCGTACGCGACTCCGGTGAAGAGCCAGCCGACGGGCAGGGGCCACGGCATCCACACCGGCACGTGGGACCGGTGCACCACCACACCGAGGGCCTCGACGCTGGGCGGGATCACGGGCTGGAGCGGGTGCACCGAGCCGTGCACGACGCACTGCCAGGAGTCGGCGAAGAGCCCGGGCGCCCTGACCCGGCCACCACACTTCGGACAACTGGGTTCGCCCCTCATAGGGCTCAACGGTCCTACCACCGGAGCCCCGCGTCAAGGACGATCACCGACGATCACCCGTCCGGACCGTGGCGTTCACCCCCCGCCACCCGCAGATATAGATGTAGTTTGCACTCATTAGCTTCTCTAACTTATTCTGTGCATAGAGCACCCATCTCGACGCGGAGGAGCGGAACCCATGGAGAGAGCAGAAGAGAACGCCGGCGGAGGCAGCCTCCTGCGTCAGCCACCGGCCGTCTGGGCCACCGCCGGCGCGTCCGTCGTCGCCTTCATGGGCATCGGCCTCGTCGACCCGATCCTGCCGTCGATCGCCCAGGGCCTCGACGCGACGCCCAGTCAGGTCTCGCTGCTCTTCACCTCGTACTTCCTCATCACCGCCGTCGCGATGCTGGTGACCGGATTCGTCTCCAGCCGCATCGGGGGACGCCGGACCCTGCTCGCCGGACTCGCGCTCGTCGTCGTCTTCGCCGCTCTCGCCGGCACCTCGGACTCCGTCGGCGCGCTCGTCGGCTTCCGGGCGGGCTGGGGACTCGGCAACGCGCTCTTCGTCTCGACCTCGCTCGCCGTGATCGTGGGCGCCGCGGCCGGCGGCAGCGCGGCCGCGATCCTGCTCTACGAGTCGGCGCTCGGCCTCGGCATGGCCTGCGGACCGCTGCTCGGCGCCCTGCTCGGCGACGCCAGCTGGCGCTACCCCTTCTTCGGCACGGCCGCGCTGATGGCGATCGGCTTCCTGTGCATCGCGGTCTTCCTCAGGGAGCAGCCGAAACCGGCCCGCCGGACCTCGCTGCTCGACCCGATCCGGGCGCTGGGCCACGGCGGCCTCGCCTCGGCCGCGGCGGCCGCGTTCTTCTACAACTACGCCTTCTTCACGGTGCTCGCCTTCACTCCGTTCGTGCTGGACATGACGCCGTACAAGTCCGGCGCGGTGTTCTTCGCCTGGGGTGTCCTGCTCGCCGTCTTCTCGGTCCTGGTCGCGCCCCGGCTCCAGCGGCGCTTCGGCTCGCTCACCGTCCTCGGCGGCTCACTGGTGCTGCTCGCGGTCGACGTGGTGGTCCTCGGGTACGGCGATCACACGACCGCGATCGTCTGCACGG
This sequence comes from Streptomyces sp. NBC_00691, assembly GCF_036226665.1. NCBI lineage: Bacteria > Bacillati > Actinomycetota > Actinomycetes > Kitasatosporales > Streptomycetaceae > Streptomyces > Streptomyces sp. NBC_00691. Next base: position 5,261,230 of record NZ_CP109007.1, on the reverse strand, counting down.
TCCTGTCGGGCGCGTTCATCGGCGTCAACAACACCGTCTTCACCGAACTGGCCCTCGGCGTCTCGGACGCCCCGCGCCCGGTGGCCAGCGCGGGCTACAACTTCGTCCGCTGGTTCGCCGCGGCCGCCGCTCCGTACTTCGCCCCGAAGATCGAGGAGTGGAGCGACGTCCACATGCCGTTCGTGGTGGCGGGCGCGGCCGCGGCGCTCGGCGCCGTGGTCGTCCGGGTCCGCCGCGAGGCGCTCACCCTCGAGGCCGCGGAACTGGCCCCGAAGCACGCCGCGGAGGACGGCGTCGGGGTCTTCGCCGACTGACCGTCCCGCCGCGGCCCGTTTGCCGCGGGAAGCTCGGGCAAGACGGAGTCCATGAGAGGCATCGACTCCGTCATAAGAACCGTGGCCCGCGTCCTCGCGGGCATCCTGGTCGTCTGGATCGTCCTGGACCTGCTCGACGCCAACCGGGGAAACACCGTGGTCGGCTGGTTCCGCGAGGCCGCGGACTGGCTCGCCGGCTGGTCGATCGGGCTCTTCGACGTCTCCCAGCACGCCCTTCAGGTGCTGCTCGACTACGGCATTCCGGCGATCGTCTACGTGCTGATCGCCCATCTCGTGGCCAGCAGGACCGTCGCCCGGACCTGACCCGGGGAAGCCGGGCGGCCGGAACGCCTGCCGGCCCCGGGGGCCGTCAGTCCAGAGGTACGGACCTGCGCAGTGGATCGCGCAGGTCCGTACCCTGCGTCAGCCAGCGCTCCTCCAGGGCCTGCGCCCCGTGGACCCGCTTCCACGCCGCCTCGTTCGAGGTCATCGGGAGCAGCGGCAGGAACCGCACCGGGTCCATCGGCTCGTCGAGCTCCAGGTCCTCGACCAGACCGCCGGACTCCGCCACCAGGACCGAGCTGAAGGCGGCGCCCGGCCAGAGCGGGTCGCCGACGTCGAGCGAGGCGCCCGGCGCCACGACGACGCCCTCGACCTGCGGGGCAGCGGCGAGCACCGCGAGCGGGCGCAGCACCTTGTCGGTGTCGGCGAGGCCGGCCCGTACGGTCAGGACGAGCTCGGCGCGCGGTCCCTTGACCGGATCGGCGAGCGCGGCGGTCGGATCGGACATCGGCTGTGCGGACATGCCGAGGGTCGCGTACCGCACGAGGTCGCCGTCGGCGAAGCGGAGCACCTCGATCCGGTCCGTGCCGAGAAACGTCACCGCGGCGCGCGCGTCCGGTTCTCCGAGTGCCGTCCGCAACCGGGCCTCGACCAGAGCAAGAACTTCTCCCATGTCTTGAGCATAAAGCGCGTATGGAACGGGCAAAGGAAGGGATTGACCCTCAGTCGGCTGATAGTCTTGGCCGCTGGTCGGGAGTCCCGAACTCCCGACTACTCGTCACACGTCATCCCTCACGAGGGACCGGCCGGAGGAGGTGGGGCTGCGATGGACCGAAGTCGATCGGGCAGTACCAGCCGCTCTTCCGCCCCGCACCCGAGCCCGGTGCGTACGTACTTCCGGTGATTCCCGGCCCGTCCCCGTACGGCCCCGCCTCTCCGGCATCTCGCACGACGGAAGAGCATCTCGCCTTTGCCTGTCTGTAGCGAACGCCGTCACCGCGATCTCTCGGTGCCGCCCGCTTTGTGGACGACGTAGCTCCACGTCCCCATTCCGGGCTGTTCCACGCTCGCCGACGGCTTCTCCGTGAAGGAGCATGCCCATGTCGATGATCCGTGACCTGCGCGCCGCCGTCCGTCCGAGCCTGCGGCACCCCCTGCGCAAGACCCCCACCACGTACACCTCGTACGACCCCACCCGCGACCACACGGCCTCCAGTGCCGTGGTCGACTGCGCCGTCTACCGCGACGGACGCCGCGTCGACGACCGCGAGTGCCTCACCCCGCGCGGCGCCATGAGCCGGGTCCGGGAGAACGGCGGCTTCGCCTGGATCGGCCTGCACGAGCCGACCGAGGCCGAATTCGCCGGTATCGCGGCCGAGTTCGGGCTGCACCCGCTCGCCGTGGAGGACGCCGTCCACGCCCACCAGCGGCCCAAGCTGGAGCGGTACGACGACACCCTCTTCACCGTGTTCAAGACGATCCACTACGTCGAGCACGCCGCGCTCACCGCGACCAGCGAGGTCGTCGAGACCGGCGAGGTCATGTGCTTCACCGGCCCCGACTTCGTCATCACCGTCCGGCACGGCGGCCAGGGCTCCCTGCGCAACCTCCGGCACCGCCTCCAGGGCGAGCCCGAACTGCTCGCCAAAGGGCCCTCGGCGGTGCTGCACGCCCTCTCCGACCACGTCGTCGACGGCTACATCGCGGTCGCCGACGCGGTCGAACTCGACATCGACCAGCTGGAGATCGACGTCTTCTCGCCGGCCGCGAAGGGTTCGACCCGCGGTACGGACACCGGCCGGATCTATCAGCTGAAGCGCGAGGTGCTGGAGTTCAAGCGGGCCGTCACGCCACTGCTCCGCCCGATGCAGCTGCTCTCCGAGCGGCCGATGCGGCTGGTCGACCCCGACATCCAGAAGTACTTCCGGGACGTCGCCGACCACCTCGCGCGCGTGCAGGAGCAGGTCGTCGGCTTCGACGAGCTGCTCAACTCGATCCTCCAGGCCAACCTGGCGCAGGCGACCGTCGCGCAGAACGAGGACATGCGCAAGATCACCTCGTGGGCGGCGATCGTCGCCGTCCCCACGGCGGTCTGCGGCGTGTACGGCATGAACTTCGACCACATGCCCGAGCTGCACTGGAAGTACGGCTACCCGATGGTGCTCACCGGCATCGTCGCGATCTGCTTCACCATCCACCGCACGCTGAAGCGCAACGGCTGGCTGTGACCCTCGGGGGCCGGGGCCTGTCGTCACCCTTCCGTCCGCCCTCCGGGCGAGGACGGAAGGGTGACGACAGGCCCTAGGCTTCGGGCCATGACTGAAGAGCTGATCGGGTCCGCCCTCGTCGAGGAGGCCACCAAGAAGTCCGGCCTGGTGTGGGTCCGCGGCACCGGCCCCGCCCGCGCGCTCTGGCACGTCTGGTCCGACGGCGCAGCGTTCGTCGTCGGCGACGGCCCCGGCGAACAGCCGCTGCCGGGACTGGTCGACGGCGGGACGGCCGAGGTCACGGTCCGCAGCAAGGACAAGGGCGGCCGTCTCGTCGCCTGGACGGCCGCCGTGCGCGAGATCGCGCACGGCACCGAGGAGTGGGACGCGGCGGTCGCCGAGCTGAAGGGCAAGCGGCTCAACGCGCCCGACGGCGAGGCCATGACGGCCCGCTGGGGGCGCGAGTGCCGGGTCCTGCGGCTCGACCCCCGCTCCTCGACCACGGAGCTGCCGGACGGCTCCCTGGCGGCCGTCCCGCTGCCCTCGGCGGCCACGACCAGCGACCCGGTGCCGTCCGGTCTCCCGAAGCTGCTGCTCAAGCGCCGCAAGCGACGCTGAACGGGATCAGGTCCTGGGCAGCTGCTTGCCGTAGTCGAGGGTCTCTTCCTTCGACGGCTCGGTGAGCGGGAAGTCCTTGTTCCACTCGGAGAGCACCACCAGGCCCGCTCCCCCGCCCCGCGCGAACTGCACCGGGTACGGGTCGCCCTGCAGCGACACGTCGAGGGTGCCGCCCTCGCCGTCCGCGCCGCCCTTGACCTTGATCGTGCGGACCCCGCCGATCTGGTCCCGGTCGCCCTTGACCTTCTCGCCGTGGAGCCCGGTCAGCCCGGCGAGCAGCAGGTCCATCTCGGTGAAGCCGCGCAGCTGCTTGTACGCGGGGTCGCCCTGCGGCACCTTCACGTACTTGTCGTCGAGCTTGTCGGCGGCCTCGGCGTCCGCCTCCGTCGGCTTGTCGCCGTCCTTGGTCTCGTGGGACCAGAAGCCCGCGTCCGCCTTCAGATAGAGCGCCTCGCCGATTCGCAGCAGCTCGAACGTGCTGTTCTTCGTCGTCACCGAGCCGCTCGCGCCGTCCTGCTTGAGGCGCATGTTCAGCTTGAAGGTGTCGCCCTTGCTGACCAGGGTGCCGGAGAGCCGTACCGCCTTCGCGGTGTCCGCGGCGGTCCGCGCCTTGCCCTCGATCTCGGCCGCGGACAGCCTTCCGACCCCGTTGGTCCCCTCGTCGGGATCAGCGGCGCAGGCCGTGAGCCCCGCTGTCAGGCCGGCGCAGAGCGCGAGCGGCACGACGGCCCGGTGGATACGCGACGACGCGGCACGAACGGCCATCAGCGCTGCCTCTCATGTCGTGGGGGACACGGACCGCGGCCCGTACGGGCGGGGGACCCGGGGCGGCGGCCTTCTGTTCTGCCAGTTCCGCCGGGCGGGAGGGCCGGCGTGCCGGTGGGGACGGCAGACCGCAGCGTACCCGGGACGGGTCAGCCGCCCGTCAGCAGCCGTACGGAGGCGCTGCCGGGGCGGTGCGGAACGGCACGGGCTAGCCTGAACCCGGCAAAGCTCGGCAGTGACTCGAATCGTGCGACACCGAGGAGGCGCGTGGCATGGCGGCAGGCGCCCCCCGGATCTTCGTCTCCCACCTCGCCGGAGTCCCGGTCTTCGACCCCGTCGGCGACCAGGTCGGCCGGGTCAGCGACCTGGTGGCCATGCTGCGGGTCGGCCGCAGACCGCCGAGACTGCTCGGCATGGTCGTGGAGGTCCTCAGCCGCCGCCGGGTCTTCGTCCCGATGACCCGGATCACGGGCGTGGAGTCCGGCCAGGTCATCACGACCGGTGTGGTCAACATGCGCCGCTTCGAGCCGCGCCCCACCGAGCGTCTCGTCCTCGGCGAGCTCCTCGACCGGCGCGTCCGTCTGGTGGGGCCCGGCGGACGGGAGGGCGAGGAGGTCACCGTCCTCGACGTCGCCATCCAGCAGCTGCCCGCCCGCCGCGACTGGGAGATCGACAAGGTCTTCGTCCGCAAGGGGAAGGGCGGGGTGCTGAGCCGCAAGGGCGAGACGCTGACCGTCGAGTGGTCGGGCGTCACCGGCTTCTCCCTGGAGGAGCACGGGCAGGGCGCCGAGAACCTGGTCGCCACCTTCGAGAAGCTGCGCCCCGCCGACCTCGCCAACGCGCTGCACCACCTCCCGCCCAAGCGGCGTGTCGAGGTGGCCGCCGCGCTCGACGACGACCGGCTGGCCGACGTCCTCGAAGAGCTGCCGGAGGACGACCAGATCGAGATCCTCGGCAAGCTGAAGGAGGAGCGCGCGGCCGACGTCCTGGAGGCGATGGACCCGGACGACGCGGCCGACCTGCTGTCCGAGCTGCCGGAGGAGGACAAGGAACGGCTGCTGACGCTGATGCAGCCGGACGACGCCGCCGACGTACGACGTCTCCTGGCGTACGAGGAGCGCACGGCGGGCGGTCTGATGACGACCGAGCCGATCGTGCTGCGGCCGGACGCCACGGTCGCTGACGCGCTGGCCCGGGTCCGCCAGCAGGACCTGTCACCGGCGCTGGCCGCGCAGGTGTACGTGTGCCGGCCGCCGGACGAGACGCCGACGGGCAAGTACCTGGGCACCGTGCACTTCCAGCGGCTCCTTCGCGATCCGCCGTTCACCCTGGTCAGCTCGCTCGTGGACAGCGATCTGCCGCCGCTCGGCCCGGACACCCCGCTGCCGGCCGTGACCAGCTATCTCGCCGCGTACAACATGGTCGCCGCGCCCGTGGTGGACGAGAGCGGCTCACTGCTGGGCGCGGTCACCGTCGACGACGTGCTCGACCATCTGCTGCCGGAGGACTGGCGCGAGACCGAGTTCCACGAGGAGGGAGCCGGGCATGGCGGCTGAGCGCACACACGACCGCGAGCGGGAGCGGGACCGTGAACGGGAGCGCGACCGGCCGGCGCCCCGCATCCGGCTCGACCTGCCGCGCGAGCGGCGGGCGCGGTTCCTCCCGGAGTACGACCCCGAGGCCTTCGGACGCATGTCGGAGCGGATCGCGCGCTTCCTCGGCACGGGCCGGTTCCTCGTCTGGATGACCCTGACGATCATCGTCTGGGTCCTGTGGAACATCTTCGCGCCGGGCCCGCTCAAGTTCGACGAGTACCCGTTCATCTTCCTGACGCTCGCGCTGTCCCTCCAGGCCTCGTACGCGGCCCCGCTGATCCTGCTCGCGCAGAACCGGCAGGACGACCGGGACCGGGTCAACCTCGAACAGGACAGGAAGCAGAACGAGCGGTCGATCGCGGACACCGAGTACCTCACCCGGGAGATCGCGGCGCTGCGGATGGGCCTCGGCGAGGTGGCCACCCGCGACTGGATCCGCTCGGAACTCCAGGACCTGATCAAGGAGCTGGAGGAGCGCCGGGATCTATTCCCGTCGGCCGACTCCCGGGGAAGTGACGTACCCGACCGTTGACAGGCCTTTCATGGGCCGGTGGTCGGCGCCGTACCATCGTCGGTATGGCTATGGAAGACGCGGTGCTCGAAGCACTGGCGACGGTGAACGACCCCGAGATCAACAAACCGATCACTGAGCTCGGCATGGTCAAGTCGGTGGAGATCGAACCGGACGGCAAGGTCGCCGTCACGGTCTACCTGACCGTCTCCGGCTGCCCGATGCGCGAGACCATCACCCAGCGGGTGACCGAGGCCGTCTCCGGCGTCGAGGGCGTCACGGGCGTCGACGTCTCGCTGGACGTGATGAGCGACGAGCAGCGCAAGGAGCTCGCGGCGGCGCTGCGCGGCACGAGCGCCGAGCGCGAGGTGCCGTTCGCGAAGCCGGGCTCGCTGACCCGGGTGTACGCGGTCGCCTCCGGCAAGGGTGGCGTCGGCAAGTCGTCCGTCACCGTGAACCTGGCCGCGGCGATGGCCGCCGACGGTCTGAAGGTCGGCGTCGTCGACGCCGACATCTACGGCCACAGCGTGCCGCGGATGCTGGGCGCGGACGGCCGTCCGACGCAGGTCGAGAACATGATCATGCCGCCGTCGGCGAACGGCGTGAAGGTCATCTCCATCGGCATGTTCACCCCGGGCAACGCGCCGGTGGTGTGGCGCGGTCCGATGCTGCACCGCGCGCTCCAGCAGTTCCTCGCGGACGTGTACTGGGGAGACCTGGACGTCCTCCTGCTCGACCTGCCCCCGGGCACCGGCGACATCGCGATCTCGGTCGCGCAGCTCGTGCCGAACGCGGAGATCCTGGTCGTCACCACGCCGCAGCAGGCGGCGGCCGAGGTCGCCGAGCGGGCCGGCTCCATCGCCGTCCAGACCCACCAGAAGATCGTCGGTGTCGTCGAGAACATGGCGGGCCTGCCGTGCCCGCACTGCGACGAGATGGTCGACGTGTTCGGCACGGGCGGCGGCCAGCGGGTCGCCGACGGTCTGACGCAGACCACGGGCGCGACGGTCCCGGTCCTCGGCTCGATCCCGATCGACGTACGGCTCCGCGAGGGCGGCGACGAGGGCAGGCCGGTCGTCCTCTCCGACCCGGACTCCCCGGCGGGCGCGGCCCTCCGCGCGATCGCCGGCAAGCTCGGCGGCCGCCAGCGCGGCCTCTCGGGCATGAGCCTGGGCATCACCCCGCGCAACAAGTTCTGAGGCTGTGACGAAGGGCGCCCCCTCGGGGGCGCCCTTCGTCATGCCGTCAGACGTACGCGTCTCTTCGTGCCGTCAGGCGTACGCGTCTTCTCGTGCCGTCAGGCGTACGCGTCGAGGTCCTTGATCTGGGCGAACCCGAGACCGTACGCGCTCATCCCACGCCCGTACGCCCCGATGTGCACCCCCGCCGCCGACCCCGCGAGCACCCACCCGAACTCCGACTCGCGGTAGTGGAAGGGCACCGGCACCCCGTCCACCGGCAGCGAGAGCGTCGACCACTCCGCCCCGTCGAGGTCGTCGGCCAGCTCGAACGCCGTCTCGGTCTGCTGGTCCAGCCAGTTGTCCCGCGTCGCGTGGTCCAGCGAGGCGGGCCAGGTGTGGACGAGCAGCCCCGAGCCGGCCAGCCAGGCCGCCGAGGACACGGTGGTGGCGTCGAGGACGCCCGTGCCGTCACCGGTCCGCCGGACCGGGCTCGCGGCCACCGTCACGACGACCGCGAACCGCTCCTTCTCCGCGCCGCTCGCGTCCGTCTTTATCGACGGCGTGTCTCCGTGCCCGGTCGAACCGTGCTGCACGCTGCCGTCCGCCGCCGTGCCCACCTGCATCAGCCAGCGAGGCCCGGTGAACGCCTCGTCCAGGCCGTACCAGGCGAAGGGTGCGCGCAGGTAGCTCTCGGCGGTCCGCCGGGCCAGGGGTACGCCCTCCACCCGACTCGTGGTCTCCATCGTGGCCGCCTCCTCGTTCCGTCAACAGAGGGAGGATAGCCACCGGGACGCGTCGGGTCGGTGACAGCCCGTCGTCAGGTCGCGTCGGAGTCGTACGGAGGACGCTCCGGGGTGTCCGGCTTGTCCTGCTTCTTCAGCAGGTCCGGGGTCCCGTTGACGGCGGTGACGGCGGCGGCGGAAGCACCCGCCGACGGCGAGCCGTTGACGGCCGGGGCGCGGCCGTGGACCGCGTCGGCGACGTCGTTCATCTCCTTCTTGAGGTCGAAGCTGCCCCGCAGCTCCTTGAGGTCCCGGAGGTCCTCGTTCTGCTCCATCTGCTTGCGGAGGAACGTCTTCGGGTTGAGGTCCTCGAACTCGAAGTCCTTGAACTCCGGACCCAGCTCGCTGCGGATGTCCTCCTTCGCGCTGTCCGAGAAGTCGCGGACCTTCCGGATGAAGCGCGAGACGTCCTGGATGACCTTCGGGAGCTTGTCCGGCCCGAAGACGAGCACGGCGAGGACGACGAGCGTCACCAGCTCGAGTGCGCCTATGTCGCTGAACACCTAGTAGCTCCTTCGTGCCGGTCAAGGGCCCGGTCCAAGGTACCCGCCGAAACTGCCGGACGGGTACCTCCGGGTGTCCGCCACATGATGCTCAGGTGCCCTGGGACGAACCGAGCGTCAACGTCTTTGTCAGCTCTTTGCCGTCCCGGGTCAGGGTGAGCTCCAGCCGGTCGCCGGGGCGGTGGGCGCGGATCTTCACGATCAGCTCCTCGCCGTTGTGCACGCGCTGGCCGTCGACCTTGGTGATGACGTCGCCGGGGCGGAGCCCCGCCGTCGCGGCCGGACCGCCGGGCGTGACGGAGGCGGAGCCGTCCTTGCCCTTCTCGCCGACCCGGGCGCCGTCGCCGTTGTACTGCATGTCGAGGCTCACACCGATGACCGGGTGGGTGGCCTTGCCGGTGTTGATCAGCTCCTCGGCGACCCGCTTGCCCTGGTTGATCGGTATGGCGAAGCCGAGGCCGATGGAGCCGGGCTGGGAGGCACTGCCGCCCTCGCCCTCGCCCGAACCGCCGCCGGCCGCGCGGATGGCGCTGTTGATGCCGATGACCCGGCCCTTGGCGTCGAGGAGCGGGCCGCCGGAGTTGCCGGGGTTGATCGGGGCGTCGGTCTGGAGGGCGTCGACATAGCTGATGTCGCTGCCGTCGCCCTTCTCGCCGCCCGCGGTGATCGGACGCTCCTTGGCGCTGATGATGCCGGAGGTGACCGTGTTGGAGAGGTCGAAGGGGGCGCCGATGGCGACGACGGGGTCGCCGACGCGGACGTTGTCGGAGTTGCCGAGCGGCAGCGGCTTGAGGCCGGAGACGCCGGTGACCTGGACGACGGCGAGGTCGTAGCCGGTGTCCTTGCCGACGACCTTGGCGCGGGCGGTCTCGCCGCTGGAGAAGGTCACCGAGATGTCGCGGGAGGACTGGGCCCCGTCCACGACGTGGTTGTTGGTGAGGATGTGGCCCTTGGTGTCGAGGACGAAGCCGGTGCCGGTGCCGGACGAACCGCCGCCCTTGACGTGCAGGGTGACGACGCCGGGCAGGGCGCTGGCCGCGATCCCGGCCACGCTGTCCGGGGCCCGGTCGGTGTCGCCCCCGTCCGCCTGCGGGAGTTCGACGGTGGTGATCCCGCCGTTCCGCTCGACGTACGCACCGATGCCGCCGCCGATGACTCCGGTGACGAGCGCGAAGACGAGCGCCCCGGCGATGGCGAGCCCCTTGCGGGACTTCTTCGCGGGCAGCGGCGGGAGCCCGGCCCCGCCGGCGCCCCAGGGGTCGTACTGCGTCCAGGGCGCGCCGGCCTGCGGCGGCACTCCCCCGCCCCCCGCGTGGAGCGGGGGGTGGGGGTGCGGCTGCGGGGGCTGGGACTGCGGCGGTACGGGGGGCACGTGGGCCTGCTGGGGCGGTACGTGCGCCGGAGGGCGCTGTACGGGCGGTGCGGGCGCCCAGGGGCCCGGCTCGCCGTAGGGCGGCGTCCGGTACTCGTCGGGCGCGTGGAGGGGCGTCGGCGCGGGCTGGGCGGGCACCTGGGCGGCCGGGGCCGGCGGGGTGTCGGCCACGGAGGCGTCGACGACCGGAAGGGTCTCGGTCGCCCCGGCCTCGGTCGCCTGAGCCCCGGTCACCGGGAGGGCCTCGGTCGGGGCCGCGTCCGCCGGGACCCCGTCCGCCGGGGCGGGGGACTCGCTCTTGGTCAGCAGCACGGCGGGCGGCGCGTCGGCGGGCATCACCGCGGTGTCCCCCGTGTCGCTCGCGGCTCTCACGTCCGTCACGTCCGTCACGTCGGCCATGACGGTGTCAGCGTCCACCGCGTCGGTCGCGTCGGTCGCGTCGGCCGACGGCTGCGGCGCGGGCAGCGGAAAGTCGCCGTCGGCGTCATGCGCGGCGACGGCGGTGACGCCCTGTGTGAGGTCGTCGGCCGGAGGCGGCGTGGGTATCCGTGCCGCCTCCGGTGCGCTCGACGGCCGGCTCCACCAGTTCGGCTTCCCGTTGTTCATGCTCTCCCCGCAACCCGCTGACCCGTCCGCGCCCCCTTGGGCGGGCGCCCCTGTCCCTGGATTCAACCAGGTCGCGGGTCAGCGGGGGGAGCCGAGCGGTGCGGTGGCCGGGCTGGGGGCCGGACTCGGTCCGGGACCGAAGGCCAGCTGGAGGGCCGGCGCCGTCGGTCGTATGAACGGCGAGAGCGCGAGCATCGACTGCGCGCCCGGGTCCCGGAGCCGTACCGCCACCAGCGGCATGGCCGGGGAGCGCACCGCGTCCGGCGGCACGGCGCCCGCCGGGACCGTGCCTGGGGCGAGCGGTGAGACCGGCCCGTGCGGAAGCGCCGCCGGCGTTCCGGGAGTCAGTGGAGCCCCGGAGATCACCTGCGAGCCGTCGACGGACTGGGCGCCGCGCTCGCCGGAGCGCGTACCCCGGGAGACGGCCGTGCCGCCGCCGGGGCCCGCGGCGGTGGCACGCAGCGGGGTGACCGCCGTGCCGGTGCCCTGGCCGCCGCGCGCGCTCGCGTTCACCGAGGCCTCCAGCGGCAGGGTGCCGCCGAGGGCGATGGCCGCGAACGAGACGGCGCTGGCCGCCGCGAAGGCGAAGCGCCGGCCGCGCCACGGGCTGCCGGACGCGCGGTCGCCGACCTCGTGGATGCGGAAACCGGTCTGCGGAGCGGAGTGCGGGGAGTGCGGGGTGACGACGGTGGCCGTGGCGAAGCCGTCGGACCTCACACCACCCGCGCCGAGGAGTTCTTCGAGGGGGCCTCTCGGTCCGCCGGGTCCGCCCGGCTCACCGGGACCCCCGGGTAGCCCCTGCAGCCGGGCGAGGAATCCCTCCGAGGGCGGCGGAGGAGCCGCCGAGGCGAAGACGCTCTTGAGAGTGCGCTGCGCGTCGGCCTCCGCCTTGCAGCGGGCGCAGGTCGCGAGGTGGGCGAGGACCCGCTCGCGGGCGTCATGCCCGAGTTCGCCGTCGACGAGCGCGGCCAGCCGGTCCCCGAGGTGGTGCTCCGCGGGGGTCGGCGACGAGGGACGTGTGCCACTCACGCTGTCCCTGCCTCCCATCCGACGGAGGCCAGGGCACGCTCCGCCCGGGCCTCGGGCGAGCGGTGCTTGAGGGCCTTGCGCAGGTGGGAGCGCCCGCGGTGGATGCGGCTGCGGACGGTGCCGAGCTTCACGCCGAGGGTCGCGGCGATCTCCTCGTACGACAGTCCTTCGATGTCGCAGAGGACGACCGCGGCACGGAACTCGGGCGCGAGGGTGTCCAGGGCCTGCTGCACGTCGGCGTCGAAGTGGGTGTCGTTGAACACCTGCTGCGGCGAGGGCTCACGGCTGGGCAGTCGCTCGGCGGCGTCGTCGGCGAGCGCGTCGAAACGGATGCGCTGCTTGCGGCGGACCATGTCGAGGAAGAGGTTGGTGGTGATGCGGTGGAGCCAGCCCTCGAAGGTGCCCGGCGTGTAGGTCGACAGCGAGCGGAAGACGCGGACGAAGACCTCCTGGGTCAGGTCCTCGGCGTCGTGCTGGTTGCCGGTCAGCCGGTAGGCGAGGCGGTATACCCGGCCGCTGTGCGTGCTGACGATCTCCTCCCAGGTGGGCGGAGTCCACGCCTGCGATTCCGCATCCGATGCGAAGGTCGCGGTGGTGGGAGCGGAGTCGGCGGTGCGGATTCGGTCAGCGGTGTCGGTCACGGATTTCGGCTCACCCGCCGACCTGAGAAGACGCCGAAGCACTCCTCCCCGATCCACAGGCGCAGCCGCACCTCCCCTGTCGGCTCTGGTGGTGTCCAGTGGAGCCCCTACCATAGCCACCTCGCCCGTTAGCTCCGGATAAGAATCTTTACGCGAATTTGGAACCGGCTCCCCGGCTTCCTCCTGCCGCGTCCTTCCCCTGGTGAACGCCCGGTCCCATCTGCGGGTTCCCGCTGACAGCGGATACAGTCACCGTTGCGTCAACTACGGGGACAGGAGAGGGCCATTACCGCCAACCGGCAGACGAGCTGGTCGTTCGCCGACGCCTTTGTCGCCGAGGACGAAGCTCTGCGCTGGGCCCGTGAGCGGGCCCGGGAGGCAGGGCTGCCCTCGGTGTCCCCGGGCACCGGTGGGGCGCTTCGCCTGCTCGCGGCCACGGCGGACGCGAAGGCGGTGGCGGAGATCGGCACGGGCACCGGCGTGTCGGGCATCTACCTGCTGCTCGGGATGCGGCCGGACGGCGTCCTGACGACGGTGGACCTCCAGCCGGAGCGGCAGCAGCTCGCCAAGACGGCGTTCCGTGCGGCGGGATTCGCGGGCAACCGGGCGCGGTTCATCCCCGGCCGGGCCCTGGACGTGCTGCCGCGGCTCGCGGACGGCGGGTACGACCTCGTGTTCTGCGACGGCGACCGGCTTGAGTACCTGGACTACCTCGCTGAATCGTTGCGCCTGCTGCGACCTGGCGGACTCGTCTGCTTCGAGGGTGTCTTCGCGGACGGCCGCACGGTCGACTCGGGCGCCCAGCCGGCCGAGGTCCAGCGGGTCCGCGAGCTGCTGCGCACGGTGCGGGAGAGCCAGGAACTCATCCCCTCCCTGCTGCCGGTGGGCGACGGCCTGCTGTGCGCGGTCCGCCGCGGCTGAACGGCGCCGTCCCGCCCGCGGCCGAGAGGCCCCGGGAACGCCCGCGGGCGAAAGACCCCGTGCCGCCCGCGGCCGGAACTCCCGGGACCGCCCGCGGCTCAAAGACCCCGGACACACCACTGCCCCGGCACGGACGGACCGTGCCGGGGCAGTGCTCAGGATGCGAGGGAAGGTCAGCCGACGACCTTCTTCAGGGCGTCGCCCAGCGCCTCGGCCTCGTCGGGAGTCAGCTCGACGACAAGCCGACCGCCGCCTTCGAGCGGAACGCGCATGACGATGCCCCGCCCCTCCTTGGTCACCTCGAGCGGGCCGTCACCCGTCCGCGGCTTCATGGCCGCCATGCTTGTTCCCCTTCCTGAAACCAGCTCATTGTCAGCCGGGCAGCTCCATGACCTGGAGCACGCGTCACCGGCTTCGAACACATTGCTTCCAGGTCATTATCCCGCATGGCAGGACCCGATGACCAACATCGAATGGCATCGCTTGCGCAACGCGCTCTCTCAAAACCCCACATTTCGGCGATCGGCCTGCGATACTTCGCCGCTCGGCGTCCGGTCGGGCCCTTCAAATCTTTGACGCAGCTCACATGGGCGGGGCGAGTGATGTCCGCCATGCTGTGCAGGTCAACCACGCAAAGAGGCGAAGGGAACCCCATGGCCGACACGGTGCTGTACGAGGTGAGCGACGGGCTCGCCACCATCACGCTCAACCGCCCCGAGGCCATGAACGCGATGAACGTGGCGGCGAAAGTCGCGCTCCGGGACGCCGCGGAGACGGCCGCGGCGGACCCCGCCGTACGGGCGGTGCTGCTCACGGCGGCCGGCGAGCGGGCGTTCTGCGTCGGCCAGGACCTGAAGGAACACGTGGGTCTGCTCATGGCGGACCACGAGAACGGCACCCGGGAGACCATGAACACGGTCCGGGACCACTACAACCCGATCACCAGGGCGCTCGCGGGCATGCGGAAGCCCGTCGTGGCCGGTGTGAACGGGGTCGCGGCGGGGGCCGGCTTCGGCTTCGCGCTCGCGGCGGACTACCGGGTGGTCGCGGACACCGCCTCGTTCAACACGTCCTTCGCGGGAGTCGCGCTGACCGCCGACTCGGGCATGTCCTGGACGCTCCCCCGCGTGATCGGCCCGAGCCGCGCCGCCGATCTGCTGTTCTTCCCGCGCTCGGTCTCCGCCCAGGAGGCGTACGAGCTGGGCATCGCGAACCGGGTGGTCCCGGCCGCCGACCTCGCGGCGGAGGCCGAGAAGGTCGCCCGCAAGCTCGCGGAGGGCCCGACGGTCGCTTACGCGGCCCTCAAGGAGTCCCTCGCCCACGGCGCCGACCACTCGCTGTCCGAGGCGCTGGACAAGGAGGAGGAGCTCCAGAACCGCGCGGGCGCCTCGGAGGACCACACGATCGCGGTCCGCGCGTTCATCGCCAAGGAGAGGCCCACGTACCTGGGCCGCTGACGGGCTCACGGGCCGACGGGGTCACCAGCGTGGCCCGGGGCTACTCCGCGCCCCGTGCCACGCACCCCTTCACGTGGTCGTCGACCAGACCGCAGGCCTGCATCAGGGCGTAGGCCGTGGTCGGTCCGATGAAGCGGAGGCCGCGCTTCTTGAGGGCCTTCGAGAGGGCCGTGGACTCGTCCGTGACCGCCGGGACGTCCGCGACCGTCCGCGGGACGGGGCGCTTCCCAGGGTCGGGGGCGTACGACCAGATCAGCTCGTCCAGTTCGCCCGGGGACCACTCGGCCAGCAGTTTCGCGTTGGCCATGGTCGCGTCGATCTTGGCCCGGTTGCGGATGATGCCCTCGTCCACGAGGAGCCGCTCTCGGTCCGCTTCGCCGAACCCGGCGACCGAGGCGATCCGGAAACCGGCGAACGCCGACCGGAAGCCCTCGCGGCGGCGCAGGATCGTGATCCACGAGAGACCCGACTGGAACGCCTCCAGGCAGAGCCGCTCGAACAGCGCGTCGTCGCCGTGGACCGCGCGGCCCCACTCCTCGTCGTGGTACGCCACGTAGTCCTCGGTCGACAGGCCCCAGGGGCAGCGCAGCCGCCCGTCCGGGCCCGGCACCGCCCCGCCGGCCGTCACGCCCGCCCGTCCTCTCCGTCACCGGCGGCGGCCGCTCCCGCGAGCGCCTCCTCCAGCTCGGAGATCCGGGCGTCGCGCTCGGCCAGCTCGGCGCCGAGGCGGACCAGCACGTCGTCCACGTCCGCCATCCGGTAGCCGCGGACCGCGACGGGGAGACGGAGCGCCTCGACGTCCGCGCGGTCGACCGGGCGGGCGGCCGGAAGCGGGTCGACGAGCTCCTGGGGCGCCACCTCGGGCAGCACCTCGCTGTCGCCGCCGCCGACCACGGCCAGGGTCACCGCGGCCACGACCACGACCATCGTGATGAGCAGAAACCAGAACACCTGCGTGCCTCTCCCCGGAGTGGAAAACGTCCCGTGCCGATCGTGCCATGCGCCGCCGACAGCTAGGGTCGCAGGCGAACGGACACGAGGGAGGACAAAAGGGATGCTGCGCTTGGGACGGCGTGAATTCGGGCCGCACGAGCCGGTGATCATGGCGATCGTCAACCGGACCCCGGACTCCTTCTACGACCAGGGCGCCACCTTCCGGGACGAGCCGGCGCTCGCCCGCGTCGAGCAGGCCGTGGCCGAGGGGGCGGCGATCATCGACATCGGCGGGGTGAAGGCGGGCCCCGGCGAGGAGGTCACGGCCGAGGAGGAGGCGCGGCGCACGGTGGGTTTCGTCGCCGAGGTCCGCCGCCGTCATCCCGAGGTCGTCATCAGCGTGGACACCTGGCGGGCGGACGTCGGCGCGGCCGTCTGCGAGGCCGGCGCGGACGTCCTGAACGACGCCTGGGGCGGGGTGGACCCCGGACTCGCCGAGGTCGCCGCTAAGTACGGAGCGGGGCTCGTGTGCACACACGCGGGCGGCGCGGAGCCGCGGACGCGGCCGCACCGCGTGGAGTACGAGGACGTGATGGCCGACATCCTGCGCGTGACCGTGGGACTCGCCGAACGGGCCGTCGCGCTCGGGGTGCGGCGGGACGCGATCATGATCGATCCGGGCCACGACTTCGGGAAGAACACCCGGCACAGCCTGGAGGCGACGCGGCGGCTCGGGGAGATGGCGGAGACGGGGTGGCCGGTGCTCGTGTCCCTCTCCAACAAGGACTTCGTCGGCGAGACGCTGGACCGGCCGGTGAAGGAGCGCGTCCTCGGGACCCTGGCGACGACCGCCGTGTCCGCCTGGCTGGGGGCACGGGTGTACCGGGTGCACGAGGTGGCCGAGACGCGGCAGGTGCTGGACATGGTGGCGTCCATCGCCGGGCACCGGGCGCCGGCCGTGGCGCGACGCGGACTGGCGTAGCCGGGGGGCCGGAACCCGGCGGGCTCCGGCGGGGCGCGGGACGGAACGGGGCGGGGGCGACGGAGGACCGTCGCCCCCGCCCCGTGGACCGCTACTTGCCCGTCTCCTTCGTCACCAGCGCCACCGCCTCGTCCACGTCGTCCGTGACGTGGAAGAGGAGCAGGTCCCGCTCCGAGGCCTTGCCTCCCGCGACGACCGAGTCGCGGAGCCAGTCCACGAGGCCCTTCCAGTACTCCGTGCCGAAGAGGACGATCGGGAAGCGGGTGACCTTGCGGGTCTGGACCAGGGTCAGCGCCTCGAAGAGCTCGTCGAGGGTGCCGAGGCCGCCGGGCAGGACCACGAAGCCCTGCGCGTACTTCACGAACATCGTCTTGCGGACGAAGAAGTAGCGGAAGTTCACGCCGATGTCGACGTGCGGGTTGAGCCCCTGCTCGAAGGGGAGCTCGATGCCGAGGCCGACCGAGACGCCCTTGGCCTCCCTGGCCCCCTTGTTGGCCGCCTCCATGGCGCCGGGGCCGCCGCCCGTGATGACCGCGAAGCCGGCCTCGACGAGCGCCCTGCCGATCCGTACGCCCGCCTCGTACTCCGGCGAGTCCGGCTTGGTGCGGGCCGAGCCGAAGACGCTGATCGCGCTCGGCAGTTCGGCGAGGGCGCCGAAGCCCTCGACGAACTCGGACTGGATGCGCATGACCCGCCAGGGGTCGGTGTGCACCCATTCCGAGTCGCCCTCGGTGTCGAGCAGCCGCTGGTCCGTGGTGCCCGGCTGGACCTGGTCGCGGCGCCTGAGCACCGGCCCGAGCCGCTGCTCCTCCGGCTTCGTCTCCCCTTCAGGGATACCCATGGCCTGCTCCCTCCGTCGATCCAACGATCTTCTGGTCCGGTCAGCGTAGGACCACAGAGGTGACGAAATGCGAAATTACGGGAGTCGGGACGAGGGAAGTCGGGCGCTCAGGCGGTCAGCCAGTCGCGGAGCCGCGCCTCGCAGTGGTGGATCCGGTCGACGGGCACGTGCTCGTCCCGCTTGTGCGCGTAGAGGGGATCGCCGGGGCCGTAGTTGACCGCGGGCACTCCGAGGGAGCTGAAGCGGGCCACGTCGGTCCAGCCGAACTTGGGCTGGGCGCTGCCTCCGACGGCCTTCATGAAGGCCTCCGCCGCCGGGTGGGAGAGGCCGGGCAGGGCGCCGGGGCTCTCGTCGTCGATCACGAGGTCGGCGATGTCGCAGTCGGCGAAGAACTCGCGGACGTACGCGAGCGCCTCGGCCGGCGAGCGGTCGGGGGCGTAGCGGTAGTTGACCGTGACCGTGCACGCGTCGGGGATGACGTTGGTGGCGACGCCGCCCTGGATCGCGACGGCGTTGAGGCCCTCGTGGTACTGCAGGCCGTCGATGACCGGCTTGCGCGGCTCGTAGGCGGCGAGGCGGGCCAGGATCGGGGCGGCGGAGTGGATGGCGTTGGAGCCCATCCAGGAGCGCGCGGAGTGGGCCCGCTCCCCGGCGGTGTGCAGGATCACGCGCAGCGTGCCCTGGCAGCCGCCCTCGACCTGCCCGTCGGAGGGCTCCAGGAGGACGGCGAAGTCGCCCTCCAGCCAGTCGGGGTGGGCGTCGGCGATCTTCCCGAGGCCGTTGAGGTGGGCGGCGACCTCCTCGTTGTCGTAGAAGACGAACGTGAGGTCGCGGTTGGGCTCGGGGACGGTGGCGGCGATCCGCAGCTGGACGGCGACGCCGGACTTCATGTCGGAGGTGCCGCAGCCCCACAGGATGCCGTCCTCGTCGAGCCGCGAGGGCACGTTGTCGGCGATCGGCACGGTGTCGATGTGGCCGGCGAGGACGACGCGCTCGCCGCGGCCGAGGCGCGTACGGGCCACGACGTTGTTTCCGTACCGGTCCACCGTGAGGTGCGGCAGGGCGCGCAGGGCCTGCTCGATGGCGTCCGCGAGCGGCTGCTCGGTCCCGCTGACGGACGGGAAGTCGACGAGGGCCGCGGTCAGCGCGGCCCCGTCCTGGGACAGGTCGAGGGGCGTGTCGAGCGGGGTGATGTCAGCCATGTGCCGACCCTAACGCGGCCTCCAGTACGGTGGGCCCGTGTCCGAGCCCACCCGCCCCCGCCGTCGCGGCCGCCTCGCCCGTTCCGCGGCCGCCTTCGCCGCGCTCCTCGGCCTCGCCTCGTACGTGGCCTTCCACCAGGTGACGGGGAGTACCGGCACCCCCCGGTGCACCGTCGGCGCCGGGGACAACCGGTACGAGTTCACTCCGGAACAGGCGTCGAACGCCGCGATGATCTCCGCCGTGGGCACCACCCGGGGCCTGCCGGAGCGGGCGGTGACCATCGCTCTCGCGACGGCGCTCCAGGAGTCGGCGCTGCGGAACATCGAGCACGGCGACCGGGACTCCCTCGGCCTCTTCCAGCAGCGGCCCTCGATGGGCTGGGGAACGCCGGCGCAGATCATGGACCCGGTGTACTCGTCGGGGAAGTTCTACGACGGTCTGGAGAAGGTCCCGGGGTACTCGCGGCTGCCACTGACGGTGGCGGCGCAGAAGGTGCAGAAGAGCGGCTTTCCGCAGGCCTACGCGAAGCACGAGCCGGACGCGACGCTGCTCGCGGCCGCGCTGACGGGCCGGTCCCCCGCCGCCCTCTCCTGTACGGCGAGCGAGGCCGAGGGCCGTCCGGGCGATCCCGAGAAGGTGCGCGCGGAGCTGGTGCGCGCCTTCGGCGAGAAGGCGGCTCCGACGGCCGTGACGGGTGGTCCGAGCGCGGGCCGGTCGGCGGCCGAGCCGCCGGTGCTCGTGGTGCCGGTCCGGTCGACGGCCCGGTCGGGGGACGCGGCCTCGGACGCGCGGCGCGGCTGGGAGCTGGCGCAGTGGTCCGTGGCGCGGGCGGAGACGCTGCGCATCACGGAGGTCGTGTACGGCGACCGGGTGTGGCGCGCGGGCGAGGCGCGGGGCGGCTGGTCGAAGGTCGCGGGGGCCGGCAAGACCCTGGGCGCGCCCGCCTCCGCCGCGGAGTCCATCCGCGTGCGACTCGCCCAGTAGCCGCCCACCGACCCGCCCGGCGGCCCGCCTCAGGGCCGCCTCAGGGCCGCCTCAGGGCCGCCTCAGTCCTCCGGGCCGCCTCAAGGAGTCCTCCGCGCCGTCTCCAGCCCGCCACCGGGCCGCCGCCGGGTGTTCTCCCGTACGGCCTCCGTCTGGTCTCCGGGCCCTCCCGGTCCGGCTCCGGGCCCTCTCCGGGTGATCGGCGGCCGGTCACCCGTACGGCGGTTCACTCGCCCGTGGCATCACGCCGGTGCGCGTCCGGAGGAATTCGCGACCCTTCCGCGCCGTCTTTCGCGCACCGCGCCCCGGCCTCCCCATCCCCTTGCGGGGCAAGGGAAGTGACGGTTCGGCAGGCGTCACGCAATGACACGTTCGTCCGTTTTCCTCCCCACCCGACAATACGACGCATTGCCAAGTCTTTACCTTCGACCGCCGCAACCCAACCCGCCCCAGGGCCGGTTGTCACTGCGTCCGAACAACACCTCGCACCTCGTCGAAGGAGCACCATGTCCCTCCCCCTGACCCGTCGGATCGCCCGCGCCGCCCTCCTCATCGCGGCCGGAGCAGCCCCCGTGGTCGGTGCGGCCGGCTCCGCGAGCGCCCTGGACCACAGCCTCGCGCCGACCGGAGCCCTCGGCGGCGTCACCGCCCTGGACGCCGCCGGTGCGGGCACCGCCGTCGACAGCGCCTCGCAGACCGCCACCGGCGTCGTCGGCTCCACCGGCAGCCAGGCCGTCGGCACGGCCGCCCCCGCCGCCGGCAAGGCGGTCGGCGCGGCGGGCAGGACCGCCACCCCGGCCGCCCAGCAGGTCGCCGGTGACACCGCCGGCAGCGCGGGCGAGGTCGTCGGCAAGACCGCCGGTGCCGCCGCCGAGAGCGCGGAGGGCCCGACCGGCGGCGCCCTGGGCGGCGGCCTCGGCGGCCTGCCCACCGGTCAGACGCTCGGCGGCCTGCCGATCGGCGGCTGACCCGCCCGGAGCCCCGCACGCGGAAGGGCCCGGGGAGCGCATGCTCCCCGGGCCCTTCCGTACGCCGTGGACGGTCAGCCGAGCCGCTTGACCGCCGCCGCGACCCGCTCGTCCGTCGCCGTGAAGGCGACCCGCACGAACCGCTCCCCCGCCTCGCCGTAGAAGTCGCCCGGCGCGACGAGGACGCCCTTCTCGGCCAGGTACGCCACGGTCTCCCAGCACGGCTCGTCCCGGGTCGCCCACAGGTACAGGCTCGCCTCGCTGTGCTCGATCCGGAAGCCGTGCGCCTCCAGGGCCGCCCGCAGCGCCGCCCGGCGGGCCGCGTACCGCTCCCGCTGCTCGGCCACGTGCGCGTCGTCGCCGAGCGCCGCGACCGTCGCCGCCTGCACCGGCGCCGCGGTCATCATGCCGCCGTGCTTGCGGATCTGGAGCAGCTCGCCGAGCACGGCCGCGTCGCCCGCGATGAACGCGGCCCGGTAGCCGGCCAGGTTGGAGCGCTTGGACAGCGAGTGGACGGCGACGATGCCCTCGTACGAGCCGCCGCAGACGTCCGGGTGCAGCACGGAGACCGGGTCGGCCTCCCAGCCCAGCTCCAGGTAGCACTCGTCGGAGAAGACGAGGACGCCGTGCTCGCGCGCCCAGGCCACGATCCGGATCAGCTCGTCCTTGGCGAGGACCTTGCCGGTCGGGTTGGACGGGGAGTTGAGCCAGAGCAGCCTGAGCCCGGCCGGGTCCAGCTCCGTCGGGTCGTCGTAGACCACGGCCTCCGCACCGCAGAGCCGCGCGCCGACCTCGTACGTCGGGTACGCGAGCCGGGGGTACGCCACCCGGTCGCCCGCGCCGAGACCCAGCTGCGTCGGCAGCCAGGCCACCAGTTCCTTGGAGCCGACCACCGGCAGCACGTTCTCGTGGGCGAAGCCCACCGCGCCCAGCCGCCGCTCGCACCAGCCGGTCAGCGCGTCCCGCAGCTCCTTCGTCCCCCACACCGTCGGATAGCCCGGCGAGTCCGCCGCCGCGACCAGGGCCTCCTGGATCAGCGCGGGGACCGGGTCGACGGGCGTGCCGACCGAGAGGTCCACGATTCCGTCGGGGTGCGCCACGGCCGTCTTCTTGTACGGCTCCAGCTTGTCCCAGGGGAAGACGGGCAGGCGCGAAGAGACTGCGCTCACGGGTTGGCTCTCACTTCCTGTGCGTACGCGGGTGAGGCGTCGGGAAACGCCTCGGTCCCGTACGGCGGCCGACGCCGTACGGGACCGGATGCGACCTGAAAGCGGTCGATCAGCCGTTCTGCGGCGGCAGGGCGGCGATGAAGGGGTGGTCGCGCTCGATCTCGCCGAGCTTGGAGGCACCACCGGGCGAACCGAGGTCGTCGAAGAACTCGACGTTCGCCTTGTAGTAGTCCTTCCACTCCTCCGGGGTGTCGTCCTCGTAGAAGATCGCCTCGACCGGGCAGACCGGCTCACAGGCCCCGCAGTCGACGCATTCGTCCGGGTGGATGTACAAGGACCGCTTGCCCTCGTAGATGCAGTCGACGGGGCACTCCTCGATGCACGCCTTGTCCTTCACGTCGACACAAGGCTGCGCGATGACGTAGGTCACGCTGTCGTTCCTCCTCGATAGGGCTGGTCTGCGCGGGAGCGCGGCGTCGTCGATGCCCGCACCTAGTATCTCCGTTCTTGGGGGCGATCCGAACAGGAGGGGCGGAGAAGCTGTGGAATTCACCGGCGGAGGGCGCCTTGAGATCCGAATCACCAGCGCTGACGTGGGAAAACGTGTCTCCGTTCGGTGCGTGACGGACTCGGCGGCGGAGGGTGAGAAGTTCACCGACGCGGTCGGCGTTCTCACATCATGGGACAACTCTGTGCTGCTGATCACACGAAAGAGCGGTGAGAGCGTCCGGATCGCGGAACCCGCCCTGGTCGCAGGGAAGACCGTCCCACCCGCTCCGGCCCGCCGTCGCGGCCCCTCCGCGACCTTCCCCGAGCTGGCCCGCGCCACCGCGCGCGCGTGGCGGCCGGTCGAGAGCGAGGAGCTCGGCGAGTGGACCCTGCGGGCCTCCGACGGTTTCACCCGGCGGGCCAACTCGGTGCTCCCGCTCGGCGATCCGGGGCTGCCGATCGCCGACGCCCTGACGCACGTGCGCGCGTGGTACGAGGCCAGGAGGCTCCCCGCGTACGTCCAGACCGCGACCGGCGCCGAGGGCACCCAGGAGCTGCTCTGCGCGGCCCTCGACCGGCACGGCTGGCGGCGTGAGGTCTCCGCCGAGGTACGGATCGCGGCACTGGCCCCGATCGGCGACCTGGACGCCGACATCTCCGCCATACGCCTCTCCCGGACCGTCGACGACACGTGGCTCCGCCGCTATCAGCGCTTCGGTGAACCGGGCCCGGCGGTACGGTCGGTGCTGACGTCCGGCCCGAGTGTGTGGTTCGCATCCGTGCCGGGCACCGGAGAGGTACCGGCGGCGATCGGACGCTGTGTGGTCGATGGACGCTGGGCCGGCTTCATGGCCGTCGAGGTGGA
Organism: Streptomyces sp. NBC_00691; assembly: GCF_036226665.1. NCBI lineage: Bacteria > Bacillati > Actinomycetota > Actinomycetes > Kitasatosporales > Streptomycetaceae > Streptomyces > Streptomyces sp. NBC_00691. The sequence continues at coordinate 5,238,012 of NZ_CP109007.1, read as the reverse complement.
CCCCGAGCAGCGGCGCCGGGGCCTGGCGACGGCCGTCATGACGGCGCTCGCCCGGCGGGCCCTCGACGAGGGCGCGTCGGCGGCCTGGCTCCAGGTGGAGGCGGACAACGACGGCGCGCGAGCGCTGTACGACGGAATGGGCTTCGCGCCGCACCACCACTACCACCACTACCGATGGGCGGAGGCGTGACGGAGGACGTACCACCACCGGAGGACGGACCGGGGGACGGACCGCCAGGGCGGGACGGGGCGGCGGGCGAGGACCCCTTCGAGGGCCCGGACCCGCCCGACTGGCGGCGGGAGTTCGCGGAGGAGGCACGGTCGGAACGACCCGACCTCGCCCGGCTCTGCCTGCTGATCGGAGCGGTGGCCGACCCCACCGTCACCCGGCACGTCCTGAACGAGGCCGAGATCGAACTCGACCGCCTCGCCGGACTCGTCCCGTACGCCACCCGGATCGTCGGCGACTGGACCACCGCCCTCGCCGAGCTCCTCGGCACCCGGGAGGGCTTCGAGGGCGTGCCCGCCGACTACCAGCGCCTGGAGTCCTCGCTCCTGCACGAGGTGCTCAGGCGCCGCCGGGGCCTGCCGATCCTGCTCTCCGTCGTCTGGATGGAGGTCGCCCGGCGGGCCGGCGCTCCCGTGTACGGGCTCGGGCTGCCCGGCCACTTCGTCGTGGGCTTCGGCGACCCCGCCGACCTCAACCTGGCCGACCCCTTCGCGGGCGGCCGGGCCATGACGGGCCCGGACGCCGAGCTCCTGGTGACGAGCGCGACGGGCGAGGCCCTGGACCGCTCGATGCTCCGGCCGGCCGAGCCGGGCGCGATCGTGCTGCGGGTCCTCAACAACATCCGCGCCTGGGCGGCCCCCCGGCCGGAGCGCTCCGACGTGGCCCTGTGGGCGGTGGAACTCTCCCTGCTCCTCCCGTCCCACCCGGCGAGACTCCGCTACGAGCGCGCCGAGCTGCTCGTCCAGCGCGGGGACTTCCTGACGGGGGCGGCGGAGATGGAGGCGTACGCGCAGGTCATGGACGCGGTGGACCCGGAGTCGGCGACGACGGTCCGCCGCAGGGCCCAGGCGGCGCGGGCACGGCTGAACTAAGGGTGTCCTGTCGACCGGGCAGAACGAAGCCGGGCAGCCGGGCAGCCGGCGAGGCCGGGCGCGTCCTGGGGCGGGGCGGGGTGCGGGGCGGCTACGGGCGCGGTGCGACGCGGTCCTCGCGGGGCGCGCTCACCACGAGGGCGATCAGCACGACGAAGGCGACGAGGGCCGTGGACGTGCGCGCGAGGTTGAAGAGCTCCCAGCGGTGCAGGATCTCCGCGTGGTCGGCCGGGGCGGAGGTGGCGGCCCAATGCTTGATGCGGCCGTTGATCGGCACGTTGCCGAACCGGGTGATCAGGAAGGACGCCAGGACCAGCAGCGCCGAGACGCCGGCGAGCAGGCGTGCGCGGCCCCGGGTCAGGACGGCCAGGGCCAGGGAGCTGAGGAAGGCCAGCGCCATCGCCGTCTGCATGGTGATGCCGTTCGTCGTCATCAGCTGGGTGTGGAAGTCCAGCCGCATGTCGAGGGGCACGGCGCGGAAGGCGGGAACGAGATTGGCCGCGCCGTAACCGAAGGCACCGGTGAGCAGCCCCGTCGAGAGCAGAGCCACGGCCTGGGCCGTCCGTACACGCACGAGCGCGGCCTCCGAGGGTGAGGGGGCGGGGCGACCGGATTCGAACCGGCGTCCTCCGAGATGTCATCGCGGCGCATTACCTCTGTGCTACGACCCCGCCCTTGGGATGATCATATCGGGCGAAGGGACCTCGGCACGAGGGGATTTCGCGGGGGCCCGCAATCTGCGACGACCCGAACCCGAGCGGTCCGGACCCGTCGCCGCGGAACGCGCCGCGACCTGTCCGGCGCCGGGAGCGGGACCGCCACCGCCCGCCGGGCGTCCTCGGCGGGCGGTGGCGGCAGGGGTGGATCAGACCTGCCAGTACTTGCGGATGTAGCCCGTCAGCGTGGCGCTGGCGTGGGCGTGGTCCAGCAGGTTGACCTTCGCGCTCATCTGGCCGCCGCCGGTCGAGTCCTCGAAGTTGCCCTCACCCTTCAAGATCTTGAACGTGCCGGACGGGTAGACCATCGTGTCCGAGGTCAGCGGCGCCGACAGCTCGTAGCTGATGAAGAGCTTGTCGCCGTCGCTCTCCGTCAGCGTCGCCGTCCCCTTGATGTCGTACGTGCCGGGGACGGTGGCCGTACACGCCACCTCGTCCTGCGCCCAGGCCGCACCGTTCACCGGTGCCCCGCCTGCCGTCCCCGTCCCGACCACCTTGTAGCCGTTGCACCCCACCGTGTCCGGGTGCGTGGTCGCGACCACGCCGAAGTTCACGCTGATCGTGACCGTGGGCGGGTTCTCGATCGCGAACGACGTACCCGCCGTACCGCCGAAAATCATTGCCGAAGCGGCTCCCACGCCCGATATGCGCGCAGCCCAACGACGAGCGGTTCCTGCCATGTCATCCCCCGGATGTGATGCGGACTATGTCCAACGAGGCCTGTGTGCAGGCCCGTTGCAGACAGTTTCCCGGTCGGAGGGCTCCGCCGTCGAGCTTTTAAGACTATTTCCTGATGGTGAGTTCAGGATCCGGAATTAACCATTCATCCTCGCGAACCGCCCCGCGCGCGCCCGTGCGCGCCGTCCCCCGTCCCCCGCACGCCCGGCGGCAGAATGCGGGCCATGCCGCTGACCGCAGACATCCTCGTCGCCCTCGTCGCCCTGCTGCACGCCTACATCCTGGTGATGGAGATGTTCCTGTGGGAGAAGGAGACCGGCCGTCGCTTCTCCGGCTTCGACGCGAAGACGGCACGTGACACCGCCGCCATGGCCGCCAACCAGGGGCTCTACAACGGCTTCCTCGCCGCCGGGCTCGTCTGGGGCCTCATCGCCGACGGCCCGATCGCCTTCCGCGTCCGGGTCTTCTTCCTGTCCTGCGTCGTCATCGCCGGCCTCTACGGCGCCGCCACGGCCAACCGCCGCATCCTCTTCGCCCAGGCTCTCCCCGGCGCGCTCGCCCTCTCCGCCGTCCTCGTCGCCCACTACTGAGGCGCACCCCCCGCGCGTCCCCCGTCCCCGCCACGCGCCGAGCCCCCGCCCGATGTCTTCGGGCGGGGGCTCGGGGTGGGCCGCTCGGGCTGTCAGCCCTTCGGGTTCAGGTCGATCGTCTTGGTGCGTTCGTTCTTGGTCCTGCCGAGGAGCGCCTCGCGCATCACGGAGGCCACGTCGTCGGCCGAGACCTCGTGCTTGGTGCCGTCGGCCTTGGTGATCACGATGCCCTTGAAGGCGCCGTCGAGGAGCCGCTCGATGGCCTTCGTGTCGTAGACCGCCTCCAAGCGGCCGCCGGCGGCCTTCATGGAGAGGATCTGCGGCAGCGAGCGCGCCGGGCCGAACTGGATCTCCCTGCCGCCCGCCCGGATGGTGATCCGGTCGGACATCGCGGGCGTCGCGAACTCCCTCATCGCCCGGTCCACCTCGGCCTTGCTGACGGTCGGCTGACGGTTGGTGACCGGCAGCTCGACCAGCTTGGTCTGCCCCGTCTCCACCTGGGCGCGGAAGGCGTCCCGGACCGAGATCATCGAGCGCTGGACGTCCAGACCCTTGCCGGCCTTGCCCTCGACGGGCGTCACCTTGTTCGGGGCGAAGAGGATCGTGCCCTCGGTCGCCGACGCGGACGTGCCGGCCAGGTCGGCGAGGGTGACGGCGAGCTTCTCCTCGTCGACCGGGAAGACCGGCTTGGCGACCCGCTCGCCGCCGAAGAGGGAGCCGATGACCGAGACGGGGTTGTAGTCGCTGCCCGCGGCGGCGCGCACGGTCTCCACGCTGTCGAGCGCCAGGCCCGCCTTGTCCGGGGCGAGCTGGACCTTCTCGCCGCCGATGCCGAGCTGGAGCGGGGTCCCGGCGCGCTTGCCGAGAGCCGCGTCCAGCTTGTTGACGGCCTCCTCCTTCGTACCGCCGCCGATGTCCACGCCGAGGACCGTGGTCCCCTTCGGGACGTCGGAGTGGTTGAGGAGCAGCCCGGCGCCGTAGGCGACGCCGGCGAGGCCGAAGACTCCGACGGCGGCGAGGACCAGCTTGGAGCGGCCCTTCTTCGCGGGAGCGGCGCGGTCGGCGGCGGGGGCGGGGCGGGGTGCGGGGGCCGGGGGCGCCTGCTCCTCGGTGCGGGGGGCGGGGTTCGGTCGGGCCGCCTTCGGCGGGACGACCGGGATGCCGCTGGTGAGGGTGTCGCCGGAGACGTGTCCGTTGCCGCCGTCGGCCGGTCGTCCCGGACCGCGCTTTCCGCCGGGTCCGCCCGGGCCGCCCCGGCCGGGGGCGGTCGGCGCGGGTGCCTGCGGGGTGAGGATCGCGGTGTCGTCGGTCATGCGGGGCGCGCCGCCGGGCGTTCCCCCGGGGAACGGGGAGCCCGCGCCCTGGCCCGGTCCGGTGGATCCGGCCAGGCCGGCCGGACCGCCCTGACCGCCCGGCTGACCGCCCAGCGACGCCGTGCCCGTGACCGGGCCCGTCGTGGGGCCGGTCGGCGCGGCCGGGCCGCGGTACGCGGGCGTGCCGCCGGCCGGTGTGCCCGTGTACATCGGGGTTCCGGCGGCGGGGGTGCCGTCGTAGAGCGGGTTCCCGGCGCCCGGGTGCGCGGCGCCCTGGCCGTCGTACCTCGGGGAGCCGCCGGCGGGGGTTCCGTCGTACCTCGGGGTCCCGCCGGGCGGTGTGCCCGTGTACATGGGGGTGCCGCCCGCGGGCGTGCCCGGGTACATCGGGGTGCCGCCCGCGGGCGTGCCCCCGTCGTACAGCGGGTTGCCCGGTGCGGGCCGGCCCTGGACCGGGCGGCTCGACGGGGCGCTGCCGACCGTCGGGACGCCGGAGGTCGCGGAACCCGCGAAGCCGGTGCCACGGTCGTCCGGTCCGGTGGTGGCCGGAGCGGGCTTCGGGGCCGGGGCGGGTGCCGGGGGCAGCGCGGGCTCGGGAGCCGGGCTCGGGGGCGCCGCCTTGCGGGGCGCGAACCAGTCGCTCGTCTCCTTCGCCTTCGGTGCCTCCTCGGCCTGCGGCGGCTCGGGGGCCGCCGCCGGCTCGGGCTCCGGCTCCGCGGCGGGAGCGGGCTCCGGCGCGGTGGCCGGCGGTGCCGTGGGCGACTCGTTGACCGTGGTGCGGACCACGACCGGCGGGATCGGACGCGAACCCGGGATGTTGATCCGGATCCGGGTCGTCAGCGTCGTCTCGGTCTTGGGCTCCTCCGGCGGTGCGGGCGCGGCGGCGGTCTCCTCCGGCGCGTCCTGCGAGGGGTGGAGCGACGGATACTGGCGGGATCCGTACGGCGGTGTACCCGAGGGATACGCGGCTCCACCGCGCCCCTGGGCGCCGGAGGACGAACTGTCAGTCTCTCGACCAGTTTCACGACTCAAAGCAGGATCTCCCGGTTGGCTCCACCGCCCGCTCTTGCTGATGCTCGTATAACCCGGGCGGTTCGGCGGCGCGCACCACCATACTGGTCGCCGCCGTCACATAGCTGACCCATGGGTGGCTGACGACGGTCAATCCGGCCGAAGTCGGGGCGTCCGCGGACTCAAGTCGTCCTGTTCACGGGATCGGTCGGGGCAGCCGGGCCAGCGTGGTGCACATCACAGCGATCGCCATGCCGCCGAAGAGGAACAGCAGCTCGCCGACGCCTCCGCCGAACGCTCCGTCACCCTCCGGGCGTCCGAAGCTGAGCAGGATGACGGCGACGAGCCAGCCGACGCCGCCCGCGACGACGCCGACCTGGGTCTCGGTGGCCCGCAGCCCGCCGTAGAAGAGGGCTGCGGTGGCGAGGAGGGCGAGGATCAGACCGACGGGGAGCCAGGCGGCCTGGACGAGGGCGCCCGCGGTTCCGACGAGGACGCCGAGGACGACCAGGCCCGCGTACCAGGCGAATCGGGCGTTACGGGAGACGGTGGACGCACCGGGCGCGGCCGGCGCCTTGGGCGGGTTGGGCGTCGCGGGCGGCTTGGGGCTCATGCGGCCACTCCGGCGAAGAGGTCCGTCTCGCGGGTGCCTTCGGGGGCGCCCGACACGCCTCGTACCAACTCGTAGTACTCGGTGGTGAAGATCGGCTGGCCGAGGTCGTTGGAGAGGGCGAAGAACGGTCCGTCGACCGCGACTTGGGTGGCGTGCGCGGCCATCGCCGCGCTCTTGCGGCCCGTGTGCTCCGGTCCCGCGTCGATCTCGGCGGTGATCGACTCCTCGTCGACGACGCCGGGGACGTCGTCGATCGCGGCGGCGGCCGGGAAGGCGGAGCCCTCGGCGCGGAGCCGGGCGAAGCCGGCCTCGGCGACCGGGCGCGGGACCCGGTTCCAGTAGATCTTGGCGATCGTGTGGGCCGCCCCCAGGTCGGGGCGGTAGCCGGGGTCGGCGGCGAGTTCGGCGGCGCGCATGGCGACCCGGTGGGCCTGGATGTGGTCCGGGTGTCCGTAGCCGCCGTCGGGGTCGTAGGTGACGAGGACCTGCGGGCGGGTCTCTCTGATGACCTCGACGAGGTACGGGGCTGCGGTGTCGACGTCCGTGTTCCAGAAGGCGTTGGCCCGCTTGTTCTGCTCGACGCCCATCATTCCGGAGTCGCGGAAGCGCCCGGGGCCGCCGAGGAAGCGGTGGTCGGTGACACCGAGCTCGGCCATCGCGGCGGCGAGTTCGCCGATCCGGTACGGGCCGAGCCGGTCCTCGCGGTCGGGGGCCAGATGGGCGAGCTCGGGCGGGATGACCTCGCCCTCCTCGCCGAGCGTGCAGGTGACCAGGGTGACGAGGGCACCCTCGGCCGCGTACCTGGCCATGGTGGCGCCGTTGTTGATCGACTCGTCGTCCGGGTGCGCGTGCACGAGCAGCAGACGGCGGGCGGGGAGATCGGACATGGCCCCACCCTACGAGGTCGGCGCGCGCAGGCGCCCTCAGAACTTGAGGCCGCCCACCATGTTCGCCACGTTGGTGGTGAGGGTGCTGATGGACGGGGCGATGGAGGAGCTCGCCAGATAGAAGCCAAGGAGCGCGCTGATCGCCGCGTGTCCGGCCTTCAACCCGGATTTCCGGATCAGAAGGAAGACGACGATCGCCAGCAGCACCACCACGGAGATCGAGAGTGCCACGGCGGTTCACCTCCACACTTCTTCGGTCGGATATTCGAGTGGTTCGGTCGATCAGCATGTGCCAGAGGGCAGGCCCGTCGGATGCATACCCACCTAGCGCTACGGATCATAACTATCCGTGCGGCCGCATCGATCGGCGGACGGAGGCACGAGGGGGGCGCACAGCGCTAGTTTCGGCCTCATGACCTCGTCTCGACAGCAGCCGGCCACACCCCCTGCCGGGCTCTCCTTCCCCCGCCGTCACGCCCGTACCCAGCGGTTCACCCTGGGCGTTCCGCGTGCCTTCTCGGTCTCCCCCGACGGGGAGCGCGTCGTGTTCGTCAGGGCCGCGTCCGGTGTGGACCGTACGCACGGGCTCTGGGTCCTCGACCTGCCCCGCGACGGCGGCGCCCCGGTGGAGCGGGTGGCGGCGGACCCGGACGCGCTGCTCGCGGACGGCGAGGAGGAGTTGTCGCCGCGGGAGCGGGCGCGCCGGGAGCGGAGCCGGGAGGGCTCGGCCGGCGTGGTGGCGTACGCGGTGGACGGGGCCGTGGAGTTGGCGGCCTTCGCCCTGTCGGGGCGTCTGTTCGCGGCGGAGCTGCGGGCGGGGACGGCGCGGGAGCTGCCGGTGCCGGGGCCGGTGATCGATCCCCGGCCCTCGCCGGACGGGCGTCTGGTCGCGTACGTGGTGGAGGGCGCGCTGCGGGTGGTCGGCGCGGACGGTTCGGGCGACCGTGAACTGGCCGTTCCGGAGGAGCCTCAGGTGTCCTACGGATTGGCCGAATTCATCGCCTCGGAGGAGATGACCCGGGACCGGGGGTTCTGGTGGTCGCCCGCCTCCGACCGGCTGCTCGTGGCCCGCGCCGACGACCGGGCGGTGCGCCGCTGGTGGATCGCCGACCCGGCGCATCCGGAGCGGGAGCCGCAGCCGGTGGCGTACCCGGCGGCGGGTACGGCCAACGCGGACGTACGGCTGTTCGTCATGGACCTCACGGGCGCCCGCACCGAGGTGGCGTGGGACCGGGAGCGGTACCCGTACCTCGCGCGCGTGCACTGGTCGTCGGCCGGCGCGCCGCTGTTGCTCGTCCAGGCGCGGGACCAGCGGGAGCAGCTGTTCCTCGCGGTGGACCCGGAGTCCGGGGAGACGAGGACGGTCCGGGCGGAGCGTGACCCCGTGTGGCTGGAGGTGCTGCCGGGGGTGCCGGCGTGGGCTCCGGACGGGCGGCTCGTACGGCTCACGGACGAGACCGGGGCACGGGCCCTGGCCGTGGGCGACGAGGTGCTGACGGACGCCTCGCTGCATGTCCGGGCCGTGCTCGACGTCGGGGAGGACGACATCCTCGTGTCGGCGTCGGCGGGCGCGGAGGCGGCTCGCCCGGAGACCGGCGAGGTCCATGTGTACCGGGTGACCGGTCGGGGCGCGGAGCGGCTGTCCGAGGGCGTCGGCGTGCACGGCGCGGTGCGCTCGGGGGCGGTGACCGTGCTGGTGTCGGCGGGGCCGGAGACGCCGGGGAGCGTGGCGCGGGTGCTGCGGGACGGCGAGCGCATCGCGGTGGTGACCTCGTACGCCCAGGATCCGCTGCTCCGCGCGCGCGTGCGGCTCACGGAGGCCGGCGTGCGGCGGATCCCGTGCGCGGTGCTGCTGCCGTCGGGGTACGAGGAGGGCGACGGGCCCCTGCCGGTGCTCATGGATCCGTACGGCGGTCCGCACGGACCGCGGGTGCTCGCCGCGCACAACGCGCATCTGACGTCCCAGTGGTTCGCCGACCAGGGCTTCGCGGTGGTCGTGGCGGACGGGCGGGGCACGCCGGGCCGCTCCCCCGCCTGGGAGAAGTCGATCGCGCGGGACTTCGGGCCGACCCTCGACGACCAGGTGGACGCGCTCCAGGGCCTGGCCGGGCGCTTCCCGCTGGATCTGGACCGGGTGGCGATCCGGGGCTGGTCGTACGGCGGCTATCTGGCGGCGCGGGCGGTGCTGCGGCGGCCGGACGTGTTCCACGCGGCGGTGGTGGGGGCGCCGGTGACGGACTGGCGGCTGTACGACACCCACTACACCGAGCGGTACCTCGGCACCCCGCAGGACGACCCCGAGGTGTACGCGGAGCAGTCGCTGCTCACCGACGACGGGATCTCCGCCCCGGAGGTGCCCGTGCGGCCGATGATGATCGTCCACGGTCTCGCGGACGACAACGTGGTCGTCGCGCACGCGCTGCGGCTCTCCTCGGCGCTCCTCGCGGCGGGCCGGCCGCACGAGGTGCTGCCGCTGTCGGGGGTCACCCACATGACGCCGCAGGAACAGGTCGCGGAGAACCTGCTGCTGCTCCAGGTGGACTTCCTGCAGCGGTCGCTCGCCGGGCGGCGGGGCTGACCCACCCGCCGGGTCGCCACTCGGCCCACCCGCCGGGCCACCGGCCGGCTCACCAGCCGGGCGGCGGCGGGTAGGGCGGGGCCGGGGGCGGCATCCCGGCCGGCGGGTACGGGCTCGGCGCTCCGGCGGGGGCGCCGCGCCCGGCGAGCAGGACGAGCACCGCGATGCCGGCGAGCAGCCCGAAGAAGGGGGTGAGGATGCTCAGCCGGGCGGTGGTCGGGAGGTCCCAGAAGTCGCCGATCAGGTCGTAGCGGATGGTCCTGGCGACGTCCGCGAGACCGCCGGCCGCCAGGAACACCCCGGCGAGCAGCCCGAAGGCCCGGCTGTGGCGGGCCCGTGAGAAGGCGGAGACGGCGGCGGTCGCGTACAGGGCCACGAGGACGAGCGACAGCCAGCCGGGCGGGGGCGCGAGGGCCGCCTTCATGATGGACCGGCCGCCGGTGAAGCGGTCGACGGTGAGCTGCAGGGGCAGTTCGGTGGCCCAGTACAGCTCCCACAGGGCCACGGCGAGCGCGCCGGTCGCGAGGAGGACCCCGGCGGCGACGGCGGGGCTCCTACGCGGGCGCGTGGGGAGCGGCTCGTACGAGGCGGTGGCCGGGCGGCGGCCGGCGGCGGCGGTGACGATCAGACCGGCGGCGAGGGCGAGTTCGGCGAGGGCGGTGGCGAGGGCGCCGCTGCCGGGCTCCAAGAGGCCGGGCAGGCGCAGGGCCAGTGTGACGGTGCCGGTGGCGGCCAGCGCGGAGGCCGCGTGCCGGGAGCGGATCGCGGCGGCCGCGGCGGCGGCGGAGACGACGAGCAGCACGGGGTCGATCAGGGAGGTGACGGCCCGGCCCCGCATGAGGAAGTCGTGGTCCCGGGCCCAGTACCAGGCGAGGTCGGCGGGCGAGCCGAGCGCGGCGAGATCCTTGAGGATCCACACGGCGGTGGTGAGGGCGAGCACGGCGCAGAGCGCGGCGCCCGTGAGGCGTGCCGGTCGTGTCACAGTCACGGAACCGATACTCACGGTCGCCATCGACCGAAACAAGCGGTTCCGCGAAACCTGTGAGGCACGGGGAACACACGGGTCCGGGCCGGGGCGACATGGCGCGCCCCGGCCCGGCTCACGGCACCCGCACGGCCGTACGGTGTACAGACTGGCGTGTTCGTATATCGGATCCGATTCCGTCGAGTTGCCGCTCTGTTAAGGCGATTCGGGCTTCCGGAAGGGGTCCGTGCCGCTCTCGGGCGGTGTCTCGGGCCCTTCGCCGCCCTCCGTGGGGACGACGTGCTTCTCCTCGGCGAAGTGGCAGGCCGAGTCGTGCTTCGCGGGGCTGTCCGTGAGGCGGAAGACGGCCGGGACGGCGAGGAGCGGGACCTCCAGGGCGCAGCGCTCCTGGGCCTTCCAGCAGCGGGTGCGGAAGCGGCAGCCGGAGGGGATGTTGGCCGGGGACGGGACGTCGCCGGTGAGGATGATGCGTTCGCGGTGGGCGCGCGCCTCGGGGTCGGGCACCGGGACGGCGGACAGCAGCGCCTGGGTGTAGGGGTGGGTGGGGTGGTCGTAGATCTGCTCGTCGGTGCCGATCTCGACGATCCGGCCGAGGTACATGACGCCGACCCGGTCGGAGATGTGCCGCACGATCGACAGGTCGTGGGCGATGAAGACGTACGACAGGGAGAACTCGGACTGGAGGTTCCCCATCAGGTTGATGACCTGCGCCTGCACGGAGACGTCGAGGGCGGACACGGGTTCGTCGGCGACGATGATCTCGGGCTGGAGGGCGAGGCCGCGGGCGATGCCGATGCGCTGGCGCTGGCCGCCGGAGAACTGGTGCGGGTAGCGGTTGATGTACTCGGGGTTGAGGCCGACGACGTCCAGGAGGTCCTGGACCTTGCGGCGCCGGTCTCCCTTGGGGGCGACCTCGGGGTGGATCTCGTACGGCTCGCCGATGATGTCGCCGACGGTCATGCGCGGGTTGAGCGAGGTGTACGGGTCCTGGAACACCATCTGGATGTTGCGGCGGACGGCCTTGAGGGCGCGGGGGGAGAGCGTGCTGATGTCCTCGCCCTTGTAGCGGATCGAGCCGGACGTCGGCCGTTCGAGGTTGACCAGCATCTTCGCGACCGTCGACTTGCCGCAGCCGGATTCGCCGACGATGCCGAGGGTCTCGCCGGCGTGGAGGTCGAAGTCGACGCCGTCGACGGCCCGGACGGCGCCGACCTGCTTCTTGAAGACGATGCCCTGGGTGAGCGGGTAGTGCTTGTGGAGGTCCCGGACTTCGAGAATCGCCTCAGCCATGGAGGCACTCCTTCCAGAAGTGGCAGGCGCTGGAGCGCTTCACCGGGGACTCGGTCACGTCGTAGAGCGGGGGCACGTCGGTGCGGCAGACGTCCTGGGCCATGGGGCAGCGGGGGTTGAAGGCGCAGCCGGGTGGGATGGCCAGGAGGTTGGGCGGGAGGCCCTTGATCGCGTAGAGCTCCTGCCCCTTCTGGTCGAGGCGCGGGATGGAGTCGAGCAGGCCGCGGGTGTAGGGGTGGGCGGGCGCCTTGTAGATCTCGTGGACGGGTGCCTGTTCGACGATCCGCCCCGCGTACATGACGGCGATCTTGTCGGCGACGTCGGCCACGACGCCGAGGTCGTGGGTGATGAGGATGAGGCCCATGTTGAGTTCGCGCTGGAGCTCGGCGAGCAGGTCCATGACCTGGGCCTGGACGGTGACGTCGAGGGCGGTGGTGGGCTCGTCGGCGATGATCAGCTCGGGTTCGAGGGCGAGCGCCATGGCGATCATGATGCGCTGGCGCATGCCGCCGGAGAACTGGTGGGGGTACTGCCCGACGCGTTCCTTGGCGGCGGGGATGCGGACCCGGTCCATCAGTTCGACGGCCCTGGCCTTGGAGTCCTTGCGCGACATGCCCTTGTGGACCTGGAACATCTCGCCGAGCTGGTCGCCCACGCTGAGCACGGGGTTGAGGGAGGACAGCGCGTCCTGGAAGACCATCGCCATCTTGGCGCCGCGGATCTTGCGCCGCTCGTCCTCCTTGAGCTTCAGCAGGTCCTGGCCCTGGAAGAGGATCTCGCCCTGGCTGATCTTTCCCGGCGGGACGTCGAGGATGCCCATCACGGCCTGGGCGGTGACGGACTTGCCGGAGCCGGACTCGCCGAGGACCGCGAGGGTCTCCCCCGCGTCGACGGAGTAGTCGACGCCGTTGACGGCCTTGGCCACCCCGTCGCGGGTGTGGAACTCCACGTGCAGGTCGCGCACTTCGAGCAGCATGGGTCCCTACCTCAGCTTCGGGTCGAGGGCGTCGCGGACGGCGTCGCCGAGCATGATGAAGGCGAGCACGGTGATGGCGAGCGCGCCGGCCGGCCAGAGCAGCATGTGCGGCGCGTTGCGGATGTACTGCGACGCCGAGGAGATGTCGATGCCCCAGGAGACGGTCGGGGGCTTCAGGCCGACACCGAGGTAGGACAGGGTCGCCTCCAGCGCGATGTACGTGCCGAGGGCGATGGTGGCGACGACGATCACCGGGGCGATGGCGTTGGGTGAGATGTGGCGGAGCATCATCCGGGAGTTGGAGGCGCCGAGCGCCCGGGCCGCCTGCACGTAGTCGTTCTGTTTGGCGGTGATGACGGAACCGCGGGCGATGCGGGAGAGCTGCGGCCAGCCGAGCAGCACCATGAAGCCGATGACGGGCCACACGCTGGAGCTGGTCACCACGGAGAGGAGCACCAGGCCGCCGAGGACGACGGGGATGGCGAAGAAGACGTCGGTGATCCGGGAGAGGACACCGTCCCAGGCGCCGCCGAAGAAGCCGGCGAGGCCGCCGAGGATGCTGCCGAGGACGGCGACGCCGAGGGTGGCGAGGACGCCGACGGTCACGGACGTCCGGGCGCCGTAGACGGTGCGGGTGTAGACGTCGCAGCCCTGGCCGTTGAAGCCGAAGGGGTGGCCGGGCTGGGAGCCTTCCTGGGCCTTGGAGAGGTCGCAGTCGAGGGGGTCCCCGGAGGCGATCAGCTGGGGCCAGATGGAGATGACGACCAGGAAGAGGATCACCAGCGAGGAGATGATGAAGATCGGGTTCCGGCGCAGGTCTCGCCAGGCGTCGGACCACAGGGACCGGGGCTTCTTGTCGGCGCCGGTGCCGAGGGGGCCGCCGGGCGTCCGCTCCAGGGTCTCGCCTTCGGCCGTCGCGAGATCGGACGCGCCACCGGCGCCGGTGGGGGCGATGGCTCGGCCCTCCTCGTACGACTCAAGCGGCTCGGGCTGCTCAGGCATAGCGAATCCTCGGGTCAAGGACGGCGTACAGGAGGTCGACCAGGAGGTTGGCCAGCAGGAACACCAGCACGAGGATGGTCACGAAGCCGACCACGGTCTGGGTGTTCTGGCGGACGATGCCCTGGTAGAGCTGGTAGCCGACGCCGTGGATGTTGAAGATCCGTTCGGTGACGATGGCTCCGCCCATGAGGGCGCCGACGTCGGCACCGATGAACGTCACGACCGGGATGAGGCTGTTGCGGAGCAGGTGCCGGCTGATGACCCGGCGGCGGGGCAGGCCCTTGGCGACGGCGGTGCGGACGTAGTCGGCGCGCTTGTTCTCGGCGATCGAGGTCCGGGTGAGCCGGGTGACGTAGGCCAGCGAGACCGAGGCGAGGACCAGGCCGGGCACGATGAGTTCGCTGAAGGTGGCCTCGGGCGAGACGGCCGGTTTGATCCAGCCCCATTTGACGCCGAGGAGGAGCTGGACGAGGAGGCCGGTGACGAAGGTCGGGACGGAGAGGACGACCAGGGTCAGCAGCAGGACGGTGGTGTCGACGGGGCGGCCGCGCTTGAGGCCGGTGACCACACCGAGGCTGATGCCGATGACGATCTCGAAGAAGATCGCGACGATCGTGAGCCGGATGGTGACGGGGAAGGCGCTGGCCATCAGTTCGGTGACGGGCTGCCCGTTGAAGGCGGTGCCGAAGTCTCCGGTGAAGACGTTGCCCATGTAGGTGAGGTATTGCTGCCAGACGGGCTTGTCGAGACCGAACTCCTTCTCCAGCTGGGCGGCGGTCGCCGGGTCGCACTGGCGGTCGCCGCACAGTCCGGCGATGGGGTCGCCCATCACGTTCACCATCAGGAAGATCAACAGCGTGGCGCCGAAGAAGACCGGGATCATCTGCAGCAGCCGCCGGATCACATATCGACCCATGGGGGGCTCCGGGGGTTGGCTCCGGGAAGAGGGGTGGCTCCGCGTGGCGGTGGGGTGCGGAGAAGACGTGCGGCCCGGCGGCGCGGAGGTCCGCGGGCCGGGCCGTACGCCTCCGACCTGCTACGACGTCAGTTGACCTTGATCTGGTCGTAGACCGGGACGCTGAACGGGTTCAGGGAGACGTTGGTGACCCGCTCCGAGTAGCCGGCGCTGCCGTTCTGGTACCAGAGCGGGATGGCGCCCATGTCGTCCCGGAGGACTTCCTCGGCCTGCTGGAAGAGCCCGATGGCCTTCGCGGTGTCGGCCTCGGCGTTGGCCTGGTTGACCAGCTTGTCGAACTGGGGGTCCGAGTACTTGCCGTCGTTGGACGAGGCGTTGGTGTAGTACAGCGGCTGGAGGAAGTTCTGGATGAGCGGGTAGTCCATCTGCCAGCCGGCGCGGAACGGGCCGTCCATCTTCGACTGGGTGACCTGGTTGCGGAAGTCGGCGAAGGTGCCGATCGGGTTGCCGACGCAGGCCTTGTTGTTGCCGAGGGAGCGGTTGATGGAGTTGCAGACCGCGTCGACCCATTCCTTGTGGGAGCCGGTGTCGGCGTTGTACGAGATCTTCATGGTGCCGCCGGGGATGCCGCCGCCCTCGGCCACGAGCTTCTTCGCCTCGGCGGCGTCGTACTTGCAGAAGTCGCCGCAGACGTCCTTGAAGCCGCCGTCCTCGCCGAGCACCGGGGAGGTCCAGTCGACGGCGGGGGTCCGGGTCTTCTGGAAGATCGTCTCGGTGATCTGGTCGCGGTCGATCGCCATGGAGAGGCCCTGGCGGAGCTTCTCCTGTCCGGGCTTGTTCCAGGCCGGGTCGTAGAACGGGAAGGACAGCGTCTGGATGATGCCGGCGGGGACGTTGATGTAACGGTCGCCGAGGTCCGCTTCGACGTTCTTGAGCTGCGAGGCGGGCACGTCGTCGACGAGGTCGAGGTTGCCGGCCGTCAGGTCCGTGTAGGCGGTGTTGTTGTCCGTGTAGACCTTGAGGGTGATGCCGCCGTTCTGGGCCTTGTCGGCGCCGGGGTAGGCGTCCCAGCGCTTGAGGGCCATCTGGGAGCCCTTGGAGTACGAGTCGACGGTGTACGGGCCGTTGCCGATCGGCTTCGACAGCCAGGCCTGGCGGTCGTCGAAGAAGGCCTGGGGCAGCGGCGAGAAGGCCGCGTAGCCGAGGGTGATGGGCCAGGTGGAGAACTTCTGGGTGAGCTTGACCGTGAAGGTCTGGGGGCCGGTGACCTTGAGGCCGGACATGGATGTGGCGGACGGCTCGCCCTTCTCGGGGTGGACCTTGTCGTAGCCCTCGATCTGGCCGAAGAAGTAGGCGTTCTTCTGATTGTTCTTCAGGTCGGCGCCGTAGTTCCACGCGTCGACGAAGGACTTGGCGGTCACCTTCTCGCCGTTGGAGAAGGTCCAGCCGTCCTTGACCGTGATGGTGAAGTTGATCGAGTCGGTGGTCTCGATCTTCTCGGCGAGCATGTCCTTGGCCTCGCCGGTCTTCGGGTCGTACTGCTTGAGTCCCCGGAAGATCATGGAGAGGACCTTGCCGCCCTGGACCTCGTTGGTGTTGGCGGGTTCCAGCGGGTTCTGCGGGTCGCCCCACGAGGAACTCACGATGCCGTCGGCCCCTCCGCCGCCGCTGTCGTCGCCGCCGCCACAGGCGGTCGCCGCGAGGGCGACTGCGGTGGCCAGAGCGGCCCACTTGGCGTGCGTGGCTCCGCGCATGGAGTGCCTCCCGAATGTCCTAAGTCTGACTTAGGCCCCAATATCACCCGATATTGACGGGGCTGCACTTTTACGGCCGCCGGACGGTGGCCCGCGGGCGCGGAGCCCCGGAGCCCGCGCGGGCACGACGAAGGGCGCCCCGTTCCGTAGGTACGGAACGGGGCGCCCTTCGTGATGTCCGCCGGTCGGTGCGTCAGTGCACCGGCACGACCTGCTTCTCCTCGGCGAAGTGGCACGCCGAGAGGTGGGCGGCCGGGGTGTCCTGGCCGTCGAAGCGCGTCGGGATCGCCAGCAGCGGCGTCTCCTGCGAGCACTTCTCCTGCGCCTTCCAGCAACGGGTGCGGAAGCTGCAGCCCGACGGCGGGTTCGCCGGCGAGGGGACGTCACCCGTCAGGATGATCCGCTCGCGGTGCGCGCGGGCCTCCGGGTCCGGCACCGGCACCGCGGAGAGCAGCGCCTGGGTGTACGGGTGCGTCGGGTGCTCGTAGATCTGCTCGTCCGTACCGATCTCGGCCATCTTGCCGAGGTACATGACGCCGACGCGGTCCGAGATGTGCCGGACGATCGACAGGTCGTGCGCGATGAAGAGGTAGGAGAGGTTGAACTCGTCCTGCAGCTTCCCCATCAGGTTGATGACCTGCGCCTGGACGGAGACGTCCAGGGCCGAGACCGGCTCGTCGCAGATGATGATCTCCGGGTTGAGCGCGAGGCCGCGGGCGATGCCGATGCGCTGGCGCTGGCCGCCGGAGAACTGGTGCGGGTACCGGTTGATGTACTCCGGGTTCAGACCGACGACGTCGAGCAGCTCCTGCACCTTGCGGCGCCGGTCGCCCTTCGGGGCCACCTCGGGGTGGATGTCGAAGGGCTCGCCGATGATGTCGCCGACCGTCATGCGCGGGTTCAGCGAGGTGTACGGGTCCTGGAACACCATCTGGATGTTGCGGCGCACGGCCTTCAGCGCGCGGCCGCCCAGCTTGGTGATGTCCTGGCCCTTGTAGAAGACCTCGCCGGCGGTGGCCCGCTCCAGGTTCATCAGGAGCTTGGCGACCGTGGACTTGCCACAGCCGGACTCGCCCACGATGCCGAGGGTCTCGCCCTGGTAGAGGTCGAAGGAGACCCCGTCCACGGCCTTGACCGCGCCGACCTGCTTCTTGAAGAGGATGCCCTGGGTCAGCGGGAAGTGCTTCTTCAGGTTGCGCACCTGGAGGATCGGCTCACCGCGGCCCGCGGGGGCCTCGATGGCGGCGGCCACGGCCTCGTCGTTCTTGCTGAGGTCAGCCATGGATCGTCTCCTTCCAGAAGTGGCAGGCGCTCGTACGGCCCGGGAGGTCCGCGCCGTTCTGCTCGGTGACCGGCACGAGGGCCGGGATCTCCGTGCGGCAGATGTCGTCGGCCTTGGGGCAGCGCGGGTTGAAGGCGCAGCCGGTGGGCACACGGAGCAGGTTGGGCGGGAGGCCCTTGATCGCGTAGAGCTCCTGGCCCTTCTGGTCCAGGCGCGGGATCGACTCCAGGAGACCCTTGGTGTAGGGGTGGGCCGGGCGCTTGTAGAGCTCGTGCACCGGCGCCTGCTCGACGATCCGGCCGGCGTACATCACGGCGATCTTGTCCGCGACGTCGGCGACGACGCCGAGGTCGTGGGTGATCAGGATCAGGCCCATGTTGTATTCCTGCTGGAGCTCCGCGAGGAGGTCCATGACCTGGGCCTGGACGGTCACGTCGAGAGCCGTGGTGGGCTCGTCGGCGATGATCAGGTCCGGCTCCAGGGCGAGCGCCATGGCGATCATGATGCGCTGGCGCATGCCGCCGGAGAACTGGTGGGGGTAGTCGGTGACCCGCGCCTTGGCGGCGGGGATCTTGACCTTGTCCATCAGCTCGACGGCCTTGACCGTGGCGTCCTTCTTGGAGAGGCCCTGGTGCACGCGGAACATCTCGCCGAGCTGGTAGCCGACGCTGAGGACCGGGTTGAGGGAGGACAGCGCGTCCTGGAAGATCATCGCGATCTTCCGGCCGCGGATCTTCCGGCGCTCCTCCTCGGCCATCTTCAGCATGTCCTGGCCGCGGAAGAGGATCTCGCCCTGCGGGATCTTGCCGGGCGGCATGTCGAGGATGCCCATGATGGCCTGCGCGGTGACGGACTTGCCGGAGCCGGACTCGCCGAGGACGGCGAGGGTCTCGCCGGCGTTCACCGAGTAGTTGACACCGTTGACCGCCTTGGCCACACCGTCGCGGGTGTGGAACTCGACGTGCAGGTCACGGACTTCGAGCAGCGGACCGTTGTGGTCGGCTCCGTCGCGGGGCGCGGGGACGGACGCGGTCTTGTCGATGATGCTCATCTTTTACGCCCTCCTCAGCGCAGCTTCGGGTCGAGGGCGTTGCGTACGGCTTCGCCGAGCATGATGAACGCCAGAACGGTGATGCTGAGCATGATCGAGGGCCACAGCAGGATGTGCTGCGCCACTCGGATCTGGTCGACACCGGTGGAGATGTCCACGCCCCACGAGACGGTCGGGGCGGCGAGGCCCAGACCCAGGTAGGACAGGGTGGCCTCGGCCGAGATGTAGCCGCCGAGCGCGATGGTCGCGACGACGATCACGGGGGCCATGGCGTTCGGCAGGATGTGCCGGAAGAGGATCCGGCTGGTGCCGGCGCCGAGTGCCTTCGCCGCGTGGACGTAGTCGGCGTGCTTGACCGTGATCACGGCGCCGCGCATGACGCGGGCCATCTGGGTCCAGCCGAGGAACGCGAGGGCGAAGACGACCACCCAGACCGTGCGCTCGACGAAGGACTGCAGGACGACCATGGCACCGAGCAGGAACGGGATGCCGAAGAAGATGTCGGTCAGACGCGAGAGCAGCGCGTCGATCCAGCCGCCGAAGTAACCGGCGAGCATGCCCATCACACCACCGACGAGCGTGACGATCGCGGTGACGGTGACGCCGACGATGATCGAGGCACGGGTGCCGTAGATCAGTCGGGCGTACACGGAGCGGCCCTGGCCGTCGTAGCCGAGCCAGCCCTCG
This sequence comes from Streptomyces sp. NBC_00691, assembly GCF_036226665.1. Classification (NCBI taxonomy): domain Bacteria; kingdom Bacillati; phylum Actinomycetota; class Actinomycetes; order Kitasatosporales; family Streptomycetaceae; genus Streptomyces; species Streptomyces sp. NBC_00691. The sequence goes on along the minus strand of NZ_CP109007.1, from coordinate 5,218,582 downwards.
GAGCCGATGCTGCCGAGCTCCGGCTTGCCGAGGAAGTGCTTCACGAGGTCGCCCTTGGTGGGCGACGCGCTCGTGAAGAGGCTCGGCCAGGCGGCGACGAGGAGCAGGAAGAAGATCAGCACCGACGCCACGAGGAAGTACGGGTTGCGGCGCAGGTCGACCCAGGCGTCGCCCCAGAGGCTGCGGGCCTTCTCCTGCTTGCCGGCGTGGGCCGGGGCGGCGGGAGGCGCGACGGCGTCCTCGACGGCGGTCGCGGTCTTGGTCACGTCAGGCATACCGGATCCTCGGGTCCAGGACCGCGTACAGCAGGTCGATGAGCAGGCTGGTGACGAGGTAGATGATCACCAGGATGGTGACGAGGCCGACCAGGGTCGACCCTTCACGCCGGGTGATCGACTCGGCGATGAGGCCACCGACGCCCTTGATGTTGAAGATGCGCTCGGTGACGACCGCGCCGCCCATGAGGGCGCCGATGTCGGTGCCGAGGAAGGTGACGACGGGGATCATCGAGTTGCGCATGAGGTGCACGCCGATGACGCGGCGGCGGGGCAGGCCCTTGGCGACGGCCGTGCGCATGTAGTCGGCGCGCAGGTTCTCCGCCATGGAGGTACGCGTGAGCCGGGCCACATAGGCGAGTGACAGACCGCCGAGCACAATGGCCGGAGCGATCATCTCCGAGACCAACTGGTCGTTGCTGACGTTCGGTTCGATCCAGCCGAGCTCGAAGGCGAACACCATCTTGATGATGAAGCCGAGCACGAAGACCGGGATCGAGATGATCAGCAGCGTGAAGATGAGGATCGCGTTGTCGGCGAGACGGCCGGCCTTGAGACCGGCGATGATGCCGAGGCCGATGCCGAAGACCAGCTCGAAAGCGAACGCCAGAGCGGCGAGCTGCAGAGTGACGGGGAACGCCTCACCCAGTACCTCGGTGATCGGGCGACCGTTGCGGATCTGGGTCCCGAAGTCGAAGTGCAGGATGATGTCGGTCATGTAGTTCCAGTACTGCTGCCAGAGCGGCAGATCCAGTCCCAGATCGTGTCTGATCTTCGCGAGGGTCGCGGGGTCAGCGCCCTTGTCCCCGAACATACCCGCCACGGGGTCGCCGGGCAGGCTGTAGACCATGAGGAAGATCAGCAGGGTGGTCCCGAGGAAAACCGGGATCATCTGGAGCAGTCGTCGTGCGACATAGCGCCCCATCATGCCTCCGTTGAAATATGACAGCAGCAACCGACGGGCCCTCCCTCGGCAACCGCGGCCCTGAGCGGGCGCGCGAATGTCGTGGAAGGGCCCCCCAGCCACATACGTAAGGCGCCGAACGCGGGGCTGACATCCCGTCAGCCCCGCATCGGCAGGCGGACTACGCTTGAGTGATTACTTCTTGACCTCGACGCCGGTCAGGATCGGGTCACCGTCCTGGCCGTACGCCACGCCCGAAACCTTCTCGGAGTAGCCCGCGTTGACCTTGTAGTACCAGAGCGGGATGGACGGCATGTAGTTGACCAGGTCCTTCTCGATGGCCTGGAACTGCTTCACCGACTCGTCGAGGGTCGCAGCCGAGTCCGCCTTGGCGATCTTGGCGTCGAGCTCCTTGTTGCTGAAGTCGCCCTGGTTGCCCGCCGCACCCGTACGGAACAGGTCCGAGATGAAGTTGGCGTTCACCGGGTAGTCGAGCACCCAGCCGGAGCGGTACAGGGACTTGACCTGCTTCGTCTTACGAGCGGTCAGGTCGGCCTGGAAGTCCGGCTTGCCGTCGCCGACGCACTGGACGTCGGTGGCCTGCTGGATGGAGTTGCAGACAGCGTCCACCCACTCCTTGTGGCCACCGTCGGCGTTGAACTGGATGGAGATCTTGTTGCCGGGGACGCCGCCGCCGGCCTTGATGAGCTCCTTGGCCTTCGCCGGGTCGAACTTGGTGACGCCGGCGCCACCGTCCTCCTGGAAGCCCAGGACACCCTTGGCGACCCAGCCGGTCGCGGGCTCACGCGTACCCTGCAGCACCGTCTTGGTGATGGTGGCACGGTCGATCGCCATCGACAGACCCTGGACCACGCGCGGGTCGATCTGCTTCGGCTTCTTCCACTGGTCGGCGTAGAAGGCGACGGCGATGGTCTGGATCGCGGAGTAGGCCTGGTCCACGGCGCGGTCGCCGAGGTCCTGGCGGTAGACCGGGAGGTCCTTCGGCGCGATCTGACGGAGCACGTCGACGTTGCCGGACTTCAGGTCCTCGTACGCGGCCTCGAGGGTGGTGTAGTTCTTGAAGACCACACCGCCGTTCTTCGCCTTGTTCGGGCCCTTGTAGCCGTCGAATCGAGTGATCTCGATCTTCTTCTTGTGGTCCCAGCTCTTGAACTTGTAGGGACCGTTGCCGACCGGCTTCTGGCCACCGGCAGCCGGGTCCTTGTAGAAGGACTCGGCCAGCGGCGCGAAGACGATGTAGGCGAGCTTGTGGCCGAAGTACGGAACGGCCTTGGTGAGCTCGATCTTGAAGGTGGTCTCGTCGACGACCGTCAGACCGTCCATCTTCTCGGCGGTGGGCTTGGCGCCCTCGGCCTCGGGGTGGACCTTGTCGTAGCCCTTGATGTCCGCGAACCACGAGGACAGACCCTGGGCGTTCTTGACGTTGGCGTTCCAGTTCCACGCGTCCACGTAGGACTTGGAGGTCACCGGGGTGCCGTCGTGGAAGGTCCAGCCCGGCTTCAGCTTGACGGTCCAGGTCTTCGAGTCCGTCGTGGTGACCGACTCGGCGTTGATCATCTCCAGGGAGCCGTCGGCCTTGTAGTCGACCAGGGTCGAGAACAGGCCGGCCATCACGGCGGAGCCGTTGGACTCCATCGTGTCACCGGTGAGCAGGGGCTTCTCGGGCTCGCCCAGCTCGACGGAGAAGATTCCGTTCGGGTCAACAGCGCCCTTGGCGTCGCCGCTGTCGCTCTTACCCCCGCCACAGGCGGTCGCAGCAAGGGCAACGATGATCGCGCCCGTTACCCACTTGGCGCTCTTGGCACCGCGCATGGGTTCCTCCTCATGAGTCCACTTTTGTCACTACAAGAGGGGCACTCCGAGTTCTGCCGACACCCCTGACGGCAATGCACTCAAGTGCCCCGAGTGTGCTCGTGAGTCGGCACTCCCCACAGTGCGTGACCCATTGACCCGAGCTCAATGGAGCCAACTATTAAGTACGTCCGGGCTGTAAACCACACTTAAGTGGTCTCGTTTTGACAACATCACCACACCCCCGGATACCGAAATCCGGACAAACTGAGCACAGACAGACACCCCCGAAACGGACCGTTAACACACGTACCGGAGAGCGATGGCCGATATGCGGACACCAGGCCTCCGAAATGGAGTTGACGGAAGTTGACGAAAAGCCCGGACTCCCTCACTCCCTGAGGGGGTCCGGGCTCCGGTGCTGACGTCGCGTCGAACCGAAAGCGGGGTAGATCACAGAATCGTGATCTACCCCACTGTCATCGGCCGTATGCGGCCGGACTCAGCCGATCTCTCGGCTCAGCCGGTCAGCCGTTCTTGGCGCGCGAGGACGCACGGCCACGCGCGTTCTGGTCCAGGATGACCTTGCGGATACGCACGGCCTCCGGGGTGACCTCGACGCACTCGTCGTCGCGGCAGAACTCCAGGGACTGCTCCAGGGAGAGCTTGCGCGGCGGGACGATCGCCTCGAAGGAGTCGGCGGAGGCGGAGCGCATGTTGGTGAGCTTCTTCTCCTTGGTGATGTTCACGTCCATGTCGTCGGAACGCGAGTTCTCGCCGACGATCATGCCCTCGTACACCTCGGTGCCGGGGTCGGTGAACAGGACACCGCGCTCCTGGAGGTTCGTCATCGCGAACGCGGTGACGGCACCCGCGCGGTCGGCGACCAGCGAACCGTTGTTACGGGTCGTCAGCGTGCCGAACCACGGCTCGTGGCCCTCGTGGATCGAGTGGGCGATGCCCGTACCGCGGGTGTTGGTGAGGAACTCCGTACGGAAGCCGATGAGGCCACGGGACGGAACGACGAACTCCATGCGGACCCAGCCGGAGCCGTGGTTCGACATGTTGTCCATGCGGCCCTTGCGGACACCCATGAGCTGCGTGACCGCGCCCATGTGCTCCTCGGGAACGTCGACCGTGAGGCGCTCGACGGGCTCGTGCGTCTTGCCGTCGACCTCCTTGGTGACGACCTGGGGCTTGCCGATGGTGAGCTCGAAGCCCTCGCGGCGCATCTGCTCGACCAGGATGGCGAGCGCGAGCTCACCGCGGCCCTGGACCTCCCAGGCGTCGGGACGCTCGGTGTCGAGGACGCGGAGCGAGACGTTACCGATCAGCTCGCGGTCCAGACGGTCCTTGACCTGACGGGCGGTGACCTTGCGCTGCTTGACCGCGGACTTGGCCTCCGCGCCCTTGCCCGTGCCGCCGCGGCCGACGAGCGGCGAGGTGTTGGTGCCGATGGTCATGGAGATGGCCGGCTGGTCGACCGTGATCAGCGGGAGCGCGATCGGGTTCTCCGGGTCGGCCAGGGTCTCGCCGATCATGATGTCGGGGATACCGGCGACGGCGCAGATGTCACCGGGGCCGGCGACCTCGGCCGGCTTGCGGGTGAGCGCCTCGGTCATCATCAGCTCGGTGATGCGGACGTTGGAGATCGAGCCGTCCCGCTTGATCCACGCGACCGTCTGGCCCTTGCGGAGCTCGCCCTGCTCGACGCGGAGGAGCGCGATGCGGCCGAGGAAGTTGTCGGCGTCCAGGTTGGTGACGTGGGCCTGGAGCGGGGCCTCCTCGTCGTACACCGGGGCCGGGACGTGCTCCAGGATGGCGGAGAAGAACGGCTCGAGGTTCTCGCTGTCCGCGGGGACCGTGCCGTTCTCCGGCTTGGTCAGCGAGGCGACGCCGTCACGGCCGCAGGCGTAGACGATCGGGAACTCGATCTGGTCCTCGTCCGCGTCCAGGTCGAGGAAGAGGTCGTAGGTCTCGTTGACGACCTCGTCGATCCGGGAGTCCGGGCGGTCCGTCTTGTTGATGCAGAGGATGACGGGCTTGCGCTGCTGGAGAGCCTTGCGCAGCACGAACCGGGTCTGCGGGAGCGGACCCTCGGAGGCGTCCACGAGGAGGACGACCGCGTCCACCATCGAGAGACCGCGCTCGACCTCGCCACCGAAGTCGGCGTGGCCGGGGGTGTCGATGATGTTGATCGTGATCGGGGCCCCGCCGTCCTTGGGGTGATACTTCACCGCCGTGTTCTTGGCGAGGATCGTGATGCCCTTCTCACGCTCCAGGTCGTTCGAGTCCATCATGCGGTCGTCGAGCTGCTGGTGGGCGGCGAAGGCACCGGCCTGCTTGAGCATGGCGTCGACGATGGTCGTCTTGCCATGGTCGACGTGGGCGACGATGGCGACGTTACGGATGTCGTGGCGCGTGGGCATGGGTGCTTGCGCTTCTCTCGGATCGTGGGATGCGGCGTCAGTTCCTCGTACGCCCGCCGGGCGGACGCGCCACGGCTATGTCCTATGGTACGGGGCTGCCGCGCAAGGGGCTTCCCCGGCCAAGATCCGAGAAGTTCTACAGCGAGTGGGCAAGGGGGTGGGGGAGGTGGTGCGACCGGGTCAAGGGGCCGACGCGATCCTGCCCGCCGGGGTCACCGGCGGGCAAGGAAATTGAGCTGGTTCTGAGGTTGTGACCTGCGCTTTCAGGGCTTTCAGGGCTTTCCTTGTGTTCGGTGCCCCCCGATGTGGGGCCCGGTCGCCTCAGGGGGTGCGCTCGGCGCCCTTGGACGTCTCGCGCTTCTTGAAGCCGATGTCCTGGTAACGGGGACCGGCCAGGCCCCAGGCCCCCGCGTTCACCAGATCCGCCTTGGCGGCGACGAGCTGCGGACGCTGGTAGAGGGGAATGGAGCCGGCGGCGGCCCAGATCCGGGCGTCGGCCTGGCGCACCAGGTCCCGGGCCTCCTCCTCGTCGAGCGTCCCCGCCGCCTGGTCGAAGAGCTGGTCGATGCGGTCGGTGCCGACCCGTGAGTAGTTCTGTTCGACCAGCAGGGAGCCGTCCGAGGCGGGCTCGGGCTTGGCGAAGATCGGCCGGGCGTCGGTCGCCGGGAAGGCGGACGCGGGCCAGGAGTAGAGGGCCAGGTCGTAGTCGCCGGAGGCCACGTGGTCCTTGAAGAAGCTGTCGTCGGAGACCTTGGTGACCTCGGTGCGGATGCCGACCGCGTCGAGCATCCGCACGATGCGGTCGCCGACCGCCCGCAGCGACTCGGAGCCGGGGCCGGACGGCAGCACGAAGCGGAGGCTGAGCGCCTTGCCGTCCTTGCCGAGGGCCTTGTTCGCCTCGGGCGCCGTCACGGGGGCGGCGGTGCCGCGCGGGGCGTAGGCCCCGGCGACGCCCTTGTCGCCGCGCGGGACCGTCTGGGCGGCGTGGGCGGCGCCCGTACCGGTGTCGAGTGCCTCGGCGCGGGCGAGGAGCGCGGCGCTCTGGCGGGCGGCCGCGGGGGCCGGGGCGAGGATGTCGGTGCCGGTCTCGGGGCCGACGGCGCCGATGGCGGGGGCGGCCCGGCGCTCGCCCGGCTTGTCGTCGCCGACGATGTAGAGGCCCTCGTCGGACGCGGTGTCGGCGGCCTGCTTCTTGGCGTCGGTGCCGTCCTTGGCCGGCTGCTTCTTCGCACCGTCCTCGCCGGCCTTCTCCTTTTCACCGGCCTTCTTCTCCGCGGCCTTCTTCTCGGCCTCGCTGCCCGCCTTGGTGCCCGCGTCCGCCGGCTTCCTGGCCGCGCCGCCGGGGACCCAGCCCGCGTCGGCGAGCAGGGCCCGTGCCTCCTCGGTGTCCTGGCTGCCGAGGGCGTCGCTGCTGTCCGCGTACGCCGCCTGGCCGGCGAGGGCCAGGTGGCTGCCGGGAGGTTCCGCGGGGAGGCCGAGCGGCTTGAGTACGGACTCGGCCAGTTCCCGGCGGTTGATGGCGCGGGCGACCGCGCGCCGTACCCGCTCGTCGGCGAGCGGCCCGGACTCGCCGTTCAGCGAGAGCTGGGTGTAGGCGGGCTCCAGCGACTTGCGGACGACGTACTTCGCGAGGGTGTCCTGGGCGGTGGCGTACGCGGCGATGGCCTTCTGGTTCTTCTCGCGGGCGGCCTGGACCTCCTGCGCCTTCTCGTCGTCGGAGCCGTGGGCGAGGGCCCAGGACTTGAGGGCCTTCGAGGGGGTGATCGAGGAGCCGGGGCCGTGGGCGAGGGCGGCCTCGGCGCCGCCCCGTCCGGCGCGGGCGTCGCGGAGGGCGAGGGAGATGCGTTCGGCTGTGGACCGGTCGATCTCGGCCAGGTCGAGGGTGCCCGCGGCGAGGGCGTCCGCCCGGTCGGTGCGGGCGACGGCCTTGAGGACCATGCTGTCGAGCTTGGCGGGCTGTCCCCACCAGCGGGGGTTGCGGGTGAGGGTGACATCGCCGTTCTTGCGGTCGACCGCCTTCAGCAGGAACGGTCCTGCGGTGGCCTTCAGGCCGGTGCGGGCCCCGTCGTTGAAGGCGGCGGGGGAGCCCATCACCTGCTTCGGGTAGAGCGGGGTGAAGAGGGACTTCCAGTCGGCGTAGGGCTTGGAGAAGGTGACCCGCACCTCCAGGTCGTTCTTGCCCCGCTCGATCTTCTCGATCCGCTCGTAGCCGGAGTTCCGCGCGGTCCAGTACGCGGTGTCGCGGCCGCTCAGCGCCCGCCACTGGGCCACGAAGTCGGGGGCCCCGATCTCGCGTCCGTCGCTCCACACCGCCTGCTGGTTGAGCTTGTACAGGACGACCTGCTTGGGCTCCGTCTCGACGACCTGCGCGGTCTCCAGGTAGTCGGGGTTGAGCTGCGGCCTGCCCCGCCCGTCGAGCGTGTAGAGGGAGGGGAGCACGGCCCCGGCGATCCGGGAGGTGGTGCCGTCGGCGTCGGCCTGGAAGGTGTTGAGGGTAGTGGGGAGCGCGTCGACGGCCCAGCGCAGGGTGCCTCCGTCGGCGACCTTGTCGCGGGCGGCGGGCGCGTTGTCCTGGGCCGCGGCCCTGGCCTCGTCGGCGTCGTCGGAGGAGCTGCATCCGGCGAGGACCGCGACGGCGAGGACGGCGCTGGTGAGGGCGGCGACGGAGCGGAGCGTGCGGGAGCGGGGGCTCCTGGAGCATGTCCTCCCGCGAGGGGCGCCGATCTGGGACATGACTTGTACCCCTTCGTCCAGATTTATTCCATTTGGAGATGATCACACCTATTGCTCATACACTGAAAAGGACGGAACGGATCCGGCCACGGCGACACGGCGGCACGTCCGGAAAACCCCACTCGTGCGGCCCAACCGCCGGAGAGGGAGCGCTCCGGACGCATGGAATCCCGTGCACATGGCTTCCCAAGCGGGAATGTGACGCGCGACACTCCTGCCGAAGCCGCTCGCGGAAGTGAGGGCAACCATGTCCGTTGAGGACGATCTGGCAGCCGTCAAGCGCTGCCTCGAAGACCTGGTCCGCACCGTCGGACAGCTCGATCGCTCCGTCACGGCCGAGCGGGGCGCGCTCGCCGCGCCGGCCTCCGGACGCGCCGCAAGCATGGTGGCCATCCCCGACGCCCCCTACGACAGCGGGCTGTGGACGGACACGGACGACGAGGGACTGGGAGCACGCGACCGCCACGCGCCGTAGGCCACCCCGCGCCGCGGGCCGCACCGGCAACCGACCGTAGGAGGGCCCGTTGGCCACAGGTACGGAACCGCCCGGATCCGCCACGGGGGTGCGCACCCCGGGGCGCGCCTCCCTCGCCGCCCGGCATCTGCGCACCGACCGCTGGTGGCTCTCCCCCGCGGCGACGGCCGCCGGACTGCTCGCCTTCGTCGCCTACTCGACCTGGCGGGCCTTCGCCAACGCCGACTACTACGCCGCCCCCTACGTCTCGCCGTTCTACTCGCCCTGTCTGGCCGAGAACTGCGTCCCCATGAAAGGCGGGCCGAACTGGGAGATCCTCGGCAGCTGGTGGGGCCTCTCGCCCGCCCTGCTGATCCTGGTCTTCCCGCTGGGCTTCCGGCTGACCTGCTACTACTACCGGAAGGCGTACTACCGGGGCTTCTGGGCGTCTCCCCCGGCCTGCGCGGTCGCCGAGCCCCACAGGTCGTACACCGGCGAGACCCGGTTCCCGCTGCTCCTGCAGAACCTCCACCGGTACTTCTTCTACGCGGCGCTGCCGGTGGCCGGAATCCTCACGTACGACACGGTGCTCACCTTCCGGAACGCCGACTACGCGTGGGGCCACGCGGGGCTCGGGACGCTCCTCTTCCTCGTCAACATCACCCTCATCTGGGCGTACACCCTCTCCTGCCACTCCTGCCGGCACATCGTCGGCGGACGGCTCAAGCACTTCTCGAAGCATCCGGTCCGCTACCGGCTGTGGACCTGGGTGGGCCGACTGAACACCCGTCACATGCTGCTCGCCTGGTCCTCCCTCATCAGCGTCGCCCTCTGCGACCTGTACGTGTACCTGCTCGCCACCGGCACCTTCGACGACCCGAGGTTCTTCTGAGATGACGCACGTCGAGCGAGAGCAGTGGGACGTGGTCGTGGTCGGCGCGGGCGGCGCCGGGCTGCGGGCCGCGATCGAGGCACGCCGCGCGGGCGCCCGTACGGCGGTCATCTGCAAATCCCTCTTCGGCAAGGCCCACACCGTGATGGCCGAGGGCGGAATCGCCGCCTCCATGGCCAATGCGCACCCCCAGGACGACTGGAAGACCCACTTCCGCGACACCATGCGCGGCGGGAAGTTCCTCAACCAGTGGCGGATGGCCGAGCTGCACGCCCAGGAGGCCCCCGAGCGGGTCTGGGAACTGGAGACCTGGGGCGCGCTCTTCGACCGCACTCCTGACGGCCGGATCTCGCAGCGCAACTTCGGCGGCCACGAGTACCCGCGGCTCGCGCACGTCGGCGACCGCACCGGCCTCGAACTGCTGCGCACCCTGCAGCAGCGGTCCGTCGGACTCCAGCAGGAGGACCACCGCGAGACCGGCGACCACGAGGGACGGCTCAAGGTCTTCCAGGAGTTCACCGTCACCCGGATCCTCAAGGACGGGGACGGGCGGGTCTCCGGGGTCTTCTGCTACGAGCGGGAGAGCGGGCGCTTCCTCGTCCTGGAGGCCCCCGCGGTCGTCCTCGCGACCGGCGGCATCGGCAAGTCCTTCAAGGTGACCTCGAACTCCTGGGAGTACACCGGGGACGGGCACGCCCTCGCCCTGCTCGCGGGCGCTCCGCTGGTGAACATGGAGTTCGTGCAGTTCCACCCGACCGGCATGGTCTGGCCGCCCTCGGTGAAGGGCATCCTCGTCACCGAGTCCGTCCGCGGGGACGGCGGGGTCCTGCGGAACTCCGAGGGCCGGCGCTTCATGTTCGACTACGTCCCCGACGTCTTCAAGGAGAAGTACGCGGAGACGGAGGAGGAGGGCGACCGCTGGTACGAGGACCCCGACCACCACCGGCGCCCGCCCGAGTTGCTGCCGCGCGACGAGGTGGCACGGGCCATCAACTCCGAGGTGAAGGCGGGACGCGGCTCTCCTCACGGCGGGGTGTTCCTGGACGTGTCGACCCGGATGCCGGCCGAGACGATCAAGCGGCGGCTGCCCTCGATGTACCACCAGTTCAAGGAGCTGGCCGATGTCGACATCACCGCGGAGGCCATGGAGGTGGGGCCCACCTGCCACTACGTGATGGGCGGAGTCAACGTCGACTCCGAGACCGCGGCGACGGTGGGGGTGCCCGGGCTGTTCGCGGCCGGTGAGGTGGCCGGCGGCATGCACGGCTCCAACCGGCTCGGCGGGAACTCCCTCTCCGACCTGCTGGTCTTCGGCCGGCGGGCCGGTCTGCACGCGGCGCGGTACGCGCTGTCGGGGATCGGCGGCGGGATCGTGGCGGCCGACGTCGAGGCCGCGGTGGCGGAAGCGCTGGCGCCGTTCGGATCGGCGCCCGGCGGCCACGGGCCCGAGGAGGGCGCGGGCCCCCCGGAGAATCCGTACACCCTCCACCAGGAGCTCCAGCAGACGATGAACGACCTCGTCGGGATCATCCGGCGGGAGGGCGAGATGGCCGAGGCCCTGGAACGGATCGCCGCCCTGCGCGCCCGGGCCCGACGGATCGCGGTCGAGGGCCACCGGCAGTTCAACCCCGGCTGGCACCTCGCCCTCGACCTGCGGAACATGCTGCTCGTCGGCGAGTGCGTGGCCCGGGCCGCCCTGGAGCGGACCGAGTCGCGCGGCGGACACACCCGCGAGGACTACCCGGCGATGGAACGCGCCTGGCGCCCGGTGAACCTGCTCTGCCACCTGGAGGGCGACGGCATCGCACTCGAACGGACGCGTACGGAGCCTGTGCGGCCCGATCTCCTCGGGCTGTTCGAACCGGAGGAGCTGGCCAAGTACCTCGCCGCGGACGAGCTGGCGGGCCTGGAAGGGGGGCACGACGCATGAGCACGTACGACGCGCGGTTCCGGGTGTGGCGGGGAGACGCCGAGGGCGGCGAACTGACCGACTACACGGTGGAGGTCCACGACGGCGAGGTCGTCCTCGACGTCGTGCACCGCCTGCAGGCCACCCGGACACCGGATCTCGCGGTGCGGTGGAACTGCAAGGCGGGCAAGTGCGGCTCCTGCTCGGCCGAGATCAACGGCAGGCCGCGGCTGCTCTGCATGACCCGGATGTCGGTGTTCGCCCGGGACGAGGTGATCACCGTGACCCCGATGCGCGCCTTCCCGGTCGTGCGCGACCTGGTCACGGACGTCTCCTACAACTACGCGAAGGCCCGGGAGATCCCGGCCTTCGTTCCGCCGGCCGGGGTGGGCCCCGGCGAGTACCGGATGCGGCAGGAGGACGTGGAGCGCTCCCAGGAGTTCAGGAAGTGCATCGAGTGCTTCCTGTGCCAGGACACCTGCCATGTGGTGCGCGACCACGAGGAGAACAAGGAGGCCTTCGCCGGGCCCCGCTTCCTCATGCGGATCGCGGAGCTCGACATGCACCCGCTGGACGCGGCCGAGGAGTCCGGACTCGACCGCCGGCGGACGGCACAGGAGGAGCACGGACTCGGCTACTGCAACATCACCAAGTGCTGTACGGAGGTGTGCCCGGAGTCCATCCACATCACCGACAACGCCCTGATCCCGATGAAGGAGCGGGTCGTGGACCGCACGTACGACCCGCTGGTGTGGCTGGGCGACACGATCAGGCGGCGGAGGACGACTTAGGCGCTCAGTGCCAGCCGGCGCGGTAGGCCGCCCAGTCGCCCTCCTCCGCGGCGAAGTCCACGTACAGCGCGACGCCGAACCGCGCGCGGCCGGGATCGGTGCGCCCGAGGCCGAGTCTGACGCCCCGGACGGCGGCCTCGACGGTCTCCGCGTTCTCGTGGTGGCCGAGGTCGTCCTCGTGGAAGAAGGGGAGCCCCATGAGGAGGTCCGTCGACTCGGGGGTCACTTCCAGGGCGAGGCTCGTCTGCTGGGCGACGTACCCGCCGTACAGGCTCTCCAGCGGCATCCAGGTGTCGTACGACATGACGGCGATCTGGTCGACGCGCCGGGCGACCTGTCCGAAGAACTCCTGCGACCACCACTTCTCCTTGCCCGTGAGCAGGCTGTTGGCCGAGTGCAGGCCGGGGAGTGGGTCGATCTGGTGGGCGGCGATCGAGAGCTGCGCCTTCCGCGGCCGGGTGACCTCGCCGAGGTCGTCGAGGAGGGAGAGGTAGTCGGCGTCGTCGGAGAGCAGCGGTTCCAGGTCGAAGTGGACCCCGTCGAAGCCGGCGTCCAGGATCTGCCGGGCCGAGGTCACCACGGCCGCGCGGGTGCCCGTCCTGTCGAGGTGCAGTCCGTCGGGTCCGTCGTTGGCCAGGACGTCACCGAGCCAGGCCTGCACCCGTATCCCGGGCATCGTGCGGTGCACGGCGTCGATGAACCACTTCGCGCGCGGGTACTTGGCGGCGGGCAGGGTGCCGTCGTGCTCCAGGGGTCCGGCGTGGACGTACAGGTCGCGTATGCCCGTGTCCTTGATCCGGGCGGCGAACGCGGCGAGGTCGGCGTCCTTCTTCCTCCCGTCGACCCAGGCGTGGCCGAGCCAGACGGCGTCCTTGTCCCGGGTCTTCGCGTCGTCCCTGAGGTCGCCCGCGTAGCTGACGCGCAGGGCGAGCGCACCGAAGAGCGGGGGCACCACGAGGAGGAGGACGAGGCCGAGCACGAACCAGCGCCCCCGTCGCCACATTCCCCTGAGTCGTCCACTCACCCGAGCCCCCTCGTGCCGTCGTGTCACGTGTCCCACCGCTTCTCACCGTAGCGGCGGCTACTGACAGTGACGCAGGGCTGTGGAGAATGGTTTCCGCGGGGCTGTGGTGACAGCCCGGTCCCGCCGGGCTGTCCGGATCCGAGCCCCCGTCCAGGCCCGTTCGGTCGGGCTGTCCGGTCGGGCTGTCCGGTCGCGAGGTCCGGTCGGCTGTCCGGTCGCGGGTCCGGCCGGCTGTCCGGTCGCGGGGTGACATACGCGGACATAACCTCCCCCTTGTGACGCGAACAGCCACCCAAGCCCTTCTCGCGGTACTGGTGGCGGCGTGGTGGCTCCTCGTGCCCGCCGTTCACGGTGCGCGTGCCGACGACCCCGTCGCCCTGTCCCGGGACGGACAGATCACCGACCGGGTGGACGCGCTGGGCGACCGCCGCGCCTCCGTGGTGCGGGCCCTCGACCGGCTCTACGACACCCGGCGGATCCAGCTCTTCGTCGTCTACGTACGGGACTTCTCCGGCCGCACGGGCCAGGCCTGGGCCGACGCCACGGCCGAACGCAACGGCCTCGGGGTCGACGACGTGCTGCTCGCCGTCGCCACCCACGACCGCCGGTACGGCTACTCCGCCGACCCTGACGCCCCCCTCACCCAGGGCCAGCTCGACGAGGTGGCGCGGACCGCCGTCGAACCGGCGCTGCGGCAGAACGACTGGGCGGGCGCCGCGATCGGCGCGGCCGACGGCTACTCGGCCGTCCTCGCCGGACAGCCCGTCCCCGCCCCGGCCATCACCCCGGGACCCGCCGATCCCGGCGGCGCGGTCGACGACGGCACCTCGGCGACCGATCTGGTCCTGCCGGTGGTCCTGGTCGGCGGCGCCGGCGCCGTGGCGGCGTACGCGTTCACCAAGCGACGCCGGCGCACCGAGACCCGCACCACGCCGCAGGGCGGGCAGGGCTGGGGCCCGCCGAGGGAGCCCGCGCCGCCGTCCCTCGACGAGCTCGACGGACAGGCCCGGCAGACGCTGGTCGCCACCGACGACGCCGTCCGCACCAGCCAGGAGGAACTCGGTTTCGCGACCGCCCAGTTCGGCGAGGAGGCCGTCCGCCCCTTCACCGAGGCGGTCGCCTTCGCCGAGCAGCAGCTGACGGCCTCGTTCCGGCTGCGGCAGAAGCTCGACGACTCGTTCCCCGAGGACGACGCGACCCGGCGGACCATGCTGGACGAGATCCTGCGCCGCTGCGCGGAGGCGAACGCCCGGCTGGACGCCGAGAGCGAGGACTTCGACCGGCTGCGGGCCCTGGAGCGGACCGCGCCCGAGGCGCTGGCCACCGTCGAGGCCGCGGTCCAGGAGCAGACCGGCAGGACGGGCACGGCCGAGGCGGCCCTGACGGCGATGCGCGGGCGGTACGCCGAGACGGCCGCCGCTCCCGTCGCCGGCGACGTCGAACAGGCCAAGGACCGGCTCGTCTTCGCGACGACCCACATCGACCAGGCCCGCCTGCGGATCGACGCCGGTGACAACGGCGGGGCCGCCGTCCACATCCGGGCGGCCGAGAGCGCCGTGGACCAGGCGGCCCGGCTGATCGAGGCGGTCGACCGGCGGGCACAGGAACTGGCCGAGGCCGTCGGCAAGCTGCCCGGCGCCCTGTCGGAGACGGACGCCGACCTGGCGGAGGCCCGGGGGCTGCTGCAGGGGGCCACCGAAGGGTCGACGGCCGATCTCCGGGGCCGGATCGCCCGCGCCGAGTCGGTGCTCGGCGAGGTGAGGCGGGTCATGGACACCGGACGGTACGACCCGCTCGACTCCCTTCGCCGGGTGGAGGAGGCCGACGCGGTGCTCGACGAGGCGCTGGAGGGCGCGCGGGAGCGCGAGTCGGGCAGCCGGCGCGCCCGCGGGCTCCTCGACCAGTCGATGCTGACGGCCCGTTCGGCGATCGGGGCGGCCGCGGACTACATCACGACCCACCGGGGTGCCGTGGGCAGTGAGGCCCGTACGCGCCTCGCCGAGGCCCAGCGGCGCTGGGAGAAGGCGCGGGCGCTGGCGGAGGCCGACGACCCGCAGGCCGCCCTCGCGGAGGCTCAGCAGGCGGACGCCCTGGCCCGGCGGGCCCAGGACCTGGCCGAGCAGGACGTCCGGAGGTACGGGAACCCGAACGGCCCGGGCGGTGTATCAGGGGTAGGCGGTGGCGGCGGGCTCGGCGGTGCGGTGCTCGGCGGCATCATCCTCGGCGGACTGTTCGGCGGGGGAAGGGGAGGCGGACATGGGGGGTTCGGTGGAGGTTCGGGCGGGGGTCTCGGGGGCGGAGGTCTCGGCGGCGGGCCCGGCAGCTTCGGCGGCGGCGGCACGCGCGGCCGGCTGGGCGGCGGAGGCCGATTCTGAGGGCGGCGCGGCGCGCGCCCTGCCCCTTTCTGTCCCTCTCAAGGAGAAGAGCCATGAGCAAGCAGACCATCCTCGGCCGGGTCACCCAGCTGGCGAAGGCCAACATCAACGCGCTGCTGGACCAGGCGGAGGACCCGCAGAAGATGCTGGACCAGCTGATCCGCGACTACTCCCACAACATCACGGAGGCGGAGGAGGCGGTGGCCGCGACCATCGGCAACCTCCGGCTGATGGAGCAGGACCACCAGGAGGACGTGGAGGCGGCGAAGGAATGGGGCGGCAAGGCGCTGGCCGCCAGCCGGAAGGGCGACGAGCTGCGGAGCGGCGGGCAGACCTCGGAGGCGGACCGCTTCGACAATCTGGCGAAGGTGGCGCTCGGCCGTCAGCTCCAGTCGGAGAAGGAGGCGCGGACGGCGGAGCCGACGATCGCCGCACAGACCGAGGTGGTGTCGAAGCTCAGGACGGGCCTCGACCAGATGAAGGCCAAGCTCGGCGAGTTGCGGGCGAAGCGCGACGAGCTGGTGGCCCGCGCCAGGACGGCCCAGGCGCAGAACACGATGATGGACGCCGTGAAGAACATCGATGTGCTCGACCCGACCAGCGAACTGAGCCGGTTCGAGGACAAGGTGCGCCGGGAGGAGGCGCGGGCGACGGGCAAGCAGGAGCTCGCCGCGTCCTCCCTGGACGCCCAGTTCGAGCAGCTGGACGCGTGGGGCGACAGTGCCGAGATCGAGGCCCGGCTGGCGGCGCTCAAGGGCTGACCGGACCCCTGCCGGCACCCGCCCGCGCGGCCGGGGCCGGGCGTCGGCCCGGCCGCGCGGGCGGGTGTCGGCTCCGCCGCGCGTCCGGGTGGCTGCGGCGGCGGGTGCGCTGGGTGTCAGAACATGCTCAGGAGCTGTTCCACCGTGGGTTCCGCCGTTCCCTCGCCGTCCGGCAGGGCCAGTTCGAACCAGACGGTCTTGCCGCGCGGGGTGCGACGCGAGCCCCAGGAGGAGGAGAGCAGACCGACCAGCTGCAGGCCCCGGCCGCCCTCGTCGGTGTCCTTGGCGCGGCGACGCCTGGGCTGGACGAGGCCGGCGTCCCAGACCTCGCAGACGAGGGTGCGGTCGCGGAGCAGCCGCAGCCGGATCTCGCCCTCTCCGTAACGCAGCGCGTTGGTGACGAGCTCGCTGACGAGGAGTTCGACGGTGTCGACGAGCGGTTCGAGGTCCCAGGCCTTGAGCTGGGTGCGGGCGAGTTCACGGGCCCGGCCGACCGAGCGGGGTTCCCTGGGCAGCCGCCAGTCGCCGACGGCCTCGCTGGGCAGTCCCTGGATCCTGGCCATGAGGAGGGCGATGTCGTCCTCGCCGTGTCCGGTCTCCAGGCTCGTCAGGACCCGGTCGCAGACGTCCTCCAGGGGGCGGGCGGGGTCGGTGAGGGCGCGCCGGAAGGCGCTGAGGCCCTCGTCGAGGGGATGGTCGCGGGATTCGACGAGCCCGTCGGTGTAGAGGGCGAGCAGGGCGCCTTCGGGGAGTTCGACCTCGACCTCCTCGAAGGGTTCGCCGCCGACCCCGAGCGGCATCCCTGGGGGTACGTCGAGCAGCAGGGCCTCCTCGCCGGGTTCGACGAGCACCGGCGGGAGGTGTCCGGCGTTGGCGAAGGTGCAGCGGCGGGTGACCGGGTCGTAGACGGCGTAGACGCAGGTCGCGAGGTAGACCTCGGAGAGCTCGGGGCCGCGGGACTTGTGGCCGCGGGACTGCTGGGCGCCGATGGGGGCGCCGAGGCCGCGGGCGATCTCGTCGAGGTGGGAGAGGACTTCGGCCGGCTCCAGGTCGAGCTGGGCGAGGGTGCGGACGGCGGTGCGCAGTTCGCCCATGGCGACGGCGGCGCGCAGGCCCCGGCCCATGACGTCCCCGATGACGAGGGCGGTGCGGTGGCCCGGGAGCTCGATGACGTCGAACCAGTCGCCCCCGACCTCGGTGGCCGCGGTCCCGGGGAGGTAGCGGCAGGCGATGTCGAGGCCGGCCGCCTCGGGGTCGCCGGGCGGGAGCAGGCTGCGCTGGAGGATCAGGGCCCGCTCGTGCTCGCGGCGGTAGAGGCGGGCGTTGTCGATGCAGACGGCGGCGCGGGCGGCGAGTTCGACGGCGAGGGCGCGGTCGCGCTCCCCGAAGGACTCGCTGCCCTTGGCACGGGAGAACTGGACGAGTCCGACGACGGTGTCGTGGGCGACCATCGGGACGACCAGGGTGGTCTGCACGAGTTCGCCGTCGGCGCCGGGCACGGTGCGGAGGCGGCCGGTGCGCAGGACCCCGGCGCACGGCGAGTTGAAGGGGTAGCGGTGGACGGCGCCGACCTCGATCGGTTCCGGCCCGCAACAGCCGCTGCCCGGCCCGTGGCTCTCGTCGGTCCTCAGGGGCGTGTCGGAGACGGCGCTGGCGAAGGCGACCCTGCGGAGTTCGGCGCTGCCGGCCCCGTAGCCGACGTCGTGGGAGCTGCCCCATCGGCCGGGCGGCGCCTCGTCGCCGGTGAGCAGGCCCTGGTAGAGGTCGACGGAGGCGAGGTCGCAGAAGCCGGGGACGGCGACGTCGAGCAGCTCGCGGGCGGTGGCCTCCAGGTCGAGGGAGTTGCCGATGCGGGCGCCGGCCTCGTTGAGGAGGGCGAGGTTGCGGCGGGCGCTGGCGGCTTCCCTGGCGGCGTTGTGGCGGCGTGTCACGTCGATGCCGAGGCCGGCGACGCCGATCGGGCGGCCGGATCCGCTGTGCACCCGGTAGAGGTTGATGGACCAGTGGCGGCGGTCGCGGGAGCCGGGGGCGGCGCCGACGATCTCGAAGTCGGTGACGGACTCCCCGGTCTCCAGGACGCCGCGGAGGGCCGCGGTCATCCGGTCGGCCTCGGGCAGGTTGAGGTAGTCGTGGACGGTGCGGCCGCGGTGGTCGTCGGCGGAGCCGCCGAAGACGGTGGCGAAGCGCCGGTTGGCCCGCTTCACGGTGAGGTCGGTACCGAAGAGGAGAAACCCGAAGGGCGATTGGCCGAATATCGCCTGGGAGGCGGCGAGGTCCGTCTCGATGCGGCGGAGGGCGCGGACATCGACCACGATGCAGAGCGCGGCCCGCTCTCCGGTCTGCGTCTCGCTCGGCATGACGTACATCTCGGCGATGCCGTGGGGCCGGTCGTCGCCGGGGATCCGGAAGGGGACGAGACCTGTCCACTCCTTGCCGTCGAGGATCTCCCGGACCCGCCGGTGACCGCGCTCGCGCAGGTCGGCGGGCATGAAGGCCTCGACGGGGTCCTTGCCCCTGGCGTCCTCCGCGGTCACCCCGAAGAGGTCCACGGCCCGTCGGCTCCACTGCTCGACGAGTCCGTCGGGCCCGATGGAGAAGGACGCCACCCGGATGTAGTCATAGATGGAGCCGGGCGGGCTGCTCTGCCACACGACGCCGCCACTCGCCTTCTCAGGTATCTCGCTCACGCGACCGTCCCCTCCAGCTCACCGCACCGGACCGGCCATGCCCGCAGTATTCAATACGGCAGGCCCGGACGGCACGACGTTCACGATCACAGGGTGGTCTCGTTCGCTTCGCGCCGAGTACCGGTGATCGTTGTCCCACCCTGTTTACTCACCAGGGAGAGCCAGCTCGAACCATACGGTTTTGCCGGTTCTTCCTTTACGAGTGCCCCAGCGGCGTGCGGAACAGGCCACCAGACCGAGTCCGCGGCCCCCTTCGTCCTCGGGTCCGGGGGCGCGTGCGGTGGGGGGATCCGGAAGCGGATCGGAAACCTCCACGAGGAGGGCGGGCGGACGGGTGGGGTCGCTGCCGTCGATTCGGGGGCGGACGAGCCGGACCCCGATCGGTCCGGACGCGTACCGCAGGGAGTTGGTCACCAGCTCGCTGACCAGCAGGACGGTCACATCGCCGAGGGCCGAGTCGAGGTCCCAGGCACGCAGCGTCTCGCGCACGGCGTGGCGAGCCGTGCGCACGGCGTTCGCCTCCGCCGGGAAGTTCCACTCGGCGCGCTCGCCGTCGGTGTCGATCACACCCGATCACTTCCCCAGCCGTGCGTCAGCAGGAAGGCCCACGTCCTCTTTCAACGGGTCAATCAGGACATACCCGGAATATGGGGCGGGATATCGCGCTGGGCGCAGCAGCGGGCGCACGGTGGCACGAACGGCGTAGAAAGTCAGCCGTGCGCGCCTGTTCCGGGCTCGGCCGGGAACCGCCGGGCGGCCTCGGCGACGGCGGGGCGGTCCTGGTCGAGCCAGTCGACCGAGTCCAGCTCGGACCGGGCGAGCCAGCGCAGGGCGTCGTGGTCCTCCAGCGGGCGCGGTTCACCCGAGAGCAGCCGGGCGGTCCAGACCCGGAGGACGTATCCGGGCTTCAGCGGCCACTCGCCGGGGATCCGTTCGCCCGGCTCGACCTCGACACCGAGCTCCTCACGCAGCTCTCGGACGAGGGCCTCTTCGGGGCTCTCGCCCGGTTCGAGCTTGCCGCCGGGCAGTTCCCAGCGGCCGGCGAGCTCGACGGGGGCGCTGCGGCGCGCGGCGAGCAGCCGCCCCCGGTCGTACAGGGCGCCCGCGACGACGACCACGGCGGGTTCGTGGGGCGCGGCGGGGTCGGTGGTGCGATCGGTCATGGGCGCGAGCGTAGCCCGGCCCGGCCGACGGCCGTCGGGCTCAGAGCGCGGGGGTGCCGATGCGCTCGACCCAGTAGAGCCGCTTGTGGCCGCGGTCGTCGAGGCTGTCCGCGATCTTCTGCGCTTCGTCCTCGGTCGCGTACCGCCCCACCCGGTAGCGGTTGCCGTTGTCGTCCTGCCGAATGACGAGCCAGGCGAGGACAGGGCCGCTCTCGGTCATCAGGCTTCTCCCTCCGCCGGTCCGGGCGCCGTTGAGGATCTCCGTGAAACCGCAATCCGCATATGCCGGAGCTTACGCCTGACCTTCACACAGCGGATACGGAATTACACAAAGAGATACGGATCGGCCGGGAACCGACGGAGGGAGGCCGAAGTCACGCCCCGCCGGCCGCCCCGGGCACGGTCGGCACGGGCATCAGGACGGGACCACCGGCACCCTCGGGGTCCTTGCGGCAGACGTCGCCGCACGTGGCGTCGAGCGAGCAGCAGAGGGAGCAGACCGGGCCGGAACGCACCGGGCAGTCGGCGATGTCGGGGAGTTCGTAGGCGGTCTCGCACTCCGCGCAGGTGTGGGTCGCCCGCTCGTCGACGGCACCGGCGGCCGGACCGTTCACCGTGTTGGGGCGGGCCAGGTAGTAGCGGCCCCGGGTGACCCGGGCGATCAGCGGGCAGAGGACGAGGGCGAGACCGGCGGCGATGAAGGTGGAGAAGGCCTGGGCGTAGGTACCGAAGAGACCGAAGAAGGCGAGGATCGAGACGACGGAGGCGATGACCATGGCTCCGAAGCCGGCCGGGTTCACGGCATACAGATAGGCGCGCTTGAACTCGATGTACGGGGGGCTCCAGCCGGCCCGCTTGTTGATGACGAGGTCGGCGGCGACGGCCGTGATCCAGGCGATGCCGACGTTGGAGTAGAACCCGAGCAGCTTGTTCAGGGCCGCGAACATGTTCATCTCCATCAGCGTCAGCGCGATGGCGAGGTTGAGGAAGATGTACCAGACACGGCCCGGGTGCCGGTGGGTGACGCGGGAGAAGAAGTTCGACCAGGACAGCGAGCCGCTGTAGGCGTTGGTGACGTTGATCTTGACCTGGGAGACGATCACGAAGAGCGCGGCGGCCGGCAGGGCGAAGGTCCCGAGCCAGGGCTTGAGGGCCTCGATCTGAGGGGCGATCGGTTCCAGGGCGTGGGTCTTGCCGACGGCCTCCAGGGCGACGAACGCGAGGAAGGCGCCGCCGAGCTGCTTGGCGGCGCCGATGACGACCCAGCCGGGACCGGCGGCGAGCACGGCGAGGTTCCAGCGGCGCTTGGTGGCCTCCGTCCTGGCCGGCATGAAGCGCAGGTAGTCGGCCTGTTCCCCGATCTGGGCGATCAGGGACAGCGCGACGCCCGTGCCCAGGCCGAAGCCGATCCACGAGAAGCCGGCGCCGGCTCCCTCCGTACCGCCGAAGGAGGCGAAGGCGCCCCAGGCGCCGGGGGCTTCGAAGGCCAGGACGACGAAGGGCAGCACCATGCCGATGATCCAGACCGGCTGGGTCCAGGCCTGCACCTTGGCCAGGGCGCCCATGCCGCGGAAGACGATCGGGATGACGATGAGGGTGGTGATCAGATAGCCGATCTCGACGGGCAGGCCGACGGCCTGATGCATGGCCTGGGCCATGATCGAGCCTTCGAGGGCGAAGAAGATGAAGGTGAAGGAGGCGTAGATGAGCGAGGTGAGCGTCGAGCCGAAGTAGCCGAAGCCGGCGCCGCGGGTGATCAGGTCCATGTCCAGGCCGTACCTGGCGCAGGCGCGGGCGATGGGAATGCCGGTGAGGAAGATGAGAGTGGCGGCGGTGAGGATCGAGGCGAGCCCGCTGCCGAAGCCGTAGGTGAAGACGATCGAGGCGCCGATGGCGAAGTCCGCGAGATAGGCGATGCCGCCGAGGGCGGTTCCCGCCACGGTCCCGGGCGACCAGCGCCGGAAGGAGTGCGGGGCGTAGCGCAGCGAGTAGTCCTCGCGGCTCTCGTCGGCGGCCAGCTTGGCGTAGCTGCGGCGGGGGTGCCCGGGGGGCGGCCCGGCCTCTCCCGGCGCGTCGGGGGCCAGGCAGGCGCCCCCGCCCGGCTCCGGGGCGGTTGCGCCCCCGGCCGGCTCCGGGATGGAGGTGTCCCCGCCCGGTTCGGGGGTGGGGGTGGTGACCGTGTCCGTCATGAGGGTTCCTGTCGTCCGACCGGTTCGCGGGTACGGACGTGGAAGGTAGGAGCCGGTCGTGACGGACGGCGGCGGTGCGGGGTTGCGCCGGGGTTACGCGAGCTGACGGCCCGTTAACTCGCGGTCACGCCCCGCGGACGGCGGGGTCCGCTGAACGGTCACCGCACGGGCAGGTGGTACGAGAGGCGGTAGCGGTCGGCCGGGACCACGACGTCGGCGGTCTCGACGGCCCGGCCCGAGGCGTAGTACGTGCGCTCGACGACCATCACGACATGCCCCGGCACACCGCCGAGCGCCAGGAGTTCCTCGGCGAGGCCGGGCCGCGCGCCGACCTCCTCCACCACGTTGTCCACGACGACGTCGATGGCCGCCATCCGCTCGACGACACCGCAGCCGCCCAGGGGGCCCTCCTCGGGCAGCATGACCGGCGTCCGGCCCGTGACGGCGAGCGGCTCCCAGGAGGTGGCGACCATCATGGGCTCACCGCCGTCCCGGTACACGTACCGCGTGCGCATCACGCGCTCCCCCGGCTCGATGCCGAGGCGCTCGGCCACCTCGCCGCTCACCGGCTCCTGCTCGCTGCTCGACTCCCAGGTGCCGCGGGCCCCCTCGGCCGCCTGCTCCTGCCGGAAGGGGCTGGCGCCCGACGCGGGGCGGTAGCCGGAGCGGGCGATCCTGCGCGGCACCGGGCGCTCCCGGACGTAGGTTCCCGAGCCGGAGCGCCCTTCCACCAGTCCCTCGGCCATGAGTACCTTGCGGGCCTCCAGCGCGACGGTGTCCGACACCCCGTACTCCTCGCGGATGCGCGCCTGCGAGGGGAGACGGGTATGCGGCGGAAGCGAGCCGTTCGCGATCTTCTCCCGCAGATCGCTCGCCACGCGGAGATAGGCGGGCTGCTCACCGAACGTCACTGGACACTCCCCTCAGGTTGACTGACAGCTACAGCCTGGCAACCGTCGGTCGCGATCCGCAAGCATGGGCCAAAGTTTCACTCGAAGTGATGACACCGAGATCACACCTCTTGCTACCCAGGGTCACTCCGGTTAGGCGGCGTCAGCCCTCTTGACCCGCATTGGTACAGACCAATACGTTCCTGTCAGCACGTCTCACCTCGCACGCACGCTCCGGCCCGCACGCACGCTCCCCACCGTGCGCGCGCCCGCACGCTCCACCGCACGCGCCATCCCGCCTCGCACAGGAACGAGCCCATGCGTCCCAGAGCCATGACCAAGCTGACCTTCGGTGCGGCCGCCGCGGCCACTCTCGGTCTCCTCGCCACCCTGGCCCCCAGCGCCGACGCGCATCAGCCGAACGGGCACAGGCCCGAGCTGAAGCGGATCGGCTACTTCACCCAATGGGGCATCTACGGACGGAACTTCCAGGTCAAGGACCTGGAGACGAGCGGCACCGCCGCCAAGCTCAGCCACATCAACTACGCCTTCGGCGTGATCGGTCCGGACGGCAAGTGCCTCATGGGCAACGCACCCGGCTCCGACCCGTGGGCCGACTACGTGCGCCCGGTCGACGCCGCCACCTCGGTGGACGGCGTCGGTGACACCGCCGACCAGCGACTGGCCGGAAACTTCAACGAGCTGCGCGAGCTGAAGGCCGAGAACCCCGGCCTCAAGGTCATGATCTCGCTGGGCGGCTGGACCGGCTCCGCGCACTTCTCCGACGCGGTGCGCACCGACGCCGGCCGCAAGACCCTCGTCGCCTCCTGCATCGACACGTACATCAAGGGCAACCTGCCCGTCGACGGCGCCCGCGGCGGCGCCGGGGCCGCCGCCGGGATCTTCGACGGCGTCGACCTCGACTGGGAGTGGCCCGGCTCGGACGGCGCACCCGGGAACGTGATCCGCCCCGAGGACAAGCCCAACTTCACCAAGCTGGTGCGGGAGTTCCGCACCCAGCTCGATGCCTACGGCCGCTCGCTCCCGAAGCACCAGCGCAAGCACTACGAGCTCAGCGCCTACGTGCCCACCGCGCCCGCCAAGATCGACGCGGGCTTCGAAGTCTCCAAGATCATGCGGGACTTCGACTTCGTGAACCTCCAGGGCTACGACTTCCACGTCTCCGGCGAGAAGACCACCGCCCAGCAGTCCGCGCTCTTCGCCAAGGACGACTTCAGCGTCGACCAGACCGTCAAGGCCTGGCTGCGGCGCGGCGCCCCCGCCAAGAAGCTCGTGGTCGGCATGCCGTTCTACGGCCAGGGCTGGACGGGCGTCACCGGCGGCGGCGACGGCCTCGGGCAGCCGGCGACCGGCCCCGCGCCCGCGACCTGGGTGGCGGGCTCCGAGGACTACAAGTACCTCAAGAAGCTGGCGGAATCGGGGACGTACAAGCTCCACCGCGGCTACCGCGACGGTCACGCGTGGCTCTTCGACGGCACGAACCTGTGGACGTACGACGACCCGACCGTGCTGCGCACCAAGGCGTCCTACGTCCGGCAGAACGGGCTCGGCGGCGCGATGATCTGGTCCCTCGACGGGGACACCGCGGACGGTGAGCTGATCACCGCCATCGACCGGGGCCTGACCCGGCGCTGACCCCACGCCCCGGCCGCCGTACGGCGGTGGCCGGGGCCCCCGGACCGCGGACCGGCACCGCCGCTCGCGGTGGACCGGCTGCGGCGGTCGGTCACGGGCCGCCGCACCCCGGGCCATCGCCCGGTCCGCATACGACGGGGCCGGGCCTCCCGAAGGAGGCCCGGCCCCGTTCTACGAACCCGCCGAAGAGGCAGGGGGCCCGCACGAAGGCCCGCACCGAGGCCCCGTACGAAAGTCCCGCACGAAGCCGCACGGGCCCGGCAGACGTGTCGGCTCAGGCGGACGTGCCCTCGCCCGCCGCGCCCACCGGCGGGGTGCCGGTCAGGTCGAGCGCGGTGCGGGCGTCCGCGCCCAGGTCCTCGGGGAGCGCCTCCCACGCCGCGTCGTAGGCGGCCCAGTAGGCGTCCGCGTCGGGGGCCGTCGCCAGCTTGAGCCACTGCTTCGACGCGGCCCCGAGCTGCTTGCGGAGCGCCGCCACCGACGGGGCGCAGTCCGCGGGCCAGGTGCGCTTCCCCAGACCCGTGTACGCCGTGTTGACCGCGCCCAGCAGCTCCGTGGCCCACACCTTGTTGGCGGTGAAGTCCTCGTCCGGGTCCGACTCCGGCTCCCGGTAGGTGACCGTCTCGATCGGGTTGACGGTCTTCAGGAAGGACTCCTGGTCGTCGGTGAGCCGGGTCGCGTCGGAGCGCACGGAGCCGCTGAAGGGCTTCTTCTCGCTGGCGAACGCGCAGGTCACCGTGCGGTCGCCGAGGCGCCAACTCTGGCTGCTGGGGAGGTAGTAGTACAGCCAGACGTCCGCTGGGACGGCCCAGGTGTCCAGTGCGTACGCGCCGTTGACCGTCTCGCAGCGCTTCTCCGCGATCTTGTCGATCGCGTCCTCGCCCGGCCACTTGTCGAAGCCGGTCACCTTGAACCCGCCGGTGACCTCGCCGATGTGCGGACGGTCGCAGCCGACGACCGTGACGTCCGTCGCGTACTGTTCCAGCTCGCCCTCGGGGGTGAAGCACTGCCCGGTCCGCAGTGAGAAGGGCGACTTCGACCGGGACGCCTCGTCGACGCCCTCCTTGAAGCCGCCCCAGAACGAGCTGATGCCGCCGGTGGCGATGCCGACCACGAGCAGCAGACAGCTGAGGGCGGAGAGGACGATGCCCGCGACGGCGAGCCCCTTGCCGGCCTGGTCGCGCTTCCTGATCCGGGGAAGGGCGAGGAGGCCGAGCACCAGGCCGAGCGGCGGCAGGCAGCAGACTATGCCGGAGACGAGCGAGGCGACGGCGAGCCCGTTGGTGGTGCGGCGGGGCGGCTGTCCGTACGGGCCGACACCGGGCATGCCGGGTCCGCCGGGCGTCCCCGTGTAGGGACCGGCCGTGTACGGCATCCCCGGCGAGGTGTACGGCCCCGGCGCGGGCCAACCCCCCTGCTGCGGGCCTCCCCCGGGGGACGGCGGCGGGGGTGGGGTCGGCGGGGTCGGCTCCACGGGTACGGTGCTCCTGTTCGGGGCGAACGACGCGAACAAACGATCGGTCGCGCATCGTACGCGGCCGTGCGGAGCGGTCGGCATGCGGGGGACAACTCCGACGATCCCGGCGGCGGCGGAAGAGACGGTCGCCGTCGGACGACGGAAGGGGCGGTCGCCGTCAGGCGACCGCCCCTCATCGTTCAGGGTCCGTCGGGACCGGGGTCAGAACTGCAGCCCCCAGGAGTCGATCTTGCCGGTGTCGGCGTTCGCGTTGTCCGTGACCCGGAGCTTCCACGTGCCGTTGGCGACCTCCGAGGAGGCGTTCACGGTGTACGTGGTGTTGATGTTGTCCGAGCTGCCACCGGTGCCGAAGGCCTTCAGCGTGTACGCCGAGCCGTCGGGGGCGATCAGCTGGACCTGGAGGTCGCCGATGTAGGTGTGGACGATGTTCACCGGCACCTGGAGGGCGGCCGGGGCGTTGCCGGTGACGCCGCTGACGGTGACCGGGGACTCGACGGTCGCGTTGTCGGCGATGGCGAAGTCGGCGGTGTTCTCGAACTTCGGGCCGGTGGGCGGGGTGGTGGTGCCGCCGCCGACGTAGAGCAGCCGGTTCGGGGAGCCGGAGCCCGGGTTGGTGACGACGTTCGGGGTGGCGGCGGCCGTCAGGGCCGCGGAGACCTGCGCCGGGGTCGCCGTCGGGTTGCCGGCGAGGTAGACGGCCGCGGCGCCCACGACGTGCGGGGTCGCCATGGACGTACCGGAGATGGTGTTGGTGGCGGAGTCGCTGGAGTTCCAGGACGAGGTGATCGAGGAGCCCGGGGCGAAGATGTCCAGGACCGTGCCGTAGTTGGAGAAGCTGGAGCGGGCGTCGGTGCTGGTCGTGGAGCCGACGGTGATGGCCTCGGTGACGCGCGCCGGCGAGTAGTTGGAGGCGTTGGCGCTGTCGTTGCCCGCCGCGACCGCGTACGTGACGCCGGAGGCGATCGAGTTGCGGACGGCCGTGTCGAGGGCGGTGTCGACGCCGCCGCCGAGGCTCATGTTGGCGACGGCCGGCTTCACGGCGTTCCGCGTGACCCAGTCGATGCCCGCGACGACCTGCTCGGTCGTGCCGGAGCCGGAGTTGTCGAGGACGCGGACGCCGACGATCTTCGCCTTCTTCGCGACGCCGTACGACGTGCCGGCGACCGTACCGGCGACGTGGGTGCCGTGGCCGTGGCCGTCCTGCGCGGTGTTGTCGTTGTCGATGGCGTCGTAGCCGTAGGAGGCACGGCCGCCGAAGTCGCTGTGGGTGATGCGTACGCCGGTGTCGATGATGTACGCGGTCACACCCTGGCCCGCGGTGTCCGGGTAGGTGTAGCTCTGGTTCAGCGGGAGGGCCTTCTGGTCGATCCGGTCCAGGCCCCAGGACGGCGGCGACGGCTGCGTGCCGTCGACGTGGAAGACGCGGTTCTGGACGACGGAGGCCACGGCGGGGTCGGCCGCGAGCTTCCTCGCCTGTGCCTCGGAGAGTTCGACGGAGTACCCGTTGAGCGCCGAGGTGTACGTCCGCTTGATCTTCGCGCCGAACCTGGCGGCCACGGCGCGGCCCTTCGCGGTCTCGGCCCGCGCCGACCCGTCGAGGGTGACGATGTAGCTGCCCGCGATCGTGCCTTCGGCTCCCGCGTTCTCGATGACACCCTCCGGGGCGGCCGGTGAGGCGGCGGCCGGGAGGGCGGAGAGGGTGCCGAGGGTGAGGGCGGTGACGGCGACGGCCGCGGCGGTGGCGATTCGACGCCGTGATTCACGCATCACTGACATGTGAGGGGTCCTCCTCATTGGTGGTGCGTCGCTGTGGGGGATTAGCAGGGACATGACAAGTAGATGTGGCTCCACACCGCCTCGCGCATCCGGCTGCCGAGCGAAAGATTGACTGATCCATAGGAATCTCACAAGGGCTCCCGACAGCCCGCAACACCCGCGCCACACAGCTGACATGCTGATCCTCATGACCGCCTACGTGTGCCCCCGTTGCCAGGTCCACTCGCCCACGGACGCCCTCACCTGGTGTTGTCCGAAGTGCCGCGGCCCCTGGGATCTGGAGTTCACCGGTGGGCCGGTTTCCCTCCCGTCACTCGCGTCACGACGAAATTCGTTGTGGCGTTACGAGGAGGCACTACCGCCGATGCCGTACGCGCCGGAGGTGACGCTCGGGGAGGGCCGTACCCCCCTCGTCCCCCTGGAGGAAGCGGCGGAGGGAACGGTTTCCGCCAAACTCGACTTCCTCATGCCGACCCTGTCCTTCAAGGACCGCGGCGCGGTGATGCTTGCCGCCCACGCCCTCCGCCTCGCACGGAACGGCAGCCTCCGCCAGGTCGTCGCCGACAGCAGCGGCAACGCGGGCACGGCGATCGCCGCGTACGGCGCACGGGCCGGTCTCGACTGCCTCGTGTACGTCCCCGAGGGCACCTCGGCCAAGAAGCTGGAGCAGATCCGGGCGCACGGGGCCCGGGTCGTCGAGGTGCCCGGCGACCGCGAGGCCACGGCCCGCGCCGCGCGGGCGGCCGCCGACGAGCCCGGCACCTTCTACGCCTCGCACGTCCACAACCCGTACTTCCTGCACGGCACCAAGACCTACGTCTACGAACTCTGGGAGGAGCTCGGCGGCCGCCTCCCGGACACGATCGTCGTCCCCGTCGGCAACGGCACCCTGCTCCTCGGCGCCGCCCTCGCCCTCGACGAGCTGCACAGCCACGGCCTCACGGACAACCGCCCCGCCCTCGTCGCCGTCCAGGCGGAGGCCGTCTCCCCGCTGGCCGCGGCGTTCCACGCGGGCGCGGAGGAGCTGGGCGAGGCCGTCCCCGTCCGCCCCACCCTCGCCGAGGGCATCGCGATCCCGGCGCCGCCCCGCGCCTCTCAGATCCTGCGGGCGGTACGGGCGACGGGCGGCACGTTCCTCACGGTGACGGAGGACCAGATCCGGGACGCGCAGCGGGAACTGGCCCGCCGCGGCCTCTTCGTGGAGTCCACCGGGGTGGCCTGCTGGGCGGCGGTCCGAGCCGCCGCGCCGAGGCCCGGCCTCACGGTCGTACCGCTGTGCGGGGCGGGGGCGAAGACCGGGCTCGCGCGGTGACCCCGGGGCCCTCCGGTGCGACCGGGCGGGCGTCGGGGGCGAGGGCCGGAACGCCGCGGCGGGGGGTCAGGGGCCAAGGCCGGAACGCCGCGGGCGGATGCCCGCGGCGAAGGCCGTGACGGCTGCCCGCGCCGGATGTGTCCGGCGCGAGGCCGCTCAGAACTCGTCGGCGCCGTTGCGGAGCTGCTCCGTCCAGTAACCCGTCTTCGCGACGGCCCCGTCGACGGCCAGGCCGCCCGCGGGCGCCTTGACCACGATGCTGCCCTCGGCCGGGCCGTCGGTGGCGAAGAGGTTCACGTTGAAGCTGTTCACGACCTCGGTGTTCTCGTGGGTGCCGCCGAGCGCGACGCGCACGTTCGCGTAGGCGGGCGCGCCGGGCTCGAGGACGACCGGGGCGCCCGGCTTGCTCTTCGCGACGGCCGGGACGTCCTTGGCGGTCTGGATCGGGCCGAAGGCGAGCAGCGGGTACTGGAGCAGGGTGCAGGCGCTGCCGGAGGTGTTGGTCGCGGTGAGGACGATGTGCTCGGTCGGGACCTCGTCGGCCTTCGCCGCCGTGACCTTGATGTCGCCGTAGGCACAGGCGGGCGCCTTGGCGGAGGTCTTGCCACCGGTCGAGGAGCCCGCCGTGGTCCCCTTCGTACCGCTGCCGCCGGACGTCGTCGTACCACCGGTCGTCGTCGACCCGCCGGCGGAGCCGGAGCCGCTCTTCGCGGCGGTCTGGTCGGCGGTGCCGGCGTCGGCGCCCGTCCCCTTGTCGGCGGAGCCCGCGGCCGACGGGGCGGAGCTCGCGCTGCCCGCGTCCTTCGCGCCGGTGTCCGTGTCGCCTCCGCAGGCCGTCAGGCCCAGCGAGAGGGCGGCGATGGCGGCGGCGGCCAGGACGGTGGACTTGTGGTGGGTACGCATGGTGGTTCTCCCCCGTGAAACGTGCGGTCGGCGTGGACGCGCCGGGGCGACCGCCCCGGCGTCAGGACACCGAGTACGTCAGGTCCCCGGTGCTGTATCCAGCTTCCGCCCTCGCGCTGCCGTCCCGCTTGCGTACCGCTAACGATCCGCTGACAGGCGCGAGAGCCGCGCCGCCGCCCGCGCCGAACCCTCCGTGAAACCGGCCGCGTCGGACGCCGCGATCGCACGTTCCAGCTGGTCGGCGGCCTCTTCGACACGACCGATGCCGGCCAGCGCCTCGCCCTTGACGATCTGCAGCTGGGCCTGGACGACCACCGCGTCGGGTGCGACGAGTTCCCCGGCGCGAAGGGTGTGCGCGAGCGCCGCGTGATAGTCCCCCGCGTTCATGCAGTGCCCCGCCAGATGATGGAGGGTGAGCACCTGGGTGGACGGATGGCCCGTGCGGTCGGCCAGCGAGACGGCGTGCACCATGAGCAGCCCGGCGCGCTCGTGCTCCCCCGTCGAGTCCAGGACGGCGGCGTGGTTGACGTACGCGATCGCCTCGCTGATCGTGTCGCCGGCCCGGGCGGCCAGGCCGGGCGCCTTCTCCAGATGGACGAGGGCCTCGGCGTCCCGGCCCTCCTCGTGCAGGATCCAGCCGAGCAGCGCCCTGGTCCGCGACTGCGCGTCGAAGTCGCCCACGTGCTCGGCGGAGACGAGTCCGGCCTCCAGGAGCGGCGTCCAGCCGTCCCCGATCCGCATGAGCATCAGCGGCCACTGCACCAGGGCGAGCCGCCAGGCCCGGTCGTGCAGGCCGAGGGCGGCCGCTGCGGTGACGGCGCCCTCCAGGGCGGCGCGCTCGGCCACGTACCAGTCGAGGGCCGCCGTCCGGTCCTCGAACTCGAGGGTCGCGGCGGGGCGGCGGGCGTCGGCGGGCAGCGAGTAGCAGGGCTGGGAGCCCGGCTCGGCCGCCGCGTCGGCCGCGAGCCCCGTGTACAGGTAGTGGTCGAAGAGGCGCCGCAGGCCCTCGGGATCGGCGTCCTCGGCGAGGTGGCGGGCGTAGAGCCGTACCAGGTCGTGCGGCATCCAGCGGCCCGGGACGGGCTCGGTGAGCAGATGGGCGGCGGCCAGCCGGTCCAGGTCGACGGAGGCCTGCGCCGGGGACGTGCCGACGAGCGCGCCGGCCGCGAACCGGTCCAGGTCGGAGCCGGTGTGCAGGCCGATCGCGCGGAACAGCCGGGCCGCGGAGTCGGGCAGCTGCTGCACGGTGAGGTGCAGCGCGGCGGAGACGCCCCGGTCCTCGACGTCGAGGAGCAGGAGCCGGCTCTGCTCGTCGGCGAGTTCGCCGACCATCGCGCCGAGGGTCCACCCGGGGCGCTCGGCGAGCCGGGCGGCCGTCACGCGCAGCGCGAGCGGCAGGCCGTCGCAGAGTCCGGCGAGCCGAGCGGCGGCGGCCGGTTCGGCGGCGACCCGCGTCTCGCCGAGGACGGTGGTGAGCAGCGCCTCGGAATCGGCCGGGGGGAGATGGCAGAGCGGCACCGGCCGGGCCGCGTCGGAGGCGATGAGGCCGCCGAGCCGGTCGCGGCTGGTGACCAGGGTGGCGCAGTGGTCGCCGCCCGGCAGCAGGGGCCTGACCTGCTCGGAGGAGCGCGCGTTGTCGAGGACGACGAGCAGTCGGCGGCCGGCGGTCAGGGAGCGGAACAGGGCACCGCGCGCCTCGACGGCCTCGGGGATCCGCTGCGGCTGGACTCCGAGCGCGAGCAGGAATTCGCGGAGGACGCCGGCGGTCTCGGGGGCCGGGGTGTTGCTGAAGCCCCGCAGGTCGGCGAAGAGCCGCCCGTCGGGGAAGTCGGCGCGGCGCTCGTACGCCCAGTGGACGGCGAAGGCCGTCTTGCCGACGCCGGCGGGCCCGGTGACCAGGCAGACGGGCCCTTCGCCGCCCCGCACGACCCGGTCGAGGGCGGCGAGTTCCGCGCCGCGCCCGGTGAATCCGCGCGGGGCGCGCGGCAGCCCCTCCGGCGCCGGGACCGCGACGGGAGGCACGGGCCGGGGTGCGGTCACGGGCTCGGCGGAGCGGAGCAGTGTGGCGTACGCCTCGCTGAGCGTCTCGCCGGGATCGACGCCCAGCTCCTCGGCGAGCAGCCGCCGGGTGCGGTGGTACCAGTCGATCGCGTCGGACTGTCGGCCCGAGCGGCCGAGGGCCAGCATCAGCGCGGCCGCGAGGGACTCCCGCAGGGGGTGCGCGACAGCCTCGGTACGCAGGACGGCGGCGGCCCTGGCGTGTTCGCCGAGCGCTCCGTACGCCTCCGCCAGCGACTCGACGGAGGCGAGGCGCAGCTCCTCGAGCCCCCCGGCGGCGGCTTCGAGGGGGCGGCTGTGCACGGTCCCGGTGAGCGCGGGACCCTGCCAGTACGACAAGGCCTCCCGCAGCATCCGTACCGCGTCGGCGGGGCGCCGCTGCACCCCGGCGAGCGCCACGAGCTCCTCGAAGCGGTGCGCGTCCACCAGGGACTCCGGCATCCGCAGCACGTACGCCGACCCCTGGGTGGCGAGCTCGACCCCGTACGCCTCCGCCCCGTGCTCGGCGAGAAGCGCCCGCAGCCGCGAGACGTGTCCCTGGAGCACGGTCTTGGCGTGGGTGGGCGGCTCCTCCTCCCAGAGCGCGTCGATCAGCTGATTGACGTTCACCGCGCTGTTGGGCCGTAGCAACAGCATGACGAGAAGGCTGGACCGTTTGGCGGGCCCCAGGGCTACGTCCCCGTCCTCCGTCACCAGCGCAACGGAGCCGAGCAGCCGGAACTCCACCAGTACACCTCCGCGATCCTGCCCCCGTTCCCCAGCAGTCGAGGATACGTGGGGTGGGAGGGTCGACCGTGACGTGGAGATCCCCGATCCCGCCCTCGTCGTCCGAATCTGCACATGGTGATGAACTGTGCGTTGTGCACGGTTACCTGTGCGCTGTGCTGAGCGGCTGTGTAAAAAGGGGGATCGAACCCCTGCGCTGCTCCCCACGCGCCAGGATGAACCGGATGTACCGCCGGTCCTCGGCTTGTGCACGCCTTCGGGGCGACTACCTGCTCCACGTCGAACGACTCGCTCAGTCCAGCAGGTCGACCTCCCAGTTCGACCGCTGGATCAGCACGTCGACCTCACGGATCTCCCGCGCCAGCACATCGGCCTGCGCCCGCAGGGGCGCCACGGGGAACGCCGACAGCATCTTCAGCTCGGACCGCAGCTGCCGCACCATGCCGTGCTGGTCCCGCCCGGCGGCGGCGTCGGCGGCCGACGTGACGACGGAGTGCCGCAGCCGCAGCACGTCACGCCGCGCCAGCGCGTCGGTGAGCGTGCCCCCGCCCTCGACGACGGCCTGGGCGTTGGTCCGGTTGATCCGCCGGATCAACCCCTCCAGCTCCGCCAGGACCTCGCCCGTCTCGGCCAGCAGGGCGGCCGCGTCCTCGGCGGGCTCCTCGCCCTCCTGGTACCGGGCGCTGCCGACCACCCGGGACCGCAACTGCTCGACCCGCCGCGCGGCATCCGCCCGCAGCACCAGCGCCTCGGCAAGCTTCACGACCCGCACCTCCACCACGATGATTCCGGCTGAAAGTATGCCCG
Source organism: Streptomyces sp. NBC_00691 (assembly GCF_036226665.1). Taxonomy (NCBI): domain Bacteria; kingdom Bacillati; phylum Actinomycetota; class Actinomycetes; order Kitasatosporales; family Streptomycetaceae; genus Streptomyces; species Streptomyces sp. NBC_00691. Next base: position 5,184,579 of record NZ_CP109007.1, on the reverse strand, counting down.
CCGTCGGACACCACCGCGGACCGGCCGCACCCCGGCACGCGGACCCCGCCGCCGCTACTCGACGAAGTAGGAGTCATGACGGACGAAGAACTCCGCGCGCTCCTCGTCCGTCGCGTCCGCCATCGCGGCCAGACCCTCGAAGCACTCCTCGCGCGCGGCACCCGGGGCGAAGATCATCAGCATCTCGGCGGGGGCGTCCGAGTCGTTGCGGAAGGCGTGCAGCCCGCCTTGGGGCACGTAGAGGAAGTCGCCCTTCCGCGCATCGACCCAGCCCTGGACCTCGACAAGCTGACGCCACCCCGAAGCAGCTGAGAAGTCGGCACCACGTCAGCACGGGAGCACGGAAGGGGTCGGACTCGCCGGAGCCCGACCCCTTCCGACCCGCACGTTCGACGAGAGCGACCAACGCGCGGGGACGACGCGCCGAGACGTTGAAGCGGAACGTCTGCGGCCTGATCCTGACCTGCGGCGGAGCCCCCTCCAGATCCCTGACCTGGGATTTCCTTGTTGGCGTGCGTTGGCTCCAGACGCCTGTTTACGGGTGTCCTGCGGACTGGCTGCGGACTGGCCGGAGGCTCCGAGGCGGCGAAATCCCTGGCACACCGGCTGGGCCTGCAAGGAGACTGCGCAGGTGAGCAACTCCTACCCCTGTCCCTGCTGCGGGCACCGCGTGCTGGACGAGATGCCCGGCTCGTTCGAGATCTGCCCTGTCTGCTTCTGGGAGGACGACGGGGTCCAGTTCCGCTGGCCGACCATGGCAGGCGGGGCGAACAAGGTCTCCTTGATTGAGGCCCAGCGGAACTACCAGGACTTCGGCGCCTGCGATGAGCACGGCCGCCGGTTTGTCCGCCCGCCGGCCGAGGACGAGCCGCTCGACCCCGCCTGGCGGCCCATCGACCTGACGCGCGACTCCTTCGAGGACTGGGAATCCGAGGACCGCGCCCCGTGGCCAGACGACCGCTCGGTGCTCTGCTGGTGGCTCCCCACCTATTGGCGCCGGGACCACCCATGACCACCCACACCGAGAGACTCATCCAGCAGCTCGACGACTCGACCGGCCCGTCGTACGACACCCGCGCGGAACTGATCGGTATCGGGTCCGACGCCATCCCCGCCATCATCGACGGACTGCCCCCCTCGGCGGCTTCGGGCAGCTGACCGCCATCGAGGTCTTCGAAGAGGTGGCGGACCCGCGCTGCGGCCCCGCTCTGATCGCCCTCCTGCGCAGCGACGACTCCACCCGTCCGGGAATGGGCGGTGATGGCCCTGGCGAGCCTGGAGATCGACGGCGCGGTCGAGCCCCTGCGTCGCGCCTACCCCGCCTACCTGGAACGGGCGACGCCACCGGACTGGAGCGAGCCAGAAGGCATCCGCTGGGCCCTGACTGAACTCGGCGCCCGCGCCCCGTTCGTCCCGCCGCTCACCGCGCGCCTGCGAGCCGCCGCAGCAAACGACGCCCCGGGCTGGCCCTCGGCCCGCTTTCCCGAGGTCATCAATGACCTGGCCGACCACGCCCAGGTGATCCTCTACGCCCAGTTCCGGCGGGTGGACGCCGGCCGCACGTACGGCATCTCCGACACCGGCCTGAACTGGGAACTCGACTGGACCGCGCCCTGGGAGCTTTTGGTCGAGGAGTCCCGCACCTGGTCCCTGCTGGAAGCCTCCGAAGCCCCCATCGGCGACAACGTCTTCGTCGCCCCCACCTGGATCGACCGCACCGACCTGCGCCCGGGAAAGTGACCGACAGCGTCCCGGCACCCGCAAAGACCAGCTGCGGTTGCATGATCGAGCGCTGCGACTTCGTGAAGGCGGGACCCCACCCATGGTCCTGCCACTCTCGAACACTCTGTTCCGATCATGGTCAATCCCGGTCACTCCGCGGAACGGGCGGGGAACAACGAAGAACGAAAGAGGCAACGGGCAACGCCACCGAACCCCGGTTCTCCAGACGAGGGTCGTGCCAGACTCACTTTCGGACGCGAAGCGAAACGACACCGTTACAGCAGGTGTTCAACGTCGAGAGCGGACGGCCCTCGCGGTCACTGTTCAAGGGGAGGTTGATGATGAGCACGACTTTACGTTTTGGCCCGGAACTTCGTCGTTTACGAGTGGAAGCGGGGCTCACTCTTACCGAGTTCTCCGTGGCACTCAACTACGACAAGGGGCACCTCAGCAAGGTCGAGCGCGGAGAGCGTTCCGCGTCCCCCGAACTGGCCCGGCGGTGTGACGCCTTCCTCGGCGCGGACGGCGAGCTGCAGCGCCTGGCCGCCCGCCCCGAAGCGGACTCGGACTCGGGTACCGCCGAATCCCCCGCCGGTCCGAGCCGCTGGCTCGTCGGGCGTCGGGCAGTCCTCTCGGCGGGTACCGGAGTACTGATCGACCTCGGCCTGAAACTCGGCAGTCAGGCGTTGTCCTCCGCCGACGCCCCCCTACTGGGCTCCTATCGCACGCAGTTCGACCAGCTGCGAAAGCTCGGTCAGTCCACCGCTCCCAAAATCCTGCTGCCCCTGCTGGAGACGCAGACCCGCATGATCGCCGGGCTCGTCTCCGACATCCGGTCCGCTTCCCGGGCCCCCGCGCTCCTGCTCGCCTCGCGGTTCGCGGAGTTCACCGGCTGGATGGCCCAGGAGGCCGGGGACAGCGACGCGGCACTCGACTGGACGGGCGAGGCCGTCGAACTGGCGCGCGCCGGGGGTGACCCGCACCTCGGTTCCTACGCACTGGTGCGGCGCGCCCTGGTCACCATGTACGGCGGGGACGCCGCTGGCACCGTCGCGCTGGCCCGCCGCGCCCAGAGCAGCGAACTCCCATCGCGCATCAGGGGACTCGCGGCCCAACGAGAGGCCCAAGGGCACGCGCTCGTCGGCAACGAAGTCGACTGCCTCCGCAGCCTCGACAGGGCGCGGGAACTGCTCGCCGACGACACCCTCAACGGCGCCGAGCCCGTGATCGGCACTTCACACGTGAGCGATCCGGCGGCGATGTCGACCGGCTGGTGTCTGTACGACCTCGGGCGTCCCAAGGCCGCTGCCGAGGTACTCGACCGAGAGTGCCGTCGCCTTCCGCCGCACGCGCTGCGTACCCGCGCCCGGTACGGCTTCCGCAGGTCCCTGGCACATGCCGCCTCCGGGGAGGTCGAGCACGCGTGCGCGATCGCCGGGGAGCTCCTGGGAGTGATGCCGGCCGTGCCCTCGGCGACGGTGAACAGCGACGTCCGACGCCTCGCACAGGAACTGTCCCGGTTCCGGAGCAGCCGCGCCGTGCGTGATCTGCAGCCCGCGCTGGCACGCGTACTCGCCCCCGCGCACGGCTGACAGCCGCTCCACGACCGACACGGACTCGAGCCGCCCGGCTCGCCCCATTACCCGCTCCTTCCGGCTTCCCGGATCCCACGATCCCCGGCAGGCCTCTCTGATTCCCGCCCGACGCGTCACATCGCGCCCCCGGCTTCTCCGGGCTGCCCGCAGCCAGTGATGCACAGGCGGTGCCCCTCCATTCGCACGCCCTTCCGTGGACGCGTCATGCCGTCACACGGTCGGGACCTGATGGCTCGGGTAAACCGGAACCCCGGTCCGCAGCCCCGCGCCCGTTCACTCGTCTTTCTCTCACGAAGGGAACCTTCCATGCCCGATGTCTTCGTCAACTACCGCACAGGCGACGAGGAGTCCGCCGCGACCATGATCGCTCGGGAACTCGCCCGGAGGTTCGGCGACGAGCGGATCTTCTTCGCCAGCAACTCGATTGATCCCGGACGCCGTTTCCCGGTGGAACTGGTCAGGGCGGTGGAGGAATGCGAGGCGCTCCTCGCCGTGATCGGCCCGCGCTGGGCGGAGGTACGGGGGGCCGACGGCCGCCCCGCGCTCGAAGCCGAACAGGACTGGACCCGTCGTGAGATCCAGACCGCGCTCGACCGTGGAGTCCTGGTGATCCCCGTGCTAGTCGGAAAGGCCACGCGGATCGATCGCACCGTCCTTCCGGACGATCTGCTGGAGCTGGCGGACTTCCAGTACAGGCGGTTCGACCACCGCAACGCCGAATCGGACCTGACGACGCTCGGGGACACCCTCTCCCGGCTGCTGCCCGAGCTGAGCAAGGTGGACCGCGACGGCCGTGCGGCAAAGGAGCGGACGGAGGCAAAGTCACGCGAGAAGTCGACCGGGGACATCGGGCACATCAGGATGCGAACGCGTGACGTCGAACAGCGCGTGCGTGGCGGCATCGGAAACCTCAACGGAGACCTGTCCGGCACCTTCGTCAACGAGCCGCAGGGGCCCGTGAACACCGGTCGGGGCCATCAGTACAACGCGCCTCACTTCGAGGGCGACAACACCGGGGTCCAGTTCACCGCGGGCGACAACAGCGGTACGGTCCACCAGCGCTTCGAGCGCGAGCGCCGACGCTCGGACGACGGGCGATGACCGAGCAGGACCGCGTCACCGTCAACGATCCGCGCGGCCCGGTGAACAACGGCGAGGGACACCAGTACGTCTTCTACGGCGCTGGCACGGACTGGATGACCCGCAAAGGGGTCGAGTCCCTCCGGATCGCCCGCGAGGACCGGATGCGCCTGGCCAACCGGTTCGTTCCCCCCAGGGGCTACCGCATCGCCGCCGACCACTTGGAGAAACCGGGGGCGGTGGTGCTGCTGGAGGGACCGCCCGGCAGCGGCCGCCGTGCCGCGGCGATCATGCTGCTGCACAGGTTCGGTGAGGACGAGAGCGCCGACGAGGAGAGGGTCCGGGTCGAGGAGCTTCCCGCCACAGCCAAGGACGAGCACAGGAACGATAAGCCACTCGCCCCCGGTGAGGGGGACCGTTTTCTTCTCGACCTCTCCGGGATCACCGACGAAGAGGAGTACGCCACGGCCCAGCGCCGTCTGGCCGTGCACCGGTCGAAGGTTCAGGAGGCGGGGGCCCACATGGTCGTCGTCCTGCCGTCGGTCATGGAGCACGCCCATGCGCCGGACTTCGAACCGCACAGAGTGAAGCTGGAACGCCCCCGGGGCATCGCTGTCGTCACCCGGTACCTCCGTATGGACCGGATGGCCTTCCGCCCTGCGGATCTGGGGAGCGCCGACCTCCAACGTTTGTGCGGCCGCTCCCCCATGCGGGAACTGGCGCGGCTCGCGGGGCTGGTGAAAGCCGCCCGTGACAGTGGCCGGTTCGGATCCGACTTCGCGGGATGGCTCGACCAGGCGATACATGCGGTGACCGACCGTGCCGGTGAGGTGGGTCGGCAGATGGTCGCGGTCCGCACCGCGCCCGAGCGGGCCCTGTTTCTCGCGGCGGCGGTGTTCGAGGGGGCTCGCGCTGACACCGTCTACGAGGCATGGCAAGACTTGATGAAGAAGGTGGGACACAAGGAGGAGGTGACCTCCGAGTTCGCGCAGACGGGCTTCGGGGAGCGGTTGAAAGTGCTCGGGATCGAGCGATCCCCGGACGGACGGCTCCGCTTCGAGCGGCTGGCCTACGCCGACGCGGTACGGACGTACTTCTGGGCGAACTTCCCCGGGGTACGCGACGACCTCAGGGACTGGATCGACTGCGGCGCCGGGCTGGACGGTTTGACCATCGACGACCAGGTGGACGTCGTCGTCCGCTTCGGCGAGCAGTCTCTGGCCGTCGGGCGGCCCGACCACCTCTTCGGCCTCGTGGTGCGCTGGGCGAACCGCGCGGCCAGGGCATCCGGCGATCCGCGGGCCGCGACGGCCCTCGAACTCGGTCTCCGGCATGAGGAGTTCGGGGGATGGTTCCGCAGGCGGACGTACGAGTGCGTCACGAGGTCCGGCTCCTTGTCTGACGGCCTGGCCCGTGTCCTGACGACCGCCTGTCACCAGAGCCTCGGCGCGACACACCCAGATCAAGCCATGGTGCGCCTCCACCACCTCGCCGTGCGGAGGGGGGAGACAGCGCACGAGGCCCGGGAAGCGCTTCTCGACCTTGCCGGCCGTGACCGTCGGCTCTACCGACTGCTGATCGACCGCCTGCGGGACCGGTCGCATCAGGAACCACACAGGGCGAATCCCCATCTCCTTCTGCTCACAGAGCTGTTGAGGAGCGACCGAGCGCCGGACCCGCCTCGCTGGTCGGACCTGTTCCTGGGTTGGAAGGCGGTGTTCTCCCAACCGCCGACTGAACTCTGGAACCCGCTGGTGAGCAGTTGGCTGGACACCGTGGCGGACGACCGCACGCAAGAGATGTCGCTGGACGTGATGGTCAGGGCGACGCACGGCCGCACGACCGCTCTCCACCGCCTCTACCTCATCGCCTGCGGCTGGGCACGGTCTGCGCCCCACCCGTCCCGGGCGGCCGTCGCCACCCTCTTCTGGCAGCACATCGACCAAGCGCAGTACGCCCGCACGGAGAGTACGGAGCATGCGGGCGCCCAACCACGGACCACGGAAGAGGAACGATGAAACATCGTTTTCCCAGCCTGCTGTTCGTCGCTCTCTGCGGCCTCGCACCGGCTGTGCTCGGACACTTTCTGGACTGGTCGGCGTGGTTGTGGGGCTTTATGTCCATGGTCACGGCCTCCGGTTCCCTGCTGCTCGTGATGACGGTCCTCAGCGGTGGCCACACGTCCGTCGACCCGTACGAGCCCGGGGAACCCGAGCCGCCCGCGGTGCCGACGGAGCAGCCGTACCAGGAGGCACGGGTGGTCGACGCGGTGCTGCCGAGCGCGACGGACGGCTACGACTTCCTCTTCTCCGCCACCGTGTGGTGGAGGCCGGTCCCCGACCATGCCGGCCAAGCCGACAGCACCTCCTCAGCCCTCGCCGTGTCCTCGGTCGTCAGCCGAGCCCTGGAGGTCGTCCGTCACGAGGAACCCGGCCGGGCGAGCTTCGCACGGTACCTCTTGGAGGGGCAGCTGGGCATCCTGCTCCCGGACCTGAGCGGGCGGGTGAAGGCCATGGCGGCCGATGTGACGCTGGCCCTCGCCCCAGCCGACCGCGAACGCCTGCAGAAGCTGAACGATCTTCGCAAGGACGAGGAGATCTGGGAGTACGAACGTCAGCACGAGCGCAACAAGCGGCGCTACCTCGGTGACGACGTGCTCAAGAGCGCGGGCAGCGCGGTGGTGTGGTGGCTCGCCCGCCACGAGAACGAAATCGAGAAGGCGGTCGACATGATCGGCCCGCTCGCCCAGGTCGCGGCGGCGGCCAACGACGAGGAAGTGCCCGAGCTCTTCCGCCACCTGCTCGTCCCACCCGTGGGCGCACGGAGCGAAGCGACCGCCGGGGGCCCGCTGTGGGACGGGGGCGACCACGAAGGAGGCGTTTTCGACCGCGAGGAGGAAGTAGGGGTCTCGGATCGATTGCGCCTGTTGCTGACAGAGGCAGGCCTGAAGCCGGACATGGACGGTTACACGGTGCTCGCGCACCGCGTAATGAGGTTCTTGAAAACGGAGGGGCTGGACGAGGCCGCCGACGAGATCAGGCGGGCCTTTGGCCTGGCTCCCGGCGAGGGCCCGGAGGACGAGCCTTCGAGCGAGGGGAACACCACCGGCCCCTGGCCGCCTCGCTCCCCGGCCCCGGAAGGCCCGCCGTTCACCGACCCGTACGTGGCCCCCACTGCGAGCACGTTCGCGCCGAGGACAGCGGAGGGCAGCGCGAACACCGGGGACCAGCGCCAGGATCGATGGGAGACGAGCGAGGACGACACTCCGTCTCCCCACTTCTGGGACCCGTCGCACAGCCCGCGCCGGCCCGCCGAACCCGGTCCATGGGACGAGGACGAGGAGAACGGGATCTGATCCGGTAGACGGTCGACTCTCTAAGGCTCCCCTTCCCTGCACACCGCGGCAGGGGAGCCTTTCCTGTCTTGGGGCTCGTGCAAGCCCATCGCCGAGTTTGCCCCCAGACCCCTTGCGCACAGTCGCGAGAAACGGCAATGCGAACACGGAGGTCCGAGGAGATCGAACAGACAGATCTTCTCCTCCAGGATCCTCACCATGTGTTCATCCGCTCTCCCGGTGGCGAGAAGGTGATGCACGTGAATCGGCCTGACCTGGCCCATGCGGTGGGCCCTGGCCGCTGCCTGGTGTTCGATGATCGGCTTGATCTGCGGGTCGCAGATGATCACGACGGAGGCAGCCTGCATATTGAGGCCGGCACCGGCCGCCTGGATCTGCGCCAGGAGCAATGCTGGTCCCGAGACCCCGACGAAGTCGTCTACGATCTGCCGCCGTCGTCCGGCCGGGACGATGCCGGTGAGCGGACCGAACATCGGAGTACCGGCAGTGGGACCCGCAGCGAGCGCTGCCTTCACCACTCCCAGCACGTACTTGAAGTTGGAGACGGCTTCAACGCCGCCCGCACCGCCTCGACCACCCCGGCGCGGTCACCGGCCACTGCCTGCGCCGCCTCTTACCGTCACGCGTCACGCTCCCCTCGCAACCGTGTCCAGCTCACTACGCACCACGCGTCCCATCCCATCTCTCGCAGTCCCCTCGTCCTCCCACCGCCCAATCCGGCCCTGGACAGGGTGTTCGTCCAGTCCGGACAGGATGCCGAGGCCCCACCGGACGCCTCCGATCTGCGCTGCTGCAGGTCAGAGGCCGTTTCTTGCGATCTCCGGGACATGGGAAAAGTCGGCACAGACCGGTTGGGCCTGCATGAGGTTTCATCAACAGAGCTTTACGACCGCCGGTAGGATCAGCGGCATGAGCGGTAGCAAGAAGTACTCCATCAGCCTGCCCGAGGACCTCGCCGAGGCCGTACGCGCCCATGTCGGCCCCGGCAGCTTCTCCGCCTACGTCGCCGAGGCACTCGAACAACGGGTCGCCATGGACAAGCTCCGGGAGATCGTCGCCGACTTCGAGACCGACAACGAAGCTCTCGCCCGCGAGGAGGTCGAGGCCGCCCGGGCGCTGCTGCGGCACGACCACCGGCGGTCCGGCGGGGCCGCCGCCTGATGCCCGGCACCCTCCTGCTCGACAGCGAAGGCCTCTCGAAGCTCTACCTCAAGGACCGTACCGTCGTGGCCCTGGTCCAAGCGGCCTCGGAAGAGGGCATCCGCGTCGCCACCAGCGCCATGACCACGCTTGAGGCCGACTACGAGCGCATCCACCCGGCCCGTATCAAGTGGATCCTCTCCCGCGTCGACGTTCACGACGTCACCAAGGAGATCACCGACCAGGCCGCCGCGCTTCTGCGCGCCCATCACCTCCACGGCCACAAGTACGCCATCGATGCCGCCTTCGCCGTCATCGCCCGCAACGCACCCCGGCCGGTCACGGTCCTCACGTCCGACCCCGAGGATCTGACACTCCTGTGCGGCCCTTCTGTCGAGGTCGTCAAGGTCTGAGACGGCCTCACGCCGACCGGACCTGTCACTGCCCCTCATCACGAGGGCGAGGGCTCCCTGCGGACAAAGGCTTGCGCCCGACCCGCCAACAACCGGGTCGGGCACAGTTCTTGACGAAACGTCACACGTTGAAGCGGAACTCCACCACGTCGCCGTCCTGCATGACGTACTCCTTGCCCTCCATGCGGGCCTTGCCGGCCGAGCGGGCGTCGGCTACCGAGCCGGTTTCCACCAGGTCGGCGAAGGAGATGACCTCGGCCTTGATGAAGCCCTTCTGGAAGTCGGTGTGGATCACACCGGCCGCCTCGGGGGCCGTCGCGCCCTGCTTGATCGTCCAGGCGCGGGATTCCTTCGGGCCGGCCGTCAGGTAGGTCTGGAGGCCCAGGGTCGCGAAGCCGACGCGGGCGAGGATCGCCAGGCCCGGCTCCTCGGCGCCGACGGACTGGAGGAGCTCCATGGCGTCCTCCTCGTCCAGCTCCGTCAGGTCCTGCTCCAGCTTCGCGTTCAGGAAGATCGCCTCCGCCGGCGCGACCAGCGCGCTCTGCTCGGCCTTGAACGCGTCGTCCGTCAGCTCGTCCTCGTCCACGTTGAAGACGTAGAGGAACGGCTTGGTGGTGAGGAGGTGCAGGTCGTGGAGGAGCTCCGCCTTCTCCGATCCCTGCACGATGCCCTGCGAGAAGAGGGTGTCGCCCCTCTCCAGGATCGCCTGCGCGGCCTCGACGGCGGCGACCTTCGGCGCCGTGTCCTTCTTGATCCGCATCTCCTTCTGGAGGCGCGGCAGGACCTTCTCGATCGTCTGGAGGTCCGCGAGGATCAGCTCCGTGTTGATCGTCTCGATGTCGTCCTTCGGCGAGACCTTGCCGTCGACGTGGACGACGTTCTCGTCCTTGAAGGCGCGGATGACCTGGCAGATGGCGTCCGACTCGCGGATGTTCGCCAGGAACTTGTTGCCGAGGCCCTCGCCCTCGCTCGCGCCGCGCACGATGCCCGCGATGTCGACGAAGTCGACCGTCGCCGGGAGGACGCGCTGGGAGCTGAAGATCTCCGCGAGCTTGGTCAGGCGGGCGTCCGGGACACCGACGACCCCGACGTTGGGCTCGATCGTGGCGAACGGGTAGTTGGCCGCCAGCACGTCGTTCTTGGTCAGGGCGTTGAACAGGGTCGACTTGCCGACATTCGGCAGACCGACGATTCCGATCGTGAGCGACACGGTGGCGACTTCCTGAAGTGTGGATGGGGGGCCGATCCCCCAGTTTACGGGCGGGCCGAACCGGCCAGTGACGCCGACCTTCGGTCGTTCTCGGGGGCAAGGTCACCCAAAGGGCGTGTCCCGGACCAGCTTCCCACCCCTTCCCGACCTACGTTGGTGGAGTGGAGCAGCACAGGACAAGTCAGCCGCAAGGCCGCCGACGGCCGCAAACCCCCGTCACGCCGCCTGTCACCCCGCCGCCCGCGCTCGTGGAGGGCGCGGCGGTGTACCGGGTGACCGGCCGGACCCGGCGGGGCCCCGGCGGTCCCCGCGTCCAGCGCGCCGGGGCACACGGAGCGGCGGCCGGGAAGCCGACGGGACGGCCCGTGCCGCCCGTCGTCCTCGCGCTGCGGCGGCTCCCCCAGCCGCGTCTCACCGGGCTCGGCGCCGGGCTGTTCGCCTCCGCCGTCATGCTGACGCTCGGCTTCCTCGACCTGCTGCTCCTCGACGGCTCCCCCGTCGTCTACGGACTGCTGTTCCTGCCGGTCAGCGCCCTGACCGCGCTCTGGGTCCGGACCGCCGACCTCGTCACCGCCCCCATCGGCGTCCCCATCGCCTTCGCCGTCGGCGTCGTCCCCATCGCGGGCGGCACGGGCGGCTTCGGCGGCCAGGCCATGGCCGTCGTGACCGCCCTCGCCGTGCACGCCGGCTGGCTGTACGGCGGGACCCTCGTCGCCGGGCTCATCGCGAGCGTGCGGAAGGTGCGGGAGATGGGACGGCGCCAGCACCTCGTGCGTACCGCCGCCGCGACCCCGGCCGCAGGCTCCCCGGCCGGAACCTCCGCCGCCGGTGAGGCGCCCGGTGCCGGTGGGAGGGGGCCCTCGTCGGGCCGGACTCCTCGCCGCCGTCCCGTCGCCTAGGACGGCCGTCGACGCGGAGACCCGGAGGCCCGTAGGCCCGTAGGCCCGTGGATGTTGTGAGCCGTCGATCCGTGTGCCCTCGGCCCTTCGTCCCTCGGCCATGCCGGCTGGTTCCCGCGCCGTCTGCGTGGCCTCCTCCGCGACCGGCTGCCCCTACGCCGCCCCCGCCGCCATCCCCGCGCCCACGATCCCCGCGTTGTTCTGGAGTTCCGCCGGGACGATCTCCGCCCTGATGCCCTCGATGAGCGGCAGGAACTTGTCCGCTTTCCGGCTCACCCCGCCGCCGATGATGAACAGCTCCGGCGAGAACAGCATCTCCACGTGCGCGAGGTACTTCCGCACCCGGCGCGTCGCCCAGTGCTCCCAGCTGAGGTCCTCGTCCTCCTTGGCCTTCGTCGACGCCCTGGTCTCGGCGTCGTGGCCCTTGAGCTCCAGGTGGCCCAGCTCCGTGTTCGGGACGAGGCGGCCGTCGACGAAGAGGGCCGAGCCGATGCCCGTGCCGAGGGTCAGCATGATCACGGTGCCCTTGCGGCCGCGGCCCGCGCCGAAGGTCATCTCGGCGATTCCGGCCGCGTCGGCGTCGTTCAGGACGGTCACCGGGAGGCCGCCCAGGCGTTCGCTCAGCAGGGTGCCCGCGTCCACGCCGACCCATGATTTGTCGACGTTCGCCGCCGTACGGATGGTCGAGCCGGTCACCACTCCCGGGAAGGTCACCCCCACCGGTCCGGTCCAGCCGAAGTGCGCCACGACCTCCGCGACGCACCCCGCCACACCGTCGGGTGTGGCGGGGTGCGGGGTCAGTACCTTGTGGCGCTCCTCGGTGAGCGTCCCGCGCTCCAGGTCCACGGGGGCGCCCTTGATGCCCGAGCCGCCGATGTCCACTCCGAAGACGTTCATGGAATCCACGGTACGGGCTGGGGTGCCGGGTTACTCCTTGGCGGACGCTGCGGGCGTGCCCGCCCCCAGCTTCTCGGCCACGGCCCGCAGGTCCTTGTTGCGGAGCTCCTTGGGCAGCGAGAAGGTGAGGGACTCGTCGGCCGTCTTGACGATCTCCACGTCCGCGTAACCGCGCTCGGAGAGCCATTCCAGGACCTCCTGCACGAGGATGTCCGGGACGGAGGCGCCGGAGGAGAGACCGACGCTGGTGACGCCGTCCAGCCAGGCCTCGTCGATCTCGCTCGCGAAGTCGACCAGGTACGCGGCGGGGGCGCCGGCCTGCTTGGCGACCTCGACCATGCGGATCGAGTTCGAGGAGTTCTTCGAGCCGACGACGATCACGAGCTCGGCCTGGCCGGCCAGCTCCTTGATCGCGATCTGGCGGTTCTGCGTGGCGTAGCAGATGTCGTCGGACGGCGGGGAGATGAGCTGCGGGAACTTCTCCTTCAGCGCGTCGACCGTCTCCATGGTCTCGTCGACCGAGAGCGTGGTCTGGGAGAGCCAGACGACGCGGGACGGGTCGCGGACCTCGATCTTGGCGACGTCGCCGGGGCCGTCGACCAGCTGGATGTGGTCGGGGGCCTCGCCGGAGGTGCCGATGACCTCCTCGTGGCCCTCGTGGCCGATGAGGAGGATGTCGAAGTCGTCGTTGGCGAAGCGGACGGCTTCCTTGTGGACCTTGGTGACCAGCGGGCAGGTGGCGTCGATGGTCGCGAGCCGGCCCTCACGGGCCTCCTCGTGGACGGTCGGGGCGACGCCGTGCGCGGAGAACATCACGATGTTGCCCGGCGGCACCTCGGTCGCCTGGTCGACGAAGATGGCGCCCTTCCGCTCGAGGGTCTGGACGACGTACTTGTTGTGGACGATCTCGTGCCGGACGTAGATCGGGGCGCCGTACTGCTCCAGGGCCTTCTCCACCGCGATCACGGCACGGTCCACGCCCGCGCAGTAGCCGCGGGGAGCGGCGAGCAGGACACGCTTCGGGCGGTTCGTCGCGGAGGCGGAATCGGGCGTCGACGCGGGCGTTGCAGTCATGCGTCCCATCGTAAGGCCGCGTCGGTGAGCGGTTTGATCGGTGCCGTGGCCGAAACTGTGGCCATGGCCGAGGAATCGCAGGTGGCGGCGCGCGGGGAAGACGCGGAACATACGGGACTTCGTCGGAACCTCGGGTTCCGGGACCTGGTCGTCTACGGGCTGCTGTTCATCGCCCCCATGGCCCCCGTCGGCGTCTTCGGCACCCTCGACGCGAAGTCCGGCGGAGCCGTCGCGCTCGTGTACGTCTTCGCCACGGTGGCCATGGCGTTCACCGCCTTCAGCTACGCGCAGATGGTGCGGGTCGCGCCGCAGGCCGGTTCGGTCTTCACGTACGCGCGCAAGGGCCTCGGCGAAGGGCCGGGATTCGTCGCCGGCTGGATGGCGATGCTCGACTACCTGCTGATCCCGGCCGTCGCCTATCTCTTCGCGGGCATCGCGATGGAGGCGCTGGTCCCGGAGGTCGACCGGTGGGTGTGGACCGGGATCGCCGTCGTCCTCACGACCCTGCTCAACCTCTGGGGCGTACGGGCGGCCGCCCGGGTCGGCTTCGCGGTGCTCGCGATGGAGATCGTCGTGCTGCTGGTCTTCGTCGTCTCCGCGATCGTGGCGCTCGCGCAGGACGGGGCACGGCGGGACTGGTGGTCGCCGCTCGCCGGTGACGCGTCGTTCTCGCTCGCCGCCGTCATCGGCGCGGTGTCCGTGGCCGTCCTGTCCTACCTGGGCTTCGACGCGATCGCCTCCTTCGCGGAGGAGGTCACGGGCGGCTCGGCGAAGGTGGCGCGGGCGCTGCTGTTCTGCCTGGCCCTCGCGGGCGTCCTGTTCATCGCGCAGACCTGGCTGGTGGCCCTGCTCGAACCGGTCTCCTCGGCCGAGCTCGCCGCCGACCCGGGCAAGCAGGGATCGGCCTTCTACGACGCCGTCGAGAGCGCGGTCGGCGGCTGGCTGCACGACCTCGTGGCCGTCTCGAAGGCGATCGGCGCGGCCTTCGCGGCGCTCGCGGGGCAGGCGGCCGGTGGCCGTCTCCTCTTCGCGATGGGCCGCGAACGGCGCCTGCCGCACGTGCTCGCCCGGACGGACGGGGGCGTGCCGCGGGTGGCGCTCCTGGTGTCGGCGACGGTGACGATGATCGCGGCGGTGTGGGCGGCCCGGCGGGACGACGGCCTCGACCACCTGGTGTCGGTCGTCGACGTGGGCGCCCTGACGGCCTTCGTCCTGCTGCACGCGAGCGTGGTGGGCTGGTTCGCGGTACGCAGGGCGGAGGGACCGCCGCACTGGCTGAGGCACGTCGTCCTGCCCGTGATCGGCGCCGCGATCCTGATCGCGGTCATCGTGGAGGCCTCGGTGGCGGCACAGGTGGTGGGCGTGGTGTGGCTGGGCGTGGGCCTGATCGTCCTCGCGGTCCAGGGCGCGACGAGAACACCGTCACGCCGCTGATCCGGGGGGTAGGGGCGCACGGGGTGCGAGGGGGCGCGGGAGACGGGGTGGGGCCCGAGCCGGGCCGCGCCGTGGAGCAGGGCCACGCGCGCGTGGTGGGGCCCGAGCCGGGCCGTGCTGCGTGCGCGTGCCCCTGACGTTGTCGTACCGCGCGGTTACGCTCGGTCCATGGCTCTGACTACGTCCGCCGAAGCACCGCTTCCCGTCGGTGAGGTCTCCCGTCTGATCGGGGGGTGGATCGACCGGCTCGGGGCGATCTGGGTCGAGGGGCAGATCACGCAGTTGTCCCGGCGCCCCGGCGCCGGCGTCGTCTTCCTGACGCTGCGCGATCCCTCGCACGACATCTCCATCGGCGTCACCTGCTACCGCCAGGTCTTCGACGCCGTGGCGGACGTCGTGTCGGAAGGCGCCCGGGTCGTCGTGCGCGCCAAGCCCGAGTGGTACGCGCCGCGCGGCCAGCTGTCCCTGCGGGCGGTGGAGATCAAGCCCGTCGGCATCGGCGAGCTGCTCGCCCGTCTCGAACAGCTGAAGCGCGGCCTGGCCTCCGAGGGGCTGTTCGCCCTCGACCGGAAGAAGCCGCTGCCCTTCCTGCCCCACCGCATCGGCCTCGTCTGCGGCCGCGCCTCCGCGGCGGAGCGGGACGTCCTGGAGAACGCGCGCCGCCGCTGGCCGGCCGTCGCCTTCGAGGTGCGGAACGTGGCCGTGCAGGGCGTGAAGGCCGTCCCCCAGGTCGTCCAGGCCGTCAAGGAGCTCGACGCCCACGAGGACGTCGACGTGATCATCGTCGCCCGGGGCGGCGGCAGCGTCGAGGACCTGCTGCCCTTCTCGGACGAGCAGCTCGTCCGCACCGTCGCCGACTGCCGTACGCCGGTGGTCTCGGCCATCGGGCACGAACCCGACTCCCCCCTTCTCGACCTGGTGGCCGACCTGCGCGCCTCGACGCCGACGGACGCGGCCAAGAAGGTCGTCCCGGACGTCGGCGAGGAGCTGGACCGGGTGCGCGGGCTCCGGGACCGGGCCCTGCGGACCGTACGCGGGCTGCTCGACCGGGAGGAGCGCGGTCTCGCGCACACGCTCGCCCGGCCCGTCATGGAGCATCCGCAGCGCATGGTCGAGGTCCGCGAGGACGAAATCGTCGCGCTGCTCGCGCGCAGCCGTCGGGTCCTCGGTCACCTCCTGGACCGGGCGGACTCCGAGCTGTCGCACACCCGGGCGCGGGTCCGGGCGCTGTCGCCCGCCGCGACGATGGAGCGCGGGTACGCGGTGCTCCAGCGGGCCGACGGCTCGGTGGTCCGCTCCCCCGAGGAGGTCGCGGCGGACGAGGAGCTGCGCGCCCGGGTCGCGGAGGGCGAGTTCGCGGTGCGGCGCGTGGCCGACCCGGCCTGAACGGCCCGCACGGGATCGCCCTGGGACCAGGGCGGACCGCGCGGGGCCACGGAGGACGACGCAGGACCAGCGGCACAGAGCGGGACCAGCGGGACCAGCAGGACCTAGGGAAGACCGGTTACGGAGGGTGGAGCGGCACATGGCAGCGGGAACGGATACGGCGGCATCGGGCGCGGACGAGGCGGCCCTCGGGTACGAGCAGGCGCGGGACGAGCTGATCGAGGTCGTACGGCGGCTCGAAGCGGGCGGAACGTCCCTGGAGGAGTCCCTCGCACTCTGGGAGCGCGGTGAGGAGCTGGCGAAGGTCTGCCGGCGCCGTCTCGAAGGGGCGCGGGCCCGGCTGGACGCCTCGCTCGCGGCCGAGCGGGCGGCGGAGGAGGCCGGGAGCCCCTCCGGCGGCGACGAGGAGGAGTAGGCGGCCCGGGACCGGCAGCAGCCGCGGCGCGAGCTCCCTGACCGGCGGCCACCCGAGGCGTGAGCCGCTCCGACCGGTAGCAGCCCCGGCACAAGCGGCCCGGGCCTGCAGCCGCCCCGACCGGCAGCCCCGCTCCGGCCGCCCCGACGTCCCGCCCCCGAGGCGTCCCCGCGGCAGGGCGTAGACTGCGAGTGAAGCGGATCACTATCCGGATGGATTAGTTGAACTTTCACCAATCATGGGCGTACTGTCGAGGACATCGCTTGAACCCCCTACGAGCGAGCCCCCCTTGCAGTCCGGAAGGTACGCAGCATGTCTCTCGCCCTTGACGCCGCCGCTCAGGATCTCCTTTTCCGCGAGGCCCGCACGGCCAACACGTTCACCGACGAGCCGGTGACCGACGAGCAGGTCCAGGCGATCTACGACCTGGTGAAGTACGGTCCGACCGCCTTCAACCAGACCCCGCTGCGCATCACCCTGGTCCGCTCCCCCGAGGCCCGCGAGCGCCTGGTCAAGCACATGGCCGAGGGCAACCAGCCCAAGACCGCCGCCGCCCCGCTCGTCGCCATACTCTCGGCCGACAACGAGTTCCACGAGGAGCTCCCGGCCCTGCTGCCGCACTTCCCGCAGGCCAAGGACATGTTCTTCGCCGAGCGTCCGGTCCGCGAGCAGTCCGCCGTTCTGAACGCCGCCCTCCAGGCCGCGTACTTCATCGTGGGCGTCCGCGCCGCCGGCCTGGCCGCGGGCCCGATGACCGGCCTGGACTTCGCCGGCGTCCAGAAGGAGTTCCTGGACGACGACCACACCCCGCTGATGGTCGTCAACATCGGCAAGCCGGGCGAGGACGCCTGGTTCCCGCGCTCCCCGCGCCTCTCCTTCGACGAGGTCGTCACCACCGTCTGAGTCCCGCCGGCACGGCGATGACACGGAAAGGCCCCGCACTCCACGAGTGCGGGGCCTTTCTTCGTGCTCTCTCCGGCTCAGACCTTCTTCGACTGGAGCGACGCCACCATCTCGGAGAGCCGCTCGAACGACGCCGTGCCGGTCACCACCGTCGTCGCCCCGCCGTCCACCCGGACGAGCGCGTCGTACTTCGGGCCCTCCCAGCGCTGCCAGACCTGGCCGGCCACCGTCTCGGTCTTCCCGGTGTTCTTCGCCCGCTGGGTGACGTCCGGCACGAAGGTCTTCGGCGCCGCCGTCGACTGGTGGATCGCCACGTACTGGGTGTCCGGCGAGAGGAAGCCGAGCTGCCAGGCGTTGGCGTTCTCGCGCTTGTACGAGACGACCGTCGCCTTCCACCCCTCGCCGAGGCCCTCGGGGGCCAGCACCGGATACGGTGCCGCCCGCTGAGCCGTCAGGAGCTCGACCCGGTAGTCCTTCGCCTTGACCGGTTCGGCGCTCTCATCATGCGGAATGAAGAGATACATCACTCCCGCGGCGACCAAGATCACCCCGAGGGACTGGAACATCCCGCGTACCGTCTGCCTGCCTCGCATACCTGCCACGCGCACCATGGTCGCATCAAGGGTCCGTGCTCATACGTGGGCCCCTCTGCTCATTTTGTCGACGTACCGATAGAGTCGCAGCACCCTCCCTTAACCGGCCGTCGCCGTACAGAAAGGTGCGTTCCGATGACCGAGCAGCAGAATCTGCCGCCCGAGCTCGTGGTCTCCCCCGAGGCTCCCGACCGCAACCTCGCCCTTGAGCTGGTCCGCGTCACCGAGGCCGCCGCCATGGCCGCCGGCCGCTGGGTCGGCCGCGGCGACAAGATCGGCGCGGACGGCGCGGCGGTCAACGCCATGCGCACCCTGATCTCCACCGTCTCGATGAACGGCGTGGTCGTCATCGGCGAGGGCGAGAAGGACGAGGCGCCCATGCTCTTCAACGGCGAGCGGGTCGGCGACGGCACCGGCGCCGAGGTCGACATCGCCGTCGACCCGATCGACGGCACCACGCTGAACGCCAAGGGCATGCCGAACGCGATCGCCGTCCTGGCCGCCGCGGACCGCGGCACCATGTTCGACCCGTCCGCGGTCTTCTACATGGACAAGCTGGTCACCGGCCCCGAGGCCGCCGACTTCGTCGACATCAACGCCCCGGTCTCGGTCAACATCCGCCGGGTCGCCAAGGCGAAGAACTCCTCCCCCGAGGACATCACGGTCGTCATCCTGGACCGCCCCCGTCACGAGGGCATCATCAAGGAGATCCGCGAGACCGGCGCCCGCATCAAGTTCATCTCGGACGGCGACGTCGCCGGTTCGATCATGGCCGTCCGCGAGGGCACCGGCGTCGACATGCTCATGGGCGTCGGCGGCACCCCCGAGGGCATCATCTCCGCCTGCGCCATCAAGTGCCTCGGCGGGGTGATCCAGGGCAAGCTGTGGCCGAAGGACGAGGCCGAGCGCCAGAAGGCCCTCGACGCGGGCCACGACCTGGACCGGGTGCTCTCCACGAACGACCTGGTCGGCGGCGACAACGTCTTCTTCGTCGCGACCGGCATCACCGACGGCGAGCTGCTCCGCGGGGTCCGCTACCGCGCCGAGACGGCGACCACGCAGTCGCTCGTCATGCGCTCGAAGTCCGGCACGATCCGCCAGATCGACTCCACGCACCGGCTCTCGAAGCTGCGCGCGTACAGCAAGATCGACTTCGACCGCGCGAACTAGCCGCGCGGGCCGGAGGGGCGGCGACGCCTCACCACCGAGCGGTACGAAGAGGGGCGCCCCCATGTGCGGTGGGGGCGCCCCTTCCCGTACGGAACGACGGCGGTGGCCGCGCCCCCGTCAGCCGCGAGGGCGGAGCGTCCGCCTCGGCCGCGAGTGCGGTGCCTCCGCGTCAGCCCGCCTGGGCGATGCGGTCGGTCGCGGCCGCCTTCCGCAGCTCGACCTCGCGCCGCCGGCGGCGGGCCAGGGCGACCCGGCGCTCCGCCGCGGTGAGCCCGCCCCACACGCCGTACGGCTCGGGCTGGAGGAGCGCGTGCTCCCGGCACTCGACCATCACGGGACAGCGGCCGCAGACCCGCTTGGCCGCCGCCTCACGCGCGAGCCGCGCGGCGGTCGGCTCCTTGGAGGGGGCGAAGAACAGTCCGGCCTCGTCCCGGCGGCACACCGCCTCCGCGTGCCAAGGACCGGCCTCGTCCTCCCGTGCAGGGGCGCGCTGAGGAGGCACGGCGGCGACCTGGAGGGGCTGATGCGGCAGTTGCAGCACGGTCTACTCCTGACGACGGCTTCGCGAGCGAGCGGCGATGCACCAGCCCTACCCGCTGTGCGCGCGCCTATGCACTGCGTGCCGCGTCGTTCCGCACTGCGGATACCCGAGGGCGAATTCCGGTCACCCCCGGGCGACGGGTCGGAACGGCGTGCCGGAACCGGCCGCCGGACCCGGTCGCCGGAGCCCCGCCCCTCGGGTCACGGCGTCCGCGCGCGGCGCCGTGTCAGTGGCCGAGATGCTTGCGCATCCTGTCCTGGAGGTCGGTGATCCACTTGCCGCGCTTGGGCCGCGCCTCGACGTTTCCGAAGACCGAGTAGCCGTTGATGACGACGACCGGGGCGTGCGGGTCGACGCCCTCCAGGGTCACGACCTCGAAGTTGCCGAAGATCCCGCTGCCGTTGCCCCGGAGGCTGATGTTCTCCGGGACGCGGACCTCCACGTTGCCGAAGATCGACGTGGCGTTGATGGTGGTCAGCCGCTGCGCGAAGATCGCCTCGGTCAGATCGATCTCGATGTTCCCGAAGAGCGCGAACGCGTTCGTCCGGCGGCTCACCCGCCACCGCCCCTTGCGCGTGGTGCTGGAGAAGATCGCGACGAGATTGGCCGGGGGGCCGTCGGCGTCCTCCGGGCCGTACCCGTAGTCCGGGGCGGGCTCCTGGCGCGTCCGGGCGCCCGGCAGGTCGCGGACGATCGGCTCCAGCTCCCCGACGGTCTTCGCCCGGTACACCGAGTCGATCCGGTCCGAGTGCTCCTCGGCGTCGATCCGCCCCTCGGCCAGGGCGTCCCTCAGGATGTCCGCGATCCGGTCCCGGTCCGCGTCCGAGGCCCGCAGCGAGCCCTGCGGGTCGGCGAAGGCGGTCTCCGCGGGGGCGGGCTCGGCGGGGGCGGCCTGCCGCTGCGGCTCCGGCTGCTTTTCGGGTTCGGGCTTCTTTTCGAGGTCCACGTCGCCAGCCTAGCGAAACGCGATAGATCGCGACCAGGGGGCGGGGCCGTGCCCTGGGGACGACGTCTCGAACCGGACGGCGGAAACAGCGGGTTGAAGGCACGGCCATCCGGACCGGACCACGTCCTGGGAGCGAACCGACCCTGCTGTCCGTCCGGCCCCGACCCCACCCCGGGACCCGGCCGCCCCAGCGGAAACACGCCACCGCGGCACGGTCGCCGTCCCAAGTGAGCCTTACCTCACAGGACCGCGCGCCCGCCCGCGTTCTACGCTGGAGGGCGCACTGCCAACGGAGGCGGTGCGCCGTCTTGCCGAGTGAGGAATGGCCCCCATGCCAGAGTTTGCGTACTCCGATCTGCTCCCCCTGGGAGAGGACACCACGCCCTACCGCCTGGTGACCTCCGAAGGTGTCTCCACCTTCGAGGCCGACGGCCGTACGTTCCTCACGGTCGAGCCGGAGGCGCTGCGCACCCTGGCCGCCGAGGCGATCCACGACATCCAGCACTTCCTGCGCCCGGCCCACCTGGCCCAGCTGCGCCGGATCATCGACGACCCCGAGGCCTCGTCGAACGACAAGTTCGTCGCGCTCGACCTCCTCAAGAACGCGAACATCGCCGCCGCCGGCGTCCTGCCCATGTGCCAGGACACGGGCACCGCGATCGTCATGGGCAAGCGCGGCCAGAACGTGCTGACCTCCGGCCGCGACGAGGAGGCCCTGTCCAAGGGCGTCTACGACGCGTACACCAAGCTCAACCTGCGGTACTCGCAGATGGCCCCGGTCACCATGTGGGAGGAGAAGAACACCGGCTCGAACCTGCCCGCGCAGATCGAGCTGTACGCGACCGACGGCGGCGCGTACAAGTTCCTCTTCATGGCCAAGGGCGGCGGCTCCGCCAACAAGTCCTTCCTCTACCAGGAGACGAAGGCCGTCCTCAACGAGGCGAGCATGATGAAGTTCCTGGAGGAGAAGATCCGTTCGCTCGGCACGGCCGCCTGCCCGCCGTACCACCTGGCGATCGTCGTCGGCGGCACGTCCGCCGAGTTCGCGCTCAAGACCGCGAAGTACGCCTCCGCGCACTACCTGGACGAGCTGCCCACCGAGGGCTCGGCCGAGACCGGCCACGGCTTCCGCGACAAGGAGCTGGAGGAGAAGGTCTTCGAGCTGACGCAGAAGATCGGCATCGGCGCGCAGTTCGGCGGCAAGTACTTCTGCCACGACGTCCGGGTCGTCCGCCTCCCCCGCCACGGCGCCTCGCTGCCCGTCGCGATCGCCGTATCCTGCTCGGCCGACCGCCAGGCCGTCGCGAAGATCACCGCCGAGGGCGTCTTCCTGGAGCAGCTGGAGACCGACCCGGCGCGCTTCCTGCCGGAGACGACCGACACGGAGCTGAACAGCGGCTCCGCCGCGGGCCTCGCCGAGGAGAGCGACGTCGTCACCATCGACCTGAACCAGCCGATGGACGACATCCTCGCCGAGCTGACCAGGTACCCGGTCAAGACCCGGCTCTCGCTCAACGGCCCGCTGGTCGTGGCGCGCGACATCGCGCACGCCAAGATCAAGGAGCGGCTGGACGCGGGCGAGGAGATGCCGCAGTACCTGAAGGACCACCCGGTGTACTACGCGGGCCCGGCGAAGACCCCCGAGGGGTACGCCTCCGGTTCGTTCGGTCCGACGACGGCCGGCCGGATGGACTCGTACGTGGAGCAGTTCCAGGCGGCGGGCGGCTCGAAGGTCATGCTGGCCAAGGGCAACCGCTCGCAGCAGGTCACGAACGCCTGCGGCAGTCACGGCGGTTTCTACCTCGGCTCGATCGGCGGCCCGGCCGCGCGGCTCGCGCAGGACTGCATCAAGAAGGTCGAGGTCGTCGAGTACGAGGAGCTCGGCATGGAGGCGGTCTGGAAGATCGAGGTCGAGGACTTCCCGGCGTTCATCGTGGTGGACGACAAGGGCAACGACTTCTTCCAGAACCCGGCACCGGAGCCGACGTTCACGCACATCCCGGTGCGGGGCCCCGGCCTCGGCTGATCCCCCGGCGCCCGGCGCCCGCCCCTCGGTCCTGTGGACCGGGGGGCTTCGTCGTCCGCTCAGAAAGTCGCTACCGACCGGTAGCCATCTCGTTGCCTACTGTCCAGTATTGAGCGCGAGCATGCCAAAGTCCTGAGCTGGTCGACCAAGGAGCCCCCCATGCCCGTCACGCCCTTCCGCAGGCGCGCCGCCGCCGGAACCACCGCCACGCTCGCGCTGACCGCCTTCCTCGTCGTCGGCCCCGCGCCCACCGCCTCCGCCTCCGACCCGGACGGCCACAGCACGTCGACCGCCGCCCTCAAGGACGTCGACTACACGACCTGGCGCCGTGACGTGGCGGCCGTGGTCGCGCAGGCCCGCCCGTACATCGAGGAGCGCTCCAGGAACGCCGGGACCGAGAAGCAGGCGATCGTCCTCGACATCGACAACAGCTCGCTGGAGACGGACTTCCACCCCTTCTGGGAGCTGCCGACCCCGGCCATCGCCGAGGTGCGCACCCTGGTCCGCGAGGCCCACGACCGCGGCGTCGACGTCTTCTTCGTCACCGCCCGCCCGGGCATCATCCAGTCCCTCACCGACTGGAACCTGAAGCAGGCCGGCTACCCCGTCGACGGGCTGTACGTGCGCTCGCTTCCCGATCTGTTCGCCGAGGTCAGCGCGTACAAGACGGAGCAGCGCGCCAAGATCGAGGGCAAGGGCTACACGATCATCGCGAACATCGGCAACAACACCACCGACCTGGTCGGCGGTCACGCCGAGCGCACGTTCAAGCTCCCGGACTACGGCGGCAAGCTCTCCTGACCCCGGACGGGCGGACCCGCGCGCCGGCAGGGTCCGCCCCATGACCGGGCCGCCGGGTCGCCCGTCCGGAGGACCTCCGGGCCGCCACTACGCTGACGCGCATGAGACACCCGATACGGACCCTGGCCCCCTGCGCCGCCACCCTGGCGACGGGGCTGCTGCTCGCCGGCTGCGGCGCCGCCGTCGAGCCGTTGCCCGAGGTCGCACAGGGCGCCCGCCCCACGGCCGCGCCCGCCACGAAGGCGCCCGCGGCCGCCGCGTCCCGGGTGACCGTCGGCGGTCCGGGGACGGCCTGCGCGCTGCCGGTCTCCTTCGGGGTGGCAGAGAAGTGGACGCCGAAGGCGGTCGAGGACCCCGAGAACCCGGAGTTCGCCGCGCTCACCCAGCAGGGGCCGGCCACCGTCCGCTGCGAGGTGGACGCCAAGCCGGCCGGGCACGTGGGCTTCCTCCGGGTGTGGACGGCCGGGAAGGGCCCGGCCAGGACGGCCCTCGAAGGATTCGTGAAGGCCGGGCGGAACACCTCCGGGGTCGTCTACCAGGAGAGCGGGTCCGGCGCGGGTCCCGCCACCGAGGTGACGTACACCGTCCGCGACGAGCTGATGGGGGGGACGAAGGAGGAGCGCGCCTTCGCCGTCTCGACGCCGAAGGGGACGGTGATCGTGCACCTCGGCGGGCTCGACACTGCGGAGCACCGGGCGATGCTCCCGGCCTACGAACTGGCCAGGACCTCGCTCAAGGCACTCTGAGCCCGCACCCGTGCCCGTGCCCGTACCGAACACGGCCGTGGCCCCCGTCCGCTCAGGGACGGGGGCCACGGTCTCAAGGGAGTACGGGAAGTACCGAAGGACGTGAGGGAGTACGGGAAGGACCGGACGCCGCTACACGAACTTCTGGTTCGCCGAGCCGTCGCAGGTCTGCAGCCTGACCGGCTGCTTCGCCGCGCTCTGGGCGAGGCAGAGGCCGGTCGCGTCGGCCGGGCGGATCGTGGCTCCGTCCCGGACGAACTTCTGGTTGGCGCCGCCGTGGCAGTTCCACAGGACGAGCGCCTTGCCCGCCTGGTAGCCGGAGGCGGGGACGTCCAGGCAGCGGTCCTGGGTCAGCTGGGTGTGGACGGTCCGGCGGGTGGAGTCGTACCACCAGCCCTGGTTGCGGCCGCCGTGGCAGTCCCAGCCGAGGACGGCCGTCCCGTTGGACGAGGTGGCCGCGTCGACGTCCAGGCAGTTGCCGGTCGCCTGGTTCTTCAGCGGCCTGTAGGCGTCGTCCCAGGCGAGGGGGAAGAGCGTGGGCGTGCCCGAGGAGTTCACGTCCGCGCAACCGGCTTCCCGCGCACCCGAGTTGTAGATCTGGGTGAGGCAGGAGGCGAAGGCCGCGTGTCCGCGCGCGTTGGGGTGGAAGGACTGCCGTACGGAGTTCTCGTCCGGGGTCCCGGGCTTGGAGAGGTCGATGTAGAGGCCTCGGGCCCAGGCGTCCTCCATGCAGACCTCGTGGCCGTGGAAGAGCCGCGAGTTGTCGAGGTAGACGGCGCCGGTGGAGGCGGCCGCCGCGCGCATCCCGCGCTCGAAGGCGGGGACGGCGGTGTTGCGGCCCCAGACGGTGTCGGAGTCGTAGCCGAGCCCACCGCAGATCAGCTTCCCGGGGAAGTCGGGGTTGTCGCGGAAGTCGGGGCCGATCGGGCTGGGGTAGCCCATGACGACGAGCTTGTAGTCGCCGTCGGCGTAACCGGCGTCGCGCATCACGGTCTTGAGGTCGCGGACGGTCTGCTCGACCTTGGGGACGAGCGCGTCGACGCGGGCCTGCCAACCGCCCGCGTACTTGGGCTCACAGGCGCCCTGGAGGAGCAGGTAGCGCTGGACGCAGTCGGTCATGACGGGCCCGAACTGCAGGTCGTCATTGGCCCCGGCGACGAGTGTGATCATCTTGATCCGGGTGTTGCGCGCCTTGACGGCCAGATTGTCGCTCTGGACGAGCTCGTCGGCGTACTGCTTCGAGCCGCCGATCCGGATGTTGCCGGTGTACGCGCCGGAGCAGGACACGTTGAACGTGAGGTCCGCGGGGATTCCGGTGCGGTGGATGGCGGCCTCGGGCGAGCGGTGGCACCAGTTGGTGGGACCGTTGGTGGGCGACTCGTAGGTGCCGACGCCCTCGCCGGAGATCTCGCTGTCGCCGAGCGAGATCAGTCCGGTCCTGCGCTGGGCGAGCGGGCGCTCCTCGGGGCTGCCGTAGATCGTGGTGGCCTCGGCGGCGCGGATCGCCTCCAGAGCGGGCGGGAGCGGTACGGCGGCGGTCACGGCCGTGGCGCCGGCGGTGCCCGTGCCGGCCGCTCCGGCGGGGGCGGCGGCGGTCATCGTGCCGAGCGCGGCGGCGGCCGCGGCGACGACGGCGATGGGCCAGCGGTGTCTGTACCTGGTGCGCGTCATTGCGCCTCCTGGAAGTGGGGTTACCCACGGTTTTTACTGGCCGGTACGCCCGATGGGAATACATCGAACAAGACAAGTGCTCATCTTTTATAGGAGGTTGAGGAACATGAACGACACAGACCAGGCCGACGGCCACCGGATCGAGCACGACTCCATGGGTGAGGTGCGGGTCCCGGCACACGCCAAGTGGAGGGCCCAGACCCAGCGGGCCGTGGAGAACTTCCCGGTCTCCGGGCAGCGCCTGGAGCGCGCCCACATCGAGGCCCTCGCCCGGATCAAGGCCGCCGCCGCCCAGGTCAACGCGGAGCTGGGAGTGATCGACCGGGACCGCGCGGAGGCCATCGCCTCGGCGGCGGCCGAGGTCGCCGAGGGGCGTTGGGACGAGCACTTCCCGGTGGACGTCTTCCAGACCGGCTCCGGCACCTCGTCCAACATGAACACCAACGAGGTGATCGCCACCCTCGCCACCGAGCGGCTCCCCGAGGGGCGCGAGGTCCACCCCAACGACCATGTGAACGCCTCGCAGTCCTCCAACGACGTGTTCCCGTCCTCGATCCACATCGCGGCCACCGGCGCCGTCACCCGCGACCTGATCCCCGCCCTCGATCATCTGGCCGCTTCCCTTGAGCGAAAATCGGCCGAATTCGCGTCGGTGGTGAAGTCCGGCCGTACGCACCTCATGGATGCCACCCCGGTCACGCTGGGGCAGGAGTTCGGCGGCTACGCGGCACAGGTCAGGTACGGGATCGAGCGGCTGCGCTCCGCACTCCCCCGGCTCGCCGAACTCCCCCTCGGCGGTACGGCGGTGGGCACCGGCATCAACACCCCGGCCGGCTTCTCCGCGGCCGTCATCACGGAGGTCGCCCGCGCGACCGGCCTGCCGCTGACCGAGGCCCGCGACCACTTCGAGGCGCAGGGCGCCCGGGACGCCCTGGTGGAGACGTCCGGGCAGCTCCGTACGGTCGCGGTCTCCCTCACCAAGATCTCCAACGATCTCCGCTGGATGGCCAGCGGTCCCCGCACGGGCCTCGCCGAGATCAACCTCCCCGACCTCCAGCCCGGCTCGTCGATCATGCCGGGCAAGGTGAACCCGGTGATCCCCGAGGCGGTCCTGATGGTCGCCGCGCAGGTGACCGGTAACGACACCACGGTGGCGGTGGCGGGCGCGGCCGGCAACTTCGAGCTCAACGTGATGCTGCCGGTGATGGCCAAGAACCTCCTGGAGTCCGTACGGCTTCTGGCCAACGCCTCCCGGCTGCTCGCCGACCGCACGGTCGACGGCATCACGGCCAACGTCGAGCGGGCCCGCGAGTACGCCGAGTCCTCGCCGTCCGTGGTCACCCCGCTGAACAAGTACATCGGCTACGAGGAGGCCGCCAAGGTCGCGAAGAGGTCGCTCGCCGAGCGGAGGACCATCCGCGAGGTGGTGCTGGAGTCCGGTTACGTGGAGCGCGGCGACCTGACGGTCGAGCAGCTGGACGAAGCGCTGGACGTGCTGCGGATGACGCGGCCGTGACAGACGTCCTCGTATGACTCATCCGTGATCCATGCCGCTGCGGTCGTGGGAGCGCGCCCCTAAGATCTGCGCATGACAGGATCGGGCGGCCCTCAGCATTGGGCGCCGGGGGAGCACGTCCTCTGGCGCTACCGCGGCAACGGCACCGGGGACGTGCACATCTGCCGGCCGGTGACGGTCGTGCAGGACACTCCGGACCTCCTCGCGGTCTGGATGGCGCCCGGCACGGAATGTGTCCGTCCGGTCCTGACCGACGGCACGCCCGTGCACGAGGAGCCCCTCGCCACCCGCTACACCGCGCCGCGCACCACGGAACGCGCGCGGTGGTCCGGCAGCGGCGTCCTGAAGCTGGCGCGGCCCGGCGACCCGTGGTCGGTGTGGCTGTTCTGGGAGCGCGGCTGGCGCTTCCGCAGCTGGTACGTGAACCTGGAGGAGCCGCGGGTCCGCTGGTCCGGCGGCTTCGACTCCGAGGACCACTTCCTCGACATCTCCGTCTATCCCGACCGCAGCTGGCTGTGGCGGGACGAGGACGAGTTCGCGCAGGCGCAGCGGTCCGGTCTGATGGGTCCGGAACAGGCCGCGCGCGTGCGGGAGGCCGGGCGGCGGGCGGTAGAACGCATCAAGGAGTGGGGGGCGCCGTTCTCGGACGGCTGGGAGAACTGGCGGCCCGATCCGGCATGGCGGGTTCCGGAACTGCCGGCCGACTGGGACCGCACTCCGGCGCACACGGCACCGTGAGACCCTTGATGCGCCCCCGGGGTTCAAACGTAGGATCGTCCTCCGCACGGCGGAGGCGGACCGAACGGCACGTCAGACCGATCGAGCAGCACGTCAACGACCGAACGCAGCGCAGGACCTGACCAGAAGTCATCCACGAGGGGGAGAGCAGTGCCGGACGTCTGCCCGGGTGTTCCGACCCCCGCTGGTGCCGCCGCTCGCGGAGCCTTCAGATCCACCGCACACAAGGGGTTTAGCCCCGCCGAAGGCGCGGCATCGGCGAGAAGAGCGAGTGCATCGCACCACCGGCCCGGACGGACGGAATCCCACGCGTGACGGAGCATCCCACCTCCCACGAAGGCCGGCAGCCCCTGGCTGCCCGGTCGCAGGAACGCGCGCGCCCTCGCCAGGAGGCAGCGGCCGGCCTGCCCTCCGACGTGCCCGCACAGCCGGGCGGGGCGGCGGGCCCGGCGGCCCCCGCGTCCCCGGACGCGCCCACGCCCCCGGCGCCCACGGTCCCCGGCCTGCCCGGCACCATGGCCGTCGCCGTGTCGGCGCAGCTCGCGGGCGGCGGCCGCGGCGGGGACGCCGTCGCGCGGCGCGAGGGCGAGAAGCTGCGGTTCGTCGGGGCGGCGACCCGGCGCATCGCCCGCGGCATCGACCTGGACGAGATCGTGCTCGGTCTGTGCCGGGCGACCGTGCCGACCTTCTCCGACGAGATCCTCGTCTACCTCCGCGACCCGCTGCCGGTGGGCGACGAGCGGCCGGTCGCGCCGTTCGTGTTGCGCCTGCGCCGCACGGACCGGCTCCGGTTAAGCGATCTGGAGGGCGAGGAGCTCGTGCTCGTACCCGACCCGGATCCGACCCCCGCGGCCGAACTCTGCGAGGTGCGGTCCGGTGGGGCGCTGGCCGAGGTCCTGCGCGGGGTGCGGCCGGTGTTCGGCGACTCCGCCGCCGCCAAGACCGCGCTGACCGAGCTCCTCGGCCCCGAGCATCCGCTGCCCGGCGGACTGCGGGCCGTCCTGGCGCCGCTGCGCGGCCGGCGCCGGGTGATCGGCGCCGCCGTGTTCCTGCGCCGCCCCGAGCGGGCCGGGTTCGAGCCGAACGATCTGCTCGTCGCGGCGCAGCTGGCCACGCACACCGCGCTCGGCATCGACAAGGCCGTGCTGTACGGCCGTGAGGCGTACATCGCGGACGAGCTCCAGCGGACGATGCTGCCGGACTCGCTGCCGCAGCCGACCGGCGTCAAGCTGGCCTCGCGCTATCTGCCGGCGGCCGAGACGGCCCGGGTGGGCGGCGACTGGTACGACGCGATCCCGCTGCCCGGCAGCCGGGTCGCGCTGGTCGTCGGCGACGTCATGGGTCACTCGATGACCTCGGCGGCGATCATGGGCCAGCTGCGCACGACCGCGCAGACCCTGGCCGGGCTCGACCTGCCGCCGCAGGAGGTCCTGCACCACCTGGACGAGCAGGCGCAACGGCTCGGCCAGGACCGGATGGCGACCTGTATGTACGCGGTGTACGACCCGGTCTCGCACCGGATCACCGTGGCCAACGCCGGTCATCCGCCGCCGATACTCCTCCACCTGGGCGGCCGCGCCGAGGTGCTGCGGGTGCCGCCGGGCGCCCCGATCGGGGTCGGCGGCGTGGACTTCGAGGCGGTCGAGCTGGACGCCCCGGCCGGTGCGACGCTGCTGCTCTACACGGACGGTCTGGTCGAGTCCCGGCTTCGGGACGTGTGGACCGGCATCGAGCAGCTGCGGGAGCGCCTGGCGGCGACGGCGCAGCTGACCGGACCGGACCACTCGCCGCCTCTGGAGGCGCTGTGCGACGACGTCCTGGACATGCTGGGTCCCGGTGACCGGGACGACGACATCGCGCTGCTCGCGGCGCGGTTCGACGGCATCGCGCCGAGCGACGTGGCGTACTGGTTCCTGGAACCGGAGGACGCCGCCCCGGGACGGGCGCGGCGGCTCGCCCGGCGGGCGCTGGCCCGTTGGGACCTGGAGGAGCTGACGGACTCGGTCGAGCTGCTGATCAGCGAGGTCGTGACCAACGCCGTGCGGTACGCGGAGCGGCCGGTGACGCTGCGGCTGCTGCGGACGGACGTGCTGCGCTGCGAGGTCGGCGACGACTCGCCGCAGCTGCCCCGGCAGCGGCGGGCGCGCGACACCGACGAGGGCGGGCGCGGCCTCTTCCTGGTGAACCGGCTGGCGCGGCGCTGGGGGGCCACACGGCTCTCGGGCGGCAAGGTGGTCTGGTTCGAACTGGCGACCCCGAGCCAGTCGTAGGCGCGGCGAGAACGTCACCGTGACGCACAGGGGCCGGACCCCGGTGGGGTCCGGCCCCTGTACGTCGTCGTGTCGCCGTTCTCTACCGCTGCGGTCGGTCGGTGTCGCCCTGACTGGCGTCCGGGTTCGGCGGCTCGATCGACGGCGGCGGCGAAGGCTCGTCGGTGACCGGCGGCGTGCTCGTGGGTTCCGGCGGTGTGGTGGCCGGGTCGCGCGTCGGCTCCGGCGGCGTGGTGGCCGTGGAGGTCGGCGGGGGCGTCGAGTCCGGGGAGCGTGTCGTCGGCTCCCGGGTCGGCTCGTCGGTCGGCTCCTGCGTCTCCTCGGTGCTGGTGGGGGTGGGCGTCGGGTCCGGGTCGGAGGAGGCCGAGCCGTCGGTCTCCAGGTCGAAGGAGGCGTCGGAGCCGCCGCCGAGGGCGCGGTCGGTGTAGTCGCCCCAGATCTGGGCGGGCGTACGGCCACCGTTGGCGCGGCCCTCGTTGATGGTGTTGGTGAGGGTGACCTGGTTGCCCTTGGGGTCCTCGCCGAAGAGGGCGACGGCGGTGACGAGTTCGGGGGTGTAGCCCACGAACCAGGCGGAACGGTTGTTCTCGGAGGTGCCGGTCTTGCCGGCGGCCTCGTAGTCTCCGGCGGCGCGGGTGCCGGAGCCGTTCTGCACGACGCCCGTCATGGCCTGGGTGACGGTGTCGGCGGCCTCGCGGCTGATGACCTGGTCGCCGATCCCCTTGGCGGGGGAGAGCGTGCGGTCCCGGTGCACGGCCGCCTTCACGAGGGTCGGGGAGACCTTCTTGCCGTGGTTGTCGAGCGTGGCGTAGACGCCGGCCATGTCCATCGTGGAGGCGCCCATGGTGCCGAGGGACATGGCGGGGGTCGCGCCGAAGTCCGGGCCGTCCTTCATACCGAGGGCGAGGGCGGTCTCCTTGGTCCTGGCGGGGCCGACGTCCACGATCATCTGCGCGAAGGCGGAGTTGATGGAACTGTTGGTGGCCTTCTGCACGGAGACGGGTCCGTAGCTGCGGTTGTCCTCGTTCTCCGGCGCGAAGGGGATGTCGCTGCCGACGACCTCGCGCTTGCTGGTGCCGTCGTAGATCGTGCCGAGGCCGATGTCCCGCCCGTCCTGGGTGACCGAGCGGTGGTCGAGGGCGGAGGCGAGGACGACCGGCTTGAAGGTGGAGGCGGGCTGGTAGTCGCGGCGGGTGGCGTTGGACGTCCAGTGCTCGGTGGCGCCGATGCCGCCGTACAGCGCGACGACCTCGCCGGTCTTCGGGTCGACGGAGGTGGCGCCCGCCTGGACGGTGGCGTCCTTCTTGTCGCCCTTGCGGTCGAGCTTGGCCTCCAGCTGCCGGTCGACCGCCTTGACGAGGTCCTTCTGCCGCTTCTCGTCGATGGAGAGGGTGATCGTCCAGCCGCCGGCCTTGATGTCCTCCTCGCTGACGCCCTGGCGCATCAGCTCCTGGTTGGCGGCCTCGACGATGTACCCGGTCTGGCCTTCCATGCCGGGGAGGGGCTTGGGCTTCTGCGGGACGGGGAACTTCATGCCGGCGCGCTCGGCCTGCGGGAGCCAGCCCTCGCCGACCATGTTGTCGAGGACGTAGTTCCACCGCTCCTCGACGAGCTTGCGGCCGGTGCTGCTCGCGGAGGTCCAGTCGTACTGGTTGGGCGCCTGGAGCAGCGAGGCGAGATAGGCGCCCTGGGCGGTGGTCAGCTGGGTGGCGTCGACGCCGTAGTACGAGCGGGCGGCGGCCTGTATGCCGTAGGCGCTGCGCCCGTAGTAGCTGGTGTTCATGTACCCGGCGAGGATGTCGCTCTTGCTCGACTCCTGGTCGACCTTGATGGCGATGACCATTTCCTTGAGCTTGCGCGTCGCGGTCTGGTCCTGGCTCAGGTAGAAGTTCTTGACGTACTGCTGGGTGATGGTCGAGCCGCCCTGCTTGCCCTTGCCGGTGATGGTCGACCAGGCGGCGCGGGTGGTGCCCTTGATGTCGACGCCGTTGTCCCGGTAGAAGGTCTTGTTCTCCGCGGCGACGAACGCCTTCTGGACCGGCAGGGGGATCCTGTCGAGGCCGACGATCTCTCGGTTGATCTTGCCGGTGCGGGCGAGGACCTTGCCGTTGGCGTACTTGTAGATGTTGCTCTGCATCGTCGCCTCGGCGTTGGCCGTCGGCACCGGGACCAGGAGGTAGACGACGTACAGGGCGCCCATCGCGAGCAGGCAGACCACGAAGAAGGTGCCCAGGAGCTTCCTCCAGGAGAAGAAGCGGCGCAGGCCGCGTTTCTTCGCCTTGCTCTTGTCCGGTCCGCCCATGTGTCCTGTCGCTCCGCTCGTCGTGTGTCCCGGCGTGCCTCGGCCCGTGTCCCCGCGCCGGATCGGTTCAGCTAGTCAGCTAACACCGACGATGCAGACAAACGACAACCGATCACGCCTTTTCCGGACGTGAGAATCAGCACCCATACCCAGAGGAACCGACGCCCGGAAGGGACCGATGGTTGCGTGAGGGCGTGATTCCGCTTTGTGACCGACCCTTCCCCGCCCCGCCCGGGGTGGCTATACATCGTGGGTATACACCCCGTGTACAGTGACCGGCATGTCCATCGGTCACACCCTCCTGGGGCTCCTGGAGTCCGGCCCGCGTCACGGTTACGACCTCAAGCGCGCCTTCGACGAGAAGTTCGGCCACGACCGGCCGCTGCACTACGGCCAGGTCTACTCGACCATGTCCCGGCTCCTGAAGAACGGCCTCGTCGTCGTCGACGGCATCGAGGCGGGCGGCGGCCCGGAACGGAAGCGGTACGCCATCACCGAGGCCGGCATCACCGATGTCGCCCAGTGGCTCACCACGCCCGAGAAGCCCGAGCCGTACCTCCAGTCCACGCTCTACACCAAGGTCGTCCTGGCCCTGCTCACCGGTCGCGGCGCCGCCGAGCTCCTCGACACCCAGCGCGCCGAGCACCTGCGCCTGATGCGCGAGCTCACCCGCCGCAAGAAGGACGGCGACCTCGCCGACCAGCTGATCTGCGACCACGCCCTCTTCCATCTGGAAGCGGACCTGCGCTGGCTGGAACTGACCGCCGCCCGCCTCGACCGGCTCGCCGAGGAGATCCGCCGATGAGCCCCACCCCGCTCCTGACCGCCACCGGCCTCGACAAGGCCTACGGCCCGACCACGGCCCTCGCCCAAGCCGGCTTCGCGCTCCGGGCCGGCGAGGTCGTCGCCGTCATGGGGCCCTCCGGCTCCGGCAAGTCGACCCTGTTGCACTGCCTGGCCGGCATCGTGCGCCCCGACGCGGGCACGATCACCTACGACGGACGCGAACTCACCGCGCTCTCCGACACCGCGCGCAGCTCCCTGCGCCGTACCGACTTCGGCTTCGTCTTCCAGTTCGGCCAGCTCGTCCCCGAGCTGACCTGCGTCGAGAACGTGGCCCTCCCGCTCCGCCTCAACGGCGAGAAGCGGAAGGCCGCCGAGGCCCGGGCCGCCGAGTGGATGGCACGCCTGGAGGTCGACGACACCGCGCACAAGCGCCCCGGCGAGATATCCGGCGGCCAGGGCCAGCGCGTCGCCGTCGCCCGCGCGCTCGTCACCGCCCCGCGGGTGATCTTCGCCGACGAGCCGACCGGCGCCCTCGACTCCCTCAACGGCGAGCGGGTCATGCACCTGCTCACCGACGCCTCCAGGGACACCGGCGCCGCCGTCGTCCTCGTCACCCACGAGGCCCGCGTCGCCGCCTACTCGGACCGCGAGATCGTCGTCCGCGACGGAGCCGTACGCGACGCGGAGTGGGTGGCATGACGCTCCGCACCTGGACCCGCGACCTGGCGCTCGGCGCCCGGTTCGCGGTCGCCGGAGGCCGGTCCGGCCTCCTGCGCACCCTGCTGACGGCGACCGGGGTCGGCTTCGGCGTCGCCCTGCTGCTGCTCGCCTCCTCCCTGCCGAACATGCTCTTCCAGCGGGAGGTGCGCGAGTCCGTCCGCGCCGTCGACGGCAGCGAGCAGGTCAACGCGCCCCGGGCCGACACCTTCCTCCACCTCGGCAGGACCACCGTCTACCGGGACGACGTGGTCAGCGGGCTGCTGCTCACCCCGGAGGGCGACCGCCCGCCGGTCCCGCCGGGCGCGGCGGCGTTCCCCGCGCGCGGCGAGATGCTGGTCTCCCCCGCGCTCCAGGACATCCTCGACTCCCCCGACGGAGCCCTCCTCAAGGAGCGCCTCCCCTACAAGGTCGCCGGGACGATCGGGCCGGACGGACTCATCGGCCCCGCCGAGCTGCGGTACGTCGCCCACGTCGGCTTCCTCACCACCGACACCTTCGACGGGCGCGGCGTGCGCTACGGCTGGTCGGTGCCCGAGGAACCGATGAACGCGTTCCTGATCCTCCTCGTCGTCGTCGCCTGCGTGGTCCTGCTCCTGCCCGTGCTCGTCTTCATCGCCACCGCCGTCCGCTTCGGCGGCGAACAGCGCGACCGGCGGCTCGCGGCGCTCCGCCTCGTCGGCGCCGACACCGCCATGACCCGGCGGATCGCGGCCGGCGAGTCCCTCGCGGGCGCGCTGCTCGGCCTGCTCGTCGGACTCGGACTCTTCGCGGTGGCACGGCAGTTCGCCGGGGCGTTCACCATCTGGGACGTCAACGCGTACCCCTCCGACGTCGTACCGATGCCCGCGCTCGCCGTGCTCGCGCTCGTCGCCGTCCCGGTCTCCTCGGTCGTCGTCACCCTCTTCGCGCTGCGGGGTGTGGTGATCGAGCCCCTCGGGGTCGTCCGGACCTCCACTCCCCGCCGTCGGCGACTGTGGTGGCGCCTGCTGCTCCTCGCGGCGGGAGTGGCCCTGCTCGTCCCGCTCATGGGCGAGGTCCAGGTCACCGAGACCAGCATCGACACCGTGGGCGTGGCGGCCGGCACCACGCTGGCCCTGATCGGTCTGACCACGCTGCTGCCGTGGCTCGTCGAGGCCGGGGTGAAGCGGCTGCACACGGGCCCGGTGTCCTGGCAGCTCGCGGTCCGGCGGCTCCAGCTGAGCAGCGGCACGGCGGCCCGCGCGGTCAGCGGCATCGTCGTCGCGGCGACGGGCGCGATCGCGCTGCAGATGCTCTTCCAGGCGATGGAGAGCGACTTCACCGAGGTCACGGGCCAGGACGTGTCCCGCGCCCAGATCGCCGTCGGCGTCGACGCCGGGACCGCCGACGAGGCCCGCCGGATGATCGACCGCTTCGAGAGGACCAAGGGCGTCACCGGCGTCACCGGCATCGTCGAATCGAGTCTGTGGCGTCCCGGACCCCTGAAGGAGGGCGAGGAGTTCGCCCCGATGACCTCCCTCAGGATCGGCGACTGCGCCTCCCTCGCGGAGTTCGCCGCACTGCCCTCCTGCGAGGACGGCGATGTGTTCGTCTTCCTCGCGCACGGCGCGCAGGGCAACCCGGGGGACGCGTTCGTCACCAGGACGGCACGGCCGGGCGCCGCGGTCGCGCTGCGCGACCCGCATCCGCACCCGGACGAGCCGAAGCGCGCCGAGGGCGGCCCGGTCCCGCAGTGGCGCATCCCCGCCGGCGCCCGGGTGGTGGACTCCCGCCCCGACCCGACGGGCATGTACCAGTACGGCGTCCTCGCCACCCCGTCGGCCATCGACGCCACCCGGCTCGACGATCCCGACGCACAGGCCATGGTCCGGCTCGACCCGGCCGTGCCGGACGCCGCCGAGTTCGTACGGAACACGGCGGAGGCCGTCTCCCCGACGTCCTGGGTCCGCACTCTCGAGGACACCCAGCGGGACGCCGCGTTCAGCAGCGTCCGCACCGGCATCCTGGTCGGCTCCACGCTGACGATGCTGCTGGTGGCGGCCTCGCTCCTGGTCGCGACCCTGGAACAGCTCCGGGACCGCAAGCGGCTGCTCTCCTCACTGGTCGCCTTCGGCACCCGGCGTTCCACCCTGAGCTTGTCGGTGCTGTGGCAGACGGCGGTCCCGATCGTCCTCGGTCTGCTCCTCGCCGTCGCGGGCGGGACCGGCCTCGGTGTCGTCCTGCTCAAGACGGGCGGGCAGCAGGTCCAGGACTGGTGGGTCTTCCTGCCCGTCGTCGGGATCGGGCTGGGCCTGATCGCCGCCGTGACGCTGCTGAGCATGCCCGTCCTCTGGCGCCTGATGCGCGCGGACGGGCTGCGCACGGAGTAACCCTCCGGGCGGATGTACGAGGAGAGGGGCGGCGGTTCCTGATACCGGGGGGTCTCAGGAACCGCCGCCCCTCACCCGTACCGGCGGGTCTCAGGCGCCTCCGTCCAGGACCCGCACCGGAAGCCCGCGCATCGCGCCCCTCAGCTCCGCCGCCAGTTCCTCGAATTCGGCGTGCCGGGCCGCGCCCGAACGCATCGCGAGGGCGATCCGCCGGGCGGGGGCCGGTTCGGTGAAGAGCCCGGTCCACAGGGCGTTGTTACGGGCGGTCTCGACCGTGACGGCGGTACGCGGCAACAGGGTCACCCCGAGACCGCCGGCCACCAGCTGGACCAGGGTGGAGAGCCCCGCCGCGGTGGTGGTGACCTCGGCGCCGTCCGTGCGCCCGGCCTCGCGGCAGATGTCGAGCGCCTGGTCGCGCAGGCAGTGCCCCTCGTCGAGGAGCAGCAGGCGCAGCTCCTTGAGGGCATCGCGCGGAATGTCGTCCCGGCCGGCCAGCGGATGACCCTGCGGGGTGACCAGGACGAAGTCCTCGTCGAACAGGGGGAGTTCGGTGACTCCGGGCACTCCGAGAGGCACGGCGAGCAGCAGCAGGTCGAGCCGCCCCGCCGCGAGCCCCTCCAGGAGGGAGGAGGTCTGCTCCTCGTGGACCTGGAGGTCGAGGTCCGGGTAGCGCCGGTGGACGAGCCGCAGCACCGTCGGCAGCAGATACGGGGCGACCGTGGGGATCACCCCGAGCCGCAGCACTCCGGTGAACGGGGCCTGGGCCGCCTCCGCCTCCTCCATCAGCTCCGACACCGTGTCGAGGACCGCCCGGGCGCGGAGCGCGAGCCGTTCCCCCGCGGGCGAGAGCAGCACCTTCCGCGTCGTACGCTCGAGGAGCTGGACACCGAGTGCCTCTTCGAGAGCCGAAACCGCGCCCGAGAGCGCGGGCTGGCTCATGCCGATGGCGGCCGCCGCATCGCGGAAGTGGAGATGTTCGGCCACCGCCGCGAAGGCTCTGAGCTGGGACAGGCTGGGCTGTTTCACACGTCGTGCCGGGATCACTGATAACCACCTTCGATCAACACGACCCACTCTAGCTATTTCACTGATCAATGCACTCCGTGCCATGCTGTGAGCCGTCCAACCCCCACGGAAGACCCCAAAAGGGACCCTTCCCGTTCGCAAGGAGAGCGCGTGCTCACTGTCGGTGACAAGTTCCCCACCTACGACCTGACCGCCTGCGTGTCGCTGGAGAGCGGCAAGGAGTTCGAGCAGATCGACCACAAGGCCTACGAGGGCAAGTGGCGCGTGGTGTTCTTCTGGCCGAAGGACTTCACCTTCGTCTGCCCCACCGAGATCGCCGCGTTCGGCAAGCTGAACGACGAGTTCGCGGACCGCGACGCCCAGATCCTCGGCGTCTCCGGCGACTCCGAGTTCGTGCACCACGCCTGGCGCAAGGACCACGCCGACCTGCGTGACCTGCCCTTCCCGATGCTGGCCGACTCCAAGCACGAGCTCATGAGCGACTGCGGCGTGCGCGGCGAGGACGGCTTCGCCCAGCGTGCCGTCTTCATCGTGGACCCGAACAACGAGATCCAGTTCACCATGGTGACCGCCGGCTCCGTCGGCCGTAACCCCAAGGAGGTCCTGCGGGTCCTCGACGCCCTGCAGACCGACGAGCTGTGCCCCTGCAACTGGAACAAGGGCGAGGGCACCCTCGACGCCGCCGCGCTCCTGTCGGGCGAGTGATCTGACATGGCTCTCGACGAACTGAAGTCCGCCATACCGGACTTCGCCAAGGACCTGAAGCTGAACCTCGGTTCGGTCATCGGCAACAGCGAGCTGCCCGAGCAGCAGCTCTGGGGCACCGTCCTCGCCTGCGCGATCGCCTCGCGCTCGCCGAAGGTCCTCAAGGAGCTGGAGCCCGAGGCCCAGGCCAACCTGAAGCCCGAGGCGTACCAGGCGGCCAAGTCCGCCGCCGCGATCATGGCGATGAACAACGTCTTCTACCGGACCCGGCACCTGCTGTCGGACCCCGAATACGGGACGATGCGCGCCGGTCTGCGGATGAACGTCATCGGCAACCCGGGCGTCGAGAAGGTCGACTTCGAGCTGTGGTCGCTGGCGGTGTCCGCGATCAACGGCTGCGGCCAGTGCCTCGACTCGCACGAGCAGGTCCTGCGCCAGGCCGGTGTCGACCGGGCCACCATCCAGGAGGCCGTCAAGATCGCCGCGGTGATCCAGGCGGTCGGCGTCACCCTCGACGCGGAAGCGGTCCTCGCCTCCGCCGAGTAGGACGACACGCCACGAGAAGGGCCCCGGGGTCTCGACCCCGGGGCCCTT
Source organism: Streptomyces sp. NBC_00691 (assembly GCF_036226665.1). Classification (NCBI taxonomy): domain Bacteria; kingdom Bacillati; phylum Actinomycetota; class Actinomycetes; order Kitasatosporales; family Streptomycetaceae; genus Streptomyces; species Streptomyces sp. NBC_00691. The sequence continues at coordinate 5,145,557 of NZ_CP109007.1, read as the reverse complement.
CCGTCACTTCCTGAGCGCCTTCATGAGGGCGAGCACGTCCTGGATCATCGGCACATCGATCCCCGACAGGTCGACCTGCGGCGCATCGATCGGCTTCCCGTTCTCGTCGTGACCGCCCTGGGTGTAGAGCTGGAGATCGAACTCGGCCTGGCCGTCGAGGACCCGGAGGTGGCCGCCCTGACCGCTCTCGTCGTCGAAGAAGGCCTGCTCACCGACTCCGTCGACCTTCTGCAGGACGCCGTACTGCTGCGCCCGCGCGGCGAACTCCGGCCCCGGATCGGTCACCTTGTGGAGGGTGTAGGTGACCGAGACACTCGGCCCGGTGTCCACCGAGGCGAAGGTGATCTGGCATGAGGACTCGCTGATCGCCGGTTCGTCCAGGAAGGGGCCGAAACCCCCGTCGATACGCTTGCCGAGGGCGCCGGAGAGCCCTTTGAGCTTCGCCGCCCCGCAGAAGTCCTCCATCGGTTTGTACCCGCCCAGGTCGGGTCCCGGGTCCTCCTTCTGCCCGTACGCGTAGAGCCCGCCGCCCCACACCGCCGACGCCAGCACCGCGCCGCCGAGCGCCCACAGCCAGGGTCGCCGCCCACGAGGCGGACGGGGCGGCGGGGTCTCGCTGAGCACCTCGGGGTCGTCGAACTCCACCGTGCCCACGAACTCCGGCTCCGATATCACTTGCCGTCCCCCCTGGCGGCGAGCGAGCCGGGGGCCGGGGTGGGCGCGACCTCGTGTGCGGTCGCCCCGCGAGGTTCCGGCGCGCTGCGCAGCGCCTGCTCGGTGCTGTACGCGCGGAGGTAGCCGACCACCGTGTTGACGACGGCGACCAGCGGGACGGCGACCACGGCGCCGCCGATGCCGGCGGTCAGGCCGCCGGCCGCGACCGCGAGGACCACGGCCAGCGGGTGGACCCGGACCGCGCGCCCGAGGATGAAGGGCTGGAGCACATGGCCCTCGATCTGCTGCACGGCGAGGACGACGACCAGGACCATGAGCGCGGTGAACGGCCCGTTGGTGACGAGGGCGACGACGACCGCGAGGGCGCCGGAGACCACCGCTCCGACCAGCGGGATGAAGGCGAAGAGGAAGATGAAGACGGCGAGCGGTACGGCCATCGGCACCTCGAGGAACCAGAGTCCGAGGCCGATGAAGACCGCGTCGATCAGGGCGACGAGCACCGTGCCCCGCACATAGGCGGTGAGGGTGCGCCAGGCGCGCGGCCCCGCGCCCGCGACGCCGGGCCGGGCCTGCGCGGGCACCAGCTTGAGCGTCCACTCCCAGACCTTCTTCCCGTCGTACAGCAGGAAGAGCGTCGAGAACATGGCGAGCAGGATGCCGGTCATCGCCTCGACGAAGACGGCGACGCCCTGCAGTCCGACGGAGGTGATCTGCTCGGCGTTCGCCCCGATGGTGTCGCTGAGGTTCTTCGCAATCTCGTTGATCTGGCGCTCGGTCACATGGAACGGACTGTCGAGGGCCCAGCGCTTGAGCTCCTCGATGCCGTCCTTGACCTGGTCGGTCAGGTTGTCGATGTTGTCCATCACCTGCCAGACCACGAACCAGCCGACCAGCCCCATCACGACGAAGCCGGAGACGGCGGTGACGGCGGTGGCGAGCCCGCGCGGCAGACCCTTCCGGCGCAGCATGGCCACGGTGGGCTGGAGCAGCGCGGTGATGAGGAGGGCGGCGACGAACGCGAGGACGACCAGCTGGACGGAGCTGATCACCTTCATCAGCACCCAGACGGTGCCGGCGAAGACGAGCAGGCGCCAGCTCGCCTCGGCGGCCACCCGCATGCCCCACGGGATCGCGGCGGCGGGGTCGGGCCGGGCGGCGACGGCCGGTGCGTACGAGGGGGGTGCCGGGACGGAGCGGCCCGAGTCGACTGCCGGGGCGGTGGCGGGCTTCGGGACGGACGCCGCGGCGTCCTGGTCCTCGTCGGGGCGGGCGGGCACGGCGACGGCGACCGCCCCGGTCCCCGACCCGGCCTCGGCTCCGCGACCGTTCGCGGCGCCGCTCCCGTTCACCTCGCCGGCGACGGGGGCCGCGTCGGCCGGACGCCGTTCCCGCGACTCCTCGTACGGCGGGTCGAGCGGATCCGCTCGCTCCGCCTCGGCCCGCCGCTCGTCGAGGCGTTCACCCATACGGCTCAGGCTCTCGCCCAGTCGGCCCAGCCACCCTGGCACTCTCGACATCGCTTTCCTCATCCCCCGCTCGCTCTTTCCCACCGGTTGCCCACCGATCCCCCGGAAAACCGTGGACCTTCGAAACTACACGCAAGGAGCCCCTCACCGTAGGACGGTGAGGGGCTCCCCGAGGTTGAGCACGCCGTGACTAGTACCAGCGGTGGGACAGCCAGAACGACCAGGCGCCGCACGGGCTGCCGTAGCGGTCGTTCATGTAGTTGAGGCCCCACTTGATCTGGGTGGCCGGGTTGGTCTGCCAGTCGGCGCCCGCGCTGGCCATCTTGTTGCCCGGGAGCGCCTGGACGAGACCGTAGGCGCCCGAACCCTGGTTGACGGCCTTGTAGTTCCAGGTGGACTCGTGGTCCACGATGTTGCTGAAGCACTGGAACTGCGAGGCCGGGACCATCTGGCGGGCGATCGCCTTGACCTCGGAGACGGAGTACGAGCCCTGCGCGCTGAAGGACGAGGCGTCGCGGACCGCGGAACGACTGGCGCGCTCCTCGGCCTCCTTGCGCTCCTTCTCGGCCTTCTCCTCGGCGGCGGCCTTGTCGGCCGCCTCCTTCTTCGCCTCGGCGTCCTTGGCGGCGCGGAGACGAGCCGTCTCCTCCGCGGACTTCTTGGCGACGGAGTCGGCAGCGGCGGCCTGGACGTCGGCCTGCTCCGAGAGGGACGAGACCTGTACCTGGGCCTGTTCGCCCACGGGAATGTCCGCGAGCAGCGTGGTGTCGGCCGCGGTGGCCTCGAAGTTGTCGTCCGAGGACTGAGCGGCGTTACCCGACGCAACGCCCATGACGGCGCCGACGGTGGTGACCGCAGTGGCCGAAGCCACCGCGAATCCCCGGACCGAGATCCGGCTCACACGGTTTCCTTCCAGCATCGTCCGCACAGGTGACCACGCGGCCGAAATCGTGCCCCTGGCGCTGGTCTCCGACATACGGGGTCACAGGAGACACGGGCCCGTGGTGCTGTGGGCGGCATACGGCGAACGACTGTGGAGTTGTGCGGTGCTTGTGCGCCTGAAGGTGCACGGGTGCCGTATGCGGGGCCTGACGGAAGCAAGACTTTGCCGGACGGCGACACCGCAAGGCAATTCCGTGTTGCGTGTGAAAGCTCACACCTGGACTGAGGCAGGTGTTTTTGGAGATAGGGCGGACATGAGGGCGCCGCCCGGCTAAGCTCCTGCGCTCTGCCGGGCGGCGCCAACTTCCGTACGTGTACGGACGCGTACGAATCGGGTCAGATCTGACCGTCCTCCAGCATCTCCGTCACGAGCGCCGCGATCTGGGAGCGCTCGGAGCGGGTGAGGGTGACATGGGCGAAGAGCGGATGCCCCTTCAGTTTCTCGACCACGGCGACGACTCCGTCGTACCGGCCGACCCTGAGGTTGTCTCGCTGCGCGACATCGTGGGTCAGAACGACCCGCGAATTCGCCCCGATACGGGACAGAACGGTCAACAGGACGTTCCGCTCCAGGGACTGGGCCTCGTCCACGATGACGAACGCGTCGTGGAGCGAACGGCCCCGGATGTGGGTGAGCGGCAGGACCTCCAGCATCCCGCGGCCGAGCACCTCCTCCACCACCTCCCGGCTCGCCACCGAGGACAGCGTGTCGAAGACGGCCTGAGCCCACGGGCTCATCTTCTCCGCCTCGCTGCCCGGCAGGTAGCCGAGCTCCTGGCCGCCGACCGCGTACAGCGGACGGAAGACCATCACCTTCTGGTGCTGACGGCGCTCCAGGACCGCTTCCAGGCCCGCGCAGAGCGCGAGCGCGGACTTGCCGGTGCCGGCCCGGCCGCCCATGGAGATGATGCCGACGTCCGGGTCGAGGAGCAGGTCCAGCGCGATCCGCTGCTCGGCGCTGCGGCCGCGGAGCCCGAAGGCCTCCCGGTCGCCGCGGACCAGCCGTACGTTCCCCTCGGCGGTGATCCGGCCGAGTGCCTTGCCGCGCTCGGACTGGAGCACCAGGCCCGTGTGGACCGGAAGCTCGGCGGCCTCCGGCACGTACAGCGACTCCTGGTCGAAGAGCAGGTCCACCTGCTCGCCGGAGAGCGCCAGCTCGGACATTCCGGTCCAGCCGTTGGCGTCCGTGATGGCCAGTTCGGCGCGGTACTCCTCGGCGAGGAGTCCGACCGACGAGGCCTTGATGCGCAGCGGCAGGTCCTTGGAGACGACCGTGACGTCGTACCCCTCCGCCTGGAGGTTGCGCGCGACCGCGAGGATCCGTGAGTCGTTGTCCCCCAACCTGTAGCCGGCGGGCAGGATGCCGGGGTCGGAATGGTTGAGTTCGACACGCAGGGTGCCGCCCAGGTCCCCTACGGGGAGCGGGGCGTCGAGGCGTCCGTACCGGACCCGGAAGTCGTCCAGGAGGCGCAGGGCCTGCCGGGCGAAGTACCCGAGCTCGGGATGGTGCCGCTTGGCCTCAAGCTCCGTCACCACGACGATCGGGAGCACGACCTCGTGCTCCTCGAACCGGGAGACGGCGTTGGGGTCGGCCAGCAGGACGCTGGTGTCGAGAACATAGGTGCGCCGGTCGGAAAGGCGGCGCTTCGTGCTTGTCACCACGGATGGACAGACCCCCTCGGAAGACCCCTGTGAGGTCGGGGTGCGACGGAACCGGTGTCGCTGCGGATTGGGACCGGGTTCGGGCCGCCGTGCATGGGCCGAACCACGGCCCTCCGCTTCTCCCGTACGTGTCCCGCACGGTCGTCCTGGTGCAAGGGGCCTCCCGGGTGGCGGTCTCCGTGCCGCTCACTTCACCAGGGATATGCCCTCGAACAGGCTCTGCCATGCCATGGCATATGACGACGTGTTCGTGAACACGAGGTGATCGGTTCCGATCGCGTCCCCGGGGGTTCCGGGGGCGCCCGGGATGCCGGTGATCAGGTTCCGTAGCGCCGGTGCCGGGCGGCGTAGTCGCGCAGCGCCCGCAGGAAGTCGACCTTGCGGAAGGCCGGCCAGTGCACTTCACAGAAGTAGTACTCGGAATGGGCGCTCTGCCACAGCATGAATCCGGACAGCCGCTGCTCGCCGCTGGTGCGGATCACCAGGTCCGGGTCGGGCTGACCGCGCGTGTAGAGGTGCTCCGAGATGTGCTCGACGTCGACGATCTCGGCGAGCTCCTCGAAGCTCGTGCCGCGCTCCGCGTGCTCCAGGAGCAGCGAGCGGACCGCGTCGGCGATCTCCTGCCGGCCGCCGTAGCCCACGGCCACGTTCACGAGTATCCCCGTGTTGTCGTGGGTGGTCTGCTCGGCCTCCTTGAGCACCGACTGCGTACGGGCGGGCAGCAGGTCCATCGTGCCGACGTGGTGGACGCGCCAGCGGCCGTCGGCGGCGAGCGCCCGTACGGCGTTCTCGATGATGCCGAGCAGCGGGACGAGCTGCTCCTCGGGCCGGTTCAGGTTGTCCGTGGAGAGCATCCAGAGCGTGACGACCTCGACGTCGGTCTCGGCGCACCAGCCGAGCAGCTCCTGGATCTTGTCCGCGCCCGCCTTGTGGCCCTGCTCGGGCGTCCCGCCGGAGGCCTTGGCCCAGCGGCGGTTCCCGTCGAGGATGACCCCGATGTGCTTGGGCACCTGGTCATGGTCGAGGCGGCCTTCCACCCGGCGTGCGTAGAGCCCGTACACCAGGTCGCGCAGGTTCACTGTTCTTTACCTCTCCATGCAGCGGCAGGCCCGCCGTGCCGCGGCGGTCCGCAAGCGGCCACACTACTGCGGACGGGCGACAGGGACCCAGCCCGGGACTGTCACAAGTCCGTGATAAGCAGAGATACGTGACTGATTCCCCCCTGTACCGCGCCTCCGCGGACCGCTACGACTCCATGGAGTACCGCCGCTCGGGCCGCAGCGGCCTCAAACTCCCGGCGATCTCCCTCGGCCTCTGGCACAACTTCGGCGACGACCGCGCCCTCGACACGCAGCGCGCGATCCTGCGCCGCGCCTTCGACCTCGGCGTCACCCACTTCGACCTGGCGAACAACTACGGGCCGCCGCCCGGCTCGGCCGAGCTGAACTTCGGCAAGCTCTTCGCCCAGGACTTCGCGCCCTACCGCGACGAGCTGATCATCTCCACCAAGGCCGGGTACGAGATGCACCCCGGCCCGTACGGCGAGTGGGGCTCCCGCAAGTACCTGCTGTCCTCGCTCGACGCCTCCCTGAACCGGATGGGCCTCGACCACGTCGACATCTTCTACTCGCACCGCTTCGACCCGAACACCCCGCTGGAGGAGACGATGGGGGCCCTGGCCTCCGCCGTCCAGCAGGGCAAGGCGCTGTACGTGGGTGTCTCCTCGTACAACAGCGAGCAGACCGCCGAGGCCGCGCGGATCCTGCGTGAGATGGGCGTCCCGGCCCTCATCCACCAGCCCTCGTACTCGATGATCAACCGCTGGACCGAGGAGGACGGCCTCCTCGACACGCTGGAGGCGGCCGGCATGGGCTGCATCTCCTTCGTGCCGCTGGCGCAGGGGCTGCTCACCAACAAGTACCTGAAGGGCATCCCGGAGGGCTCGCGGGCCACCCAGGGCAAGTCCCTCGACCCGAACCTGCTCTCCGACGAGGTGCTGCGGCGGCTGCGCGGCCTCGCGGACATCGCCGGCCGGCGCGGGCAGTCGCTGGCGCAGCTGGCGCTGTCGTGGGTGCTGCGCGACGAGCGGATGACCTCGGCGCTGATCGGCGCGTCCAGCGTCGCCCAGCTGGAGGAGAACGTGGCGGCTCTCGCGGCCGCGCCGCTGACCTCCGACGAGCTGGTGGAGATCGACTCGTTCGCCGTGGACACCGAGGGCACGAACATCTGGGCCGGCCGGGGCTGACGCCTCCGGAGTGACCGGGGGCAGGCCCTGTGGGGATCCGGGGCGGGCCCTGGCGGGATCCGGGAAAGAAAAAACGGGCCGGTCCGTGGGGGGGGATACGGACCGGCCCGAGGGGGGGTTTCCACCATAACCCTTCGATAGTCGTGATGCGCGCCAGGTACGCCGACCGAACCTCGGCGAATTCGCCGGATCCCAGGCGGGACAAGGGGTGTAGCGGGCCGTGGCGGGTTTGCGCCCCGGCGCGGCGGCGGACTTCCGTCCCTCCGAAGAGGGACCACCCGGGCCGGGCGTCGCATTGACGGGGCAGCCGCCCCGGACGGTTTTCCGGCAGGTCAGACCCCGGACGCCTCGATGGACCGAACCGGTGCCGTCACCGCGGGCGACCAGTCGGTGACCCGGCGGGTACCGACGTCACGGAAGCGCGGTGAACGCGCCGAGGAGCAGCCCCAACAGCCCGCCGCCGAGCATGAAGGGGCCGAAGGGGATCGCCGAGGTGCGGTCGGCCCGGCCCAGGAGCATGAGGCCGAGTCCGTACACCGCGCCGAACAGGAACCCCGCGAACGCCCCGGTGAAGAGCACGCCCCAGCCGTACCAGCCGAGGGCGGCGCCGAGCGGCAGCGCCAGCTTGACGTCGCCCTGCCCGAGCTGGCCCGGGTTGATCAGATGGAGCACCAGATAGGCCCCGCCGAGTGCGAGCGCGCCGAGCAGCGCGTGGAGCCAGGAGCCCGCGTCGTACGGAAGCAGCTCGGCGACGCCGAGGAGCAGCGGGACCGCGACGGCGAGCGGCAGGGTGACAGCGTCCGGAAGCCGGTGCACGCGCGCGTCGACACTGGCGAGGAGAACGGCGAAGGGCGCGCCGAGCAGCCAGACCGCGAGCTCGGGCCGGGGCCCGCCGGTGGCGGCGGCGAGCACGGCGCACACGAGCGCGGTGAGCAGGGGCGCCGCGAGCCGCCCGGCGGGGGCCGCGCACTCCTGCCGGCCGGGCCCGCCGAGCCAGCCGCGCCCGGGCCCGGCGAGGACGTGCCCGGCGGGGCAGCGGTCCCGCCACGGCTCCTCGGATGCCACGGAGAGCCGGTACGCGGCGCGCGGCACGAGCAGCCCGACGGCGGCGCCCCAGAGGGCGGCGAGGGTGATCGTCGTGACGTACACGGGGCCGACCCTAGGCTCGGCGGGCCGCTACGGTCTGGCACATGGGGAAATGGGCGGACGGGACGGGGACACTGGCGACGGACACGGTCCGGGAGGTGCCGCTGGAGGTCGCGGCCTCGTACCGCGCGCGCCGACGGGGACTGCTCGGGCGGGACGGCGTCGCGGGGGCGATGCTCATCGTCCGGACGAACAGCGTGCACACCTTCGGGATGCGGTTCGCGATCGACGTCGCCTATCTGGACCGGTCGTTCACGGTCCGCTCCGTCGTCACGATGCGGCCCGGACGGCTCGGCATGATCCGGCCGCGCGGCCGGCACGTCCTGGAGGCGGAGGCGGGCGCGATGGCGTGCTGGGGGCTGCGGCCGGGGGTACGCGTGCGCGTGGAGACGGATTCCGGGCACGGGTCCCCGGCCGGGGACCTCACGGCGGGCCCGGGCCCAGCAGAGTGAGGGCCCCGTACACGGCGGAGGCGAGCGCGAGCCCGGCGAGGACCGGCACGGCGGTCCGGACCCGGAGCCGCGCGAGGGCCACGGCGGGCGGAAGCAGCAGCCCGAACGCGGGCATCATCAGCCGCGGCCGGGAGCCGAAGTACGCGGCGCCGACGAGCGAGACGAACACGACGCCGATCGTGAGGACGAGCAGGGGCAGGGGCTGCCGCTGCCGTACGCAGAGGGCGACCAGCCATCCGAGCAGCGCGAGCGCCGCGCAGAGGCCGAGGGCGGCGGGCCACGGCAGTCCGGCGATGAAGCGGGCGAGGGCGACCCCGCCGTCGATGGAGTTGCCCCAGGCGGCCTGGACGTCGAAGTACGCGGTCGCACTGCCCCGGCGGACACCGACGTACGCGATGTGGGCGAGCCAGCCGAGCGGCGCGATCAGGACCCCGGCCACCGTGCGCAGGGGCAGCCGTCGTTCCCGTACGAGCGTGACGAGGGCGGTGATCCCGAGGGCGGCGATCAGGGCGACCGCCGTCGGCCGGGTGAGCCCGGCGGCCACGCACAGGGCGCCGGCCAGGATCCAGCGCCCGCGCAGGACCGCGTAGAGCGACCAGGCGGCGAAGGCGGTGAACAGCGTCTCCGTGTACGCCATCGACTGGACGAAGGCCGTCGGGTACACGCCCCAGAGGACGGCGAGCAGGATGCCGGCACGGGTCCCGAAGGCATGGGCGCCGCAGCGGTACATGCCCCAGGCGGCGGCGAGCCCGGCGGTCCAGGAGACGAGCAGACCGGCGGTGGCCGCGTCCAGCGGGAGGACGGCGGAGAGGCCGCGCTCAAGGGCCGGGAGGAGCGGGAAGAACGCCAGGTCGGGGTGGACGTCGCCGTTCGGCAGGGTGGCCTGGTAGCCGTAGCCGTTCTCGGCGATCCGCACGTACCAGACGGAGTCCCAGCGGCCCTTGAGCCGGTGCAGCCCGTCCTCCCCGGTGACGGCGGAGGCGATCGCGAGGACCGCGAGGCCGATGAGCCGGGTCACGGCGTACCCGCCGACGGCGAGAACGGCGGGGTCGAGGGGGCGGAGGGGATGAACGGCACGCGTGGCGCGGGTGCGACGGGCGAGTACGGGCGGGGACGGCGGGGACATGCGCCCGATTATCCCGACGGGGCGCCGTGGCTCAGCCCAGCGGCCTTATGCGGACGAACCTCGCGGCCATCACGGGACCGAGCTGCCGGACGATGGCGTGCCCCGGCTCGTGCGGGGAGGGCAGGTCGCCGAGGAAGGAGGTGACGATCACCTCGTCGACGCCGAGGACACCACGACAGCTCTGCTCCTCCAGGAAGGCGAGGGTGCGGCGCCAGTCGGCCGCGCACGGGGACTCGCCGAGGAAGGAGCGGACGGTGTCCTGGACGACGTCCCAGAAGAACACGTGCGGCTGCACATCGCCCTGATGGAAGACGTGGTTCTCGTACACGTCCCGGAACTCCGGGATCCGGGTGACGAGGTCGCTGACCAACTGCACACCCTGCGCGCTCTGCCCGCTGTGAGCCCGCTGAGCACCGTGAGCCCGCTGAGTGCCGTGAGCGCTGTGCGCACTCGGGGCTCTTCCCGGAGTTTCGCCCGTCGTCGTCATCTGTCCAGAATGCTCCTGCCCGACAAGCTTGTCCCGCCACCTTTGCGCTTTCCTGACGACGGCTTTCGGCAGGTTTTCCACAGGGGGTGCGAAGTGTCCCTCTTCCGTGGATCGTTGGGCGTATGTACGAGTTGGCGATCCTCGCCAGGGGCGGGGTCCTCCTGACGGTCTGGGCGGTCGCGGCGGGCTGGCCGCCGGGCCGCCTGACCGGCCGTCTGCGCCGCGACGGCTGGCAGCGGATCTGCCGGGGCGCGTGGGCGGCCCCGGGGAAGGAGGTGGACTGGCGGGTGCGGGCCACGGCGCTCCAGCTCCTGCGCCCGGAGTGGGTGTGCAGCCACGGGACGGCCGCGCGGCTCCACCGCATCGAGCGGCTCGGGGCGCAGGACCGCGCGGACCGGCTGGAGTTCACCGCGTCGTCCCGCTCGACGGCCGGCGAGGGGGCGGGGGTACGCGTCCACGGCACGAGGTTCCTGACGGCCGGCGACGGGTCGATACGACGGGGCCTGCGGACGACGACCCCGGCGCGGACGGTCGGCGACCTGATACGGACGGCCGGCAGCCGGGAGGAGGCCGTGGTGGTCGCCGACTCGGCGCTCGCGCACCGCGCGGTCGAGGGGGTACGGCGCGAGGCACTCGTCGGGTACGAGGAGCTCACCGCAGAACTCTCGGCGCCCCGGCGGGGAGCACCCCGGGCCCGCTCCTGGCTGCGGCTCGCCGAGCCGGCGTCGGGCTCGCCGGCCGAGACGGTGGCGAGGCTGCGGATGGGGGACGCGGGCCTGTTCCCGGAGTCCCAGCCGAGCCTGCGGACGGCGGTGGGACCGCTGCTGCGCCCCGACTTCCTGTTCCGCGCGCAGGGCCTGGCGGTGGAGGTCGAGGGGTACGCCTTCCACGGCACCCGCCGGGCCCACGAGCGGGACGTGGCCCGGTACAACGCGCTGCAGTCCTGCCCGGAGATCCGCCGGGTGCTGCGGTTCACGGCGGGCGAGGTCTTCCGGCATCCGGACCGGATGACGGCCACGATCAGGGCGGCGCTGGCGCTCTGACGTGAGGACCGTCGGACCGCCGTCGCCTCGCGGACCGCCGTCGCAGGAGGGACGGCCGGGGCGCCCGGGCACGGCCCGGGCGTCGCGGCGTCAGGGCGTGGCGGGGGGCGGTGTGGTGCGCGGGAAGGAGATCTCGACGCGACGGTTCTTCTTGCGGCCCTCCTCGGAGCCGTTGTCGGCGATCGGGTAGTCCTCGCTGTAGCCCCGGATGTCGAAGGTCGTGCCCGGGTCGAGGCTCCGTGCCAGGACCTGCTGCACGGCGACGGCGCGCTCCTTCGACAGCTTCAGACCGTGCTCGTACGTCCCCAGGTTGTCGGTGAACCCGAAGACGCGGACACGACCGGAACCGAGCTTGTTGATCTCGGCGGCGATGGCGGCGATACGGGCGTGGGCGGGGGCCCCGAGCTTGGCACTGTTCTTGGGGAACAGGACCTCGGCCTGCAGCGCGAACGTCACGTCCACGTTGGTGTCCTGACGGCGCTGCTCACCGCCCTCGTCCTCGACGATCTGCTTGATGTCGAGCACCTTGGCGGCGGCGAGGGTGGCCCCGTCGGGAAGCATGAGCCCCGGGGACTCGGAGTCGATGACCGGCGGCGCGGAGGCACTGGCGGCGGACCCGGGGGGATCGTCGGCGTACGCGACGGGCACGACGAGAGGCCCCAGAGCGACAGAGGCGACCAGGAGCACGGCGAGGCGGCGGGATGTCGTCGTCATGGCGTCGCCTCAGGAGAGTTTGAGGGTGGCGGGTTCGAAGGTGGGGAGTTGGAACGAGACGTCGGTGGCGGAGGCGGGGGGTGCGGGGAACTGCATGAAGACCTCGATCGAGTCCCCTGCCGGCACGATGGCGAGGCCTGAGGTGGTCAGCGGCCGCCCGTCCGTGTCCCGCAGCACGTAGTACCTCTTCTTTCCGACAGCATCGACAAGAGTGGCGCCGCCCAGCGAGGTGCCGTGCTTCACGACCTCTGTCTCGTCACCGCTCACCTGCGCGGGGACTGCGCTTCCGGATTCCCCGGCGTTGGTCAGCCGACCTTTGACCGTGAGGAAACCGCCAGCGTCACGCTCCACCGAAGTGAGCTCCATTTGCAGGCCCTTGCGCCCCTTGAGTACAGCGATTGGTTCTGCCGCATCCTCAGCGCTCGGCTGAGCCTGGCCGGCTGGGGTCTTCTGCGACGAAGCGGTGGTTGCGACCGGCTTGTTCGCCTGCGGCTTCTCCTCAGCCCCGCAGCCGACTGCGAGGAGTGCCACCGACGCGACCGCGAGGGAGGCCAGCCCCTTTCGTGCGTACCGAACATTCATGAAGCGCGCTTCCTTTACTCGTCGTCGCCGGCCAGTCGAACAGTGAAGAGATCTACCGCGCTGGGCAGTACCGGGTCGTCGGGGTCGATCGTCCAGGCCTCCCCGTCGCAGGTGAGCCCAGTGATCGGCTCAGGTTCCGGCTCCGGCTCCGTGGGCTCGGGATCCGGCCCGGTGGGATCGGGACCCGGCTCGGTTTCCTCCGGTTCGGGCTCCTCGGGACGAATGAAGGTGCATTTCGCCTCGATCAGGGCCGTCGCGGATGCGACTGCATTCCGTGGCTTGGTTCCAGGCAGTCCGACACTTCCCTGTGTGCGGACGGTGACACTGAATCCCGGCCGCCCCGCAAGGGGATCGCACTCATCCTCCAAGAGCACCGCATCGTTCTTCGCTGCGAAGGCCGCTGCCTTCTGACATGCAGACGAGACGTAATACGCCGTCCCCTTGAGGAACCCGTCCCACTGCCCAGGGTCCAGGATTACGCCGAGCCAACCCTCGCGGAGCTGGGTCCGGGCATCCTCCGCGGCGGCGAGTGCCGCCGCGTCGGCCGCCGTCTGGGCACTGCTGCGCGTGGCACCTGCCTGCCCCACGACGAAGTAGGCGAACGCCAGGAACAGGAGGGCTGCCACGGCAGCAATGTAAACAGGGAACGCCTGCCCCGAGTCCCTAAGGGAACCGCCCATCACCCGCCGGTCAGGTCGGCAATCTTGTCCGTGATGGCAGTCTTGATCGACTGCCCGATGTCCGTGCCGGTGATCGCCACCACGATCGCCACCACCACCACGATGATCCCCAAGTACTCCACCGCCGTCTGCCCGCGATCCCCTCGCAGCAGTCGCGCGGTCACTCCCACCTTGGCCCTCGTCAGAGCCTTCAGCATCGCGTCGTTCATCGTGGTCCCCTCCGCGTTCAGACGCCTGTGCTCGGGTACGGTTCGCCGACCGGCGGGTCGGCGGACAGGGCCCGCGGGCCGTATGGGCCCTGGTCATCGGGTGGGCCTCCTGCCCAGCCGGGAGGCTATGGCCTCGGCACGTGTGCGGGTGGCGATGTGGCGGTTCTCGAGGCTGCTCGCGATCACGCCCATCTCTCCCTTCCTCACACTCAGTCCGCACTGTGGCACATCCTGTTGTGCGCGCGAAGGCCTTTCCCATGAATATGTCACCGGTCGCGCCTTCGCCCCCTCACTCCCCCCTCACTCCCCCGTCACCGACCCGAAGTCCGTCCCCGTGCCCAGGAACAGGCCCGCGCCCAGCAGGATCATCGTCGCCGGGACCATCAGTGTCGTGATGACCATCGTCGCCTTCGGGACCGCCTTCGCCGCCTTCCGGCGGGCGTTCTGCGCGTCCGTGCGCCGCATGTCGTTCGCGATCTGAATCAGCGTGTCCACGATCGGCGCACCCAGCTCCTCGCCCTGCTGCAGCGCCGTCACGAACTGCGCCACCTGCTCCGAGTCGTTCCGGCGGCGCAGTTCGTCGAAGGCCTGGCGGCGGCTCACGCCCATGTCCATCTGCCGCAGCGTGATGCGGAGTTCGTCCGCCCACGGGCCCTCGTACTTCTCCGCCACCCGTTCGAGGGCCTGCCGGAACCCCAGGCCCGCCGAGACCACGACGGCCAGCACGTCCAGGAAGTCCGGCAGCGTGCGTTCGATCTGGTCCTTGCGGATGCGGACCGCGGACCAGATGCCGACCTCGGTCCAGAACGCGCCGAACGCGAAGAGGAGGACCGCCACCAGGAACGAGCCCCTGCTGAGCATCAGCAGGCCGCCCAGGACGCCCAGGAAGCCGTAGACCGCCCGCCTCGCCCCGTACCGGTCGATCGTGAGACCGCCGGGGTTTCCGGCCAGGTCGATCCGGCGCCGGACGGCGTTGACCCGCTTGGGGCCCATCAGTCGGAGCACGGTCGGCGACCAGCGCATGCCCAGCCGGTCGACGGCCGAGTCGACGGCTCCGGTGCGGGTGGCGCCGACCTCCAGGGCGAGCCGGAGGTCGTCGGGGAGCTTGGCGTCCGCGCGGTAGAGGCGGACGCCGTACGCGGCCCCGGCGACGGCGAGGCCCGCGAGGAGGGCGAGGAGGAGTTCCACGGCGGCTGTCCCGTCCCTACACGTCGATCTTGGAGAAGCGGCGGATGGCGATGAAGCCCACCACGTACAGGGCGAACGCGGCGACGACGGCGAACTGGCCCAGGCCCGAACCGGTCATCCGGTCCAGCGCGCCCGGCTGCATGTTGTCGATGAGCAGCAGCGAACCGACGCCGATGACGGGCACCGAGTACGCGGTCATGCTCACCTGCGAGAGCTGGGTGCGGACCTCGCGCCGGGTCTCCTTGCGCTCCTCCAGCGTCTCGGTGAGGTTGCGCAGGGAGGAGACGACGGTGCCTCCGGCCCGGTTGGCGAGGACCAGGGTGGTGACGAGGACGACGAGCTCCCGGGACGGGAGCCGCTCGGCGAGTTCCCCCAGGGCGTCGTCGAGCGACGTTCCGACGGACAACTGCTGTGCCACCTTCTCCAGTTCGTCCCCGGCCGGTGCCTCCATCTCGTCGGCGGCCAGGCTGAGGGCCATCCGGAGCGCGAGCCCGGCCTGAGTGGCGTTGGCCAGGATCCGGGAGAGTTCCGGCAGCTGGTTGATGAACTTCTCGATCCGCTTCTGCCGCTGCCAGCCGAGATAGCCCATGGCGACCCAGACGCCGAGCAGTCCGCAGAGGGGGCCGAAGAACGGCGAGAGCGCCGCCTGGCCGACCACCCACAGGACGGCCACCGTCGCCGCGAGACCCATCGAGAACTCGCCCGGGGTGATGTCGAGACCGGTCGCCGCGATCCGCAGCTCCAGCCTCCGGCCGAGGGACGTCCGGCGGACCCGCCGGTCGACGCCCTGGAAGCGGCGCCTCCGGCGGCCGGCCGCCTCGGGCGCCCCCGACTCGTCGAGCCGCGCGACGAGCGCCGCGTGCCGGCGGGCGCCGCTGGCGTACAGCTGGATGCCGGTGATGCCCAGCACGCAGCAGAGCAGCGCGACGCCGATCGTCAGCCAGAACGGGTCGGTCATGTGCCTTGCTCCTCGTCGGCTCTCGTCGGCATCAGTCGGCTTCCCGGGTGGTGAGGTGGGCGTCCGTCACGGCCACGCCGAAGGCCTGTGGAATGGGCTGGCCCGCCAGGTAGAGGCGCTCCGCGACCCGCCTGGGCAGCGGGTGGTACGTGAACCGCCCGTACACCCGTCCGTCGGCGGCCACCGGCTGTGCCTGGAAGCGGCACACCGTGGCGAGCAGGAAACGCTCGCGCCCGTGGGAGGCGAGGACGGAGATCTCGGTGATCCGGCGGGTGCCGTCGGGGTGCCGGGTGAGCTGGACGAGGACGTCCACGGCGCTGTTGATCTGGTCCCGGAGCGCCTCGAAGGGCACCTTGACCTCCGACATCGACGCCAGGGTCTGGAGTCGCATCAGCGCGTCCTCGGCCGAGTTGGCGTGGACGGTGGCGAGCGAACCGTCGTGTCCGGTGGACATCGCCTGGAGCATGTCGAGGGTCTCCCCGCCGCGGACCTCGCCGACGATGATGCGGTCGGGCCGCATACGGAGCGAGTTGCGGACGAGATCGCGGATGGTGATCGCGCCGCGGCCCTCGATGTTCGGCGGCCGGGCCTCCAGCCGGATCACATGGGACTGCTGGAGCTGGAGTTCGGCCGAGTCCTCGATGGTGATGATCCGCTCGCCGTCGGGGACGAGACCGGAGAGGGCGTTGAGGAGGGTGGTCTTCCCGGTGCCGGTGGCACCCGAGACGATCAGATTGAACTTGGCCTGAACCAGTCCCGACAACAGGAGCAGCATCTGCTCGTCGAGCGAGCCGAGGCCGATCATCTCGTGGAGCGTGTACGCCCGGGGGAAGCGGCGGATGGTGAGGGTCGCCCCGGTGAGCGAGAGCGGCGGGATGATGACGTTGACGCGCTCGCCGGACGGCAGCCGCGCGTCGACCATCGGGTTCGACTCGTCGACCCGCCGGTTGACGGTGGACACGATCCGCTCGATGGTCTGCATCAACTGGTCGTGGGAGGCGAAGCGGAGCGGCAGCAGCTCGACGCGGCCGGCCCGTTCGATGAAGATCTGGTCGGGGCCGTTGACCATGATCTCGGTGATCGAGGCGTCCTCCAGGAGCGGTTCGAGTACGCCGAGACCGAGGGCCTCGTCGACGACCCGGCGGATCAGCTGGGCTCGCTCGGCGGTGGAGAGGACGGGCCCTTCACGGCTGATGATGTGCCCGAGGACGCGCTCCAGACGGGCCCGCCGCTCGGCGGCGGCGAGCGCGGACATCTCGGTGAGGTCGATCTCCTCCAGGAGTTTGGCGCGGAAGGACGCGACCAGATGGCCGTCCTCCCGGGCCGCCGCGCCGCCGCCGTTCTCCTCGGGGGCGTTGATCCGGGCCCGCAGACTCATGCTTCCTCGTCCCTTCTCACTCGTCCTCCTCGTCGGGCAGGGGCATGGTGGCGGTCTTCGTCACGGAGCCGAAGTCGTGTACGAAGGGCATGACGGAGGGGATGGTGACGGTGACGGTGACGGTGATCTCGCCGCCGCCCGGGGGACCGACGCCGACAGCGGGGTGGATCCAGCCGCTCACGGCGGCGGTGCCGGCCGTCTGGGCATCGGGCCCGTCCTCCGCGTCGCTGCTCGCCGCCCGCGCGGCGGCCCGGGCCGCCGTGCCCGCCTGCTGCGCCGCGTAGGCGGCGATGCCGAGCTGGAGTCCTGCGAGGCCGACGATCAGCAGGATCGGCAGGAATCCGAGGTACTCGATGGCGGCCTGGCCCCGGTCGCGCCGCCGCTCGCGCGGGTGTCCGCTCATGGTGTGAGGCCCCTCTCGTCCACGGCACCGGCCTTGCCCATCACCGGGAAGAGCCCGCCCAGGCCCGGGACGAGGACCGGGACCTCGACGGAGATCTCGACGTGGACCATGCCGCCGCTCACGTCGCAGGCCCCACCGGAGACGCTCCAGGCGCCGCCGATGTGGCGGCCGGCGGCCGCGGCCCCGTCGTCGCCGACGGCGCACGCCCGCGCCGCCTCGTCCGCGGCGTTCCCCGCGAGCGTGTACGTGTACCCCACCAGGACGATCTGCCAGAGCAGCGCGAGGGTGAGGAGGATCAGCGGCACCATGCCGAGGAACTCGACCGCCACCTGCCCCCTGTCGTCCCCGCCCGGGCCCCGGTGCGCGCGCATGGTTCAGCGTCCTCCGGCGCGGCGCCGCAGTCCCAGCGAGCCCCGGTCGCCGGCGCGCGCGAGCTGCTTGCCCGGCCCGCCCGCCGACGGTGCCGCGGCCGGGGCCTGGACCAGGCCCAGCTCCCCCGCGAGGGACCACAGCGCCTGCTTCACCGTCGACTTGGCGTCGAGTTCGTGCAGCCGGCCCGCGTCGACGACCGCCTGGAGTTCCTTGTAGTGGGCGGGGACGGCGACGCCGGCGACCCGGGTGCCGGTGATCTTCTGGACGAGGGGCGGCTGGATCTCGGTGGAGCGGTGGTGCCGGTTGACCAGGGTCACGGTCTCCTCGGCCTTGCGGACCTGGAGCCGTTCCCACATGCGGACGGTCCGCTTGGCCGCCCGGACGGCGACGACGTCCGGCGTGGCGACGAGGACGGCGGTGTCGGCCATCTCGATCGCGGCGGCGTTCGCGCTGTTGAGCTGGGAACCGCAGTCGACGACGACGACCTCGTGCCGGCCGCGCAGGGCGCTGACGATCTGTCGGGCGGCGCGGTCGGTGACCTCCTCGCCGCGCTCGCCCTCCGCCGGGGCGAGGAGCAGGGAGAGGCCGGTCTCGTGGACGTACACGGCGTCCTGGAGGACGCGCGGCGAGATGTCGGCGATGGAGGCGAGGTCGGCGACGGATCGCCGGAACTGGACGTCCAGGTAGGAGGCGATGTCGCCGCTCTGGAGGTCCATGTCGACGAGCGCGACGGTGCGCCCTGAGGCGCGGGCCGCGAGGGCGAGGTGGACGGCGGTGACGGTGGCTCCGACCCCGCCCTTGGCGCCGCTGACGGTGACGACGGTGCCGCCGGGGCCGGTGACCTGCTCGGCTCCGGCGCCGAGGTGGCGGCGGACGCCGACGGACCACTGGGCGGCGGCCTGGACGCGGCTGGCGAGCTCCTCGTAACCGAGGGGCAGGGTGACGAGTCCTCGCGCGCCGGAGTCCATGGCGGCGGAGAAGAGGACGGGGCTGGCGTCGGCGGTGATGAGGACGACGCCGACGGCGGGGAAGCGGAGGGCGACCTCGCGGACGAGTTCGAGCGCCGGGACGGGTCCGATCCGCTCGTGGACCAGGACGACCTCGGGGAGTTCGTCGAGTGAGGCGGCGGCGAGCCGCGCGAGGGTGTCGACGAGCTGGGTGGAGTCGGTGACCGGTGGGGCGGGCTCGGCGTCGGGGAGCTGGCCGATGAGCGTGGTGACGGACCGGGCCGCGTCGGGGTCGCCGACGGCCGGCAGGATCCTGGTGGTCATACCGGCCTCACTTGTCCTTTTCGAGCGTGTAGGTGCGGTCGCGCTGGTCGGCGGGGGTGCCGCCGGTGGTGGTGGGGGCGACCAGGGCGAGGCGTACGTGCTCGGCGAAGGACTCGGCGTACGCGACGCGCTGGGCGTCGAGGGTGGAGAGGGCGAAGGAGATCGGCACGGCGTCGTTGGTGCGGGCGGAGCCCTGGGAGCTCTCCCTGATCGGGGTGAGCTTGCCGACGTCGAGGACGCGGGCGCCGGAGACGATCATGCGGGACTGGGAGGCCTCGCCCTTCTTGTCGCCCGCGAAGGTGGCGTAGATGTTGACGGTGGCGCCCGCGGTGATCTTCCCGGCGACACCGGTGGCGGCGTCGATCATGATCGCGATCTCCTGCTGGCCGGGCTGGAGTTCGGGCCGGTCGACGATCATGTCGGACTGGAGGAGCGAGCCGGCCTTGAGCCGGGTGACGGCGATCCGGCCCTCGATCCGGCGGAGGTCGGTGACGGCGGTCTCCGAGAGCCAGCGCTTCGGCATGGAGATCTTCTCGAACTGGCTCGCCCTCAGGGGGGCGTACGGGGCCACGTCGTCCTTGACCCGGTACGCGGTGGTCTCCGGGCCGACCTTGGAGTTCACGTCGCTGATCACGGCGAGCACACCGGCGAAGGCGCCGATCGCGCACAGGACGGACAGCAGCAGCAGGATCACGCCGCGGCGCTGGCGGGAGTTCATGGCCGTACTACCTCGATCGGAGACGTGGGTCCGGGGCGGACGGGAGCGGGTGGTCGGGGGCGGGAGGAGGGGGTGTGGAGGGGGGCGGGGGGCCGCTCACGGCAGGGCACGGGTGGGGTTCGCCTGCTGTGCGTTCACGGGGGTGAGTTCGGTGTACGAGGACGCCGGGTGGGCCGGGTGCGGCGCCTGGTACGGGGCCGGGTGTACGCCGTCCGGCTGCCGGCCCGGGTGCGCGCCCTCCGGTCGGGCCGTCTGCGCTCCGGGCCCGAGTGCGCGGGTGTCGCCGTCGTTCCGGCCCCCGCCCGGACCGCCGTTCAGCGCGCGGGCTACCTGCTCCGGTACCGGTCCGACCTGGAGGGGCGCCCCGCAGAAGCCGCAGCGGTCGCCGATGAGTTCCATCGCGCACCAGTGGCAGATCTCCCGCCGTACGGAGGAGACGAGCTGGTAGAGGACGGACAGGTCGGGCAGGTACGCGGCGAACTCGACGAGCTTGCCCGTCCCCCACCAGCGGGGCGAGGCCTCGGGCAGCGGTGTCTCCTGGACGGCGCCCTGGATCCGCCACCCGGGCACGAGGGTGGTCGTGGGCCAGTCGGTCTGGAGCTGGCCGCGGGCGAGCAGGAGTTCGGTGGTGAACTCCGGTCCCGGGAGGGCCATCTCGCCGCTGCCGACGCGGGTGATCTGCGCGGTGGGTCCGGCGAGTACCGCGAAGTGGGCGCCGGGCAGCCAGCCCTTGAGGTGGGAGCCGAGGCTGACGGGGACGCGGTCGAGCCGGGAGACGGAGCCGAGGACGGCTCCGGCGTAGATGTAGTGGGCGAGCAGCCGGGCGGCGGAGGCGAGGACGCCGGGGCTGAAGTCGCAGCCCGCCAGCTGTCGGAGCTGGCGGACGAGTACGGCCGCTCCCAGGGGTGGCAGGTCGGTCCTGACCAGGGCGATCCGGTCGCTCTCGAGCAGGGCGCGGACGGCGCGCAGGCGTTGTTCGACGGCGGCCGGGGCGGAGGTGGGGCAGACGACGACCACATGTCCGTACCGGGCGACGAGCTGCTGCATGTCGGCGATCGAGGCGTCGAGCGACTGGGTGTCGGGGGCCGGGAGGACGGTGGCGTGCGGGGTCCCGGGGTCGGTCGGCGGCAGTGCCAGGTCGGCACTGGTGACCGCGATCGCTGTCGGCACGTCGGACCCCCCGTCCCCTCCGGCCTCCGGTGTCCCGGGGGCCGCGGATCACTTACCGCGTTCAGGGCATCACCGCAGGGTGCTGCCGCCTCTGCACCTTATCCACGCCCCCCGGGGTGGTGAACACACAATCCGCCAAGCTGTCCCGCTTTCTTGGGGGTCGGCGACCCGGGGCCCGGGGGCCCGCCCGGCGTCCCCCTCACCCGCTCCGAACAGGGCTTGCTGCCAGAGGTCTTGACAACGCGATTGGTCTGGACCAACTTGTCCCCACAGCGGTGGCCACCGTCCGCACTCCCCGTACCGCCCGAACCTCGGGAACCCTCTGCCCCCCCATACCCCCCGTACCGCCTCGTACCCCCGTACGAGCCCCTCCGTACGACGACGTACGGCACCTCCACATCCCCCACATCCCCAACTCCCCTCCGGAGGATGCACGTGGACCGCACCACCACCCGCCCGTACGGACGCCGCTGGCTCGGCGGAGCGATCGCGCTCGCCGTCGGCTCCGGGCTCGTCCTCGTCGGCGGAGCCGGCACCGCGCAGGCGGCCGACGTCAACGTCGCCAAGAACGCCGGTTTCGAGAACGGCCTCGCCAACTGGTCCTGTTCCGCCGGGAGCGGCGCCGCCGTCTCCTCCCCGGTCCGCACCGGGGCCGGCGCGCTCCGGGCGACCCCGGCCGGGCTCGACAACGCCAAGTGCGCGCAGACCGTGGCCGTGAAGCCCAACTCGACGTACACGCTGAGCGCCTGGGTCCAGGGCGGCTACGCCTACCTCGGCGCGAACAACACCGGCACCGGCTCCGGCAGCGTCTCCACCTGGACGCCCGACAGCTCCGCCTGGAAGCAGCTCACCACCACGTTCACCACCGGGGCGAGCACCACGTCGGTGGAGATCTACACCCACGGCTGGTACGGGACCTCCCCGTACTCCGTCGACGACGTCAGCGTCTACGGCCCCGACGGGGGCGGCGGCCAGGACCCCGACCCGGTGGTCCCGTCCACCCCGACCGGTCTCGCCGCGGGCACCGTCACCTCCTCCTCGGTCGACCTGAACTGGGGCGCGGTCTCCGGCGCCACCGGCTACAAGGTGTACCGGGACGGCGCCAACCCGCAGACGGTGAGCGGCACGTCGGCCACGATCAGCGGGCTCACGGCCGACACCGCGTACCAGTTCCAGGTCGCCGCGACGAACTCCGCGGGCGAGTCCGCGAAGTCCGCCGCCGTCTCGGCCAGGACCGCCAAGGTCACCGACCCGGGCCCCGGCCCGGCCGTGCCCAAGCACGCCCTCACCGGCTACTGGCAGAACTTCAACAACGGCGCCACGGTCCAGAAGCTGCGGGACGTGCAGTCGCAGTACGACATCATCGCCGTCTCGTTCGCCGACTCGACCACCACGGCCGGCCAGATCGTCTTCAACCTCGACCCGGCCGTCGGCTACGCCTCGGTCGCCGACTTCAAGGCGGACATCGCCGCGAAGAAGGCCGCCGGCAAGTCCGTCATCATCTCGGTCGGCGGCGAGAAGGGGAACGTCACGATCAACAGTGACGCCTCCGCGACCGCCTTCGCGAACAGCGCGTACGCCCTCATGCAGGAGTACGGCTTCAGCGGCGTCGACATCGACCTCGAGCACGGCATCAACTCGACCTACCTGGCCAAGGCGCTGCGTCAGCTGTCCGCCAAGGCCGGTTCGTCGCTGGTCCTGACGATGGCCCCGCAGACCATCGACATGCAGAGCACGGGCACGGAGTACTTCAAGACCGCGCTCGCCGTGAAGGACATCCTCACGGTCGTCAACATGCAGTACTACAACAGCGGTTCGATGCTCGGCTGCGACGGCAAGGTCTACAGCCAGGGCTCGGTGGACTTCCTCACCGCCCTCGCCTGCATCCAGATCCAGGGCGGTCTCGCCCCGTCGCAGGTCGGCCTGGGCGTCCCCGCCTCCTCGCGGGGCGCGGGCAGCGGCTACGTCGACCCGCAGATCGTGAAGAACGCGCTCGACTGCCTGACCAGGCTCACGGGCTGCGGCACCTTCAAGCCGGCCCAGGCCTGGCCGACGCTGCGCGGCGCGATGACCTGGTCGACGAACTGGGACGCGACGGCCGGCAACGCCTGGTCGAACGCGGTGGGCCCGCACGTCCACAACCTGCCGTAACGGAAACGGTCCCGCACCACCCGCGGCGCCGCCGGTCCCCCGGCGGCGCCGCGGCGTCTCCTCGGGCCGGCGGCCCGGACCTCACCCGGGCAGGAACCGGGCCAGGGCCCGGTCGAGCCCGGTGACCCACTCCTCCACCCTGGCCGCCCGGCGGCCGTCGATCTCGCAGAGGTAGCTGGTGCCGCCGTAGAGGTCGACGGAGATCCGCAGCGACCGGCCGCGCCGGGTCCGCTCGTACCGTACGGATCCGATCTCGGCCCAGGTGAACTCCGCCTCGTCGTCGAGCAGCTGGAGGCAGATCCCGGCACCGTCCACGACGACCCCGTAGACGCTGTCGGCGGCCACGAACTCCGGCACGGGCTGCGGGGGCACGACGGGCGGCGGCGGGACGAAGAGGGCGGGGGCGGGCGGCCCGAACCCCGGCGGGACCGAGTCGTGCGGCGGTCCGAACCCGGGCGGGACGGGGCGGCTCGGCGTCGCGGGCGCGTCGACGACCGTCGCCGGCGGCGCCGTCCCCGCCGGACCCTCCGCCCCCTCACCCAGGGCGTCGAGGATCTCCTCCGGCGTCGGCCGTTCGGCCGGGTCCTTCGCGAGGCAGCGGCCCACGAGCACGCGCAGGGACTCCGGTACGGAGGCGAGGTCCGGGGCCTCGTGGACCGCGCGGTACATGAGGCCCATCGGCGTGCCGTCGCCGAAGGGGCGGCCACCCGCCGCCGCGACCAGCACCGCGCCCAGCGCGAAGACGTCCGCCGCGCCCGTGACCTCCTCACCGAGGGCCTGCTCGGGGGCGAGGTAGCCGGGAGTGCCGAAGGCGGAGCCGGTCGCGGTGAGCCGGGTCGACTCCAGCGCGCGGGCGATGCCGAAGTCGAGGACGCGGGGCCCGTCGGGGGCCATGACGATGTTGCCGGGCTTGAGGTCGCGGTGGACGAGCCCGCAGCCGTGGATGGCCTCCAGGGCCTCGGCGAGCGCGGCGCCGAGCGAGCGCAGCCGCCCCTCGTCCATCGGGCCGTCGGCGGTGACGAGCGCCGCGAGGGTGGGGCCGGGGATGTAGGCGGTGGCGAGCCAGGGTGCCTCCGCGTCGGGGTCGGCGTCGACGACCTGGGCGGTGTGGAAGCCGCCGACCTGCCGGGCCGCCGCGACCTCGGCGCGGAAGCGGGCGCGGAAGGAGGGATCGGAGGCGAGTTCCGGCCGCGCCACCTTGACGGCCACGGCACGCCCGCCGCGCGATCGCGCCAAATAGACGGTGCCCATGCCGCCTTCGCCTAGCTTGTGCTCGATGACGTATCTGCCGATGAGGGTCCCCACGCGGGACAGTATGGCCGAACTCCCCATCTTGACCGGTCCATGACACGGGCTCACCATGTGGCCGGACACCTCACAGCCGGCGGCTGATCGGCGAGCCGCTCCACACCGCACCACCGATCACGGCAGCACCGCAGCGCCGAACACCGCAGCACCGCACCACCGAAGACCCGCACGAGCTTGTCGCACCCCCCACCCTCCCCACCCAGGAGACAGCATGCGACGTCCCATCCGCGGCCGAAGGTCCGCCACCCTCGCGGCCCTCGTGGCGCTCACCCTCGCGGCGCCCCTGTCCGCCCTCACGACACCCGCCGGGGCCGACCCCTCCTCGGCCGCCGCCCGGATCGCCGTCGGCGCCGACGAGGTGATCCGGCAGTACGAGGTCGCCGGACCGTCCACCCCGGCCGCCCGGAGCGCGCTGACCGCCACCGGCGTCTCGATCGACGAGGTCGACGCCCGGTCGGTCGTGGTCAGCGCCAACTCCGAACAACTGAGGAACCTCAAGGCGCTCGGCTACCGGCCGGTCGCCCTCCCCGGCCCGCCGAACCGCACCGCCGAGGGCGGCCAGGCGGCCGGCCCGCTCGACTTCCCCTCCGCCGACGCGAAGTACCACAACTACGCGGAGATGAACGCGGAGATCGACCAGCGGCTCGCCGCCTACCCCTCGATCATGCGCAAGCAGGTCATCGGGAAGACGTACCAGGGCCGGGACATCATCGCCATCAAGGTCAGCGACAACGTCGCCACCGACGAGGCCGAGCCCGAGGTCCTCTTCACCCACCACCAGCACGCCCGCGAGCACCTCACCGTCGAGATGGCGCTGTACCTCCTGCGCGAGCTCGGCGCGGGGTACGGCAGCGACTCCAGGATCACCGGTGCCGTGAACGGCCGCGAGATCTGGATCGTCCCGGACCTCAACCCGGACGGCGGCGAGTACGACATCGCGAGCGGTTCCTACCGCAGCTGGCGCAAGAACCGTCAGCCCAACTCCGGCTCCTCGTACATCGGCACCGACCTCAACCGGAACTGGGACTACAAGTGGGGCTGCTGCGGCGGCTCCTCCGGCTCCAAGAGCTCCGAGACGTACCGCGGCGCGGCCCCCGAGTCCGCCCCCGAGGTCAAGGTCGTCGCCGACTTCGTCCGCTCCCGGGTGGTCGGCGGCAAGCAGCAGATCACCGCTGCCATCGACTTCCACACCTACAGCGAGCTCGTGCTGTGGCCCTTCGGCTGGACCACGGCCAACACCGCGCCGGGCATGACGCTGGACGACCGGAACGCGTTCGCGGCGGTCGGCGGCAAGATGGCGGCCAGCAACGGCTACACCCCCGAGCAGTCCAGCGACCTCTACATCACGGACGGGTCGATCGACGACTATCTGTGGGGCTCGCAGCGGATCTTCGCGTACACCTTCGAGATGTACCCGTCCTCGTCCGGCGGCGGCGGGTTCTACCCGCCCGACGAGGTCATCGAGCGCGAGACGAGCCGCAACCGCGACGCCGTCCTGCAGCTCCTGGAGAACGCCGACTGCATGTACCGCTCGATCGGCAAGCAGGCGCAGTACTGCGCGGCCTGACGGCCCGTACGTGAGAGGGGGCGCCCCGGCGGCATTCCGCCGGGGCGCCCCCGCGTCACGGGCCGCTCCTCAGACGAACAGACTCAGCACGGCCGCCGCCGCGAAGCCCGCCAGGGAGAGCACCGACTCCAGCACCGTCCAGGACTTGAGGGTGTCCCGTTCGGTGATGCCGAAGTACTTGGAGACGATCCAGAAGCCGCCGTCGTTGACGTGCGAGGCGAAGATCGAGCCGGCCGAGATGGCCATGATGACGAGGGCCAGGAAGGCCTGCGAGTGGCCGCCGCCCTCGACCAGGGGCAGCACGATGCCGGCCGTGGTGACGATGGCGACCGTCGCCGAGCCCTGGGCGACGCGCAGCACCAGGGAGATGAGGTAGGCGAGCACGATGACGGGGAGACCGACGTCGTGGAAGGTGTCGGAGAGCGCCTGGGCGACGCCGCTCACCTTGAGGACCGCGCCGAAGACCCCGCCCGCGCCGACGACGAGCAGGATGTTGCCGACCGGCTTGAGGGAGGAGGTGGACACCTGCTCCAGGGACTTCCGGGACCAGCCGCGGCGGATGCCGAGCAGCCAGTACGCCAGGAGGAGCGCGAGCGTCAGGGCGACGAAGGGGCTGCCGAAGAACTCGACGACGGAGCGGAGGGTCGACTCGTCCAGGGCGATGGAGGAGAAGGTCGCGGCGAGGATGAGGACCAGCGGCGTGCCGATGATGAGGAGCACGGTGGAGAGGGCCACGGGCTCCTCGGTCCCGCCGCGCCGCTCGGCGGCGACCTTGGCCCTGGCCTCCTCGGCGGCCTCCAGCATGTCCTGCGGGACCGCGACGAAGAGCCGGCGGCCGATCCAGCCGGCGTACGCCCAGGCCGCGAGCACGGCGGGGATGCCGACCAGGGCGCCCATCAGGATGACCCAGCCGAGCGAGACGTGCAGGAGGCCGGCGGCGGCGACCGGGCCGGGGTGCGGCGGCAGGAAGGCGTGGGTCATGGAGAGGCCCGCGAGCAGCGGCATGGCGTAGAGCAGGATCGATTTGCCGGAGCGCTTGGCGGCGGCGTAGACGATCGGGGCGAGGACGAAGATGCCGACGTCGAAGAAGACCGGGATGCCGAAGATGAGTCCGGTGAGGCCCATGGCGAGGGGGGCGCGCTTCTCGCCGAAGAGGCCGAGGAGGCGGCTGCTCAGCACCTCGGCGCCGCCCGAGACCTCCAGGATCGCGCCGAGCATGGTGCCGAGTCCGATGATGATCGCGACGTGGCCGAGGATGCCGCCCATGCCGGTCTCGATGACGGAGGTGGCGGCGGACTTCTGGACGGTGCCGAAGAGTTCGGTGACGGAGAGGCCGGCGGCGAGGCCGACGCCGATGGAGACGGCGAGCAGCGCGACGAAGGGCTGGAGCCGGATCTTGATGATCAGCAGGAGCAGGACGGCGATGCCGAGGGCGGCGACGGTGAGCAGGCCGGCGGTGCCGGGTATCAGGTGGAGCAGTCCACCGGTGTGCGGGGGCGTGGCGGGGTTCATGGCGGGGGGAGGCCTCGCTTTTGGGTAGGGGGGAGCGCGGCACGGCGTTCCGGGGGAGAACGCCGTGCCGTGGAGCGGCTGGTTCAGGTGGATCGGTTCAGGTCCGTTCGGGCGGGTGGACGCCGGCCGTACGCGCTCGGGCGTGAGCGCTCCGGCCGTACGTGCTCGGGCCGTGTGTGCTCCGGCCGTGCGCGCTCGGATCAGCCGAGGACGGCGAGGGCGTCGATCTCGATGAGGAGGCCCTGGGGCAGACCGACGTAGACGGTGGTGCGGGCGGAGGCGGGGGCCTTGAGGCCCTGCTCCTCGAAGTACTGGTTGTAGATCGCGTTCATCTCGGCGAAGTGGTCCACGTCCGTCAGGTAGACGCGCATCATCATCACGTCGTCCCAGCTCGCGCCGCCCTCCTCCAGGATCGCCTTGACGTTGGCGAAGGTCTGGAGGGTCTGTTCGCGCAGGGTCGGGCCGGCGACGGTGGGGGCCTGGCCCTCGACGGCGGGCAGGAAGCCGACCTGGCCCGCGACCTGGAGGATGTTGCCCTTCTTCACGCCGTGCGAGAACTTCGCGGGCGGGGCGGTGTGGGTGGCGGGGGTGAGGGCGGTCTTCTCGGTCGGCTGGGCGGGGTTCTGGTCGGTCATGCGCTGTCCTTGCTCGGGGAGGTGCCGGAGTACTCCCGGCTGATGGCGTCCGCGGTGCGGCGCACCTGCGGGAGGAGGGAGAGGAGTTCCTCGGCCGTGACGACCACGTTGGGCGCCGAGACCGACATGGCGGCGACGACGCGCCCGTCGGCGCCGCGGATGGGCGCGGCGACGCAGTTGATGGACTCCTCGTGGCCGCCGAGGTCGGTGGCCCAGCCCTGTTCGCGTACGGTCGCCAGCTCCTTGAGGAAGGCGGCGGCGTTCGGGGTCGAACGGGGCGTGTACGGGGGGTAGTCGAGCTTGCCGGCGAGGGCGCGGCGCTCGGGCTCGGGCAGGTCGGCGAGGAGCAGTTTGGCGACGGCGGCGACGGTGATCGCGACGGGCTTGCCGATGCGCGAGTACATGCGGACCGGGTAGCGGCTCTCGACCTTGTCGATGTAGAGGACCTCGCCGTCCTCGTGGACGGCGAGGTGGATCGTGTGCCCGATCCGTTCGTTGAGCGCGGCGAGGTGGGGGTGCGCGATCTCGCGGATGTCGAGGTTCTCGACGGCCTCCTGGGCGAGCGCGAAGAGGCGGGCGCCGAGCCGGTAGCGCTGGTCCTGCTGGCGGTAGACGAGGCCGTGCTCGTGCAGGGTGCGCAGCAGCCGGAGGGCGGTGGACTTGTGGACGCCGAGCCGGTCGGCGACCTGTCCGAGGTCGGCGGGACCCTGCGCGAGCAAGGGCAGGATGCTGAGCGCCCGGTCGACGGTCTGGCTCATGGTGTACGTCCCTCCTGGTCGTCCCCCGTCCAGCCGGGGCCGAGCAGAAGTGTGCCCCAGGCGGTCGGGGGGAGGGCGGCGAGCCGGTCGGCGTGGGCGCGGCGGGGAGGCACGGCCAGGTCGCCGGGAACGGTGAGGGCGGCGGCGGCCAGCAGGTGGCCGTGCCGGAGGCGGGCCGTGGCGTCGAGCCCGCGGAGGGTGGCGGAGAGGAATCCGGCGGCGAAGGCGTCTCCGGCGCCGACGGCGGCGACGACGTCGACGCGGGGCGCGGGCACGTGCACGACGGTGTCGGTTCCGGGGCCGGTGCGTTCGTGGACGGTCGCGCCGTCGGCGCCCCGTTTCACGACGAGGACGGCGGGTTCGGGGAGGGCCGCGCGGATCGTGGCGGGGTCGCCGAGGCCCCAGGCCTGTTCGGCCTCGTCGGCGCCGACGAAGACGAGGTCGGCCCGGCGGGCGAGTTCCAGGAGGACGGGCCCGGCGGTGGAGGCGCCGTCGCGCCACAGTCCGGGGCGGCAGTTGACGTCGAAGGAGACGAGGGGGCGGCCCGCCCGGGGCGCGGTGAGGGCGCGCATGAGGGCGAGGCAGTCGTCGGAGAGGGCGGCGGTGATGCCGGTGAGGTGGAGGACGCGGGCGTCGTCGACGGTCTCGTAGGGCACGGTCGCGGGCGACATCGCGGAGGCGGCCGATCCGGCCCGGTAGTAGACGACCTCGTGGGCGGCGGTGGCGCGGTCGGCGGCGGTGCGGAAGTAGACGCCGGTGGGGCGCCGCGGGTCGCGGTCGACGGCGCTGACGTCGACGCCGTAGGCGCCGATGGTCTCGACGAGGTGGTCGCCGAAGCCGTCCCGGCCGACCCGGCCGACCCAGCGGGTGCGGTGGCCCGCGGCTGCGAGGGCGCAGGCGACGTTGGACTCGGCGCCGCCGATCGCGCGCTCGAAGGCGGGTACGTCGGCGAGGCGGCCCGGTCGGGAGGGAAGGAAGGTGACCATGGACTCGCCGAGGCACACGACATCCACGGACGGTTCTCCGGCCACTCTGGCGCTCCCTTGCGACTCTCGCGGGGTCCATTGACCCGGCCTTGGCCCGGATGCTAGACAGCTTTGAGCGACATACGCAATGGCTGTTGCACCCTTCGCAACGCTTCGATGAGGAGGCCTCATGCCCGACCTGGCGAACGAGCGCGTCGACCACCGCTTCAAGGCCCTGCCCCCGGACGCCGAGGGCCTGACCGTCGGCGAGCTCGCCGCCCAGCGGCGCAACCTCTTCACCGGCGGCTTCACCACCCCCGTCCTCGCCCTCTCCGCCGAGTCCGTCGAGCACAACCTCCGCCTCCTGGAGACGTACGCCGAGCGCCACGGCCTGGCCTTCGCACCGCACGGCAAGACCTCCATGGCCCCCCAGCTCTTCGACCGGCAGCTGGCGCACGGCGCCTGGGGCATCACCGCGGCCCTCCCCCACCAGGCCCGCGTCTACCGGGCGCACGGCATCGGCCGGATCTTCCTCGCGAACGAGATCGTCGACCCGGTCGCGCTCCGCTGGGTCGCCGGCGAGCTGGACGCCGACCCGGACTTCCGCTTCCTCTGCTACGTCGACTCCGTGCGCGGCGTCGAGCTGATGGACGGGGCCCTGCGCGCCGCGGGCGCGGGCCGTCCCGTCGACGTCGTCGTCGAGCTGGCGGCCGGCGCGACGGGCCGCACCGGCGTACGGACCGAGGCGGAGTGCGCGGCCGTCGCCGACGCGGTCGCGGACGCCCCCACCCTGCGGCTCGTCGGCGTCGCCGGGTACGAGGGCACGATGCCCGGGGCCGACGGCGAGCGGGTCAGGGAGTGGTTGCACCGGCTGGTCGCGCTCGCGGCCGACTTCGACAAGGCCGGCCGCTTCGACCCCTCGATCGGCGAGATCGTGGTGAGCGCGGGCGGCAGCGAGTGGTTCGACGCGGTCGCGGACGTGTTCGCGGAGATCCCCGGGCTCTCGCTGCCCGTCCTGAAGCTGCTGCGCTCCGGCGCGTACGTCTCGCACGACGACGGGCAGTACCGCGAGCGGACGCCCTTCAACCGGGTCCCGGAGGAGGGCGCCCTGGAGCCCGCGTTCCGCCTCTGGTCGCAGGTCGTCTCCCGCCCCACCCCGGAGCAGGCGTTCACCAACGCCGGCAAGCGCGACGCCGCCCACGACCTGCACCTCCCCGAGGCGCAGGTGGTCCGGGACGCCCGCACCGGCGAGATCCGTCCCGCCGACGGCCTGACCGTCACCGGCCTCTCCGACCAGCACGCCTGGGTGCGGACGGAGGAGGGCGCCGATCTGGAGGTCGGCGACTGGCTCGGCATGGGCCTGTCCCACCCGTGCACGATCTTCGACAAGTGGCAGCTGATCCCGCTGGTCGAGGCGGACGGCACGGTCGTCGACTACATCCGCACGTTCTTCTAGAAGGAGTCGGCATGGACCTCGTCTTCCGCGACGCGGAGGTCGTCGACGGCACCGGCGGCGCCTCCTACCGCGCCGACGTGGCGATCGACGGCGGCCGGATCGCCGCGATCGTGAAGGAGGGCGCGGCGGCCGGCTGCCAGCGCCCCACCGCCCGCCGCGTGGTGGACGCCGAGGGCCTCGTCCTCTCCCCCGGCTTCATCGACATGCACGCCCACAGCGACCTCGCGCTGCTCCGCGACCCGGACCACAGCGCGAAGGCCGCACAGGGCGTGACGCTCGAGGTGCTGGGCCAGGACGGCCTGTCGTACGCCCCGGTCGACGACCGCACGCTCGCCGAGGTGCGCAGGACGATCACCGGCTGGAACGGGTCCGGCGACGACATCGACTTCGACTGGCGCACCGTCGGCGAGTACCTGGACCGCCTGGACCGGGGCATCGCCGTCAACGCCGCGTACCTGGTCCCCCAGGGCACGGTGCGGATGTACGCCGTCGGCTGGGACGACCGCCCGGCGACGGAGTCCGAGCTGGACCACATGCGCCGGCTGGTCGCCGAGGGCATGGAGCAGGGCGCGGTCGGCATGTCCTCGGGCCTGACCTACACACCCGGGATGTACGCGAAGGACGCCGAGCTCACGGAGCTCTGCCGGGTCGTGGCCGGGTACGGCGGCTACTACTGCCCGCACCACCGCTCGTACGGGGCCGGGGCCCTGGAGGCGTACGAGGAGATGGTGCGGCTCACCCGGGAGGCGGGCTGCGCCCTCCACCTCGCCCACGCCACGATGAACTTCGGCGTGAACGAGGGCAGGGCCCCCGAACTCCTCGCCCTCCTGGACGGGGCCCTGGACGCGGGCGCGGACATCAGCCTCGACACGTACCCCTACACACCCGGCTGTACGACCCTGGTGGCCCTGCTGCCGAGCTGGGCGAGCGAGGGCGGCCCGGAGGCGGTGCTCGCCCGGCTGCGCGACGAAGGGACGGCGGAGCGCATCCGCCACCACCTGGAGGTCCTCGGCTCGGACGGCTGCCACGGCGTCCCGATGGACTGGGACACGATCGAGGTCTCGGGGGTGTCCGAGGGGACGCTCACGGACTGGGTGGGCCGCCGGGTGGACGGCTGGGAGACGGCCCGCCGGCTCCTCCTGGAGGACCGGCTCGGAACGACGATCCTCCAGCACGTGGGCCACGAGGAGAACGTCCGGACGATCATGCGGCACCGGGTGCACACCGGTGGCTCGGACGGCATCCTCCAGGGCCTGAAGCCGCACCCGCGCGCGTACGGCACGTTTCCCCAGTACCTGGGCCGGTACGTACGGGACCTCGGCGTCCTCACCCTGGAGGACTGCGTGGCCCATCTGACCTCGCGCCCGGCAGCCCGTCTGGGCCTGCGGGACCGGGGCCTCGTCCGCGAGGGCCACCGGGCGGACCTGGTCCTCTTCGACCCCGGTACGGTCGCGGCGGGAGCGACGTACGCGTCCCCGCGCACGCTCCCCACGGGAATCCCGCACGTCCTGGTCAACGGTGAGTTCGTGATGGAGGACGGCCGGCGCACGAACGCGCTGGCGGGCAGGTCAGTCCGTCGTACGCGCTAGCGTGCGGCGGGGCCGTGCGGGCCCCTCGCCCCACGGCTCCCGCCGCACCCACACCAGCCCCACCACGAGCACCAGTCCCGTCACCACGAATCCGTACCAGGGCGTCCGCCCGTCCAGCGCCGTCTCGTAGACCAGCGCCGCCGAGAGCACCGCGAGCACCTGCCCCGCCCGGCTCCGCCAGGCGACCGCCGCCACCACGGCCGTCCCCCACAGCAGGTACCACGGCTGCACCATCGGCGAGAGCGCGACGAGCGCCACCAGTGCGAGACCCAGCCCGAGGACCGGGTCGAGACGCCCCTTCCAGGCCCGCCACGCGAGCACCAGGATGATCACCGCGGCGGCCAGCAGTCCGAGGTTCCGCACGACCGCCCTGACCGGGTCGGGGTCGTCCCCGAGGAGCAGCCCCAGCCCGAGACCGAGATCGCTGCTCACGGAGAGCGCCGTGTGGATCGTCCCGGCCACGCTCTGCGTCCGCAGCCACCCGAAGCCGGTCCCGGCGAGCACCGTCGCCCCCGCGGCCACCGCCCCGGCCACGAGCCCCGGCAGCACGAGTCCCTTCGCCAGCCCCCGCACGCCGCCGCCGTCCCGCCGCGCGACCATCACGCCGATGAAGAGCAGCGCGACCGCCGCGGGCGACTTGACCATCATCGCGAGGCCCACGAGGACGCACCCGAGCACCCACCGGCCCCGCACGGCGAGCAGCACGCCCGCCAGCATGAGCCCGATCATCAGTCCGTCGTTGTGCATGCCGCCGATGACATGGATGAGCAGCAGCGGGTTGAGGGCGGCCAGCCACAGCGCCCCGTCGGGGCCTCCACGTCCGCCTCCCAGCCCCCGTACGGCCCAGACGATCAGCGCGAGCGCGCCGACCGCGAGCAACCGCATGCCGAGCACGGCGGGGACGATGTCGCCGCCGGTCAGCCGCACGACCAGCTGCGCCAGGACCAGGAAGGCGGGCCCGTACGGCGCGGGGGTGTCGGTCCAGTGCCCGCCGACGCTCGCGGCCGCGTCCGCCCCCAGGTCGCCGGGCCCGAGGACGGAGGGCCCGCCGCCGTACACGTCGTGTCCTTCGAGGACCATGGCGCCCTGCGCGATGTAGCTGTAGACGTCCTTGCTGTAGAGCGGCGGCGCGAGGAGCAGCGGCGCGGTCCACCAGGCCAGGGTGGCGAGCACCCCGTCCCGTACGCCCCGGGCGAGCAGCACGCCGTACCGCCACCAGGCGGCGACGAGCACGGTCAGGCCGAGGTACGCGAGGAGCGCGCCGGCCAGGGTGAGCGCGGAGCCGCGCGGCTCCCACAGCCCCCAGCCGCCGCGTACCGGCAGCGTCCCGGCGGCCCAGCCGCCCACGGCGACGGCCAGCGACCCGGCCGCGCCGAGCCACCGGCATCCGGAAGCACTCTGAACCCACATGACGGGCCAACCTATCCCGCCGGCCGGAGGACCCCTATTCGGCGTCCCTCACCAGGGGAAAGCGCCGCCGGTCCGCCCGTGCCCCTGTCCGACGTGTCCCAAAACACGAAGCGTCCCGGCCGACCCGGCCGTAAGCTCTCGGCATGCAGGTGATCCAGTCCACGAAGCTCGCCAACGTCTGTTACGAAATCCGGGGTCCGGTGCTCGAAGAGGCGATGCGGCTTGAGGCCGCGGGTCATCGCATCCTCAAGCTCAACACGGGGAACCCGGCCGCCTTCGGCTTCGAGTGCCCGCCCGCCATCCTCGAGGACGTGCTGCGCAACCTCTCCGAGGCGCACGGCTACGGCGACGCGAAGGGGCTGCTCGCGGCCCGGCGTGCGGTGATGAGCCATTACGAGACCAAGGGCATCCCGCTCTCCGTCGAGGACATCTACCTCGGCAACGGCGTCTCGGAGCTGATCCAGATGTCGATGCAGGCGCTGCTCGACGACGGTGACGAGGTCCTCGTCCCGGCGCCGGACTATCCGCTGTGGACGGCGTCGGTCTCGCTCGCGGGCGGTACGGCCGTGCACTACCGCTGCGACGAGCAGGCGGACTGGATGCCGGACCTCGCGGACATCGAGCGGAAGATCACCGATCGCACCAAGGCGATCGTGATCATCAACCCGAACAATCCGACGGGCGCCGTCTACGACGACGAGATGCTCCGCTCCCTCACGGAGATCGCCCGCCGCCACGACCTGGTCATCTGCTCGGACGAGATCTACGACAAGATCCTCTACGACGGTGCCACGCACACCCCGACCGCCGCGATCGCCCCCGACCTGCTCGTCCTGACCTTCAACGGGATGAGCAAGAACTACCGGGTGGCCGGTTTCCGCTCGGGCTGGCTCGCCGTCTGCGGTCCGAAGCACCACGCGTCCTCGTACATCGAGGGCCTCACGATCCTCGCCAACATGCGCCTCTGCGCGAACATGCCGGCGCAGCACGCGGTGGCCGCCGCGCTCCAGGGCAGGCAGTCGATCGAGGACCTCGTCCTGCCGGGCGGGCGGCTGCTCGAACAGCGGGACACGGCGTACGAGCTGCTGACCCAGATCCCGGGCGTGACGTGCGTGAAGCCGAAGGGCGCGCTGTACCTGTTCCCGCGGCTCGACCCGAACGTCTACAAGATCAAGGACGACCGGCAGATGGTCCTGGACCTGCTGCGGGCCGAGAAGATCATGGTGGTCCACGGGACGGGCTTCAACTGGCACGAGCCCGATCACTTCCGGATCGTCACGCTGCCGGCGGCGGCGGACCTGGCGGACGCGGTGACCCGGATCGGCCGCTTCCTGGACGGCTACAGCCAGCCGTAGCGCGCCATGTCCGGACCCCGCTCAACTTTAGACTGAATCTAAGCTAGGATGGCTCCAGAGCACTCAGGAGGCCGTCCCATGTACGAACCGATCCGCGCCAAGTCGGTCCACCGGACGGCCGACGACGCCCAGGACGCGTATCCGCACCGCTCCCGCGAGGAGGAGCTGGACATCCAGCTCGCCGGACACCTCTCCGCCCTGCTCGCCGTCACCGACGAGCTCGGCGACACCGAGGCCGGCGAACTCATCGCCCGGCAGGTGGCCCGGCTGCGCGGCGCGCCGCCGGCGCGGCACGCGGGTCTGAGCGGCTCGTCGGCGCCGGACCTGCACCGCAGGGCGCACGCCCTCGCGGGCCGCGCCCTGGTCGTCGCCGCCTCGCGGGCCGACACCGCCGCCGCGATCCTCGCCGCGAAGCGCATGGACGCGCACACCGCCGCACTCGCCGGGGAACCCACCCTGGCCGGAGTCGGCACCCCCTGACGGCCCCGGTCCGCGCGTCACGAACCGCGCGGACCGGGCGCCACCCACCCGGCACACCCCCGCACCACCGGCCGGGCGCCACCGCCTTCCCCCTCCTCCCTCCACGCCCCCTCCACACCCCAGAACCCCGGAGATACGGCACCCCACGCTCCGGTTCGGTACCGGGATCGCTCCTTCACCCCCCGTACACCCGGCGCCCCCTGGAACGTGGGTTTCCGTGAGCACGCTGCCCACGTGAGACGCATCCTGGGAATCGTCCTGGCCGTCCTTCTCCTCGGCGGCGTCGCCGCCGTCCTCGTGACGGGCGGCGACAAGGACACAGGCACGGCAACGAAGACCGTGCGAGGAGTCATCGGGTCGGAGAAGGCCGAGTTCTTCACCGACCCGCAGGTGGTGAAGGCCCTCGCCGCGAAGGGCTTCACCGTGGGCACCGAGACCTCCGGGTCCTGGGACATGGAGGAACTGCCCCTCGACGGCTACGACTTCGCCTTCCCGTCCTCCAAGGCCCCGGCCGACGGACTGCGCGCGAAGGCGGCGGACCGGACGAAGGCGACGACCGCCCCGCTGCGGCCCTTCTACTCGCCGCTCGTCGTGGTCGCGCACAGCGCCGCCGCCCGGGTCCTCGCCGGGAACGGCCTGGCGACCCTCGGACCGCGCGGCACCAGCGGCACCCTGCGGATGGACGCCTACCTCACGGCGGCACGGGCCGACCGGACCTGGCAGCAGCTCAAGGGCTCCGCCGGGCACTCCGAACTGAGCGGCACCCTCTTCATCACCTCCACCGACCCGGTCGCCTCCAACTCGGGCGCCCTCTACCTCGCCGCCGCGAGCTACGTCGCCGACGGCGGCCGCGTCGCGGGCGACAAGGCGGCCGTGACCCGCACCGCGCCGCTGCTGCGCAAGCTCGTACAGGTCCAGGGCGCCCAGCAGTCCGGCTCCGACGCCCCCTTCCGGGACTTCATCAGCGGCGTCGGCAACCCGCTCGTCCTCGTGTACGAGTCCCAGGTCGCCGCCCAGCTCCTGGCGGGCCGGCCGATGGGCGACCTCGTCGTCCTCTACCCGGACACCACGGTCAACAGCGACCACACCCTCGTACCGCTCACCGACAACGGCCGCGCCCTCGGCGAACTCCTTTCCACCGACCCCGAGTTGCGCAGGCTCGCGGTCCGCCACGGCTTCCGGCCGCAGGGCGCGGCGAGCGAGTTCACCACCGCGACCCAGAGCCACACCGCCTACCTCAACCAGACGCTGACCGGTGTCCGCCAGGCGCCCGTGCCCACCGGCAAGGTGCTGCACGAGATGGCCCTGCTGGCCCGCGACCAGGGGGACACCGCATGACCACGCCCGAGGATCCGAGAAGAACGATGGCCCTGACGCCTCCCGAGCACGACACCCCGCTGGTCCTCACCCCGCCCGAGCCCGTGCCACCGGTCCGCGCCGAGCAGGCCTCCGGCCTGGTGCCGGTCGACGAGGCCACCCGTACGGAGCTGTCCCGGAGGGCCGCCGAGTACGTCGGCTCGATCGAGGGACTCGACCCGCGCTCCCCCGAGTTCACCGGCCGCATCGGCGAGATCGCGGGACTCGGCGCGGGCGAGATGCGCACCGCCGCCCAGCAGTCGAACCGGATGCTCGACCGTACGGTCCGCTCGCTCGGCTCCGGAGCCGGCGCCGACGCCCGGTCCCGGGTCGGCACGTCCCTCGTCGAACTCCGGCGCACGATCACGGACCTGGACCCCCGCGACACTCCCGGCAAGGGCCTCAAGGGGCTGCTCTCGAAGCTCCCCGGCGGCAACAGGCTCCGCGACCACGTCGCCGCGTACGCCTCCTCGCAGGCCACCCTGAACCGGATCGTCGGGTCCCTCCGTGGCGGCCAGGACGAACTGCGCCGCGACAACGCCGCGTTGCAGACCGAGCGGGCCCGGCTCTGGGAGACGATGGGCAGGCTCCAGGAGTACGCGGTGCTCACCGACGCGCTCGACGCCGCCGTGGAGCGCCGCATCGCCACCACGGCCGACCCGGCCCAGGCGGACGCGCTGCGCGCGGACGTCCTCTTCCCGGTCCGCCAGAGACACCAGGACCTGCTCACCCAACTCGCCGTCTGCGCCCAGGGATATCTGGCGATGGACGTGGTCCGCCGGAACAACGACGAACTGATCAAGGGCGTCGACCGGGCGGCGACGACGACCGTGTCGGCGCTGCGGATCGCGGTGATGCTGGCCTCGGCGCTCGAGAACCAGCGGAAGGTCACCGAGCAGGTGAACGCGCTGCGCTCGACGACCGAGGGCCTGATCCGCGGCAACGCCGAGATGCTGGCCACCCAGGCCGGCGAGATCCAGCGGATCGCGGCGGACCCGGCGGTTGGCGCGGAGACGCTCCGTACGGCGTTCCAGCAGATCTACCGGACGCTCGACGCCATCGACACGTACAAGGCGCGGGCGACGGAGTCGATGGCGGCGACGGTCGAGTCGCTGACCGCCGAACTCCAGGAGGCGAGCGCCCGTCTGGCGCGCAGCCGCCGCACCTGCGCGCCGGAAGGTGGTGGCCTCGCATGACGACCACCCGTACACGTCGCCACCGCTCCTTCGCCCGCGCCGTCGCCGGGCTCTCCCTCGCCCTGCTGGTCACCGCCTGCACCGGCGGGTCCGGGGACACCGGCGGCGGGGCCACCGGCCGGCCCGACGGGCAGGGCCAGGAGGCGGCCGCCGGCACCCTCCGGGTCCTGGCCTCCTCCGAGCTCGCCGACATGGCCCCGATCCTCGAAGAGGCCCGCAAGTCCACCGGCGTCACCGTCCGGCCCACGTACGCCGGAACCCTCGACGCCGTCGAGCAGATCGCGTCCGGCGAGGCGGAGAAGGCCTACGACGCGGTCTGGCTCTCCTCCAACGACTATCTCCGGCTGCGCCCGGACACCGCCCGGAAGATCACCGGGGAGACGCCGGTCATGGCCTCGCCGGTGGCCCTCGGGGTACGGCCGGAGGCCATCACCCGGCTCGGCTGGGATCCGGCGAAGGTCACCTGGTCGCAGCTGCACCGGGCGGTCGCCGACGGGAAGCTGACCTACGGCATGACCGACCCGATGCGCTCCAACTCGGGCTTCTCCGCACTGGTCTCGGTCGCCTCGGGCCTCTCCGGCGCCCAGTCGGCGCTCACCGAGCGGGACGTCGCCGAGGCCACCCCGCGGCTCAAGGAGTTCTTCACCGGCCAGAAGCTGACCTCGGGCTCCTCCGGCTGGCTCGCCACCGCGTACGCCCGCCGCACCGATGTCGACGCGCTCGTCAACTACGAGTCGGTCCTGCTGTCCGCGCCCGGCCGGCTGACGGTGATCCGGCCGTCCGACGGCGTCGTGACGGCCGACTACCCGCTGACCCTGCTCACCTCCGCCCGTCCCGAGGCGAAGGCGGCGGCGGTGAAGCTCACGACGTTCCTGCGCACCCCGGACGCCCAGCGGCAGATCACCGAGAAGACCCTGCGCCGCCCGGTCGTCCCCGGCGTCGACCCGGCTCCCGGGCTCGCCCGGGACCAGCGGCGCGAACTGCCGTTCCCCGGCAGCCGGAAGGTGGCGGACGGACTGCTCGACGCGTACGACAACACCCTGCGCAGGCCGTCCCGGACGGTGTACGTGCTCGACACCTCCGGGTCCATGAGCGGTGAGCGGCTCGACCGCCTCAAGAAGGCCCTGGTGGAGCTGACCGGCGACTTCCGGGACCGGGAGGAGGTCACCCTGATGCCCTTCGGCTCCGCCGTGAAGCAGGACGAGGTGCGTACGCACACGGTCGACCCGGCCTCGCCGCGGGCGGCGCTCGACGCGATCAAGGGGGACGCGCGGAAGCTCTCGGCCTCGGGCGGCACCGCGATCTACTCCAGCCTCCAGGAGGCGTACCGCTTCCTCGGGAAGTCCCGCGGTGACACGTTCACCTCGATCGTCCTCATGACGGACGGGGAGAACACCGACGGGGACCCGGCCACCGCCTTCGACGGCTTCTACGGCTCCCTGTCCGCCGAGCAGAAGCGCACGCCGGTCTTCCCGATCCTCTTCGGGGACTCCGACCGCGGCGAGCTCGACCACATCGCGGGCCTGACCGGCGGCAGGCTCTTCGACGCCCAGCAGGGTTCGCTGGACGGCGCCTTCGAGGAGATCCGTGGCTACCAGTGAGAGACCCTGGAGCGCCGTCCTCCGGTACGCCGAGTCCCGGCAGAACCTCTTCGGCTCCGTCTGCGGCCTGGCCGGTGTGGGCATCGCCCTCACCGGGGCCGCGGGCGCCCTCTGGCCCCTGGTGGTCGGCGGTCTGTACACGGCGGGGGCGCTGATCGCCCCGCCCGACCGGCCGGCGACCCCGGAGTTCGCCGAGGAGGGGGACCGGCTCGACCGGCTGCGGGCCGACTTCGCGACCCTGCGCGGGTACCTGGCGGAGGTGGAGCTGCCGGTCGCCGCGCGGGAGCGGCTGACCGCGCTGGACGCCCTCGTCGAGGCCCTGCTGGAGCCGGGCTGGGTGACCGACCCGGAGCATCTGCACCTGATCGCCCGCACCGTGCGCCAGGACGTCCCGGAGGCCGTCGACACCTTCGTGCGGACACGGTGGTGGTCCCGGTTCTCCGCGGGCGCCGAGGCGCCGGAGGAACACCTGGAGCGCCAGCTGACCGCGCTCCACGAGCAGGCGGTCTCCGTCGCCTCCGCCCTGCGGGAGGCGGAGGCGGTCCGGCAGCAGATCCACACGCGGTACGTGGAGGAGCGGGGCGACTGAGCGCGGGCATGCGCCGGCCCCCGGTGCCTGAGGGGGCTCCGGGGGCCGGTTGCGTCGTGGTGGGCCGTCGTGACCCCACTGGTCAGGGCGGTATCTCGGGGCAACCCACCACGAGTCTGCGGTGCGGGATCAGCCCAGGCGCTCGACCAGCGCGTGGTACTCGTCCCACAGCTCCTTCGGCGTGTGGTCGCCGAAGGTGTTGAGGTGGTCGGGGACGAGGGCGGCTTCCTCGCGCCACACGTCACGGTCGACCTTGAGGAGGAACTCCAGGTCCTCGGCCGGCAGGTCGAGGCCCTCGGTGTCGAGGGACTCCGCGGTCGGCAGGATGCCGATCGGGGTCTCGACGCCCTCGGCCCTGCCCTCCAGGCGTTCGACGATCCACTTGAGGACGCGGCTGTTCTCGCCGAAGCCGGGCCAGACGAACTTGCCGGCGTCGTTCTTGCGGAACCAGTTCACGTAGTAGATCTTGGGCAGCTTG
This sequence comes from Streptomyces sp. NBC_00691, assembly GCF_036226665.1. Taxonomy (NCBI): domain Bacteria; kingdom Bacillati; phylum Actinomycetota; class Actinomycetes; order Kitasatosporales; family Streptomycetaceae; genus Streptomyces; species Streptomyces sp. NBC_00691. The sequence continues at coordinate 5,104,264 of NZ_CP109007.1, read as the reverse complement.
GCCGCGTCCGCGGTGGCGCCGACCTTGACCCAGTGGGCCATGTAGTCGCCCATGTTGTAGCCGCAGAACGGCAGCATCGCGAAGGGGTCGCGACGCAGCTCGCCGACCTTGCCCTCGGCGGCGGCGGTCTTCTCGGAGGCGACGTTCGCGCCGAGGAAGACGCCGTGGTTCCAGTCGAAGGACTCGGTCACCAGCGGGACGGCGGAGGCGCGGCGGCCGCCGAAGAGGATCGCCGAGATCGGAACGCCCTTGGTGTCCTCCCACTCGGGGGCGATCGTCGGGCACTGCCCGGCCGGGACGGTGAAGCGGGCGTTCGGGTGGGCGGCCGGCGTCTCGGACTCCGGCGTCCAGTCGTTGCCCTTCCAGTCCGTGAGGTGCGCGGGGGCCGTCTCGGCCATCCCCTCCCACCACACGTCGTTGTCGTCGGTGAGGGCGACGTTGGTGAAGACGGAGTTGCCCCAGAGGGTCTTCATGGCGTTGGCGTTGGTGTGCTCGCCGGTGCCGGGCGCGACGCCGAAGAAGCCGGCCTCGGGGTTGATCGCGTAGAGACGGCCGTCCTCGCCGAAGCGCATCCAGGCGATGTCGTCGCCGATGGTCTCGACGGTCCAGCCGGAGATCGTCGGCTCCAGCATGGCGAGGTTGGTCTTGCCGCAGGCCGACGGGAAGGCGGCGGCGACGTACTTCGCCTCGCCCTGCGGCGGGGTGAGCTTGAGGATCAGCATGTGCTCGGCGAGCCAGCCCTCGTCACGGGCCATGACGGAGGCGATGCGGAGCGCGTAGCACTTCTTGCCGAGCAGGGCGTTGCCGCCGTAGCCGGAGCCGTACGACCAGATCTCGCGGCTCTCGGGGAAGTGCGAGATGTACTTGGTGGAGTTGCACGGCCACGACACGTCCTCCTGGCCCTCCTCCAGGGGGGCGCCGAGGGTGTGGACGGCCTTCACGAAGAAGCCGTCGGTGCCGAGCTCGTCGAGGACGGCCTGTCCCATGCGGGTCATGGTGCGCATGGAGACGGCGACGTACGCGGAGTCGGTGATCTCGACGCCGATGGCGGAGAGCGGGGAGCCGACCGGGCCCATGCAGAAGGGCACGACGTACATGGTGCGGCCACGCATCGAGCCGCGGAAGATGCCCTTCTCGCCCGCGAAGATCTCCTTCATCTCCGCCGGGGCCTTCCAGTGGTTGGTCGGGCCCGCGTCCTCCTCCTTCTCGGAGCAGATGAAGGTCCGGTCCTCGACGCGCGCGACGTCGGTCGGGTCGGAGGCGGCGTAGTACGAGTTCGGGCGCTTCACCGGGTCGAGCTTCGTGAAGGTTCCCTTGGCGACGAGCTCCTCGCACAGGCGCTCGTACTCGGCCTCGGAGCCGTCGCACCAGACGATCTCGTCCGGCTGGGTGATCTCCGCGATCTCGTTCACCCAGGAGACGAGCTCCTGGTGCTGGGTCGGAAGGGTCTGGGGAGCCGCGTTGTCGCGCGCCACGATTGCTCCTTGTAGAGGGGTTTTTTGGTGTGTGCCCCGTGGGGGCCGCGACCCGGATGCTTCGTAGCTGCTCATCCGGTGCCGACCGCACTCATTTGATCATCCGACGGATCCGCCCATATGTCCAGGGGCGCGCACATGTGAGCATCGCCACTCGTATCCGCGACCTACGGGCCCGTAGGTACGATTCCGTTCCATGACTGCAGCCACGCCGGAAGTGACCCCGATCGAGCCGAACGCAGTCGGCGAACCCCCGTCGCTCCCGCTGAAGCCCCGGCTCAGAGGATGGCTGCACGCGGGGATGTTCCCCGCCGTGATCGTCGCCGGTCTGGTCCTGGTGGCCCTCTCCGACTCGCCCCGCGCCCGCATCGCCTGCGGGATCTACGTCCTCACCGCTTGCCTGCTCTTCGGCATCAGCGCGCTGTACCACCGCGGCGACTGGGGCCCGCGCGGCGAGGCCGTGCTCCGCCGCCTCGACCACGCCAACATCTTCCTGATCATCGCCGGCACCTACACCCCGCTCACCCTGCTGCTGCTCCCCGACTCCACCGGCCGCCCGCTCATGTGGGCGGTCTGGGCGGCGGCCCTCGCCGGCATCGCCTTCCGGGTCTTCTGGGTCGGCGCCCCGCGCTGGCTGTACACGCCCTGCTACATCGCGATGGGCTGGGCCGCGGTCTTCTTCCTGCCCGACTTCATGCGCGCGGGCGGCATCGCCGTCCTCGTCCTCGTCATCGTCGGCGGACTGCTCTACAGCGCGGGCGGCGTCATCTACGGCATGAAGCGCCCGAACCCCTCACCGCGCTGGTTCGGCTTCCACGAGGTCTTCCACTCGCTGACGCTGGCCGCCTTCATCGTCCACTACGTCGGCATCTCCCTGGTCGCCTACCAGCACGCCTGACCGGACCCGGGGAGAGCACACGCGAACGGCCGGTCCCTCACGGCCCGGCCTGCCCTCCCAGCGCCTTCCTGACCACCCGCGCCGACTCGGGATTGTCGGCGCACCCCCACACCCCGTGCGGGCAGTAGTCGGTGACCGTCTGGTAGACGGGCCGGTGGACCGCGAACCAGTCGAGCATCCCCCGCACGTACGCCGGGTTGTCGCCGTTCCGGAAGAGCCCCCACTCCGGGTACGAGACCGGCTTGCCGTGCTCCGCCGCGAACCGCACCTGGTGCGCGAGCCCGTACTCCTCGGCCACCTGGTCCTCGAAGGAGAGCCCCGCGGGCTGGTCGTACGCGTCCATCCCGATGATGTCGACGACGTCGTCCCCCGGGTAGCAGCGCGGCCACTCCACCGCGTCCCGCCCCCGGCTCGGCGTGAAGTCGAAGCGGAACCGCTGCCCCGGCACTCCCCGCATCACCTCGACGACCCGGCGCCAGTACGCCTTCCAGGCCTCCGGGTCCGGCCCGCAGCGATGGCTGTACGTGGTGCCGTTCATCTCCCAGCCGAGCACCAGGACCGCCTCCCCGAGCCCGTGCTCCACCAGCCGCTCCCCGAGCGTCCGGAAATGGCCGTCGAAGGCACCGGACGCGCCGCGCCGCAGCCCCGCCCGCACCTCGGCGTCCGACAGCCCCGCCTCGCTCCGGTCCATCATCGGCACGTTGAGCACGAAGAGACGCCCCGGCCGCGCCTCCTTCCAGCGCGCCCAGGGCTCGAAGAGCGCCGCATGGCCCTCGATGTTGGACCAGCGGTCGCCCGGCAGATAGGTGTGCCCGACGGTCAGCGACCCGCCGCCGAGCCAGGCCTGCGCCTGGGCGATCCTGCGCACCCCGGCCTCGTCGGAGCCGGTGAAGAACCCGGACGGCACCCCGGGCAGCGGCCGCTGGTCCGGCTCCGCCCCGGTCCCGGTGTCCCGCTCGCCGGGCAGGATCCGGTCGTACGGCAGCAGGAGCACGAGAACGGCCGCGAGCAGCACGAGAAGTGCGGCCCGCGGCCCGGGAAGGGGACGTCTCACGTCAGCTCGTCCAGAATTCCCACCACCGGGTCAGGATCAGCATCCCGATGATCCCGATGTGCAGGACGGGCAGGGCGAAGGTGAACTCGCCGAGGAAGGTCCGCACGCCCGCCGGGGCGGGGATCGTCGCGTGCCGCACGTTGTGCGCGGTGACGTACCAGAACATGACGATGGTGGCGACCCAGGCCAGGCAGCACCACAGACACAGCGAGTTGATCTCGTACAGAGACTGGTACATCAGCCAGGTGCAGAATCCGACGCCGAAGAGCATGCCGGCGTTGAGGCCGAGCCAGAGCCAGCCGCGGTAGCGGGCCCCGGCGAGGAGCCCGGCACCGAGGGCGACGACGACGGCGTACGTGACGAGGCCGAGCATCGGGTTGGGGAAGCCGAAGACCCCTGCCTGCTCGCTCTTCATGATGTTGCCGCAGGACACGACCGGGTTGAGGCTGCACCCGGGCTGGAAGCCGGGGTCCTCGAGCAGCTTGAACTTGTCGATCGTGATCACCCAGCCGGACAGCACGCCCGCCGCCCCGGTGATCATCAGCAGCCAGGCGAGGGCCCGGCTCGCGCCGATCGTCCCCGCGGTCCCCCGCGCGGACTCCTCCCGCTCCTGCCGCTGGTCCGGCACCCCGCCCCGTACGTTCACCGTCGCCATGACGCGACCCCCTTCCCGCTCAGCCCTGCAGACGCCGGACGGGCATCAGGACGTGGGCGCTCTCCTTGAGCATCTCCTCGTCGGAGACGAACGCCCGCAGCCGCGCCTCGTCGACCGGCTGTCCGGGGACCGCCTCGGGCCAGGGCCGCAGGGAGCAGATCAGGTAGACCTGGCCGCGCTCGCGGGCCGCCTCCTGCCACTCGTCGGGCACCGGGCACTGCACCTTGAGGAACGGCAGGTTGAGGACGACGGAGCCGCCCTCAACGAGCAGGGAGGCGGAGATCCCGGCGTCCTTGTCCAGATCGAAGAGCCGGTCGCCGACGGAGAGGCCCATGGCCTCCAGGGCGGTCCGCATGGCCTGCTGACCGGCCTCCGGTCCGTCCCGGCCGTCGCCGAGCGAATACGCCATGAGAAACGGCGTACCCGCCGCATCGGCGGAGGGCTCGCTGGACCACGGGATCACCGTGAGAGTTCCCAGCGGAGAGGCGCTGCGCGCCGAGGAAACGACGTTGGAAGTGGTCATGAATCGGATGCTAATGCTCCAACCACCCTTTCCCCGCGCCGTTTTCACTCGAACGGCCGACATTCACGCCGCTGGCATTTCCGGCGCAACGAACCCGGGTTTTCATCGTTGTGCCCTGAGGGCTCCCCCGACCCCGAGGAGATCACTCATGATCGTCCCGCGCCGCGTCGCACTGCGGTCCCTCTTCGCGCTGGCCGTCACCGCTTTCACGGGGGGCGCCCTCGGGCGCATCACGACCCGCCCACCCTCCGGAGCGCCCGCGGGGAACGCGCGCGATCCGCACGCCTTCGACGAGATGTACGGGGGCCGTCACCTCCTGGGCCGCTCCGGCCCCGGGGGCGAGCCGGTGGCCCTCGTCGACGGCCGGCCCCTGCATCTGATGCGCTGCGCCGACGGCGGTTACGTCACTCCGATCGACCACTACGAGTCCTGCCCGACGCCGCTGGCGGCCGTCCGCGCGGCCGTGGACGGGCTGGGCACCGCCCGGCTCTCCCCGCTCGCCGCCGCCCATGGCGTCCACACCGACCCGACGGGAGGGAGCCCGCGTGGTGTACACGCGTAAAAACCAGCGCGACCTGACCGGCGCCGAGCGCCGGAAGTTCGTCGCCGCCGTCCTGGAGCTCAAGCGCACGGGGGCGTACGACCGCTTCGTCCGCACCCATATCGACCACTACACGGCCGACGGGGAGGGGCGGCTCCGGGTCGCCCACATGACCCCGAGCTTCCTGCCCTGGCACCGCAAGTTCCTGCTGGAGTTCGAGACGGCCCTGCGCCGGATCGACCCGACGGTCTCCGTCCCGTACTGGGACTGGACCCGCGACAACACTCCGGCGTCCGCGCTCTGGGGCGAGGACTTCCTGGGCGGCAACGGGCGCCGCGCCGACCTCCAGGTGATGACCGGGCCCTTCGCGCATTCCGCCGGGCGCTGGACGATCACCCAGTCGATGACCGAGGAACGCTTCCTGACCAGGGACTTCGGCCGCCCCCGCGATCCGATCGCGCTGCCGACGCAGGCGCAGCTCGACGAGGTGATGCGGGAGCGGGTGTACGACGTGACGCCGTGGAACTCGACGAGCGCCTCCGGCTTCCGCAACCGCCTGGAGGGCTGGGCGCCGGGCCGGGGCAACGAACGGTTCCGCGTCCACAACCGGGTGCACCGCTGGGTCGGCGGTCTGATGCTGGGCGGCGGCTCCGTGAACGACCCGGTGTTCTGGCTGCACCACTCGTTCGTCGACCTGGTCTGGTCGCGCTGGCAGCAGCGCAACCCGGGCGCCGCGTACCTCCCCGCGGAGCCGCCGCCGCTCGGGGACGCGCAGTACCGCAAGGTCGTGGCCCGGCACGAGCCGATGGCGCCCTGGGGAGTGACGCCGACGTCGATGTTCGACCACAGCCGGATCTACCGGTACGTCTGAGGGACCCGCCGGAGGGCCCCGTGCCCCGGGCGGTTCCGCACCCCGCACACACGTGTCCCCCCGATCCGGCAGGATCGGGGGGACACGGTCGTCACGGGGGATCAGCCGCCGTAGCCGCCGTCGCCGTTGTCGTGGCCGTCGGCGTTGATGCAGGTGTTGCCGAACGCCGGGTTCAGCAGACCGATGACGTTGACGGTGTTGCCGCAGAGGTTGACCGGGACGTGGACCGGGACCTGGACGACGTTGCCGGAGGCGACACCGGGCGAGTGGGCGGCGACGGCCTCGGCGCCCGAGTCGGCGACGGCCAGGCCGGCTCCGCTGAGGGCAACGGCACCCGTGCCGGCGAGAACAGCGGCAGCCTTCGCGATGCGAGACATCAAGAACTCCTTGGACGTGGAAAGCGACCGCAGGAATCACGGCCGTCATTCCCGTTCAACGTCGTACCACGGGCCGGGTCACGGCCGTTGGGCCGAAAGAGAAGAAGGAAAACCGAAAAATGGCCCGCGGCCCGAGAACCGTCCGCCGTCGGATACGACGGGACGTCCTCGGTACGCGGGCCGCGGCCATGCGACAAGCCTCTTGTTGCAACGAACGAAAGCCCTTCCGGTGGCGGGGAAGAATCGTGTCTTCACCCACTGAGCCGCCGATCGCACAGAAGAACGAACAAAGGAAGGGGTCGGAGGGCCGGCCCCTGCGTGCCGTCTCGCGACGGTCCGCCGCGTCAGTGCGACTCGGGCGCCAGACCGAGCTGGGAGTCCAGCGCACCGCTCACCATCGGGGGCAGCAGGCCGACCCGGGGCTTCGCGAGGTCCGGAAGGCCCGCGAGGCCGTCGCCCTCGGGGGCGACCACCGGGTTGCCGACGACGGCGCCCGGGGTGGCCGCGGCCATCTCCGAGTGCGGGGTGGCGAAGAGCGCGCGGCCGGGCTCGCTGTCCTTCAGGACCTCGGGCAGCGGGGCGTCCACCACCGTCGCGGGGAGGGTGCCGGTGAGCGGCACGCTGGGCAGCGCGACGTCGGGCAGCGAGCCGAGTCCCTTCTGGAAACCGGTGGGCGCGCCGGGCATGGCGACGGGTACGCCGGTGGCCACCGTGGGGGCGTCCATCGGGAGCACCGGGTCGAGCCCCTGGAGGGGGACGATCACCGGCGCCTCGACGGCCGAGGCCGGGGCGGCCAGGGCGGCGGAGGCGAATGCGGTCATGAGGAGTCCCATGCCGGCGTGAGAGCGCAGAGTCATGTTCTGACAACGAGACCTTCGGGGGAACGTCGCCGGAACTCCCCCATGTGCAGCAACGGGCGGGGCCCTCACCGGTGAAGGTGAGGGCCCCGGTTGACGCTCGGCCGTTGGGCGGCGTCAGTGGCGGCGGGCGATCCGGCCGCCGCGGAGGTACACGACGCCACCGCCGATGATCAGCGCGGCACTGATCGCGGCCGCGCCCATGAGCGCCGGCCCGCTACCTGTGTCGGGGAGCTCGGGCGGGGTGCTGGGAGGCGTGGTCGGCGGGTGCGTCGGCTCCTCGCAACCGGGCTCCGGCTCCTCACCCGGCGGGGGCTCCTCGCACTCACCCGGGTGGGTCGGCGGGTGCGTGGTGGGGTGCGTGGTGGGCGGGTGGGTCGTCGGCGGGTGGGTCGTCGGCGGCGTCGTCGGCGGGTGCGTCGTCGGCGGATGCGTCGGCGGATGCGTCGTGGGAGGCGTCGTCGGCGGATGCGTCGGCGGGTGGGTCGTCGGCGGCGTCGTCGGCGGGTGCGTCGTGGGAGGCGTCGTCGGCGGGTGCGTCGGCGGGTGGGTGGGCGGATGCGTCGGCGGGTGCGTGGGCGGGTGCGTCGGCGGGTGCGTGGGCGGGTGGGTCGGCGGGTGCGTGGGCGGGTGCGTGGGCGGGTGCGTGGGTTCACCCGGATGAGTCGGCTCGCCGGGGTGCGTAGGTTCACCCGGCTCGTCGCCGTAGCCGCCGGGACCCTCCGCCTGGTCGCAGAGGTCACCGACGGCCGCGGCGACGTAACCGCCGAGTTCCATGCTCTTTCCGCAGACGTCCGCAGGCAGCGGGGCCTGGACATGGCCGGCGTTGCCGGGGCCCGGACCGTCGCCGGTACCCGCGTGGGAGTTCGCGGCCAGGGCGAATCCGCCGCTCAGCGACAGGATGCCGGTCGCTGCCGCCGCGGTGAGTACTTTCCTGCTGATGATGGACCGCATACCGCTCTTCCTCTGGAGAAAGGGAGAGGCCGGCGAGGATCCCCCCTCGCTCCGACCGGCCTGATCCACGCCGACGTTCGCGTGGGACTGGCCAGAGGGTATGGGTCGGCGAACCCCGTGCAACGGGGGCCACACGGCAGCTGATCAGAAAATCATTCGATCAGCCGACCGTGGGAGACGGTGGCGCCGAGGCCACCGCAAGTGCCCCGAAAGGCAGGCCTACTGAGGTGCTGTCAGTCGCGTGGTGACCCCGCGTCAGCCACCGAGCGGCAGACCGCCGGGGACCGGGAGCCCACCGAGGAGCGGCGCGCCCTTGGTGGTCTCGTTCAGCTGGGTCGCGGTGTCCGTGACGGTCTTGACCGGGGAGCCGTCCGTGGTGCTGCTCAGGACGTCCGACTTCAGCCCATTGGCGGCGATCGCTTCGAGGCCACCGTTCAGGCTGGTGGGGGTCAGCGCCTCCGTGGCCATGGCGGGCGCGGCAGCGCCGAGGGCCATCAGCGAACCGGCGACAACCGCGGCGACCTTGGTGGGCTTCATGGGATGAGTCCTTCCTCTATGGCTTCAAGTCACTTACCGCACAGGGCTCTTGGCCGAATCCCGCGCACTTTGTTCTGCTTCTGTAACGAACGGCGTGCCGCACGGAAACTCCGGAAGGAAGGATTTCTCGACACTGCACCCGATCGATGCGGACCGGTGCTATTTGCCGACCGCACACCGGCGCGCCCCCTCGCGCCCCGGGGCGCACCCCCGCCGCACGCGCCTGTACCGGCCCGGCGGGACGCCGGGCCGGTACAGGGCCTGCGGGTGACTACCGGACCGGCAGCGGGGGCGTGGCCGGCAGCGCGGGCACGGCGGCCGGCGGGTCGACGGGCAGCTCCGGCGGGTCCACCGGCAGCTCGGGCGCCGTGACCGGGAGCGCGGGCAGCGCGGGCAGTCCCGCCAGGTCGGGAGCGGGCAGACCGCTCCCGAGGACCGTGGCGACGGCCAGGTTGACCACGGAGGTCAGGGTCGCCGTGACCTGCGGTACGACTCCGCCCGCGTCGCCGGAGGTGACCGCGGCGAGCAGCGCGGCGACCGCCTTCTCGACCGAGGCGAGCGCGTCGTCGACGACGTCGGCGGGGGCGGCCGTCTTCCCGGCCCACGCGGCCTTCGCGTCGGCCACGACGGGCAGGGTCGCCGGCGGCGTCACCGGCAGGGCGGGGGCTTCCACGGGCGGCGTCGCCGGGAGCTCGACGGGGGTCTCCACGACCGGCGGCGTGACGGGAAGGTCGGCCGCGGGCGGCGTGACGGGAAGGTCCGTCGACGGGGGCGTGACCGGGAGGTCCGTCGAGGGCGGCGTGACGGGCGTGACCGGCAGCGGGGCCGGGGCGGTGGCCTTGGCCTCGTCGACGGCTGCCGCGATCTTGGCCTTGAGGGTCTCGGCGTCGGCCGCGGGGAGCTGACCGGAGTCGGCCTTGAGCGCGGCCGTGACGAGTTCGGTCACGGGAGTGGTCACCGAGCCGAGGCCTCCGAGCGCTTCGGCCTGGCTCAGCAGGGCGGCGGCGTCGGGGAGGGGTGCGCGGGCGGCCCGTTCGGCCGCGGTGGACGGATGGTGCTCGCCGGCGATGGCGGGTCCCGCCGTGCCGAGGGTGATGACGGCGGATATCGCCAGGGCGGTGATGCGGCGTGTAGCCAGGGGACGCATATGTGTTCCTTTTCCTTATGCGTCGGACAACTTCCCTCTCACCGTGCCTGCGGGTATAGCCCTCCGCAACCGCAGAACTACTGAGCGCCACGCCTCCGTTCGAGTGAATCCACCCCTCGAACATGCCCCTCGATGGGGCGTACGCCGTTGCACCGACCGGCGCACGACGGTGCCGCCGAACGAGTACCGATCCCGTGACGACAAGGAAAAAGCCGGTGCGCCCACCCCGTCGGGAGTGGGCGCACCGGCTTCGGAAGGACCGATCAGGCGTGCCGGATCAGGCGTTGACGCAGGTGTTGCCGAAGGTCGGGTTCAGCGCGCCGATGACGCTGACGGTGTTGCCGCAGAGGTTCACCGGGATGTGCACCGGGACCTGGACGACGTTGCCGGAGCCGACGCCGGGGGACTTCACGGCCGCGCCCTCGGCGCCGGCGTCGGCGGTGGCGGCACCGGCGGCACCGGCGACCGCGGCGGCGGCACCCACGGTCAGGACAACGGCCTTGGCGATACGGGACATGGGGAAGTGCTCCTCGATCGAAATTCAACGTGGACTGCGCGGACTGTGCGGCCCGGCTCCCTCAACAACGCCCGGGCTTTTCATCGGTTGCTCTCCCGAACGGGTGACGTTCAACCGATCTTTGGGCCATAGGAGGGCCATTGGAGGGAGTGGGCGTGGAATGGCGCAACACGCTCAACGACGAACCTGCCCCGCGGATACGGGAGTTAGCGTTTCCAGGCATCTAATGCGTACTATCGCCCCGCGCCGGGGTTATAACGTTCCCGAACGTTGCTTCCGGGCCCGCCGCGCGTTCACCCATTTCGTGCGGACGACACCTTCCCCCCTCCCGGCCTTCACGGGTCTTCCCTTCCTTCTCTCATCAAAGCGGAGAACCTGTATGCGGAATTCAGCGGTTCCTGCTGTGCGACGCAGCGTGTTGTGCGCCCTGTCGTGTGCGGCGTTGTCCGCCGCGCTGCCGGTCGCCTCCGCCTCGGCACCACAGCCACGGGAGGCGACCCGCATCCCGTTCGCCGCTCGCTACCAGTCCGTGCAGCACGGTGGGGTCGTGCGCGCGGCCAACTCCTCGGCGAAGGGCGCGAAGGGCACCGAGTCGGTCAACGACGACGTCTCGATCGCCTACGTCGACGTGGACAGCGACCCCAACACGTACAACTCCAGCCGTGCCGAGCTCGCCGTTCCCGCGGGCGCCCGGGTCAGCTGGGCCCGTCTCTACTGGGGCGGCAACCTGCGGGTGGGCGAGCAGAAGCCGCCCGAGGACAACGGCCGGGTGCTGATCGCCGAGCCCGGCGGCGCCTACAAGGCGCTGCTCGCGGACACCCTGATCGGCCATCGCACGGCCGACGGCGCCGACGCCTTCCAGGCCTCCGCCGACGTCACCGAGCTGGTCCGTTCCTCCCGTTCGGGGCAGTGGACGGTCGCTCAGGTCAACGTGGCCATGGGCCGCTCCGCGGTCGGCGGCTGGGGTGGCTGGACGCTCGTCGCCGCGTACGAGAAGGCCTCGGAACCGCTCCGCAGGATCGGCGTCTGGGACGGATTCGAAACGGTCGGACCGCGCTCCGGGGAGCTTCGCGTACCGCTCGACGCAAACCGTTACGGCAAGGCCACGAACGGCCGTCTCGGAGTGGTCGCCTATGACGGCGACCGGGGCACTTCCGGTGATTACCTGGCGGTGGAAACGGGCCGCTCGAAGAGCGTCCGGCTATCCGATTCCGCCAATTCGGCGGACGACGTGATGAACTCCAGCATCACCGAATTCGGCACCGGTCGTACGGTCCGCTCACCCGACGGTACGAACACGCTCGGGTACGACTCCGACGTCTTCGATCTGCGGGGGGCGCTGCGCGACGGGGCCGACCGTGTCCATGTCCGGTCGGGGAGCCGGAAGGACACCGTCTGGCTCGGTGCGCTCTTCTTCCAGGCGGACGTCCGGCGCTGACGTGCGGCCTCCACGAGACACGGACCCCGGGTCCGTCACCGTCCTGCACGCGGTCCAGCCCGGTGACGGCGGGGTCGCCCGTGTCGTCATCGACCTCGTCCGCGCCCAACTCGCCGCCGGCCTGCGGGTCGCGGTCGCCTGCCCACCGGACACCGTCCTGGCCGCCGCCGTTCGCGCCGAGGGGGCCGACACCCATGTCTGGCGGGCCGGGCGGAACCCGGGACCCCAGCTCCTCCGCGAGACCCGCGGCCTCGCCCGGGTGATCCGTACCGTGCGCCCCGGACTCGTCCACGCGCACAGCGCGAAGGCCGGGCTGTGCGCCCGACTCGCCCTGCGCGGACGGATTCCGACGGTGTACCAGCCGCACGCCTGGTCCTTCGAGGCGGTCGAGGGAACGACCGCCTCGCTGGCCCGGCGCTGGGAGCGGTACGGCGCCCGCTGGGCCGACCGGATCCTCTGCGTCAGCGAGGCCGAGCGGCGTACCGGCGAGGCCGCCGGGGTGACGGCCGACTGGGCCGTCGTCCACAACGGCGTGGACGTGGCCCGGTTCGCGACCGACGGCCCGGCGGGCAACCCCGCGCCCACCGTCGTCTGCGTGGGCCGGCTCTGCCGCCAGAAGGGGCAGGACGTGCTGCTCGCCGCCTGGCCCGCCGTCCTCGCGGAGGTGCCGACGGCCAGGCTCGTCCTGGTCGGCGACGGCCCCGACGGCGACCTGCTGCGTGCCGCGGCGGGCCCCTCGGTGCGGTTCACCGGAGCCGTCGCCGACACCGCCCCCTGGTACCGGGCCGCCGATGTGGTCGTCCTGCCGTCCCGCTGGGAGGGCATGGCGCTCGCACCCCTGGAGGCCATGGCCGCCGGCCGGCCCGTCGTCGTCAGCGATGTCGACGGGGCCCGCGAGAGCCTGCCGCCCGCCCATGAACCCCTGTGCCTGGTCCCGCCCGAGGACCCGGCCGCCCTCGCCACCGCTCTCGGCCGCCTCCTCGGCAGGCAGGAGCTCCGGCACCGCCTGGGCCGCGAGGCCCACGAGCACGTACTCAGCAGATTCGATGTCCGGCGCACCGGCGCGGCCGTCGCGGACGTCTACCGCGAACTGGCCGGAGTGCGCGACACCGAGCACAGAGAGCCGATTGCGCAGTGACCACCGAAAGCACCAGCGTCCCTCCCTCACCGGGCCCGTGGCCCGCGGCAGGCCAGACCTTCGGCCTCGCCTCCCTCGCACCGCGCCGCGGCACGACCGCGCGGCACGCCCTCCCGTACCGCCCCGCGCGGCCCGGGACCGGCGTGCTGCCGCTCGTCGCGGTCGACTGCCTGGCCGTCCTCTCCGCCGCCACGCTGCTGAGCACGGCGCACCACGACCCCCGGCTGCTGCTGCCGGTCGTGGCGCTCGTCCTCGTGCTCGACGGGCGCGCGGGGCTCCACCGCCCGGCCCCGCACACCCGGGCCCTCGACGAACTGCCCGCGCTCGCCTCCCGCGCCGGCGTCGCCTGGTGTCTGGCGGCGGCCGGGGTGGCCGCGTACGCCCCCGCCCTCGCGATCGGGCCGCTGCGGCTCCTCGCCGCGTACACCGCGCACGTCGGCGTCGTGGTCCTGGTCCGGGCGCTCATGCTCCACCAGCGGCGCCGGACCGCCCGCGCCCACCCCCGGTCGGCGCTGGTCGTCGGCGGGGCGGGGGCCGCGCGCCGGTTCGCCTCCGCGGCCGTCCAGCACCCCGAGTACGGGGTACGGCCGGTCGGCATCGTCGGTGTGCCCGAGCAGGGCGGCGCGTCCCGGTCGGCGGGCGAGGCCGGGCTTCCGGTGCTCACCACGACCGAGGAGATCCACCGGGCCGTCATCCAGAACACGGTGCGGGACGCCGTGTTCCTCCACGACGACCCGGGGCTCATGACCCTCTTCCAGCACTACGGCTGCACGACCTGGCGGGTCGGCGGACGGCACCAGGACGGCCCGATGGGCGCACACATGTGGGGGTACGCCTGGCAGCGCGTCGCCCCGCCGGTCGAGCGGCGCCGGCTGCCCGCCAAGCGCGCCCTCGACATCGTGCTCGCCGCGCCCGCGCTGGCGCTCGCGCTGCCCGTGCTGCTGCTGTGCGCGCTCGCCGTACGGCTCGCGGACGGTCCCGGGGTGCTGTTCCGGCAGGAGCGGGTGGGCCAGCACGGACGGCACTTCACGCTGCTCAAGTTCCGGACGCTCCGCCCCTCCGACGACACCGAGTCGGCGACCCGCTGGAACGTGGCGGGCGACCGGCGGATGAGCGCGGCCGGGAGCTTCCTGCGGAAGTCCTCGCTCGACGAGCTGCCGCAGCTGTGGAACGTGCTGCGCGGTGACATGAGCCTCGTCGGGCCGCGGCCCGAACGCCCGTACTTCGTCGCCCAGTTCAGCAAGATCCACGCCGGATACGCGGCCCGGCACCGGATGCCGGTGGGGCTGACCGGTCTGGCGCAGGTGCACGGGCTGCGCGGCGACACGTCCATCGAGGACCGCTGCCGCTTCGACAACCACTACATCGACCACTGGTCGCTCTGGCAGGACGTCTGCATCCTGCTGCGCACGGCGGCCGGACTCGTCCGACCCACGGGGAGCTGAGGATGGCCACGGCCGTGACGGTGCCGGCGCTCGCCCCGGACGACGTACGGGACTGGGCGCGCAGGGCCGGGGCGCTCTCCCCGGTCCTCGCCGTGATCGCGCTGCTGCTCGTCCCGGGCGGCGGCGGCGCGCAGGGCGGCACCGGCGGTTCGGGAACGGTCGCCGACGCGGCCTCCGGGCTCCTCGTCCTGATCTGTCTGGTCCGGGTGCTGCGCGGCGGCGCCCGGCCGCTGACCCGGACGGCGGCCGTCGTCCTCGGCCTGCCGGTCCTCGGGATCTGTCTCGCGGCGATCACCTCGAACGACCCGGCCGCGAGCCTGCCGGGCGTCGCCCGGTACGTCCAGATCTTCGTGCTCGTCCCGGCGGCCGTGCTCCTGATGATCCGGGACCGGCGGGACTTCGCCGTGGTCGCCTGGGGTCTGGTCGGGCTCGCGCTGGTCCAGGGCGCGGTCGGCGTCGCCCAGTACCTGACCGGCACCGGCGCCTCGTACATGGGTGAGGACGTCCGGGCCGTCGGCACCTTCGGGCCCACCGATGTGATGGGCATGGCGACCGTCGTGTCGTACGGACTCGTCGTCGTCACCGGGATCGCGCTCGGCAGCGGTCCCGGCCGGACCCGGACGGCCGCGCTCGTCTGCGCCGGACTGCTCTTCGTGCCGCTCGTGCTGTCGTTCAGCCGGGGCGCGTGGATCGCGACCGTCCTCGCCTGCGGCGTCCAGCTGCTGCTCTCCGGGCCCCGGCGGGCGGCGCGCGTGGCGCTCGCCGCCGGGGCGCTCGGGGTGGTCCTGGTCGGCGGGCTCGGCATCGGCTCGGCGATGGTGAAGGAGCGGGTCGCCAGCATCACGCAGGTGGCGGCCGCGCCGGACCAGTCGGTGACGGACCGGTACACGATGTGGGCGGCGGCCGGGCGGATGTGGGCCTCGGAGCCGGTCACCGGGGTCGGCCTCAAGGGCTTCCCTCAGTACCGCGACTCCAACGCCTCCCTCGCCCTGTCCTCCGGCAGCGACACGGCCGGCGCCGGCGCCGCCTTCGCGCGTCAGCCCCTGCTCTCCCCGCACAACATGTACCTCCTGGTCCTCAGCGAGCAGGGCCTGTTCGGGCTGATCGCCCTCGTGGGCAGCTGGACGGCGCTGCTCGTCGCGTCGCTGCGCCGCCACCGCCTGGGCGCGGACTGCGCGCTCGTCGCGACGGGTCTGCTCGGCTGGCAGCTCATCGACTTCTTCTACGCGGACATCGGCGGCCCCTCGACGGTCCTGATGTCGGTCGTGCTGGGCCTCGCGGCCTGGTGGGCCCTCGCGGAGGTCCGACGTGCGTGACCCGTGGGCCGGGGAACCGGAGCCCACGGACACCCCGCGGGCCGGTGAACCACGCCCCGCGGGCGGACCGCCCTGCGGCACCCCGCTGACCGATCCCTGGCCGACCGCGCCTCCGGGCCCCACGGACTCCCCGTGGCCCCCGGAGGCCGTCGTGCTGCCGGGGACGGGAACGGCCGAGGGTCCGCGTGTCGTTCCTCCGCCCCCGCCCCGTACCCCCGTGTCAGGGACCACCGCCTCCCCCCGCCCTCCCGGCCGCCGCGCCCACGCGCGGGTCCGGGCGGCCCGGACCGGCGCGCCCGAGGGCCGGGGGTTCCTCGCGAAGGCCGCCGCCGTGACCGCCGGGCTCACGGCGGTCGGGGCGCTGCTCGGGCTCGTCCGGGACCAGATCCTGGCCGGGTACTTCGGGGCCGGCGCCGAGACGGACGCGTTCCTGGTGGCGTGGACCGTGCCGGAGTTCGCCTCGACGCTGCTCATCGAGGACGCGATGGCGCTGATCCTGGTGCCCGCCTTCTCCCGCGCCCTGGCCCGCCGTTCCGGCCGGCCGCTCGCCGACCCCGTGCGGGCCCTCGTGCGCGGCACCCTGCCCCGGCTGACCCTCGCCGTCGGTGTCGTCGCGGCGGTCCTGATCGCCGCCGCCCCGCTGATCGTCGGGGCGCTCGCCCCCGGGCTGCCCGACCCCGGGCTCGCGATCGACTGCACGCGTCTGACCGGGACCTGCGTCCTGACCTTCGCCCTGGTCGGCTACTGCTCGGCGGCGCTGCGCGCGCACGGCTCCTTCCTGCCGCCGGCCACCATCTACGTGGCGTACAACGCCGGCATCATCGGCACCATCCTGCTGCTCCGCGAGCCGTGGGGGGTGCGCTCCGCCGCCGCCGGCGTCGCCGTCGGCGGGGTCCTGATGGTCCTCGTCCAGGCCCCCTCGCTCATCCGGGAGCTGCGCGCCCGCCCCGTACCCGTACGGGAGCCCGAGGCGTCCACGCCTCCGTCCACCGGTGAGGGCCGCATCCTGGTCCTCGGCCTGATCGCTCCGGTCGTCGCGTTCTCGCTGTCCCGCCAGTCCCAGACGCTGATCGAACGCTTCCTCGCCTCGCCGCTGCCCGCCGGCGCCATCTCGCAGCTGAACTACGCGCAGAAGATCGCGCAGATGCCGATGATCCTCTCCCTGATGCTGTGCACCGTCAGCTTCCCGGTGGTCGCCCGCGCCCTCGCGGCGGGCGATACGGAGGCGGCCCGCCGTCGCGTCGAACGTGACCTGCTGCTCGCCGCCGTCGTCGTCCTCGTCGGCGCCTCCACGGTGATCGCGGCTGCCCCCCGGATCGTCGAGCTCCTCTTCGAGCGCGGCGAGTTCACCCGTGACGACACCGTCGCCACCGCCGCCGTCATGCGGGTCTACGCCCTCGGGCTGCTCGGCCAGACGATGGTGGGCGCCCTGGTCCGCTGCTACTTCTCCGCCGCCCGCCCGCTCTGGTACCCGGCCGCCGCGATGGCCGCCGGGCTCGTCACCACCGCCGCCGCCGGAGTCCCCGGCGCCCACTACTGGGGCGCCGTCGGCATCGCCGCGGCCAACGCCCTCGGCATCACCCTGACCGCGGTCCTGCTGCTGCGCGGCGCGCACCGGCAGGCCGTACCGGTCCACGTCGGCCGGCTCGGCGAGGGGCTGCTCCGGCTCGCCACCGCGGGGGCGTGGGCCACCGGCGCCGGCTGGCTGTGCTCCCTCGCGATCGGCCCCGCGGCCCTCGCCGTCGCGGTGGCGGGCCTGGTCGTGATCGGCGTCTTCCTGATCTTCACCGCCTGCGCCGCCAAGGCGCCCGAGATTCCGCCCCTGCCCCGCTCCGCCTTCCGGAGGACCCCCCATGCCCGCCGTCACCGCGCTGAGCCGTCTGCTGCCGAAGCCGCCCCTGTGGATGAAGCCGCCCCCGTGGGTGGCGATGTACCACTCGATCACGGACACCGCTGACGATCCGTACCGGGTGACCGTCTCCCCCGTGCGCTTCGCCCGCCAGCTGCACTGGCTGGCCGACCGGGGACTGCGCGGGGTGTCGGTCCGGGAGCTGCTCGCCGCCACCACGGAGGGGCGTGCCAAGGGGCTCGTGGGCCTGACCTTCGACGACGGTTACGCGGACTTCCTCGACTCGGCGCTTCCGCTCCTCCTCCGGCACGGCTTCACCGCGACGGTGTTCGTCCTGCCGGGGCGGCTCGGCGGGGAGAACGCCTGGGACTCGGAGGGCCCGCGCAAGTCGCTGCTCACCGAGGACGGGATCCTGCGGATCGCCCGGGCAGGCATGGAGATCGCCTCGCACGGGCTCACGCACGTCCCGCTCACCGAGGTCGACGACGCGGAGCTCGCCGCCCAGACCCGGCGGAGCCGTGAACTCCTGGAGGAGATGACCGGCGCCACCGTCGACGGCTTCTGCTACCCGTACGGGAAGGTCGACCCGCGCGCCATCCACGCCGTGCGCAGAGCCGGTTACCGGTACGGCTGCGCGATCGACCCGGGCCCGCACACCGGCACGTACGCCCTGCCCCGGGTCCACATCGGCGAGGACGACACCGCGTGGCGGCTCACCGCCAAGCGTCTCCTCCACCCGCTGCGCCGCCGCCACCCCGCTGATCTGGTCCCCGCGCGGTACGGACCCGCCGTGGTCGGTGCGGCATGAAGGTGCTGCACGTCATCACCGGGCTGGGCATCGGAGGCGCCGAGCAGCAGCTGCGGCTCCTGCTCCGCCATCTGCCGGTGCGGAGCGACGTGGTCACGCTCACCAACCCCGGCGTCGTCGCGACCGGCATCGAGTCCGACGGCACCCCGGTCACCCACCTGGGCATGGCGGGCAACCGGGACGTCGGCGCGCTCCCCCGGCTCGCCCGGATCGTCCGGCAGGGCCGCTACGACCTCGTCCACACCCACCTCTACCGGGCCTGTGTGTACGGCAGGACGGCGGCCCGGCTGGCCGGGGTGCGGCGCGTCATCGCCACGGAGCACTCCCTCGGCGAGACCCAGATCGAGGGCAGGCCGCTCTCGGCGGGCACCCGCGCGCTCTACCTCGCGTCCGAGCGGCTCGGCACCTCCACGGTCGCCGTCTCCCCCAGCGTCGCCCGCCGGCTCGCCGACTGGGGGGTGCCGCCGGACCGCATCCGGGTCGTCCCCAACGGCATCGAGACCGAGCGCTTCGCCTTCGACGCCCGGGCCCGCCGCCACGCCCGGGGCGTCCTCGGGATCCCCGAGGACGCCCATGTCGTCGGCGGGGTGGGCCGGCTCACGGCCGGGAAGCGGTTCGAGCGGCTCGTCCGGGCGGTGGCGTCGATCCCGGACGTCCGGCTGCTCCTCGTCGGCGAGGGCGAACAGCGCGCGGAACTCCTCCGGGTGGCCCGCGCGTGCGGCGCCGCCGACCGGGTCCTGCTCGCCGGGGCCTGCGAGGACCCGCCGAGCACCGGCCGGCCCGGCCCCTCGCTGCCCGAACTGCTCGCCGCCATGGACGTCTTCGTGTCCACCTCCCCCGACGAGACCTTCGGGCTCGCCGTCGTCGAGGCCCTCGCCGCCGGGCTGCCCGTCCTGTACGTGGCCTGCCCGGCCATCGAAGACCTGCCACCGGAGGCGGCACCTGGCGCCCGCCGGATCGGCGGGTCCGTACCCGAGCTGATCTCCGCGCTGCACGGCGTCCACGACGCCCGGCCGCCCCGATTCCCGCTGCCGGCCGCCGCCCGCCGCTACGACATCGCCCACAGCGCACAGCAGTTGATGTCCCTCTACGACCAGGCCGTCCACGGCACCCCCTCCCCCGCGAAGTGAGAGAGCCCGTCCCATGAACACCACCCCACGCCGCGCCCTCCTCCCCGCCGGCCTGCGCGCCCCGGGCCGCTGGGCGGTCCTGCCCGCCGCCGTCCTCGCCGGAGCCGCCCTCGGCGGCGGTTACGGGGCCCTCAAGACCCCGCAGTACGCGGCGACCAGTTACGTCATCGTCGTCCCGGCCGAGAAGTCCGACCCGGCCGCCGCGCTCGGCTTCGCCCAGGCCTACGGACGGGTCGCCACCGACATCGCGGTGACCGGCGACGCCCAGGTGTGGGCGGGCGTCAGCGCCGACACCCTGCGCAAGAACGTGCAGGCCGCGACCTCCCCGGACGCGCCGATGATCTCGATCACCGCCAAGGCCGACAAGCCCGCGAAGGCCGTGTCGATGGCCGACGGCGTGGCTCGCGCACTCGTCCTCGACAGCACCCATGTCGCCGGCAGCACCGGCGTGAAGGTCGTGCAGTTCTCCCGCGCCACCAAGCCGGTCGCGCCCGTCTCGCCCTCCGCGCCGCTCTCCGCGCTCGTCGGCGGCTGTGCGGGCGGGCTCCTCGGCGGCCTCGCCCTCCTGGTCCGGCCCAAGCGCGCCACCGCGCGCGGCGAGGCCCGGCACTCCCGGCAGACGCCTGCCACGTCCGGAGCCGCGCCCTCCGCCGCCGCCGTGCCCGCCCCGGCCGCCGCCGCGCACCAGCCGGAGACGGTGTGAGTCCGAGAGCGACCGGCGCCGCATCGGCCCTGCGGACGGAGATCTGCCGTGACGAGGAGAGCTTCGGGCGGCTGGCGGCCGAGTGGACGGCGCTGTACGGACGCTGTTCCACCGCCACCCCCTTCCAGTCCCATGCCTGGCTGCACTCCTGGTGGCTCTCGTACGGCAGGCCCGGTGCGCTGCGGCTGGTGCTCGTACGACGGGAGGACGGCGGACTCGTCGCCGCCGCGGCCCTGATGCGCGCCCGGGGACCGCTGCCCGTCCTCACCCAGCTCGGCGGCTCGATCACCGACTTCACGGACGTGCTCCTCGACGACGGCTGCCCGGAGGCGGCCCCCGCGCTGGCCGGGGCGCTCGGCCGGGCGGCCCGTGGCGCGGTGATCGACCTGCGCGAGGTACGGCCGGGGGCGGCCAGCGAGCGGGTCCTCGTCCACTGGCGGGGTCCCTGCCGGCGGATGCCCGACTCGCTCTGCCTCGAACTTCCCGCCGTCCCCATGGAGGGGCTCCTCGCCCGCATCCCGTCCGGGAAGGCCCAGCGGGTCCGCGCCAAGCTGCGCAAGCTCGACGCCCTCGGCATCGACACGCGCGTGGTCACCGGTTCCGAGGTGCCGGCCGCCCTCGACCGGCTGCTGCGGCTCCATCAGCTGCAGTGGCAGGGCCGGGGCGTCACCGCCGAGCACACCAGCACGCGGTTCGCCCAGCACCTCACCCGGGCCGTGCGGCCGATGGTGGAGCGCGGGGACGCGATGGTGACCGAGTTCCGGCTGGCCGGGGACGTGGTGGCCGCCGACCTGACCCTGATGTCGCCGCGGCTCGCCGGCGGCTATCTGTACGGCGCGGACCCGGCCCTGCGAGCCCGCAAGGTCGACGTCGCGACGATGCTGCTCCGACACGGCGCCGGGGAGACGAGCGCGGGCGGCCGGGCCACCCTGAGCATGCTGCGGGGCACCGAGGCGTACAAGCACCACTGGCGGCCCGAGACCGTCGGCAACCAGCGGCTCATGCTCACCGCACGGGGTACGGCCCCGCTGCTCTGGCTCCGCGCGGGCGCCGCCGGGGCGCGCCGCTGGGCGGCCCGGCAGGCGCGGGAGCGTGCCTGGGTGGGCCGTGCGCTCGGCCGGATCTCCGGGCGCACGCGCCACGACGGCGGCGGATGATCTCCGCCGCCGTCGCGAGGGGTCAGAAGGGCCAGACGCCCTTCAGCGCGTCCTTCCAGTCGAGGTCGACCTCGTCCTTCCAGTTGTCCTTGGGGACACAGACCGGACCGCCGATCCAGCTCTCGACCCATGAAGCGAGGTTCACGGTCCAGCAGGCGGGCACGGGGTCGGGCTTCGGCTCGGGCTTCGGTTCCGGCTTCGGCTCCGGCTTGGGTTCCGGCTTGGGCTCGGGCTTGGGCTCGGGCTTCGGTTCCGGCTTGGGCTCCGGCTTGGGCTCGGGCTTCGGTTCCGGCTTGGGCTCGGGCTTCGGTTCCGGCTTCGGCTCGGGCTTCGGTTCCGGCTTCGGTTCCGGCTTCGGCTCGGGCTTCGGCTCGGGCTTCGGTTCCGGCTTCGGTTCCGGCTTCGGCTCGGGCTTCGGCTCGGGCTTCGGTTCCGGCTTCGGTTCCGGCTTCGGCTCGGGCTTCGGCTCGGGCTTGGGCTCCGGCTTGGGCTCCGGCTTCGGCTCGGGCTTCGGTTCCGGCTTGGGCTCCGGCTTGGGCTCGGGCTTCGGTTCCGGCTTGGGCTCCGGCTTCGGCTCGGGCTTCGGCTCGGGAACCGTCGGGTCCACCGGGCCCGTGGGGTCCGTCGGCTCCGTGGGGTCCGTCGGGTCCGTCGGGTCCGTCGGGTCCGTCGGGTCCACCGGATCCGTGGGCTGCGTCGGGAGTTCCGGCTCGGTGCCGTACATCATCTGACGGAACGTCTGCGACGACCGCGGATTGTCGTCGCACTGCCAGACGCCGTGCGGACAGTAATCGGTGATCGTGTGGTACAGCGGCTTGTGCTGCTTCATCCAGTCCAGCATGCGCCGCATGTACACGGGGTTGTCGCCGTTACGGAAGAGCCCCCATTCGGGATAGGAGATCTGCTTTCCGTGCTCGGCGGCGAAATCGACCTGCTTCTGCAGTCCGTACGGTTCGCTGACATGCTGGTCGAAACTCGACCCCGGGGGCTGGTCGTACGAATCCATCCCGATGATGTCGACGACGTCGTCGCCCGGATAGCACTCGGTCCACGGAACGGCGTCGCGGCCGCGGCTCGGGTTGAAGTCGAAACGGAACTTCTGGCCGGGGACGGAACGCATCGCGGTGACGATCCGGTTCCAGTACTTCTTCCACGCGGCCGGATCGGGCGCGCAGCGGTGGGTGTACGTCGTCCCGTTCATCTCCCAGCCGAGGACGACGACCGTGTCGAGCGCCCGCAGCCGGACGAGCCGCTCGGCCAGTGCGGTGAAGTGGTGGTCGTAGTACCCGGCGGCGCCCAGCTGGAGCTGGCGGCGGACCTCGGCGTCGGAGACGCCGGCCTCGTTGCGCTCCAGCATGGGGACGTTGAGGACGAACAGGCGGTCGGCCTTCTCGTTGCGCCAGTCCGCCCAGGCGTCGAGGAAGCCGGGCGGGCCCTCGATGTTCTTCCAGAGGTCGCCGGGGAGGTAGGTGTGGCCGACCCGGAGTTCGCGGCCGCCGAGCCACTGCTCCAGCTGCTCGATGCGGGCGACCCCGAGCGCGCCCGAGTCGAGGAAGGCTCCCATGGCGCTGGAGAGAGTCGGTCCGGGGTCTTTCGTCGTTACGGATTCGGAGGCGTGCACGGGGGACGCGAGCACGACTGAGCCCGAGGCGAGGAGACCGGCGGTGAACACCCCCAGCCACACTCTCGAAGTTCGCCGATGTGTAGCCGCCATGGCCGCTCCTTCGCGTCGTACGCGTTTTGATGATCCGTCAATCCGATGCTCCGAAAGTATTCCTAATGAGCCGACCGTGAACTCGGCTTCCCTCTGATCAGTAGTCCATTAGAGGATTTCATCGCCCAGTTGGGGCACCCGAGATGAAAGGGCATGCCGTGCTGCGTCGTCAGAGTTTCGACATCAGCGTTCCCACCGTCCTCGTACGGCTCGACCGGAACCCCTTCCATCACGGCACGCTCGGAGCCGCGCGTTCGCTCGGAAGGGCGGGAATTCCGGTCCACGCGGTCATCGAATCGAGCACCAGTCCGGTCGCCCGTTCCCGCTTTCTCCGGTCGGCCCGCGCGAGCCCGGGGGGCACCTCCGCGGACGAGCTGCCCGCGCTCCTCCACCGGTACGCGGACGAGATCGAGGACGGCGCGGACCCGGTACCCGACGGAGCGTCAAATCGTCTCCTCGTCCTTCCCCTGGACGATGTGAGCGCCCTCGGCCTGGCCCGCCGCCGCGACACGCTCTCCCCGCGCTTCCTGTTTCCCGAGCAGACGGAGGAGCAGCTGCTGCGGGTCGCGGACAAGGCGGCGCTCGCCGAGACCTGCGCGTCCCTGGGCCTGCCTCATCCCCGTACCGAACTCCCCGACGGCACCGACGAGGCCGCCGCCATGGCCTGGTCGCTCGGTCTGCCGGTGGTCGCCAAGTGGAGCCGCCCCTGGCTTCTCCCGTCCGGCGGCGGGCTGCGCAGCACCTCGATCGTGCGGTCCCTCGCCGAGGTGCGGGAGCTGTACGCCCGGACCCCGGAGGCCGGCAGCAGGCTGCTGCTCCAGGAACTCCTCCCGGCGGGCCGCGACCTGGACTGGTTCTTCCACGGCTACGTGGACGCCGGCGGCGGCTGTACGACGGGGGCGACGGGCCGCAAGGAGCGGTCGTGGCCGGACGGGGCCGGGCTCACCGCCGTGGGCCGCTGGACGCCGAACCCGGCCGTGGACCGAACGGCCCGCGAGCTGTTAGCAGCGCTCGGCTACCGGGGCGTGTGCGACCTGGACTTCCGGCGGAACCGGGCGACGGGCGCGTACCACCTGCTCGACTTCAACCCCCGGCCCGGCGCGCAGTTCCGGCTCTTCGCCGACGCGGAGGAGCTGGACGTGGTCCGGGCCCTCCATCTTGACCTCACCGGCCGGCCCGTGCCCCCGCAGTCCCCCGCGTACGGCCGCCGGTTCGTCGTCGAGAACTACGCGGCGCTGTCGCTCCTCGTCTCCCCGCGCCGCCGCGCGGACGGGACGGAGGACGGAACCGGTTCCGAGGGTGTCCGGGGGCGGACCGAGTACGCCTGGTGCGCGGCGGACGACCCGGCCCCGGCGTTCGCGATGGGGCTCGCCTGGCTCGGGCACCTGCTGCGGCGGGCGGTGGCCTCGGCGCGCCGGTTCCTGGCCTCCCGGCGGGCGCGTCCGCAGCCGTCTCCGAAGGCGCCGCAGGCCCGCAGCTCCTCCCACCAGCTCACCCCACGATGAAGGCGGAAGGCACGATGAAGCCGATGTACGACCTGGTGGTCGTCGGGGCCGGACCGTACGGTCTGTCCGTCGCCGCGCACGCGGCCGTCCACGGACTGCGTCTGCGGACCTTCGGCCGCTCGATGGAGTCCTGGCACGCGATGCCCTCGGGCATGTTCCTGAAGTCGGAACCCTGGGCCTCCCATCTCTCCGACCCGGAGCGGGCGTACGGGCTCGACGCCTACGCCGCCACGCGGGGTGTGCGGGCCACGCACGGGGTGCCGCTGCCGGTGGACCTCTTCGCCGGGTACGGCGACTGGTTCGCCCGGCAGGCGGTGCCCGCGCTCGACGAGCGTCTGATCGGCTCGGTCGCACCCGGCAGGGACGCCTTCGAGCTGCGGACCGAGGACGGCGAGGCGCTGCGGGCCAGGACGGTGGCGCTCGCGGTCGGCGTCCTGCCGTTCATGGAGATCCCGGGACCGCTGCGGGGGCTGCCCCGGCGGTACGTCACCCACTCCAGCCACCACGGCGAGCTGGACCGCTTCACCGGCCGGGACGTGACGGTCGTCGGGGCCGGGCAGGCCGCCCTGGAGACGGCCTCGCTCCTCGTCGAGGGGGGCGCCGCGACCGTACGGATCCTCGCCCGCGCGGACCGGCTGCAGTGGAACACCGTGCCCCCGCCCCTCGACCGGGGGCCGTGGCCGAGGGTGCGGGTGCCGCACACGGGGCTGGGCTGCGGCTGGCGGAACAAGCTGTACGCGGACACGCCGGGCGTCTTCCGGCGGCTGCCGGCCGCGACCCGTGAGCGGATCTTCGGCTCGGCGCTCGGCCCGGCGGGGGCCTGGTGGCTGCGCGAGCGGTTCGCCTCGGTCGGCGACGTACGCCTCGGGCAGTGGATCACCGCGGCGGCCGTGACCGGGGACGAGCGGCTGCGGCTCGACGTGACCGGGCCGGAGGGGACGGCCGTCCTGGAGACCGACCATGTCATCGCGGCCACCGGTTTCACCCCGAGCCTGGACCGGGCGGGTGTGCTCGCCCCGGAGCTGCGCGGCGCGTTGCGGAGGGTCGGCGCGGGCGGCGCCCCGGAGGTCGGCGGTCTCTTCGAGTCCTCGTGGCCGGGCCTGTTCCTCGCCGGGCTGCTCACCGCTCCTTCGTACGGTCCCTCGATGCGGTTCGTCCTCGGCGCCGAGTACACGGCGGGGAGGCTGGTGCGAGGGGTGCGGCGGCGGCTGCGGGCGGGGGTCCGGGGCGGGGCGGTGGGCCGGCCGCGGACGGGCGGGAGGACGCCGGTCTCGGCATGAGGGAGGGCCGGCCCCCGGGGAGCGTCCGCTCCCCGGGGGCCGGCCCCTGTGCCTGCGGGTCGCTGGGGACTCAGGCGTTGACGCAGGTGTTGAACGCGGCCGGGTTGAGCAGGCCGATGACGTTCACGCTGTTGCCGCAGGCGTTGATCGGCACGTGGATCGGGATCTGCACGACGTTGCCGGAGAGGACGCCCGGCGAACCGACCGCGAGACCCTCGGCGCCCGCGTCCGCGAAGGCGGGGGTCGCCGCACCCATGGCCATGATGATTCCGGCGACGACGGCAGCAGCCTTCTTACAGTTCATTTTCGTCTGCATCCTTTCGGTGGCGGAACACTTTTCACGCAACACAACGAACATGCCGCACAAAGGAAACCGCGAAAACGACGACGTTCGTTCTTTCACTCCATTGCCCGCACACAGCAGGGCCGGAGGGAACAGGTACGTTCCCTCCGGCCCTGAAGTGCGCGGGACGGATCAGCCGTTGTAGGCGCCGTTCCCGGAGAGGACCGGGATGTCCTCCACGATGTGCGACAGCGGCTCGTCACCCTTGGCCTGGGTGGAGTTCTCGGCGCACTGCTGGTTCTGCGGGGAGGACAGGACGTTGACGTCCTGGACCGCGACCGGGACGAGGATGCCGACGAGCGAGCCGACGTTGCCCTTGACCGGGGCGCCGAGGCAGAGCTTGTTCAGCGAGCCCTGGACGGCCGAGAACTGGGGGCTCATGTCACCCGCGGTCGTGGAGTTGCCGAACGACTGGCTCGCGGCGTTGCCGCTGAGCGAGGTCGTGCCGCCGTCGTCGGCGATGGCGAGCGCCGGGGAGGCCGCCGCAGCGGAAGCGCCGACAACAGAGGCCGTAACAGCCGCAGCCGCCATAATCTTCTTGATCACGGTGATTCCGTTCCTGTTCCCACCAATCGACGTGATTGATGCGACCGGATCAACTGCGCGCGGGGGCTGAGGTTCCGGCTCTTCACCCGTTCGACTGGCGCCCCGCTTTGCGCTGCCGAGTGCGCTCCGCCAAGGGAGTGACACAGCGGAACCCCTGCGTCCATGGGCAGTTGATCAGGTCGCTCCCTGCACGGAGCCGGTTCTAGAAGGGAACTCCCGTGATCAAGAAGGTTATGGCCACTGCGGCCGCGGCCGTCTCCATCGTCGGCGCCACCGCCGCCGTCGCCGCCCCCGCGTTCGCCATCGGCAACGACGGCGGCACGACCTCGCTCAGCGGCAACGGCGCGCACCAGGAGTACGGCAACTCGGCCACCTACGGCCACATGAGCCCCCAGTTCGCGCTGGTCCAGGGCTCGCTGAACAAGCCGTGCGTGGGCCTGCCGGCCAAGCTCAACGCCGGCTCCCTCATCGGCCTCGTGCCGATCTCGGTCCAGGACGTCAACGTCCTGTCCTCCCCGCAGAACCAGCAGTGCACCGAGAACTCCACCCAGGCCAAGGGTGACGAGGCGCTCTCGCACATCCTGGACGACATCCCGGTCCTGTCGGGCAACGGCGTCGGCAACAACTGACGTTCCGCCTCCGCGCGACGACGTTCACACGTCAGGGGCCGCCCTCCGGGGCGGCCCCTTTCGCATCTGCCGTACGGCCCGGGACCCTCGCTACCAGGTCGGCCAGACCGGGGCGGCCATCAGACGTTCCCACTCGCGGTCGGGCATCCCCGGCACCGTCCGGCCCGCCTGCGCCCATTGGGCCACGAGTGAGGAATAGAGGGGAAATGGTGTGCGGTCGGCTGGGGGTGGGTCGCTCACATATCGGCTCTTCGGAATGAAGGCCATCCGTTCCCATTTCCCGGGATCCGGCGCCATCTTCGCTCCTTCCCGCTGCGATTCCCGCATCATTCCACAGGCGCCGCAGGAGAGTGATTCGTCCTGTTCATGTCGCGTCGTGTATCTGTGTGCGAGAGTGATCGAATTACCGTGCGGGCATGAAATTCCCGCGATCACGGCGCCCCCGACGTCCGCTGCTCGTCCCCGCGGCGCTCGCCGCCCTCGCCGCCCTCGCTCCCGCCGCCCTCGCCGCCGTCCCCTCCGACCTCCCCCGCCCCGGACAGGGACTGAACCTCCTCGTGGTCGGCATCGACAGCCGCAAGGGAGTCACCGCGGAGGAGAAGGAACGTTTCCGGCTGGGCGGGAAGGAGTGCGACTGCACGGACGTGATGATGCTCGTGCACGTCTCGGCCGAGAACGACCGGGTCGACGTGGTGAGCCTCCCCCGTGACTCGCTCACCTCCTTCCCCGACCAGCACCGCGACCGGCGCACCGGAAAGCTCCACGCGGCCCACCAGGCGAAGATCAACGGCGCCTGGGCGGAGGGCGGTCCCGCCTTCGCCGTGGAGACCGTCGAATCGATGACGGGGCTGCCCGTCCACCGCTACCTGGAGATCGACTTCCGGCGCTTCATGGACACCGTGGACCGCGTCGACGGCGGCGTCCCCATCTGCACGGAGAAGGCCCTCAAGGACCCGTCCACCGGCATCGACCTGCAGCCCGGGACCCGGCCGGTCGGCGGCGGCGAGGCACTCCAGTACGTGCGGTCGCGGAAGGCCGACGGGCAGATGGACTTCGGCCGCATCAAGAAGCAGCAGAAGTTCGTCGTCAACACCCTGCAGCGGATCCGCGACGGCGTCCTCGGCCGTCCCGGCCGGCTGAAGGACCTCGCGGAGACCCTGCGCGGGACGGGCGCGGCCGAACGGGGGATCTCCGTGAGGGAGCTGCTCACCCTCGCCGCGCGGCTGCGGGACCTGCCCCCGGACCGTACGGAGTTCGCCACCGTGCCCGTACGCGGCTTCAACCCGGACATCGCCGGCGTCGGGTCCACCCTCGCCTGGGACGAGGAGGGCGCGGCCGAGGTCTTCCGGCGGCTGCGCGAGGACCGGCCGCTGCCGGCGGCCGACGAGGTCGCTCCCAGCCGGATCTCCGCGGCCGCCTACCGGCCGGATCCCGGGGCTTCGCTCATCTGCCCGTAGTCCGTCCGGTGGACTTCGCGGAACCTCCGCACCGCTGACCAGTTGATCAGCACGGCTCGGCACTCAGCGAGCCACAATCCGAAAGGCCTGAACAATGAAGAAGCTGTTGGCTACGGCTGCTGTGGCCGCGTCGGTGCTCGGCGCGACGGCGGCGGGTGCCGGACAGGCGCTCGCGATCGCCGACGACGGTGGCACCACCTCGCTCAGCGGCAACGGTGCCCACCAGGAGTTCGGCAACTCGGCCACCCACGGCAACATGAGCCCGCAGTTCGCGCTCGTCCAGGGCTCCCTGAACAAGCCGTGCATCGGCCTGCCGGCCAAGGTCAACGCCGGTTCGCTGGTCGGCGCCATCCCGATCGCCGTTCAGGACATCAACGTCCTGTCCTCCCCGCAGAACCAGCAGTGCACGGAGAACTCCACCCAGGCCAAGGGTGACGAGCCGCTGTCGCACATCCTCAGCGACATCCCCGTGCTCTCCGGCAACGGCGCCGGCAACAGCTGAGCGACGACGCTCGGCACGGCGGCCCCGCCGCCCCTCCTCGGAGGGGTCGCGGGGCCGTCCCCGTTCCGGGGGCCTCAGAGCTTCCGGCGGAGGGCGTCCGGGTCGGTGACGGGCGCGTCGCAGGTGAAGTGACGGCACACGTACGCGGCGGGACCACCGGCGACCAGCGGACGGTCCCTCAGCAGCGGGAACTCCTCGCTGTCGGGGGCTCCGAAGGCGAGGACCGCGCCGGGGGCGGTCGCCAGGAGCGCGGTACGGCGCAGCTCCTGGAAGGCCTCGTCGTCGGGGGCGCCCACCACGGCGATCTCCCGGGGCCCGTCGAGGAGGGCCTCGGAGACGGCCAGGCCCCAGCCGATGAAGCGGGGCGCGCGGGGGCCGAGGGCCTTGACGACGCCGAGGGCGCCCTCGGCGGCGGCGCGGTGGGTGACGGAGCCGGTGTGCGCGGCGTACGAGAGCAGCGCGCCGGCCGCGGCCGTCCAGCCGGACGGGGCGGCGTTGTCCGTGGGGTCCTGCGGGCGGCGGATCAGGGCCTCGGCGTCGTGGGCCGTGTCGTAGAGGGCGCCGCCCTCGGCGGTGAAGCGGTCGATGACGAGGTCCAGGAGGAAGCCGGCGAAGTCGAGCCAGGCACCCTCGCCGGTGACGGCGGCGAGGGCGAGGAAACCCTCGGCGACGTCGGCGTAGTCCTCCAGGACGCCGTCGTTCGTGCCGGCCCGGCCGTCCTTGGACGTACGGGTGAGGCGGGCGGACTCGTCCATGTGGACCCGGACGAGGAGGTCGGCGGCCTCGGTGGCGCGCTCGACGAGATCGGGGCGGCCGAAGAGGGCACCGGTCTCGGCGAGGGCGGCGATCGCGAGGCCGTTCCAGGCCGCGACGACCTTGTCGTCGCGGCCAGGACGCTCGCGCTCCTCGCGGGCGGCGAGGAGCCGGGCGGCGATCGAGGCGATCCGGCCGGCGTCGGCCGGACCGGCCTCCTGCGGAAGCTGCAGCACGGAGCTGCCGTGCTCGAAGGTGCCGTCCTCGGTGACGCCGTAGTGGGCGGCGGCGAGGGCGGCGTCCTCCGCGCCGAGGACCTCGGTGAGCTGCGCGGGCGTCCACACGTAGTAGGCGCCCTCGACGTGCCTGCCCGTACCGTCGGCGCTGTCCGCGTCGAGCGCGGAGGCGAAACCGCCCTCGGGGGTGCGCAGTTCGCGGACCAGGAAGTCGGCCGTCTCCAGGGCGACCCGGCGGGCCAGGTCGCTGCCCGTGGCCTTCCACAGATGCGCGTAGGCCCGGCAGAGCAGGGCGTTGTCGTACAGCATCTTCTCGAAGTGGGGCACGACCCAGGCACGGTCGACGGCGTACCGCGCGAAGCCGCCGCCGAGCTGGTCGTAGATACCGCCGCGGGCCATCGCCTCGCAGGTGTCGGAGGCCATCTGGAGGGCACCCTCGGAGCCCGTACGGGCGTGGTGGCGGAGCAGGAACTCCAGGGCCATGGACGGCGGGAACTTGGGTGCGCCGCCGAAGCCGCCGTGGGTCGCGTCGTACTCGCGGGTGAGACCGAGGAGGGCCTGGGCGAGCTCCTCCTCGCCGGGGACGCCGTCGCCGCCGTACGCGAGGGAGCGGCCCGCGAGGTCCTTCACGATGCGCTCCGCGACCTCGCCGACCTCGCCGCGCCGGTCGGCCCAGGCGCCCTTGACGCCCTCCAGGACCTCGGGGAAGGAGGGCATGCCGTGGCGGGGCTCGGGCGGGAAGTACGTACCGAAGTAGAAGGGGGCGGCGTCCGGGGTGAGGAAGACGGTCATCGGCCAGCCGCCCTGGCCAGTCGCGGCCTGGACGGCCTCCATGTAGACGGCGTCGACGTCGGGGCGCTCCTCGCGGTCGACCTTGACGGCGACGAAGTTCTCGTTGACCAGGGACGCGGTCGCGTCGTCCTCGAAGGACTCGTGCGCCATGACGTGGCACCAGTGGCAGGAGCTGTATCCGACGCTGAGCAGCACGGGGACGTCGCGGCGGCGGGCCTCCTCGAAGGCCTCGGCCGACCACGGCCACCAGTCGACCGGGTTGTCGGCGTGTTGAAGGAGGTAGGGGGAGGTCTCATGGGCCAGTCGGTTCGCCATGGTGTCCATCCTGCCCTGCCGCCCCGGAGTCCCGCGGGACCCCCTGCCCCCGGCGGACCGGGGGCCGCTCCCGCCGGGCGTCCCTACACCCGGCCGAGGCGGGTGGCGAAGGGCCGGAGGGACCATCCGGTGCGGCGCAGGCCCGCCCGGACGCAGCAGGCGGCCGCGCCCGTCGCGAGCAGGGCGGCGCCGGACGCCGTCGGCATCGCGTTCATCATGAGGACGCCGGCCAGGACGACGACGAGGCCGTCGAACTGCCAGACGAAGACACGGAGGGCGGAGAGGTCGCCCAGCGGTGTGATGCGGACCCCAGGTACACGCCGGCCGTGCCCGCCGTCCAGGACCCGCCGCAGCCGCCTCCTCATCTCCGCTCTCGCGCCTTCGCGCCCCGCGCAGCACACTGGACGCGCACGGTCCGGGGGCTGACAGGGCCTCAGGGACGGGACGGGCGGGCACGCGCGGAGGGGGACGCACATGCGGGAGAGCCATCGGGCCGAGGCTGAGCGGCTGTGGGAACGGGCGGTGGAGGAGGAGCTGCGGAACTCCGGGAGCCGGGCGGGGGCGGAGGCGCTGCTCGCCCGGGGGCGGGCCGCGCTGGACTCCATGGCGGCGGGCGCGGGCGAGGAGTACGCGGCCTACGTACGGGCGGTGGAGAAGGAGGACGCCGGCGCCCGGACCGCGGCGGGCCGCTCGTCCGGTCCGCCGTTCGGCGCTCCCGCGCTCGTCGCCGGAGTCGCGGCCGTCGCCGCGTTCGGCGCGGACCTGGCGCTCGGGACGACGGCGGGGACGGCGCTCGGCGCGGGCGCGGTGGTGGCCGTGGCGGGCGCGGCGGCGACGGTGCTGAAGGCGACGTCGGGACGGACCGGACCCGTGGCACCCGCACAGGCGGCGGACGGTGCCGTCGAGGCGGCGCGGGTGCGCTGGCTGACCGCTCTGGAGGTACGGGGTGTACGCCCGTTCCTGGAGCGGGAGCGGGTGGCGTCCGGGGGCGGGAACGGGGACGTGCCCCTGACGGGGACGGGAGAAGGCGGGTCCGGCGGGTCCCACGGCTCAGGCGGGTCCCGTGACCCGGGTTCGCCCGACGGCTCCGGCGGCAGCGGGCGGGGCCCGCTGGCGGACGGCCGGGACCGGCCGGCGGTGGTCCCGCGGCCCGAGCGGCTGCGCGGGGCCGACCGGAGCGCGGCGGCCAGGCGACGGGCCGTGCTGGAGCGGTCCTTCGGCCATCTGCCCGACCCCGGCGGGGACTTCGCCGGACGGCGGGAGGAGCTGGCGCGGATCACCCGGTGGGTGCAGACGGGACGCGCTTCGGCGGAGACCCGGCCGACGGTGGTCCTGCTGCACGGCGAGCCCGGCTCCGGACGGACGACGCTCGCGGTGCGCGCGGCGCACGCGCTCCGCGACCAGTTCCGCGGCGCGTGCGTGGTCGACCTGCGGGGCGGCGCGAGCGGCGAACGGCCCCTCGCGACCCGGGAGGCGCTGCTCCATCTGCTCAACCGGCTCGGCGCCCCGCGCGAGCGGCTCCTCTTCCGGGAGGGCGCCACGGCGGACCAGCAGGTGGCGCGGCTCACCGAGTTGTACCAGCGGCAGCTGACCGGGGTGCCGGTGACGGTGATCCTGGACGACGCCGTGGACGCCGCCCAGGTGCGGGCGCTGCTGCCGGAGCGCTCCGAGAGTCTGGTCCTGGTGACCTGCCGGGAGCCGCTGGACCTCGGGGACGTGGCCGCGCACGTCCTGCCGGTGGCGGCGCTGGACGCGGGCGGGGCGGAGGAGCTGTTGCGGGCGGCGGGCGGGGCGCCGGACCACGGTCCGTACGACGCGGAGGCGCTCGACCGGATCCGGGAGCTGTGCGGCGGGCTGCCGCTGGCGCTGCGGGCGGCGGGTTCCCTGCTGGCGCGGCGGTCCCTGAACGAGCTGGCGGAGACGCTGGCCCGGCCGGACCGGGGCGTCGACCCGGTCGAACGCGCCCTGCGGGCACGGTACTTCGTCGATCTCGACGACGAGGCGCGGCGGCTGCTCCGGCGGCTGTCGCTCGCCGGACGGGCCTCGCTGGGTGCTGCGGCCGCCGCCGCCCTGCTCGACGGGAGCGGCGCCGAGGGCGCCCGGCTGCTGCGGGAACTGGCCGGCGCGGGGCTGCTCGCCCCGGTGCGCGGGGAGCGGTACCGGCTGCACGACGCGGTGCGCGGCTTCGCGGCGCTCCGGCTCCTCGACGAGGAGGACGCGGCGGAGATCTCGGCGGCGCAGGAGCGGTTGATACGGAATTACGCGGAGCTCGCGGACGCGGTGATCCGCATGGTCGACGGCAAGATGTCGACCCGCGCCGACCGTTTCGGCGGGCACGGCTTCGGTTCCCTGGAGGCGGCCCTGAGCTGGCTCGACGAGGAGTCCAGCTTCATCACGGCGGCCCTGCGGCACACCGAGGGCGTGGACCAGCAGACCGTGCTCGATCTGCTGGGCGCGCTCTGCGACTACTGCCTGCTGCGCGGCGACCTCTACCGGCTCGGCGAGATCAACGAACTGGCCGAGGCCGTCGGGCAGGGGCAGCTGTCCCGCTCGGTGCAGTGGCGGACCGGCATCGCGGCCCGGCAGATCGGCGACCTCGACAAGGCGCGGACGACCCTGACGTCCGTGGTCTCCCTCTACCAGGAGGCCCGTCAGGAGCCGGGGGCGGCGCTCGCGCTCTGCTCGCTCGGGATCACCCTGCACCACCAGGGCCGGCTCACCGACGCGGCGGCCCGGCTGCGGGAGGCGCTCGCGCTCCAGGAGCCGGAGGCGCTCGCCGCCGACCGGGGCTGGACGCTGCACGCGCTCGCGGCCGTGGAACGGGACCGGGGGAACCTGGCGGAGGCGACGGCTCTGCTCGACCGGTCGCTGGCGCTGCACCGGGAGCACGAGTCCCCGCACGGCCAGGCATGGGCGCACTTCCAGCGGGGCCAGGTGCTGTTGCTGCGGGGTGACGTACCGGGCGCGGAGGCCGGGCTGCGGGACGCGCTCGACGGCTACGGGCGGATCCACGACGGGCGCGGCGAGGCCTGGGCGCTGACCCAGCTGGCCAGGGCCCGGCTCGCCGCCGGGGACGCCGAGCCGGCCGTAGAGGGGCTGCGCGGGGCGCTCGCGCGGCACCGGGAGCAGGAGGACGCGCGCGGGGAGGCGTGGACGCTGTTCCATCTGGCGCACGCGCTGGAGGAGCGCGGCGACCGGGACGACGCGGTGCGGGAGCTGGGCCGGGCGCGGACGATGTTCTCGCGGATGCGGGACATGTACGGGCTCGCCAGTGCCCGGCACCATTCGGGGCGGGTCACCCGCGACCAGCTCGCGGCCCGCACGGGCGGTCTGCGCAATTCGGGCTTCGCCCGGCAGCTGCTCGTGGACGCGCGGGCGGACTTCCACCGGATCGGGGTGCCGCACGGGGAGGCCTGGACGTCCCTGGAGCTGGCGATCATCGACGCCGGCAACGCCCGGGTGCCGCAGGCGCTCGGGCTGTGCGACGAGGCGCGTGCGCTGTTCGACACGTACGGCGACCGGCGGGGCGCGGACTGGGCCCGCTTCCTGCGCTGCACGCTGCTCCCGCACGCGGTCCCGGGGAGCCCGGAGCCGGGGACGGTCACGGCGCGCGAGGAGCTCGCGGCGCTGGTCGCGGACCGCCATCCGGCGCGCGACCCGCGGCTCGACGACTGCGCCGAGGCGTACGCGGTGATCCTGGGCCGGGGCATCCACCCGTCGGCGCCCTGGCAGGCCTGGGATCTGGGCATGGTGCCGAACCGGCACGCCGGGGAGGTGCTGGGGGTGCCGGTGGGGTAGCCCGCCCGGGTACGACGGTGCCCCGGGCCCGTACCGCTGGGGTACGGGCCCGGGGGCGGGTCGGCTACTTGCCGGCGGGGCCGGCCGAGGAGGCCGGGGTCTCCGGGGTGGCGGCCGGGTCCGGGGCCTCCTCGAAGGAGACCTTGCCCATGTGGCGGTTCATCGACTTCATCAGCTGCCAGACCGCGAGGGCCAGCACCGCGAAGACGACGAAGCCGAGGACGCCGGGGGTCACCTTGTTCTCGTCCAGCTCTTCGGCGGCGAAGGGGACGAGCTGGGTCAGTGCCAGGTGTGCGCTCATGTCAGGCATTGTCGCGGATGCCCGCGAAGAGATCTTCCTCGGGGAGGGAGGTCGGCACCAGCGCCTTGCTGAGCTCGTACTCCTCCGTGGGCCAGACCTCCTTCTGGATGTCCATCGGGACCCGGAACCAGCCGCCGTCGGGGTCGATCTGGGTGCGGTGGGCGATCAGGGCCTTGTCGCGGATCTCGAAGAACTCCGCGCAGGGCACGAAGGTGGTCAGCGTGCGCTCCTTGGCCGAGAACTCCTTCCAGCGCTCCAGCCACTCGCCGTAGGGGGACTCCAGGCCGCGGGCGAGGAGCGCCTCGTGCAGGGCGACCGTGCGGGGACGGTTGAAGCCCTGGTTGTAGTAGAGCTTCAGGGGCTGCCAGGCGGGGCCGAACTCGGCCTCGGGGAACGCCTCGGTGTCGCTCGCGCCGTCGAAGGCCACCATCGTGATCTTGTGGGTCATGATGTGGTCGGGGTGCGGGTATCCGCCGTTCTCGTCGTAGGTCGTGACGACCTGCGGGCGGAAGGAGCGGATCTTGCGGACCAGTTCCCCGGCCGCGGTGTCGACGTCCTCCAGGGCGAAGCAGCCCTCGGGGAGCGGCGGCAGCGGGTCGCCCTCGGGCAGGCCCGAGTCGACGAAGCCCAGCCATTCCTGGGAGACGCCGAGGATCTCGCGGGCCTCGTCCATCTCCTTGCGGCGCACCTCGTGGATGTTCGCCTCCACGTAGGCGTCACCCTGGAGCTGGGGGTTCAGGACCGAGCCGCGCTCGCCGCCCGTGCACGTCACGACCATGACGTCCACCCCCTCGGACACGTACTTGGCCATCGTGGCCGCACCCTTGCTCGACTCGTCGTCGGGGTGGGCGTGAACGGCCATCAGTCGCAGCTGCTCAGTCAAGACTCGATCCTCAGTGATTCGACGCGGAGGGTGGTCTCTATAGTGACGGAATCGGGGGAGTGAAAATTCCGCCACCCCCGGCTTCGAGAGGATCGATCATGAGCGCGGTGCGAGAGCAGCTGCCCGAGGGGCGTTACGGACGCTCCGCGGACGAGGCGGCCGACCGCAAGCTCAAGATCGCGGGCGCCGTGCTCGGCGTCCTCTTCCTCGGCCTGATGGGCTGGTTCGGCTGGTACTACGTCGTCGACAACAAGATCAGTGCCGAGTTGATCAAGTTCGACGTGGTGAGCTCCACCGAGGTCCAGGTGCACCTGGAGATCCGCAAGGACGAGGGCACCGAGGGCGTCTGCACCCTGCGCTCCCGCTCCGAGGACGGCGTCGAGGTGGCCCGCAAGGACGTCCGGGTCGACGACCCGGCCAGCCGGGTCGACCAGGTCTACTCGCTGCGTACGACCGCCCGCGCGACCAGCGCGGAGCTCATGGGGTGTACGGCTCGGTAGCGGTGGGTAGGGACCGGGTGACGAGTCCCGGCGAGTCACCCCGGTGACCTGGGGTGACGCCATCCCGATTGGTTATGTCCTCCCGCTTTTCGCCACTCATTGTTAGGCTCGTGGTTTCGCCCACCCGGGACAGCAGAGCTTTCCCGTGTAGGGCGATGCTTTGTATTCCCAGTACCTACGAGGAGCACCTGTGACCCAGACCAGCGACAACGTCACCTGGCTCACCCAGGAGGCGTACAACAAGCTCAAGGACGAGCTTGAGTACCTGTCTGGTCCCGCGCGCACGGAGATCACCATCAAGATCGCCGCTGCCCGCGAAGAGGGGGACCTGCGCGAGAACGGCGGGTACCACGCGGCCAAGGAGGAGCAGGGCAAGCAGGAGCTCCGCATCCGGCAGCTGACCCAGCTCCTCGAGCACGCCAAGGTCGGCGAGGCTCCGGCGGACGACGGTGTCGTCGAGCCGGGCATGGTCGTCACGATCGCCTTCGACGGCGACGAGAACGACACGATGACCTTCCTGCTCGCCTCCCGCGAGTACGCGAGCGGCGACATCGAGACCTACTCGCCGCAGTCGCCGCTCGGCGTCGGTGTCAACGGCAAGAAGGCCGGTGACGACGCCCAGTACGAGCTGCCGAACGGCAAGAAGGCCACGGTGAAGATCCTCAGCGCGAAGCCGTACACCGGCTGAGACACCGCTCTCCACGAAGGGCCGGCCCCCACGGGGGCCGGCCCTTCGTGCTGACAGGCCGCCCCGCACGGGGCCGCGCCGTCAGCCGTTCGCGCGCCGGTACTTGCGGACGGACAGCGTCCGGAAGATGGCGACGATCAGGACCGAGTAGATCAGCGACGCCCACACCGGGTACTGCATCGGCCACGCGTCGGACGGCGAGAGGCCCGGATCGCCGAAGAGCTTGCGGCAGGCCTGGACGGTGGCGCTGAACGGATTCCACTCCGCGACGGGCTGGAGCCAGCCCGGGAGATTGCTGGAGTCCACGAAGGCGTTCGAGATGAAGGTGACCGGGAACAGCCAGATCAGACCGCCCGACGTGGCCGCCTCCGGGGTGCGGACCGAGAGGCCGATCAGGGCGCCGATCCAGGTGAAGGCATAGCCGAGGAGAAGGAGCAGGGCGAAGCCGGCCATGACCTTCCCGAAGTTGGTCGGCGCCGCGTACCCGGGCCGCCAGCCGATGATCAGCGCGACGATCGCGAGCACGAAGAGCGTCAGCGCGGTCTGCACCAGGTCCGCCAGGGTACGGCCGGTGAGGACCGCGCCGCGCGCCATCGGCAGGGACCGGAAGCGGTCGATGAGGCCCTTGTGCATGTCGTCGGCGATGCCCGCGCCCGCGCCCGCCGTCGCGAAGGTGACGGTCTGCGCGAAGATGCCGGCCATCAGGAAGTTCTTGTAGACGTCCGGGTCGGTGCTGCCGCCGACGCTCATCGAGCCGCCGAAGACGTACGTGAAGAGGATCACGAACATCACCGGCTGGATCAGCCCGAACAGGATCATCTCGGGAATCCGGGACATCCTGATCAGGTTCCTGCGGGCGATCACCAGGGAGTCGTTCATGGTGCTCACTCGGCCGCCTCCTTCACGCGCTCGCCGTCGCGGCCGCCGCCCGGCCGGGACTCCCCGCCCGACCCGCCGTTCTCCTCCGCCTCCCGCTCGGCCACATGGCCGGTGAGGGAGAGGAAGACGTCGTCGAGGGTGGGGCGGCGCAGACCGATGTCGTCGATCTCCACCCCCACGGTGTCCAGCTCACGGATGACCTCGGCGAGCAGCTTCGCGCCGCCGGCGACGGGCACCGTCAGCTTGCGGGTGTGGTCCTCGACGGACACCTCTCCATGGCCGATGCCCGCGATGCCGTAGCGGGCGAGGACGTCCCGGGCGTCAGCGATCATCCCCGAGGTGTGGACGACGACCTCGACGCGCTCGCCGCCCGTCTGCGCCTTGAGCTGGTCGGAGGTGCCGCGCGCGATGACCTTGCCCCGGTCGACCACGCAGATGTCGTGCGCGAGGTGATCGGCCTCCTCCAGGTACTGCGTGGTGAGCAGCAGGGTCGTACCGCCCGCGACGAGTTCCTTGATGACCTCCCACAGGCCCTGCCGGTTGCGGGGGTCGAGGCCGGTGGTCGGCTCGTCCATGAACATGACCGGCGGGGACACGACGAGGGCGGCCGCGAGGTCGAGACGGCGGCGCATGCCCCCGGAGTACGTCTTCGCGGTGCGGTCGGCGGCGTCCGCCAGGTTGAAGCGCTCCAGGAGCTCGCCGGCCCGCACCTTCGCGTCCTTCGCCCTCATCTGGTAGAGCTGCCCGACCATCTGGAGGTTCTCGCGACCGGTGAGGTACTCGTCGACGGCCGCGAACTGGCCGGAGAGTCCGATTCTCCGGCGCACCTCGTCGGGGTCCTTCAGGACGTCGATCCCGGCGACGACGGCCCGGCCGCTGTCGGGCTGGAGGAGGGTGGTCAGCACGCGCACGGCGGTCGTCTTCCCCGCGCCGTTCGGACCGAGCAGACCCAGGACGGTGCCCTCGGGGACGTCGAGGTCCACGCCGTCCAGGGCTCGTACGTCACCGAAGGTCTTCACCAGACC
This sequence comes from Streptomyces sp. NBC_00691, assembly GCF_036226665.1. Lineage (NCBI taxonomy): Bacteria > Bacillati > Actinomycetota > Actinomycetes > Kitasatosporales > Streptomycetaceae > Streptomyces > Streptomyces sp. NBC_00691. The sequence continues at coordinate 5,064,728 of NZ_CP109007.1, read as the reverse complement.
CTCGGCGTAGATCGCGCCTGGCATGTGGGTACTCCCAGGGAGATACGGACGTTGAAATCGGGGCGTTTCCCACCGATCCTAGGTTCGCCCAGGGCTCCCCGCCCAGTGAATATGTGATCCGGGACACATGATCATGCGAGGGGCGGGGCTCAGCCCAGCACCGTGTACCCCGCGTCCCGCAGCGCGTCCGCCACCTCGCGGCAGTGCTCCGGCCCCTTCGTCTCCAGGTGCAGCTCGACCTCCGCCTCGGTCAGGCCGAGGCGCGGATCGGTCCGCACATGGCTGACGTCCAGGACGTTCGCGTCGGCGACCGTGAGCACCGCGAGCAGGGTCGCCAGGGCCCCCGGCCGGTCCGTGACCCGCAGCCGCAGACTCAGATAGCGGCCCCCGGCGGCCATGCCGTGCCGCAGGATGCGCTGGAGCAGCAGCGGGTCGACGTTCCCACCGGACAGCACCGCCACCACCGGACCCTCGAACGACCCCGGATCGCCGAGCAGCGCCGCGACCGGACTGGCACCGGCCGGCTCGACGACCAGCTTCGCCCGCTCCAGACAGAGCAGCAGCGCCGAGGAGAGCGCGTCCTCGGAGACCGTACGGACCTCGTCGACGTACTCCTGGACCAGCGCGAACGGCACGTCACCCGGCCGCCCCACCTTGATCCCGTCCGCCATCGTCACCGGCGAATCGACCACCACCGGGTGCCCGGCGGCCAGCGAGGGCGGATACGCGGCCGCACCCTCCGCCTGCACGCCGATCACCTTCACGTCCGGGCGGACCGACTTCACCGCGAGCCCGATACCGGCGGCCAGACCACCACCGCCGACGCCCACCAGGATCGTCCGGACCTCCGGGCACTGCTCCAGGATCTCCAGGCCCACCGTGCCCTGCCCGACGATGATGTCCGGATGGTCGAAGGGATGGATGAAGACGGCCCCGGTCTCCCGCGCGTACCGCTCCGCCGCCGCCAGCGTCTCGTCCACGACATGACCGTGCAGCCGGACGTCCGCGCCGTACTCCCGCGTCGCCGCGACCTTCGGCAGCGGCGCCCCCACCGGCATGAAGACCGTCGCGCGCACCCCGAGCAGACGCGAGGCGAGCGCCACACCCTGCGCGTGGTTGCCGGCCGAGGCGGCGACGACCCCGGCCGCCCGCTCCTCGGGCCGCAGCCCCGCGATCCGCACGTACGCCCCGCGCAACTTGAACGAACCGGTCCGCTGGAGGTTCTCGCACTTGAAGTGCACCGGCGCCCCCACCAGCGACGACAGATACCGGCTGCCCTCCATGGCGGTCGTCCGGGCCACCCCGGACAGCATCTTCTGCGCCCCCCGCACGTCGTCGAGCATCAGCCGGTGCAAGGGGTCTGGCGTACGGAAGCTCATGACAGCAAGTCTCGCAGCTCACGGCCCTGGTGGCCGCCCGGCGACCGGGTGCCCCAGCGGGTTTGCGCAGGCCCGGTACGGACCTCCCCGGGGCCGCGTACTCTGTCCCCCACCAACCGGCCCCCGCACGAGAGAGACCCACAGCCATGCCCACATCTCAGGACATGACGACTGAGCTCGAACCCGGTCTCCTCGACGCCCTCCAGCACCAGGTGGCCGTCTTCGCCCGCCGGGCCGAGCAGACGCGCCTCGGCGGCACCGGGCAGCTCCGCAACTCCATGGACCGCGCCGCCTACCTGCTCCTCAACCGGCTTGACCAGGAAGGCCCGATGGGCGTGAAGGCCCTGGCGGCGGGCATGGGCATCGACTCGTCGACCGTGACCCGCCAGGTCGCCCCGCTCGTCGACACCGGCCTGGTCAAGCGCACCTCGCACCCGGAGGACGGGCGCGCGGTCGTGCTCCAGCTGTCCCCCCGCGGACTCGCCCGCCTGGAAGAGGTCCGATCCTCGCGCCGCCAGCTGATGGTCGAGGTCACGGACGGCTGGACACCTGACGAGCGGGAGTCCTTCTGCACCCTGCTCACCCGCTTCAACACCGCCCTGTCCGCACGGCAGTCGGCGCACACCGGCGGACCGGCCGCCGAGTCCCCGGCGACGACGGCACCCGCACCGGCGGCCCCGTCCGGGACCGCCTCCCCGGCCGGGGAACCGGGCGACGGACCGGCCGAGGAGCCGAGCGAGTCCGCGCAGACCTCTTGACCCCGCCCCCGCGCTGTCCTCAGATGAGGACGTGGCAGAGCAGCGGAACGGACACCGCGACGAACGCGCCTACCGCACCCGGGAGTTCGACGCGTTCGTAGCCGGGGCGGCAGGCCGGCTCCTGCACACCGCGACCCTGCTCACCGCCGAGACCCGCACCCGCAACCCGTACGCCCGGGCCCTGCTGACCGCCGCCCTGGCGCACACCTACGCGGCGTGGGAACGGCTGCGGGACGAGGACCCGTACGAGCTCACCCGGCGCGATCTCGCCGCCCGCTTCGCACGCACCGCCTGGCGGCACCACGGAGGCCGGGGCGGGGTGCTCTCCGCACTCCACCCGCACGAACGCCTCGTCCTCGTCCTCCGGCTGTACGAAGGGGTCGCCGAGGAACAGGTCGCGGCACTGCTGGGACTGCCGGAAACCCGCGTCAGGGCGGTCCACGCCCGGGCCGTGGCCACCCTGCGGGCGGCCCGGCGCGGCACGGGAGAACCGGCCGGGAGGACCGCCGCGTGAGCCGCCACGAGGACAAGGAGGCGGCCGTCCGGCGGCTGCTCGACACCCCGCACCCGCCGGTCCCCGGCGACCTCGCCGGGGAGGCCGCCGAGCGCGGCGCCCGCCTGCTGCGACGGAACCGAGCGGTCCGGCGAGTGGCGTGGACCCTGTTCGCGCTCGCCGTGCTCGCCTTCGTCGTCTGGGCCTCGGTCGCACAGCCCTGGGAGGCCCCGGCGGCGGAGACCACGCCGCCGTTCGACGGCCTGTGAGGACGGACCTAGCCTGGAAGGAGAGGCCTGCCCGCAGGCCCGTCAGGAGGTCGTCATGGCCAGGAAGGCAACCGACTGCCGGGACACTCCGAGTGTCTCCGGCTGTTCGCTCTACATGTCGGGCGAGGAGGAGGAACTCGTACGGGCGGCCGTCATGCACGTCGTCGACGTCCACGAGCACACGGACAGTCCCGAACTCCGCGAAGAGATCCGGACCTCGCTGAAGGAGCCGCTGCCCGGCACCTGAACGAACGGCGCACCGGAACCGACGCCGCACCGCACACGGCGGGCCGGGCGGCCGCTCCGCGCGAAGGAGCACCCGCCCGGCCCCCGACGGCTACTGGCCCAGCGCCTGCCGCAGATCGGCGAGCAGGTCGTCGACGTTCTCGATGCCCACCGAGAGACGCACGAGGTCGGCCGGCACCTCCAGGGCGGAGCCCGCGACGCTCGCGTGGGTCATCCGGCCCGGGTGCTCGATCAGCGACTCGACGCCACCGAGGGACTCACCGAGGGTGAAGAGCTGCGCACGGTTGCAGACCTCGACGGCCGCCTCCTCGCCGCCCTCCACACGGAACGAGATCATGCCGCCGAAGGAACGCATCTGCTTGGCGGCGACCTCGTGCCCCGGGTGCTCCGGGAGCCCCGGGTAGAGGACCTGGGTGACCTTCGGGTGCTGGGTCAGCATCTCGACGATCTTCTCGGCGTTCTCGCTGTGCCGGTCCATGCGGACCGCGAGGGTCTTGATGCCGCGCAGCACGATCCACGAGTCGAAGGGACCGGCGACCGCGCCCATCGCGTTCTGGTGGTACGCGAGCTCCTCGCCGAGCGCCTCGTCGGCCGTCACCAGCGCGCCGCCGACGACGTCCGAGTGGCCGCCCATGTACTTGGTGAGGGAGTGCACGACGACGTCCGCACCGAGCGCCAGCGGCTGCTGCAGGTACGGCGAGGCGAAGGTGTTGTCGACGACGAGCTTCACGCCGGCCTGGCGGGCGACGCCCGCGATCGCCTCGATGTCGGTGATGCCGAGCAGCGGGTTCGACGGGGTCTCGACCCAGATCAGCTTCGTCCGGTCGTTGACGGCGGCACGCACCGCTTCGACGTCGGAGGTGTTCGCGACCGAGAAGTCGACGCCCCAGCGCTGCACGACCTTGGCGAAGAGCCGGAACGTGCCGCCGTAGGCGTCGTTCGGGATGACCACGTGGTCGCCGGGGGCGAGGAGCGCCCGCAGCAGGCAGTCCTCGGCGGCCAGACCCGAGGCGAAGGCCAGACCACGCCGACCACCCTCCAGGGCCGCCAGGTTCTCCTCGAGCGCGGTACGGGTGGGGTTGGCACTGCGGCTGTACTCATAACCGCCGCGCAGCCCGCCCACGCCGTCCTGCTTGTAGGTGGACACCTGGTAGATGGGCGGGACGACCGCGCCGGTCAGCGGGTCTGCGGTGTTGCCCGCGTGGATCGCGCGGGTCTCGAAGCTCTGGTGAGAGTGCTGGTCGCTCATGTGTCAGGAGCGTAGTCCCGAGCGGGCCCCGGCGCCGCGATCGTCTCACCGTGCGTCCTGGACAATGGACACATGGAGATTCTCTGGTTCCTGATCGCGCTGGGCCTGTTGTTCGGCGTCCTCGGCCCTTACCTGCTGCGCCGCCGCGGTGGTGGCATCCGGCAGGTCGCGCCGGGCGCCCCGGACGCGGCGGATCCGGAGGCGTACGGATTCGTGCGTCAGGAGGACCAGGACGTACGGCTCCCGGGCGCGGACGACGAGCTCCTGCACGTCCTCGACGTCGTCCAGGCCACCCAGGACTGGCGGGCCGCGTCGCGGCTGCTCGCCGCCACCGACAAGGAGGGCGAGGTGCGCTGGCAGCGTGTCCAGGCCTTCGCCGGCGCCGCTTCCCTGGAGCTCCAGCAGCGGCCGGGCGTCGGCGGCGCGTGGCTGCGGACCTGGCGGGCGGAGGCCCCGAAGGACGCGGGCGGCGCCGCGGTGCACGGCGAGTTCCTGGTGCAGCAGGCCTGGCGTTCCTCAGCGGCGGGGACCGACGACTTCCGGATCATCCTGGAGGAGGCACGGAAGGTCACCGACGAGGCGGCGCTGCTCGCCCCGGGCGACCCGGTCCCGTACATCACGCAGCTGGCCGTGGCCCGCGGTCTCGGCTACAGCCACGAGGAGTTCGACCAGGTGTGGGCGCGGGTCATCGACCGGGCGCCGCAGCACATGGGCGCCCATCTCGCGGCACTGCACTACTGGTGCGAGAAGTGGCACGGCTCCCGCGAGGAGGCCGACCACTTCGCGACGACGGCCGCGGCGCGCGCCCCGCGGGGTTCGCTGCTCGCGGCGCTCCCGCTGTTCGCGGTGTACGAGCACGTGCCGGACGTGGTGCTGGTGCAGGACTTCTTCCGTACGGCCGTGGTGTCGAAGGCGATGGACGGCGCGCTGTACGCGGTGCACTCGGCCCGGTCCGACGACCCGATGCTGGCGCACGTGCGTCATCTGCTCGTCTGGTTCCTGGTGCGCGGCGAGCGCTGGGCGGAGGCCATGCACCAGCTGGTGAAGGTCGACGGGCACGTGGGCGCGGTGCCGTGGACGCTGAGCGGTGACCCGGCGGCGGAGTTCACGGTCTTCCGGAACCTGGCGGTGGCGGGGTACGAGGCGAACGGCGGCAATCCGGCGGCGCTGCCGCGCTGACCTCACGGCGGGCGGTGCTCCCGCCCCCGGCTTCCCCGGCGGGCGGGGAGGGATCCTCTCGGAGAGTCTCCCGGGGAATCCCTCCCCGCCCGCCGGCGTTGTGACCACTGCCGACCGTCGAGGAGAGATGCAGCATGTTCCTGTCCCGCACCCCCGTCCTCCCCACTCCCGAGCAGGCCCTGCGCGGCCGCCCCGAGCCGGAGTTCGCCGTCCCCGAGCGCCACACGGTCCTCGGCAACGCGCTCCTCGGCCCGTACCCGGAGGGCCTGGAGGTCGCCGACTTCGCCCTCGGCTGTTTCTGGGGCGCCGAGCGCAAGTTCTGGCAGACCGACGGCGTCTGGACCACTCTCGTCGGCTACCAGGGCGGCTACACGCCGAACCCGGCCTACGAGGAGGTCTGCTCGGGCCTGACCGGGCACACCGAGGCCGTCCGGGTCGTCTACGACCCGTCGAAGGTCTCGTACGAGTCGCTCCTGAAGCTCTTCTGGGAGTCCCACGACCCGACCCAGGGCTTCCGCCAGGGCAACGACGTGGGCACCCAGTACCGCTCGGCCGTCTACACCCACTCCCCCGCCCAGGCGGCCACGGCCGACGCCTCCCGCGAGGCCTACCAGAAGGTCCTGACGGGCTCCGGCTACGGCACGATCAGCACGGAGATCCTCCCGGCGGAGGGCCGCGCCTTCTACCCGGCGGAGGGATACCACCAGCAGTACCTGGACAAGAACCCGGCGGGCTACTGCGGCATCGGCGGCACGGGCGTCTCCTGCCCGATCGGTGTCGCGAAGGCCGACGGCTGACGGTCCGCCCCCTCGCGTGGGTTCCGGGCCCCGGGCCCGTCCCGCCGGGACGGGCCCTCCCGCCGGACCCCCGGCGGGAGGGCCCGCCCTGCCGCGCCGTGAAAACCCCGGCGGGACCGCACCCCCGCTGGCTACACTCGACCGCATGGGTTCGTTCTACTTCTTTCTCTGATTCCGGCCGCCGACCCGGTCCGACCCGCTGATCCGTCGCCCCCGGGGCGCGGCAGTGGTGGTCCCGGTGTCCTCTCCCCGGCCCGAACGCCCTCCAGTACCCAGGGAAAGATCCCATGCGCGACCGCGCCCAGTTGACCCTCAAAGACGTCTCCAAGTCCTACGGGGACCGCTCCGTCCTCGACCAGCTCACGCTCACCGTCCGGCCCGGTGAGAAGGCCGCCGTCATCGGTGAGAACGGCTCCGGCAAATCCACCCTGCTCCGGCTCCTGGCCGGCGCCGAGGCGCCCGCCACCGGTGAGGCGACCGTCCGCTTCCCCGGTGGCGTCGCGCGTCTCGCCCAGACGCTCGCCGAGACCCTCGGCCTCGGGCCCGAGCACACCGTGCGGGACGCCGTCGACGCGGCGCTCGCCGAACTCCGCTCGATGGAACGGCAGATGCGGGCCGCCGAGGAGACGCTCGGCTCCGCGACCCCCGAGGAACTCGCCGCGTACGGGGAACTCGCCGCGCGCTACGAGGAGCGGGGCGGCTACCGGGCCGACGCCCGGGTGGACGCCTCGCTCCACGGACTCGGCCTCGGCCGTGTCCCGTACGAGCGGCGCGTCGGCACGCTCTCCGGCGGCGAGCAGTCCCGGCTCGCCCTCGCCTGCGTCCTCGCCTCGGGCGCCGAGCTGCTGCTCCTCGACGAACCGACGAACCACCTCGACCGGGCCGCCGCCGGCTGGCTGGGGGAACGGCTGCGCGCCCACCGCGGCACCGTGGTCGCGGTCACCCACGACCGGGCGTTCCTGGAGGGCATGGCGACCAGGATCCTGGAGGTCGACCGGGACACCCGCGCGGTGACCCGGTACGGCGACGGCTGGTCCGGCTACCGCGCGGCCAGGGCCGCGGCCCGCCGGAGGCGGGCGCAGGAGCACGAGGAGTGGCGGGAGGAGCTGGCCCGTACCGAGGAGCTGGTGGCGGCGGCCGGGCAGCGGCTGGCGGGGTCGGGAAAGGATCCCCGGCAGGGCTTCGGCAAGCACCGCCGTTCGCACGAGAACAAGCTGTCGGGACAGGTGAGGGCGGCCCGGGTCCGGCTGGAGCAGCTGCGCAGGTCACCGGTGCCGGCACCGCCGGAACCGCTGCGCTTCACGGCCCGGATCGCGACGGCGGCCCCCGCCGACGGGGGAATCCCCGGCGGCGGGCCTCTCGCCGAGCTCGTCGACGTCGTGGTCGGCCGGCGGCTGGTGATCGACGAGCTGCGGATCTCCGCCGGGGACCGGCTGCTCGTCTCCGGGCCCAACGGCGCCGGCAAGACGACCCTGCTGCGGGTCCTCGCCGGGGACCTGCGCCCCGACAGCGGGCGCGTCGGCCGTTCGGGACGGGTCGGGCGGCTGCGCCAGGAGCTGCCCGCCGTGCCGTCCCCGAAGCCGCTGCTCACGGAGTACGCGGCGGGGCGCCCCGGTCCGCCCGAGGAGTACGCGGCGGAGCTGCTCGCTCTCGGGCTGTTCCGGGAGGAGGACCTGTCCGTGCCGGTGGCCCGGCTCTCGGTGGGGCAGCAGCGTCGTCTGGAGCTGGCCCGGCTGGTGACCCGGCCGGCCGATCTGCTCGTCCTGGACGAGCCGACCAACCATGTGGCGCTCTCCCTGGTGGAGGACCTGGAGGCGGCCCTCGCCGCCTTCCCGGGCGCGGTGGTCGCGGTCTCCCACGACGAGCGCTTCCGGGAGGGCTTCGGAGGCCGGCGTCTGGAGCTCCGGTCAGGCCGGGTCGCCTGACGCGGCGGCCCGCAGGGTCGCGGCCGTCGCCGCCGGGTCGTACCCGTCGGCGACGCCGTCGACCAGGAGGATGTCGCCGGCCATGTGGCGGGTGCGGAGGGGGATCAGGGCCTGGTAGGCGGCGGAGTCGTACCAGGCGCGGGCGTTCTCGTAGGACGGGAAGGCGATGATCACGACGGCGGCCGGCCAGTGGCCCTCGGTGACCTCGCGGGTCTGGGCGCCGTGGACGAGGAAGCGGCCGTGGAAGGGGTCCAGGGTGCTCTGGACGCGCTCCATGTAGGTGAAGACCTCCTCGTCGAGGACGGGCTTCGGGTGCAGGTTTCCGATGGCGTATGCGGTCATGGGAGAAGAGTGCCGGGGCATGCCGCACGGGGTCGATTACCCCGCGGGTCATGCCCCGGCATCCGCGGCGGCGCGTCGTGCGCGGGCGTCAGATCGTCGACGCGTCGATCACGAAGCGGTAGCGGACGTCGCTGGCGAGCACCCGCTCGTACGCCTCGTTGATCTGCTCGGCGCGGATGAGCTCGATCTCCGCGCCGAGGCCGTGCTCGGCGCAGAAGTCGAGCATCTGCTGTGTCTCGGCGATGCCGCCGATCATCGAGCCCGCGAGGGTCTTGCGGCCGCCGATGAGGGAGAACAGGCCGATGGAGACGGGCTCCTCGGGGGCGCCGACGTTCACCAGGGCGCCGTCGGTCTTGACGAGGCTCAGGTAGGCGTCGAAGTCCAGCGGTGCGGAGACCGTGGAGATCACCAGGTCGAAGGTGCCGGCCAGCTCGGTGAAGGTCGCGGGGTCGCTGGTGGCGTAGTAGTGGTCGGCGCCGAGCTTGAGGCCGTCCTCCTGCTTCTTGAGCGACTGGCTGAGGACGGTCACCTCGGCGCCGAGCGCGTGGGCGATCTTGACGCCCATGTGGCCGAGGCCGCCGAGGCCGACGATCGCGACCTTCTTGCCGGGGCCGGCCTGCCAGTGGGCGAGCGGCGAGTAGAGGGTGATGCCGGCGCAGAGGAGCGGGGCGGCCTCGTCGAGGCCGATGCCCTCGGGGATGCGCAGGGTGTAGTTCTCGTCGACGACGATGTGGCGCGAGTAGCCGCCGTAGGTGGGCTCGCCGTTCTTGTCGAGGGCGTTGTACGTGCCGGTCATGCCGCCCGTGCAGTACTGCTCCAGGCCCTGGACGCAGTACTCGCACTCCCGGCAGGAGTCGACGAAGCAGCCGACGCCGACCCGGTCGCCCACCTGGAACCTGCTGACCCCGGGGCCGACCTCGGCGACGATTCCGGCGATCTCGTGGCCCGGGACCATCGGGAAGATGCCCTCGCCCCAGCCGTCGCGGGCCTGGTGGATGTCGGAGTGGCAGATGCCGGAGTACTTGATCTCGATGAGGACGTCGTGCTCGCCGACGGGCCGGCGCGGCACGGTGGTGCGCTCCAGCGGGGCGTTGGCGGCGGGTGCGGCGTACGCGGGGACGGTGGTCACGTTCGTGGTCATGCATCCAGCCTGCGGGGTGGCGCCGACATCACCCAGCCCCCTGTTCTGCCTACGTCCAGCGTGCCTACCACTGGCAGGGACAGGAACAGCCGTCCGCCCGGACGTACGACCTGGGATAATCGGGACGCATGGATCTCAGTGCCGAACTCAGCGAATTCCTGCGGTCGCGCCGGGCCCGGCTGAAGCCGGAGGACGTGGGTCTGCCGGAGTTCGGGCGGCACCGCCGGGTGCCCGGGCTGCGCCGGGAGGAGCTGGCGCAGCTGGCCGGGGTGTCGGTGGCGTACTACACCCGGCTTGAGCAGGGCAACGGGCGCAACGTGTCCATGGAGGTGCTCGACTCGATCGCGCGGGCCCTGCGGCTGAGCGACACGGAGCGGGCGCATCTGACGCATCTGGCCAAGCCGACGGCGAAGAAGAGGCAGCACCGGGCGGCGATCGTCCGTCCCCAGCCGGTGCGGCCGGGTCTGCGGCATCTGCTGGACGCGATGGAGGGTGTCCCGGCGTTCGTCGTGGGGCGGCGGCTCGACGTGCTCGCGTGGAACCGGATGGCGCGGGCCCTCATGGGTGATTTCGAGACGATGGAGCCGGCCGAGCGCAATGTGGCCAGGATGGTCTTCCTCGGGCCCAATGCGCGCGATCTCTACCGGGACTGGGAGTGCAAGGCGACCGAGGTGGTGAGCGTGCTGCGGCTGTACGCGGGCTGCTACCCGGAGGATCCGGCGCTGCTCGCGCTGGTCGGTGAGCTGTCGGTGCGCAGTGAGGAGTTCCGCTCGCTGTGGGCGGCGCACACGGTCGCGGACAAGGGGCACGGGACGAAGGTGCTGCGGCATCCGCTGGTGGGCGAGATGACGCTGGCGTACGAGAGCATGCAGGTGGCGGGCGGGGATCCGGACCTGGTGCTCATCACGTACCAGGCGGAGCCGGGGACGGCGTCGGCGGACGCGCTGCGGCTGCTGGCGCAGTGGGGTGTGGAGGAAGTCGTACGGTGACGCGGAACGGCGGCCCTCTCCGTCCTGGAGGGGGCCGCCGTTCGCGTACGCCGTGTGCCGGGGATCAGGCCGCGGAGCCGGCCTTCCAGTCGGCCCAGCTCATGTTCCAGCCGTTGAGGCCGTTGCTGGGGGCGATCGTCTTGTCCTTGGAGTGCTTGACGATCACGACGTCGCCGACGATCGAGTGGTCGTAGAGCCAGGCGGCCTGCTGGTTCGGGTCGCCGGCGCCCTTGACGTCGTTCAGGCCGACGCAGCCGTGGCTGGTGTTGGCCGAGCCGAAGATCGAGTCGGGGCCCCAGTAGTTGCCGTGGATGAAGGTGCCCGAGGTGGACAGGCGCATGGCGTGCGGCACGTCCTTGATGTCGTACTCGCCCTTGCCGTCGTCGTCGGTGAAGCCGACGGTCGCGCCGTTCATCCGGGTCTCCTTGAACTTCTCGGAGATCACCATCTGACCGTTGTAGGTCGGGTTGTCCGGGGAGCCGGCGGAGACGGGGATGGTCTTGATCGTCTTGCCGTCCTGGGTGACCGTCATGGTCTTGGTGGCGACGTCGACGGTGGAGACCTGGTTGCGGCCGATCTTGAAGGTGACGGTCTTCTGCTGGACGCCGAAGACACCGTCGGCGCCCTCGACGCCGTCGAGGTCGAGCTTGAGGGTGACGGTCGAGCCCTCGGTCCAGTAGTCGTCCGGACGGAAGTCGAGTCGGGTGCCGTCGAACCAGTGTCCGACGACCTCCTGGCCGCTGGTGGAGGTGACCGTGATGCCGGCCTGGACGGCCTTCTTGTCGGTGATGGCCTTGTTGAAGTTGATCGAGACCGGCATGCCGACGCCGACGGTCGAGCCGTCCTCCGGCGTGAAGTTGCCGATGAAGCTGTTGGCCTTGGAGACCGTGGTGAACGAGGAGTTCTCGTGCGCCTCCAGGCCCTCCGCGTCCGTGGCCGTGGCGGCGATCTTGTAGACCGTGGCGCGCTCGAGCTGGCCGGTCGGCTGCCAGCTCAGGCCGTCGGCGGCTATCTCACCCTTGACGGCCTCGCCCTCGGCGGAGGTCATGACGACCTCGGTGAGCTTGCCCTCGGTGACGGAGACCTTGGCGTCCTTGTTGATCGAGGCGTTCTGCGCACCGTTCTTCGGCGAGATGGTGATCTTCGCCTTGGAGGTCTTCTGCGCGGCCGCCTCGTCGACCTGAGCCTGTGACTGCGGCGTCGCGGAACCTGAGGCGCCCGCGCCCTTGTCCTCGTCGCTGCACGCCGAAAGCACCAGCACACCGCTGAGCACGGCGGCCGCGGCGGCCAGGCTCCTGCGGCGGCGCTTGCCGTCCGTCATCACACGCTTCTCCATCGTCGCCGATTCCCTGCCAACTTCTTCTTGAGAACGCCCATGACACCCCGTCCGGTTCCGGAAGCGGAGCGTTTGTGGGAAACGCCACTGATCGACACGCTCGTACGGTCCCGTCCGGTTCCCAGGGCCGCAGTGGCCCCCGTCACCCGTCGCACGCCGGCACGACGCAGGCCCCGGGACGCCGTCCCGGGGCCTGCGAACAGGTCGGATACCGGTCCTACGACCGGTCGTCGTCGTCTTCCTCCTGCCCATCTTCCTCGCCGAGATCCCACTCCAGCGCATCGGGGTCGTACTCGATCTCCTCACTGCTCCAGGAGGCCTGGACCATTTCGATGCCGGGGACGTCGCGGATCAGGTCGAAGGGCTCGACGAGGTACGCGAGGGCCTCGGCGCTGTCCTCGTGCGCGGCGGCGCGGGCGGGCACCCGCTCCTCCTCGGGCATGAACTCGTCGGCGTCGATCCGGGCCTCGGCCGCCGCGGCCAGCTCGGCCGCTCCGTCGATCTCCAGGACCACATCGACCCGAAGGCGTACATAGCGCGGTGTGTCAGAAGTACTCATGGGTCGGAGCGTAGGCGTCCCGGGGCTCCCGGCTTTCCCACGACCCGCTGTGTTCATTAGCATCGGCGCACCGACCAATTCGCGGTTTCCGCAAGGGGGATCGAAATTTCCGTGTCCGCCGCCCGACGCCCACTGCTGACCGCGACCGCCGCGGGCACCCTGCTGTGCGCCCTGTGGTTCGTACCGTCCGCCAATGCCACCGACGAGCGGGGCGGGGTACGGATCGGAGTGATCCAGGACGGCCCCGCCTCGGACGACGGGCGCCTGGCGGAGACCGGCGGCCGGGACACGCTGCCGTATCTGCTCGGCGGGACGGGTTTCCTGGGGGTCGGAGCCGGGTTCGTGGCGCTGGCGATGCGGCGGCGCGACCGGACGTCCTGAGCGGCGCTGCCCGTATGTGCGTGAGGCCCGCCCGGGGGTGTCCGGGACGGGCCTCCGTTGCGTTCCGGGTTACGCCAGCGGGCCGGTGACCGGCTCCACCGCGGCGAGCAGCTTCCCTTCGCGGACGAAGGTGTCGGCGGCCGCCAGGTCGGGGGCGAGGAAGCGGTCCGGGCCGGGGCCCTGGACGCCGGCCGCGCGCAGCGCCTCGATGGCGGCGGCGGAGGCGGGCGCCGGGGACAGGCCGTGGCGGAGCTCGATGCCGCGGGTGGCGGCGTACAGCTCGACGGCGATGATCCGGTTGAGGTTGCCGATCGCGGTGCGCAGCTTGCGGGCGGCGGACCAGCCCATGGAGACGTGGTCCTCCTGCATCGCCGAGGACGGGATGGAGTCGGCGGAGGCCGGGACGGCGAGCCGCTTCATCTCGCTGACCAGGGCGGCCTGCGTGTACTGGGCGATCATCAGGCCCGAGTCGACGCCGGCGTCGTCGGCGAGGAAGGGCGGCAGGCCGTGCGAGCGGTTCTTGTCCAGGAGCCGGTCGGTGCGGCGCTCGGCGATGGACCCGAGGTCGGCGGCGGCGATGGCGAGGAAGTCGAGGACGTACGCGACGGGGGCGCCGTGGAAGTTGCCGTTGGAGCGGACCTGGCCGTCGGCGAGGATCACCGGGTTGTCGACGGCGGCGGCCAGCTCGCGCTCGGCGACGAGCAGGGCGTGGGCCATGGTGTCGCGGCCGGCGCCGGCGACCTGCGGGGCGCAGCGGATCGAGTAGGCGTCCTGGACGCGGGGGGCCTCGCCGCTCTGGAAGTGACCGGTGAGCTCGGAGCCCTTGAGCACGGCCAGCATGTTGGCGGCGGAGGCGCTCTGGCCGGGGTGCGGGCGGATGTCGTGCAGCTCGGGTTCGAGGACCTTCTCGGTGCCGAGGAGGGCTTCGAGGGAGAGCGCGGCGGTGATGTCGGCCGACTTGTAGAGGGTGTCGAGGTCGGCGAGGGCCATGATCAGCATGCCGAGCATGCCGTCGGTGCCGTTGAGGAGGGCGAGGCCCTCCTTCTCCTTGAGCTCGACGGGGGCGATGCCGTGGGCGGCGAGCAGCTCGCCGGCGGGCCGGAGCTCACCGTCGGGGCCCTCGGCGTCGCCCTCGCCCATGAGCGCGAGGGCGCAGTGGGAGAGCGGGGCGAGGTCGCCGGAGCAGCCGAGGGAGCCGTACTCGTGCACGACCGGGGTGATGCCGGCGTTGAGGACGTCGGCCATGGTCTGGGCGACCTCGGGGCGGACGCCGGTGCGGCCGGAGGCGACGGTCTTGAGCCGCAGGAACATCAGGGCGCGGACGACCTCGCGCTCGACGCGCGGGCCCATGCCGGCGGCGTGCGAGCGGACGATGTTGCGCTGGAGCTGGGCGCGGAGTTCATGGCCGATGTGCCGGGTGGCGAGCGCGCCGAAGCCGGTGGAGACCCCGTAGACGGGCTCGGGCTTGGCGGCGAGCGCGTCGACGATGTTGCGGGCGGTGGCCAGGGCCTCCACGGCCTCGGGCGACAGCTCGACGCGGGCGCCGTGGCGGGCGACGTCGATGACGTCCTGCGGGGTCGTGCCGGACGTGCCGAGGACGACTGTCTGCATATCCATATTCAGCACCCTACGGATTGAAGACCGCCATGTCACTAGGTGACTTCGTCACTGTCCGGGCGGGGGGCGGACCCTTACCGTTCCGATGATCGCCGGTCGGGCCCGGCTCCGCCGCCCGGCAACGCCGGGGAGCCCCGTCCGGACCTCCACCGGGGAGCCCCGTCCGGGCTCGGGCGGCGAGCCCGGGCGGGGGCCGGGCTCAGGCCTCCCGCTGGATCCGGAACCGCCGGACCCCCTTCGCCAGGATGACCGCCCCCATGGCGGCAAGGCCGACGAACAGGAGCACACCGCTGCCGAGCAGAAGCCCGACGAGCAGCGTCAGGCCCGTGGCGGAGTCCACGAGGTCCAGCACCCGCCCGGTCCGGGCTCCGGGCTCGGACCGGCGCACCCTCCGCAACAGGGGGACGAGGGAGAGGAGATGGAGAGCGACGACGGCGAACGCCACCCAGCGGAACACGCCCGGTATCTCAGGAAGGTCCATGTCCAGAATGTAGGGCCGTGTACGGCCGACGCGGTGGACGGGAAGGTGAACTGACGGCCACTAGGAGGTGCTCCGCACCCCCGCGTCGATCAGCTCCCGCGCCCGGGCCCAGGTCGCCGCCGGGGAGAACTCCGGGGTCTCCCAGGTCCTCGCCGTCACGGCACCCCTCCCCCGGTACTCCCGCACGATCGCGAGATGCGTCGGCCGGGTGACGAAGGCATGGAGGGCGGCCGCGTCGCGCCAGACCGCCACCGCGCCGCAGCGGCCCGCCAGGGGCCGCGCCCACAGCCACATCCCGTACGCCCCTTCGAGGTCCGGCCACTCCGCCGCGAGCCGTCGGGCCGCGCGGTGCACACCGAGCAGGTCGCCTCGCCGGTCGAGCCGGAGGTCGGTCAGGCTGACCAGCACCGGCCCGCCCCCGCCGCGCCCGCCGACCGGGCCCGGCGTCCAGGACGACCTCAGCACGGGCGCCAGGCCGCCGGGCGGCCGAGGGTCGCGAGGATGCGGTCGAGCGTGTCCGCCCCGGCGGCCGGCTCCCGTTCGGGCCCGAAGGGGCCGCCAGGGACCGTCCGGGCCTCGCCGGTCGGCACGGCCTCGGCGATCGGCAGCGCAACGGCGAGGACATCGGCCCCCGGGGCGTACGGGAGGCCCAGGCTGCGGGCGACGTCCCAGCCGTGCACGACGTAGTCGAGGAGGTGGAAACCCAGGGCCCGTTCGGCGCGGAACGTCCGGTCCCGGCCGAACTCGGGCAGGGCGAGGGGCACCTCCGGGCCGTCCACGGCCGCGAAGGCGTCGACGATCCGCTCGGCCGCCTCGCCGTACCGCGCGGGCGCGTCCCTGCCCGCCGGGTGGACCTCCCAGTGCGCCGGATTCCGGCCGTCGCCGCGTGCGGCGGCCGCGAAGCCGTGGTGCTGGGCCGTCATATGGGCGAGCAGGTCCGCCAGGCTCCAGGCTGCGCACGGGGTGGGCCGGGCCAGGTCTGCGGGGTCGACGCGGTGCACCAGGGTCGCGCTGTCCCGGATCACGCGCGCGTGGAGCTGCCGGAGCCGGTCGAAGTCCGCGGGGTGCGTGAGCCCCTTCATATTCGTAGGCATGCGCTTACGATGTGCGTATGCCTATCAATTGTCAACGGGCGTTTCGGCAGCCGGTATTTTCGTGGCCATGGCCGAGAACACCGCAGCGAGCACCGACGGCGCGAGCCCGGGCCGCCCGCCCCGCCCCGACCTCGCCGCGATGGTCGTCCCGCTCGGCCGCGCCCTGATGGCCGCCGAGCAGCCGGTTCTCGACGCGCACGGCCTGACGATGTGGGCGTACGCGGTCCTCCTCCACCTCGACGAGCGGCCCCTCCGCACCCAGGCGGCGCTGGCCGAGGCGATCCGGGCGGACAAGACCCGGATCATCCCCGTCCTGGACGACCTGGAGGCGCGGGAGCTGCTGCGCCGGCAGCCCGACCCGGCGGACCGGCGGGCCAGGCTGCTCTCCCTCACCCCTGAGGGCCGCAGGCTGCGGGACACCGCGCAGACCGCGATCCAGGAGGGCGAGAACCGCCTGCTCGACACCCTCCCGGCTGCCGACCGCGAGCCGTTCCTCAGAAGCCTGCGCGCCCTGCACGAGCGCAACCGGCCCTGAGGCCCGGGGGCCGGAGCGGGCGGCCAGGAACGGACGACCCCGCGAGCCCGGCCTGACCGACAAGACACCCCTTAGGGTCCTCCCATGAGGAGAACCACCCCGCCGCGTCCCCTCGATGTCGAAGCGCTCTTCCCCGAACTGGCCGCCCACCGGGGCACGACCACCCGCCTGCATCCACGGCCCGGACGTCCCGGCGTGTCGGACAGCTCCGCCGGCGGGCCGATGCGGTGGCCCGCGGACGAGCCGTGGCCGGTGTGCACCGAGGTCCACGGACGCGGGCGCGGGAGGCGTCCCGGGGACATCCGCCGCAGCCGCGAGGTCAGGGCCGCCGCGTACGCGCGGGAGCCGTACGAGGGCCTGACGGAGGAGGAGCTGCGCCTCGTCGGGGAACTGGAGCGCGAGCACCGGGTGCCGGGGGCGGGCGACGACGACCCGGTGCCGATGATCGGCCTGGCGCAGCTGTACGCGAGGGACGTCCCGGACCTTCCTGCGGGGCCGGACGGCGCCGACCTGCTCCAGGTCTTCTGGTGCCCGTTCGACGCCCACGGCCCCACCGGGTACGGGATGTCGCTCGACGTGCGCTGGCGGAGGGCGGCGGAGGTGACCGACGTACGGACGGCGCCGCCGGCTCCGGAGGTCGTCGGCTACGAGGGGTACGTACCGGAGCCCTGCGTGCTGCACCCGGAGCGGGTGGTCACGTACCCCTTCGCGGGGCTGCTGCCCGAGGAGCTGTGCGCGCGGATCGACACCTGGGAGGAGGCGCTGGAGGAGGAGGCGGAGGAACACGAGGACGAGGCCGACCCGGTGGCCTACCAGTACGACCTGTCGATCCCGCCGGGCTGGCGGGCGGGCGGGTACGCGTCCTGGCACAAGACGGACCCGTACGCGATGGACTGCGAGACCTGCGCGACGCCGATGGACCTGCTGCTGACCGTCGACTCGTCCGAGTGGGACGGCGGAAGCGGGAGTTGGACCCCGCTGGAGGAGCAGGGCCTCCACCCCAGCTCGGCGGCGCTGCCGACCGGGGTCGTCGTCGGCAACCACGGCGAGCTGAACGTCTTCACGTGCCCGGCCGATCCGGGACACCCGGTGGGGTGGAGCGTGCAGTAGGTCAGAGCGCGCGGGTCCACGCGAAGGCGGTGAAGGCGGCCCAGGCGGCGGGGGTGGCGGTGAGTTCGCCCTTGGTGCGGTCTTTGGTGTCGCGGACGCGGATGACGCTGGGAGCGTTGTCGGCGACCTCGATGCAGGCGTCGTTGTCGTTGCCGCTGTACGTGCTCGTGTGCCAGTTCGGCGAGGTCTCAGTCATCGTGTTCCTTCGCGATCGCGCGCATCAGTTCAAGGGATGCCCGGACGCCCAGGGCACCCTGTTGCAGCAGATCATAGACACGTTGGAAACGCATCACCTCAGCTGGTTCCTCTGTGTAGTTGCCCGTACTGAACCCCTCCGTATACGCCCCTCTTTCCCCCTTGGGCAGCGTGAGGAGCGCAAGCGAACCGGCCACGGGTTCCCCCTTCATGGGGAGCACCTGGACGTTCACGTGGGGGCGTTCGCACGAGGCCAGGAGGTGGTCGATCTGCTCGCGCATCACCCGGCTGCCTCCCATGTCACGGCGCAGACAGGCCTCGTCGAGGACGATCATCATCCACGGCGGGTCCGGCCGGTCGAGGACGGCCTGCCGCTCCAGCCTCCGGCGCACGTAGTCGCCGATCTGGGCCGGATCGCCCGCGAGGCCCGCGCCCATCACCGCTCGCGCGTAGCCGTCGGTCTGGAGCAGACCCGGCACGACGATGGAGAACTCGTGCATGGCGGTGGCTTCGAGCTGCCGCCGCATGTAGGTCTTCGCGTAGTCGCGGACGTTCTGCTCGGTGAGGATCTTCACGAGGTTCACGAGGGTGCCGGGCGGAAGCCGGAGGACCACCTCCAGTTTCTTCGCCAGGTCGCGGTCCGGGGGATCCTCACCCAGCTCGATCGCGGAGATCCGGCTCCCGCTGCTGAAGACCTTCGACCCGACGTGCGCCTGCGTCCAGTCGCGCCCCAGGGCCAGCCGCGCCTCGCGCACCACGTTTCCGAGGTACTGCTCGACGCTGTCCCCGGGGTCCAGATCCTTCGCCCCTGGCATATGCCTCGTTCCTCACCTGCACGTCGGGAGCCCAACTCCTGGTGAGCGTAGGGCGGTGCGCGCCATCGTGGAGGCGGTCCCGAGGAGATCCATCAGAAAGTGAGCCCTCCATGCGCACACCCCCCACCCCGCCCCCCGTCCGCCCCGTCTCCGAACCCGAGGCCGCTCAGGTCTTCCGGGATCTCAAGGCCGCCATGGACACGGTGGGACTCTCCACCAGCGGCCTCTACCGGGACGTGACGCGCTCGCCCGGCGGCGACGTCCACCGGTACGGCCTCGGGGTCGTCGGCGTGAGCGGCGCCAAGCGGCTCACCACCCTCCTGCGCGACGCACGACGGGCCACGCCGTGAGGTACCGCGTCGGGGACGTCGTGACCGACGCGCAGCGCGCGCTCACCGGGCAAGTCCGGTACGTGCACGGCAAGCTGCTGACACTGGTCCGCCCCAGCGGATACCTCTGGGAAGCGGCGACGGACGAGTGCTGGACGGCGAGCCCGCAGGAACGCGCGAGCCTGACCCCGCGCGGAGCCGTCCGCGTCATCAGCACGTCGGCTCCCGCGCGGGGCGGCGGCTCCTGAGGCGGCGCCGCCGGCTAGGACCGCCTAGTAGCCGAGGTCCTTCTGCTCGGTGATCAGACGGCCGGCGATGTGCAGGTTGCCGTCGGAGTCGAGCACGGCGATGATCTTCTTCGTCGAGCCGTGGTGGGTGGTGAAGTAGATCTTGTCCGCCTCCTGCGAGGAGGAGTGGTTCGTGTTCACGGACAACTCGATGCTCACCGGGGAGCTGATGAGCACGTCCTTCTTCGGCGAGGTCGGATAGACCTGGTTCTGCCGCAACTTGACGCGCCCGTGAGTGTCACCCTCGTCCCAGTCGGACGCCACGCCGAGGTCGATGTCAGCCATGCGATTTCCCCTCCGGTTCCAGTGGACGAACTCTGCGGCCGGGCGTCATTGGACGTCCCGAACCGAACACAGAAACTACGCAGTTCGTTCACATGAGGGCATCGCATCACGAGACTATGACCGATTTTCGCCCCGCTACGTCGTGAACTGTCACCAAGGGGCCAGAGCCTCCGGAAAAGACCGGAATAGGCCGTGACAACCACCGGGGAAGACGACTACAGCGAACCTCTCGGAAGAGACCTGACCGCCGGGTCACTCGTACGAGCGGTCTTCGCTCCGCGTGTCGGTCCGGGCATATGCCCGTGCGGTACGTTCGCAGCAAAACGGCCCCCGTTGACGGCGGGAACCATCGACGAGGGCCTGAACCACTAGTGGAAACCACGAGTCCACCCATGATCTATCGCAACTTTATCGCGCCCTCGCGCGCCTTCAGCCAGTTCTCGCACGAGATCATCCGGCACCCGCGCCTCGACTCCCACGCCGCGCGCCTCCTCACCTGGCAACTCTCCCTCCCCGCACACGCACGGGAAACCCTGTCGGAGACCGCCAAACGCGCCCGGATCGGGGCGACTTCCTTCATCTCCGCCAAACGCCAGCTCAAGGCCGAGGGGTACGTGCACGAGCGGCGGGTACAGGTGGGCGGCGGGCTCTGGGTCACCCAACAGCTCGTCTCCAGCACCCCGTTACGCCCCGAGGAAGCGGCCAAGATCTTCGCCCGCACGCCCGCCCACAGCGGCGTCGAGCGGGTGTACTCGCAGGTGGCACCGGGTACCCGGGGCCCGGCCGTCGGTCATCCGGCGACCCCGTCGACCGACGGTCATCCAGAGAAAGACCGCAGGGAGAACACCTCCGACCTTCCACCGGAGGCCGATTCGGAGCCGGAACCACCGGGGGACGGGTCCGGGGCGGGCGACGCGGCTGGGGCGGGGTGCGAGTCCGGGATGGGGCGCGAGTCCGGGATGGGGCCGGGGCGTCGTGCCGAGTTCCGGCCGGCGCCGGAGCGGAAGCCCGGGAGCGCACCGCAGCAGGAGCCGTCCGAGCCCGTCGACGACGTCCCGGGGTCGACAGGCCCCGACGCGCAACTCGACGAGGCACGCGCGCTCGTCGGCGCCCTGCCCCTCCTCTCGCCCGCCCTCCGGCACATCCCGCCCGGCATGCGCGAGGAACTCACCCGGCTCGCCGCCCGCTGGCTCGCCGCCGGGCACACCTCGGCCGACGTGCACGAGCACGTCCTGCGCGGCCTGCCCGGCGCGGGAACGCCCGTACAGCGGCCCGGCGGGCTCGTGCGGTACCTGCTGCGCGAGGTCCCGCCCCGCGCCCTCCCCCGGGCCGAACCGCCCCCGCTCGGGTCGGGCCCTCGCCTCTCGCCTCGCCTCCGGGGGGCGCGGGAGTGCGCGAGCGGCACGCACACCCAACCCATGCTCTTCCGGCCGGTCGCCGACGAGAGCCTCTGCGCCGACTGCCTCGGGCAGGCCTCGTAGGGCGGGCCGGGGGTGGGGGCTTCTGGTGAGACCGCCCTCTTTCCGAGAGTCGCTCCTTCCGGCGGTGCGTCAAGGGCGCTCCCTGCGGTCGCGTCGCTGCGCGATGGCCTTCGGCCACCCTTGACCCACCACCTCCAGGAGCGAAGACACTCTCGGAGGGCGGTCCGGGGGCGGGGTCCACGCCGGGCCTCGGGCAGTGGCCGGGGTGGCGTGGGCGCCTTGCGGGCCGGTGGGGTGGGGCTGGGTTCGCGGCCGGGGCCGGTGGGGATCCGTCGACTCGTGCGGGGTGCGCGGTTGTTGAATGGGGCGGCCGGGCGGCGCTCAGCGGCGGAAGGCCGGTTGATGGCGGGGCTCCAGGCCCCGCTGGTCACTCCCGGTGGGTCGGGGCGTGAGTAACTCGACATTACTCCGAGTAACCCACCAGGGAGAGACGGGCGAAGAGGACCAATCACCCTTATCGGGCGATGAAAGTGCAGGAAACTCTCGCCCACCGCTCCCACCACCCACCGGACAGCAACCAGCGGGGCCTGAATCCCCACCCGACGACGACAGTCCGCCGCTAAGCGCCGCCCGGCCGCCCCATCCAACAACCGCGCACCCCGAAACAAGAGAAAGCGGCCCACCCCGCCCCGGCCGCGAACCCAGCCCCACCCCACCGGCCCGCAAGGCGCCCACGCCGACCCGGCCCCTGCCCGGACCCCCGCGCGGCCCCGCCCCCGGCCGCCCTCCGAGTGGGAAAAGGCGGCCTGCGCCGCCGGGTCAAGGGTGGGCGCAGCCCATCGCGCAGCGACGCGACGAAGGAGCGCCCTTGACGCGGTGGTGCAGGACGCCACACTCGGAAAGAGGGCGGCCGCACCCGAGACCCACGAACCCGGCCCACCCCAGAGACCTCACCCGCCGCCCTCCGACTCCGGCGGTTCCACCGGTGGTGCGTCCCTGAACCTTCGCCTGTCCCGCGCCCCCGGCGGGGCGTCGGCCAGCCGGACGACCGTGCCGTCACGGCCCGCCACCACCGGCTTCACCGAGCGCGCCGCCTTGGCCTGGTACTGGGCCGCGTCCGCGAGGCGGAAGAGGCGGCGCGCCGACCTCAGCGGGCCGATCGGGTCGCCCGTGGACGCCACCCCGCAGGCCACGC
Source organism: Streptomyces sp. NBC_00691 (assembly GCF_036226665.1). NCBI lineage: Bacteria > Bacillati > Actinomycetota > Actinomycetes > Kitasatosporales > Streptomycetaceae > Streptomyces > Streptomyces sp. NBC_00691. Next base: position 5,042,321 of record NZ_CP109007.1, on the reverse strand, counting down.
CCTCCCCCAGCTCCAGCTCCGCCGCCCGTACGCAGAGCTCCTCCGCGACCGCCACCACCTCGTCCGCCGTCGGGCCGACCGTCAGGAGGCAGAACTCGTCGCCGCCGAGGCGCGCCGCCAAGGCGCCCGGGAGCATCGCTCCACAGCGGGAGAGGACGGATCCGAAGCGTTCGAGGAGCCGGTCGCCGACCGCGTGGCCGTGGGTGTCGTTGACCCGCTTGAGGCCGTTCAGGTCGCAGACCATCAGGCTGACCACGGAGCCGTCCACCCGGTAGCGCTCGATGGCCTCGTCCAGGCGGGTGTCGACGGCCCGCCTGTTGGCCAGTCCCGTCAGGGGGTCGGTGAAGGCGAGCTTGCGGACCTCCTCCAGTCGTTCGGCCTGGGCGATGCCCGCCGCGACCACCGCCGCGAGCACGGTGGCGAAGTCGGCGTCCGCGCGGGTGAAAGGTTTCTCCTCCGGCGGGCGGGCCACGTACAGCTCGCCCCACGCGCGCCCGTGCAGCACGATCGGGGCGACCACGCAGCAGCCCCGACCCCGCCTCCGCAGACCGGCCACCCGGCCCGTCGTGACCGGGTCGTCGGCGGTCTCCACCCAGGCGTCCGGCTCGCCGCCGCCCGCCCACTGCTCGTGCAGGAACTCGGTGATCTCGGGGAACTGGTGCACCGGATACGTCTCCGAGTCCGGGAACTCCTCCTCGCCCAGGGCCCGCGCCCCGGCGTTCACCAGGACCTTGAGGCGTCCATGGTCCCGCTGCCAGACGGAGAGGGCGGCGAAGGTGCCGTCGAGCCCGTCGCAGGACCCGAGCGCCGCCGCCCGCCAGAACTCGCGTGGAGTGTGCGCCGCCGCCATCCCCTGCGCCAGCGCCACTACGGCCCGCAGCCGTCCGTCCTCACCCATTCCTCCAGCTTAGGGAGGTTCGACCTGTTTTCCCTTTTGAGACGTCACCGTCAGTGACGTTCAGTACAGACCGGGAGTACCTACTCGCCCGGCCAGTTCGGCTTCCGCTTCTCGTTGAAGGCCGCCACGCCCTCCGCACGGTCCCCCGAGAACGCCACCGAACGCCAGGCCGCGTCCTCGACCTCCAGGCCCGCCCGCAGGTCCAGGCCCTGGCCCAGCCGCATGGCCTTCTTCGCGGCCCGCAGGCCGACCGGCGAGTTCGCCGCGATCCGGCCGGCCAGCTCCAGGGCCGCCGTCCGCGCGTCCTCCTCCAGGAGGTCGACCAGACCCAGCTCACGGGCCTCCGCGGCCTCCACCCGGCGGGCCGTGAAGACCAGCTCGGCGGCGCGCGCCGCACCCACCCGACGGGGCAGCAGCTGCGTACCGCCGCCGCCCGGGATGACGCCCACGGACACCTCGGGGAGACCGACCACGGCGGTCGCGTCGGCCACGATCACGTCGCAGGCGAGGGCCAGCTCGAAGCCGCCGCCGAGGGCGAAGCCATGCACGGCGGCGACGGTCGGCATGGGCAGCTCCAGGACGCCGGTGTAGGCGGCGCGGGCCGTCGGCCGCTGGCGGACCAGCTCGGCGTCGGTGAAGGAGTTGCGCTCCTTGAGGTCGGCGCCGACGCAGAAGGCGCGGTCGTTCGACGAGGTCAGCACGGTGACGCGGACCGCGGGGTCGGCGGCGAGCGCGTCGCAGGCGGCGCCGAGGGAGCGGGCCATCTCGGAGGAGACGGCGTTCATCGCCTTGGGCCGGTCGAGGACCAGCTCGGCGACGTGCCCGCTCCCGTCCTTCCGGACCACCACGAACTCACCGAAGCGCTGCTCGGACATGACCGCACCCTCCCGATCCAGAGCCTGTTAACGGCTGTTAACAGACGTTCACGGGAGATCCTAGGTGGGGCGGCGGGTCAGGAGCCAGGGTTCGACGACGCCGAGACCGCGGACGGGCCGCTGCCACATCGGCTGGAGCGCGAAGCGGTACGTGGCGGCCTGGCGGCCCTCCTTCTCCGCGCGGGCGGCCTCCTCGGCGGCCTCCGTCTCCGAGACGGGCGCCTCGCCCGTCCTGGACAGCTCCTCCGCGAGCGCGCCGTCGACGAGGACGGCGTCCTTCGGCGCTATCGAGGTGAGCCGGCTCGCCAGGTTCACGGTCGTGCCGAAGACGTCGCCCATCCGGGTCGTCACCGTGCCGAAGGCGATGCCGACGCGCAGGGCGGGCATCGTGTCGTCGTGGCTGAGGGTCTCGATCAGCCGCAGCGCGATCTCGGCGGCCGTGCCGGCGTCGTCCGCCGCGTAGAGCACTTCGTCGCCGAGGGTCTTGATGAGGCGGCCGCCGTGCGCGGCGACCAGGTCGGCGCAGGTCGTCTCGAAGGCCTCGACGAGTTCGCCGAGCTCCTCCTCCTCCAGGCGGCGGGTCAGCCGGGTGAAGCCGACCAGGTCCGCGAAGCCGACCGCGAGCCGCCGGTCGACCATCTCCTCGTCGTCGGCGGCCTGCACGAGCACCCGGCCGGTGGCGGCGGCGAGCTGCCGCCGCCAGACGTAGATGAGGAACTCCTCCAGCTCGGGCAGGAGCAGCTCGACCAGCGGATACGTGACCTCGGTGCGGGTCATTCCGGGCTCGGGCGGCTCGGTGAGGCCTTCCAGGAAGGAGTCGATCTGCCACTCGGCGAGCCGGGCGGTGGTCTGTCCGGTGGAGCGGGCCACCTGTACGGCCATCGGCTCGCTGAGCAGCCCGGCCTCGACGAGACCGGCCAGCCGGCGCAGCGCGAGGACGTCTGCCTCGGTGAGGGCCTTGGCCTGGCCGATGTCGGCGAAGCCCATGGCGCGCCAGAAACGGGAGGCGAGTTCCATGGAGACGCCCGCCGTGCGGGCGGCCTGGAACGGGGTGTAGCGGCGGTCCGCGCCGAGGATGAGCTGTTCGAGCCGGATGGCGAGCGGATCGTCGCTCGGCTCGGCCGTGTGGTCGACCTCGTGATGGGGGGTGGGGTACGTGGGAGGCTCGGGCGCGCCGCCCTCGTTCTCGTCGTCGACGGTCACCGGCCGCCTCCTGCCCGTTCCCTGCCCACTTGCCCTGCCGATCTGTCGCCCTGGATCGCGGTCCACGATACGACAGCTGTGGCTTGGCTCACGCCTTGAACGCTGCCGCCTGTGTTCCGGGGCCTGTCGTGCGGGCCCTCCTGTCGTGCGGCCCCGGGGCGCACGGGCCCTCGGGGCGGACGGCCGGGAGGGCGCCGCGCGCCGCGGGCGGGAATGTCAGGTGGCCGATCGGAGGTGGACGATGTCGCCCGCGCCCACCGCTTCCGTGCCGCCGCCCTCCGTGGCGACCACCAGGCGGCCGTCGCCGTCCAGGGCCACCGCCTCGCCCTCCAGCATGCGCTCGCCCGGCAGCTCGGCCCTGACGCGGCGGCCGAGGGTCGCGCAGCCGGCCGCGTAGGCCGCCTGGAGGCCGGACCGGTCGGGGTCGCCGTCGGCCCGTACCCAGTCGCCGTACCACTCGGCGAGGGAGCGCAGGACGGCCCGCAGGAGGGTGTCGCGGTCGGTGGAGACCGCGCTCGCGAGGAGCAGCGAACCGGCCGCGGGCACGGGGAGCTCCTCCTCACGGAGGCTGACGTTGATGCCGAGGCCGACGACGATGCCGTCCGCGCCGGCCCGCTCGGCGAGGATGCCGCCGGTCTTGCGTTCCTCGCCTCCGACGGAAACCAGCAGGTCGTTGGGCCACTTGAGGGACATGTCGACCCCGGCGGCCTTCGCGAGGCCGGTCGCGGCGGCGACACCGGTGAGCAGCGGGAGCCAGCCCCAGCGGTGGACCGGCACCTCGGGCTTGAGGAGCACGGAGAGGAAGAGTCCGGAGCGGGCGGGTGCCGTCCAGCTGCGGTCGAGGCGGCCGCGGCCCGAAGTCTGTTCCTCGGCGACGAGCACGGCGCCCTCGGGCAGCTCGTCGGCGCGGGCGGCGAGGTCGCTGTTGGTGGATCCGGTGCTCGTGACCACGTCGAGCGAGGTCCACAGGCCGTCGGGAAGGACGAGGGCGCGGCGCAGTGCGGGGGCGTTCAGCGGGGGCCGGTCGAGGTCGGACCAGGGTCCGCCGGAGCCTTGGGAGGACGTCATGCAAGCCAGACTAGGTGTGGCAAAGACCGCAGTGCCGAACCGTATCGGCGTCGATACGCTACGGCTCAGTAGCTGAGCAGTAGCCCATTCGTAGTCAACGAACCCCCCGTGACCAGGCAGGGAGCCGCATCCCGATGTCCGAGCCGGCAGAGCAGTACGAGATCGACATTCACACGACCGCAGGCAAGATCGCGGACCTCAAGCGCCGTATCGACGAGGCCACCCATGCCGGCTCGGAGCGTGCGGTGGAGAAGCAGCACGCGAAGGGCAAACTGACCGCGCGCGAACGGATCGCGCTGCTGCTCGACGAGGGCTCGTTCGTCGAGCTGGACGAGTTGGCCCGGCACCGGTCGACCAACTTCGGCCTGGAGAAGAACCGGCCGTACGGAGACGGTGTCGTCACGGGCTACGGCACGGTCGACGGGCGTCCGGTGGCCGTCTTCTCGCAGGACTTCACGGTCTTCGGCGGGGCGCTCGGTGAGACGTACGGCCAGAAGATCATCAAGGTGATGGACTTCGCGCTGAAGACGGGCTGCCCCGTCATCGGCATCAACGACTCCGGCGGCGCCCGTATCCAGGAGGGTGTGAGCGCGCTCGGCATGTACGGCGAGATCTTCCGCCGCAACACCCACGCGTCCGGGGTGATCCCGCAGATCTCGCTGGTCGTCGGCCCGTGCGCGGGTGGCGCGGTGTACTCCCCCGCGATCACCGACTTCACGGTGATGGTGGACCAGACGTCGCACATGTTCATCACGGGTCCCGACGTCATCAAGACGGTGACCGGTGAGGACGTGGGCTTCGAGGAGCTGGGCGGCGCGCGGACGCACAACGCGACCTCGGGCGTGGCGCACCACATGGCGGGGGACGAGAAGGACGCCATCGAGTACGTGAAGTCCCTGCTGTCGTACCTGCCGTCGAACAACCTCTCCGAGCCGCCGACCTTCCCGGAGGTCGCGGAGACCGAGGTGTCGGACGAGGACCGCGAGCTGGACACGCTGATCCCGGACTCGGCGAACCAGCCGTACGACATGCACAAGGTCATCGAGCACGTCCTCGACGACGGCGAGTTCCTGGAGACCCAGTCGCTGTTCGCGCCGAACATCCTGACCGGCTTCGGCCGCGTGGAGGGTTTCCCGGTCGGTGTGGTCGCCAACCAGCCGATGCAGTTCGCGGGCTGCCTCGACATCGACGCGTCCGAGAAGGCCGCGCGGTTCGTCCGCACCTGCGACGCGTTCAACATCCCGGTCCTCACCTTCGTGGACGTGCCGGGCTTCCTGCCGGGTGTGGACCAGGAGTACGGCGGCATCATCCGGCGCGGCGCGAAGCTGATCTACGCGTACGCGGAGGCCACGGTCCCGCTGATCACGGTCATCACGCGGAAGGCCTTCGGCGGCGCGTACGACGTCATGGGCTCCAAGCACCTGGGCGCGGACCTGAACCTGGCGTGGCCGACGGCGCAGATCGCGGTCATGGGCGCGCAGGGCGCGGTCAACATCCTGCACCGGCGCACGATCGCGGAGGCGGACGGCGAGGACGTCGAGGCGGTGCGGGCGCGGCTGATCCGGGAGTACGAGGACGCGCTGCTCAACCCGTACACGGCGGCCGAGCGCGGGTACATCGACGGTGTGGTCATGCCGTCGGACACGCGCCCGCAGATCGTGAAGGGGCTGCGTCAGCTGCGTACGAAGCGGGAATCCCTGCCTCCGAAGAAGCACGGCAACATCCCGCTCTAGGCCTCCCCGGACCTGACCTTCAAGGAGTCGACATGATCAAGGTCGTACGAGGAAACCCGACCCCGGAGGAGTTGGCCGCCGCACTGGCGGTGGTTCAGGCGCGGGCCGCCGCGACGGCGGCGGCGTCCGCCGAGGGCGGCGGCCCGGCGGTGCCGGAGGGCTGGTCGGACCCGTCCCGGATCGCGCGGTCGGTACGCCCCCGGCCGGGTCCGCGGGCCTGGGCGCGGTCGTACTGGCCGGTGTAGCGCCCGTAGAACACCGGGAAGGGCCGGACTCCCCCCGTGGGGGTCCGGCCCTTCCCGTGTCCTGCTCGGGTGCTGTCCCGCCACCCGTCACGTGCGGCGCAGGAAGAGGCCGGCCAGGACGGCTCCGGCGGCGACGATCGCGGCGTTCACCAGGACCGCGAGGCCGATGCCGTCGAGGAGCACGGGTGAGGTGACGACGACGGCGCTCATGATCGGGGTGCCCATGGTGATGCCGATCTGCTGGGTCATGGTCGCGAGCCCGGTCGCCGTGCCCTGCTCGTGGTCGGGGATCCCGGAGGTGGCGGTGACCATGAAGCCGACGATCGCGAGCATGTTGCCGACGCCGCCCGCGAAGGTCGCCGCGAGGAGCAGCCAGAGGCTTCCCGGGCCCTCGCCGAGTCCGTACAGGGCGAGGGTCGCGACGGCCTGGAGGAGACCGCCGGAGACCAGGGCCGTGCGGGCGCCGAAGCGGCCGATGAAGCGGGAGGCGAACACCCCGCCGAGGACGGTGCCCGCGCCGAGGACGCCGAAGGAGAGGCCGGCGGCGAGCGGGGAGAAGTCGAGGACGTCCTGGAGGTAGAGCGTCATCAGGAAGACCAGCGAGGTCTCGGTGACGAAGGCGACGAGCCCGGCGAGGTTGCCCCAGACGACGGTGCGGCGCTTGAGGATGTGGATCGGGACGAGGGGGGCGGCGGCCCGGCGTTCGACGAGGACGAAGGCGACCAGGAGCGCGGCGCCGGCGGCGAGGGCGACGAGTGCGGTCGGGTCGGTCCAGCCGTGTTCGCCGCTGACGGTCAGGCCGTAGACGAGGGCGAGCAGTCCGCCGGTGACGGTGATCGCGCCGGGTACGTCGAGGCGGGGGCGGACGGCCGGGCGGCTCTCGGTGAGGACGGCGGGGGCGACGAGGAGGACGGCGAGGGCCACCGGCACGTTGACGAGGAACGCCCAGCGCCAGGAGAGCAGGTCGGTGAGGACGCCGCCGAGGATCGCGCCGGTGGTGAAGCCCGCGGACATGAGGGCGCCGTTGAGTCCGAGCGCGCGGGCTCGGAGCGGGCCCTCGGGGAAGGAGGCGGTGAGCAGGGAGAGCCCCGCGGGGGTGACGGCGGCGGTGGCGAGGCCCTGGGCGACGCGGGCGGCCATCAGCATCTCGGGGCCGGTGGCGAGGCCGCCGACGAGGGAGGAGACGCCGAGGAGCGCCATGCCGCCGAGGAAGAGCCGGCGGCGGCCGACGAGGTCGGCGACGCGCCCGAAGAGCAGGGTGAATCCGGCCGCCGCGAGGGCGAAGGCGGTGGCGATCCACTGGAGGCCGCCGAGACTGAAGCCGAGTCCCTGACCGATGACGGGCAGGGCGACGTTCAGGATCGAGAAGTCGACGGCGAGCATGAACTGGGCGAGGAGGAGGACGACGAGGACGAGCCGCATCCGTCCGGTCATACGGGCGTCCGCCGGCCCGGCGGTCCGGTCCACGGGCGGTTCGACGGGCGTGGGGTGATCCAGGGCAACCATGCGTACGACTCCTTAATGGGAGACTGGTTCCGTTAAGATGTCCCGTACCGTAGCAGAGTCGATGGCGTTAATGGAACAGGAGACCCATTTGACTGAGAGCCAGCCGGCCTCGCCCGGCACCCTGCGCCCCGGCGGCCGTACCGCGAAGGTCCGCAGGGCCGTCCTCGACGCCACCCAGGACGCGCTCGCCGACGCCGGCTTCCACGCCCTCAACATGGACCGGATCGCCGCGACCGCGGGCGTCGGCAAGACCACCGTCTACCGCCGCTGGGGCTCCCCCGTCGGCCTGGTCACCGACCTCCTGCACGACATGGCCGAGCAGTCCCTGCCCGCCTCCGACACCGGCAGCCTCGCGGGCGACCTGCGGACCAACGCCGCACTCGTCCGCGCCACCCTCACCGACGCGCGGATGGGCGCCGTCTTCCGCGCGGTCATCGCGGCGGCCGCCTGCGACGAGGACTGCGCCCGCGCGCTCGCGGACTTCTACCGGACCCGGCTCGGCGAATGGGCCCCCGTCGTCGCCAAGGGCGCGGCCCGCGGCGAGATCCCCGCCGAGACCGACCCGACCGAGCTGCTCCGCGCCGTCTCCGCGCCGCTCTACTACCGCTTCGCGGTCACCCGCGAGGAGGTCACCGCGGACGTGGCGGAACGCGCGGTCACGGCGGCGCTCGCGGCGGCGCGGGACGGGGTGTTCATCCGGGCGTAGCCGTCCGGCGGCCCTCCGTTCGTCCGCGAATAGTCCCTCGGCACCGGGGTGCCTGAGTATCCGTACTCAGGCGCCCCGCCCGCCCCGCCCTCAGGATCGGAGGCATGCTGTGGTCCGACCCGAAGAATCAGCCGCCGAAGTTCATGCGCGACATGCAGGCGATGCTCCGCCGCGCGGGCGTGCTGCTGGCGCTGGCGATGGTGGTGGCGATGTTCGTGGTCAGCGCCCGCTGAGCCCCGGACTGGCTACGCTGCCCCCATGACTGCTGACCCGCGCCGTGTCGTGCTCGCCTCCGCCTCCCCCGCCCGCCTCAACCTGCTCCGCCAGGCCGGGCTCGCCCCCGAGGTGATCGTGAGCGGTGTCGACGAGGACGCGATGCAGGCCCCGACGCCCGCCGAACTCGCGCTCGCCCTCGCGGAGGCGAAGGCCGCCCATGTCGCCGCCCGCCCCGAGGCGTTCGGCGCGCTGGTCATCGGCTGCGACTCGGTCCTGGAGCTCGACAAGCAGGCCCTCGGCAAGCCGGCCGACGCGGAGGAGGCCACCGCGCGCTGGAAGGCGATGCGCGGCCGGGTCGGCATCCTCCAGACGGGTCACTGCGTGTACGACACGACCGCCAAGCGCTACGAGTCGGCGACGGCCTCCACCGTGGTCCGCTTCGGCGAGCCGACGGACGCCGAGATCGCGGCGTACGTGGCGAGCGGCGAACCGCTGCACGTGGCGGGCGCGTTCACCCTGGACGGGCGCTCGGCACCGTTCATCGACGGCATCGACGGCGACCCGGGCAACGTGATCGGCCTGTCGCTGCCGCTGCTGCGCAGGCTGCTCGGGAAGCTGGACGTGCGGATCACCGACCTCTGGACCTGACGGGCCGTCGCGCGGTCGGGCGGCACACGCCCGGCGGCGCCTGCGGGGGCGCCGGCGCGCCTACGGGGGCGCCCAGGGGTGACGGTTCGCGCCTACGCGGGCGCCGGGGCTCCCTCGCGGGGCCCGGCGCCCTTCTCGTACCCCTTGCCGTACGCCACCAGGGTGAGCACGATCAGGCCGAGTACGAGCATCATGAAGGCGAACGCGCCCCAGCCGATCAGGCCGACGGTGACCGCCCCGAGGATGCCGTGCACGATCGCGCAGCCGATGAGCAGCCCCCGGCCGAAGCGTCCGGGCCGGCGGTCGCGGAGGCCGGCGAGCAGGGCGACGAGGCCGCACAGGGCGAGCGCGACGCCGGAGGCGATGCCGAGCGCCCAGGTGCCGGTGTACATCGCGTCGGGGTCCATGCCGTCGAGGGACATCGTCTGGACCTTGACGAAGCGTGCCATCACGGCGTTGATCGCGACGATCCCGGGCGCTTCGAGGAACAGCACCGCCGCCGTCACGAGAGCTATCGGTCTGCGGGCCACCTCGGCCACCCCCTGGAAACGACTGTTACCGACAGTACGATCGACAGCGCGAAGGCTACTGGCCGGTAAACCCCTGGACAAGAGTGCGCGCACGACCCGCGACGGCGGACGGCAGGGCAAAGAATCATTGGGCCATTCGTAGGGACTCGACAAAGAAACCCGAACGGCAACTGGCTCCACGAACAGAGACCTGCGCCACACCTCGGAGCTACTGTGCCGTAAAGGAACCCTGCGTACCGTGGTGCGACAAGGGAATTCACGACCCGAGCAGGCCCGGGGTCACGCTCCGTGTGGGCAAGCTCACCACTGGGGACGGGTCGAAAGGCCGTGTCGGCAGTCCCTAAACTCAGCTTGTTTCAAGGAGGGAGCCATCGTGCGCAAGGTGCTCATCGCCAACCGTGGCGAAATCGCTGTCCGTGTGGCCCGGGCGTGCCGGGACGCGGGTATCGGCAGCGTAGCCGTGTACGCCGAGCCGGACCGGGACGCTCTGCATGTCCGGGCGGCCGACGAGGCGTTCGCTCTGGGCGGTGACACTCCCGCGACCAGCTATCTGGACATGGCGAAGGTGTTGCAGGCCGCGAAGGACTCGGACGCGGACGCGATCCACCCCGGCTACGGCTTCCTCTCCGAGAACGCGGAGTTCGCGCAGGCCGTCCTCGACGCCGGTCTGACGTGGATCGGCCCGCCGCCGCAGGCGATCCGCGACCTGGGCGACAAGGTGGCGGCGCGTCACATCGCGCAGCGCGCCGGCGCCCCGCTCGTCGCCGGTACGCCCGACCCGGTCTCCGGCGCCGACGAGGTCGTCGCCTTCGCCGAGCAGCACGGGCTGCCGATCGCGATCAAGGCCGCCTTCGGTGGTGGCGGTCGTGGTCTGAAGGTCGCGCGGACGCTGGAAGAGGTCCCCGAGCTGTACGACTCCGCGGTGCGCGAGGCCGTCGCCGCGTTCGGCCGGGGCGAGTGCTTCGTGGAGCGCTACCTGGACAAGCCCCGGCACGTCGAGACGCAGTGCCTGGCCGACTCCCACGGCAACGTGGTCGTGGTCTCCACGCGCGACTGCTCGCTCCAGCGCCGGCACCAGAAGCTCGTCGAGGAGGCCCCCGCGCCGTTCCTCACCGAGGCGCAGAACGCCGAGCTGTACGCGGCGTCGAAGGCGATCCTGAAGGAGGCCGGCTACGTCGGCGCCGGCACGGTCGAGTTCCTGGTCGCCGCGGACGGCACGATCTCCTTCCTGGAGGTCAACACCCGTCTGCAGGTCGAGCACCCGGTGACCGAGGAGGTCGCGGGCATCGACCTGGTGCGGGAGATGTTCCGGATCGCCGACGGCGAGGAGCTGGGCTACGACGACCCGGCCATAAGGGGTCACTCCTTCGAGTTCCGCATCAACGGCGAGGACCCGGGCCGCGGCTTCCTGCCCGCGCCCGGCACCGTCACCCGCTTCGACGCGCCGACCGGCCCCGGTGTCCGCCTGGACGCGGGCGTGGAGTCCGGCAGTGTCATCGGCCCGGCCTGGGACTCGCTCCTGGCCAAGCTGATCGTCACCGGCGCCACCCGTGAGCAGGCCCTGCAGCGCGCCGCGCGTGCGCTCGCCGAGTTCAAGGTGGAGGGCATGGCCACGGCCATCCCGTTCCACCAGGCCGTCGTGGTCGACCCGGCGTTCACCGCCGACCCGTTCCGCGTCCACACCCGGTGGATCGAGACGGAGTTCGTCAACGAGATCAAGCCCTTCGCCCCGGCCGGCGCCGACGCCGACGAGGACGAGTCCGGCCGCGAGACGATCGTGGTCGAGGTCGGCGGCAAGCGTCTCGAGGTCTCGCTGCCCTCCTCGCTCGGCATGACGCTGGCCCGCACGGGCCTCGCGGCCGGCGCGAAGCCGAAGCGCCGCGCGGCCAAGAAGTCCGGCCCCGCCGCCTCCGGCGACACCCTCGCCTCCCCGATGCAGGGCACGATCGTGAAGATCGCGGTCGAGGAGGGCCAGGAGGTCAAGGAGGGCGACCTGATCGTCGTCCTGGAGGCCATGAAGATGGAGCAGCCGCTCAACGCGCACCGCTCCGGCACCGTCAAGGGCCTGACCGCCGAGGTCGGCGCGTCGATCACCTCCGGCGCCGCGATCTGCGACATCAAGGACTGACCGACGGCTCCGGGACCGGCCACGGTCACCGAGTACGGTACGAAGGGCCCGCAGGCAGCCGCCTGCGGGCCCTTCGTCGAGGGGAGGGCGATCCACCAGCCATGCGAGCCGACGCACGACGCAATCACGAGCGGCTGCTCACCGAGGCCCGCGCCACCTTCGCCGAACAGGGCGCCGACGCGCCCCTCGAGGAGATAGCGCGGCGCGCGGGCGTGGGCATCGGCACCCTCTACCGCCACTTCCCCACCCGGGCCGAGCTGCTCAGCGCGGTCTTCCAGGAGGCACTCGCGGAACTGCTGCACCGCTCGGGAGAACTGGCCGAGGCCGAGGAGCCCTGCCGGGCGCTCGTGGAGTGGCTGCGGGCGCTGATCGCCCACGCCGGCGAGTACCGGGGTCTCGCGCACGCGCTGATGTCCGCCTCGTACGACCGGAGTTCGGCGCTCGCCCAGTGCAGCGAGCCGCTGCGGGCGGCGGGTGAGCGGCTGCTCGGGCGCGCCAGGGAGGCGGGTCAGGTGCGTGCCGACGTGTCGATCGGCGACCTGATGCAGCTGACCAACGCGATCGCGCTGGCGGCGGAACAGTGCCCGGAGGACGCGGAATTGGCGGACCGCCTGCTCGCGCTGACGCTTCGGGGCATCAAGGGCTGAGATGAAGGCCGCCGTCGCGGCGGGGAAGGTTCGGCGGAGCGCGGGACCCCTGGGGGAGGGTCCCCCGGCTCAGCGGCGCCGCATGTCCGCGACGCGCGCGGTGCGCTCCAGCGTCTCGGCGGCCATCCCTCCGCCCGGGCCCCGGAACTGGCCCGCCGCCATCCGGCCGCGCTGCACCGGGAGGGGCATGTCACGGCGGGGCCGGGCGCCCGGGGGGACCTGGTCACCGCCGGCGGGGCCACCGGCGGCTCCCGTACCGGCGACGGCGATCTGCACACCCTGGTCGGCGAGGGCCTGGAGCTCGGTGGCGGCCCGGTCGTCGTGGGCGGGCGGCTCGTCGGTCACCAGACGGGTGATGACGTCCGTGGGCACCGTCTGGAACATGGTGTCGGAGCCGAGCTTGGTGTGGTCGGCGAGGACCACGACCTCGGCCGCCGCCTGGACGAGCGCCCGGTCCACGCTCGCGGAGAGCATGTTGGACGTGGAGAGGCCGCGCTCGGCGGTGAGCCCGCTTCCGGAGAGGAAGGCACGGGAGACCCGGAGCCCCTGGAGGGACTGCTCGGCACCACTGCCCACCAGGGCGTAGTTGGAGCCGCGCAGGGTGCCGCCGGTCATGACGACCTCGACCCGGTTGGCGTGGGCGAGGGCCTGGGCGACCAGGAGCGAGTTGGTGACCACGGTCAGACCGGGCACGCGGGCGAGCCGGCGGGCCAGCTCCTGCGTGGTCGTCCCGGCGCCGACGACGATGGCCTCGCCTTCTTCGACGAGGCTCGCGGCGACGTCGGCGATGGCCGTCTTCTCCGCGGTCGCGAGATGGGATTTCTGCGGGAAGCCGGATTCTCGCGTGAATCCGCCCGGCAACACCGCACCGCCGTGCCGGCGGTCGAGGAGTCCTTCTGCCTCAAGGGCCCGTACGTCTCTCCGTACGGTCACCTCAGAGGTCTGGACGACGCGGGCGAGCTCGCGGAGCGACACGGCCCCATTGGCTCGCACCATTTCGAGGATCAACTGGCGACGTTCTGCAGCGAACACGAAACTGACAGTAACGTGACCGGCCGATAGTTTTCAGCACTATGCGCCGAATTGCAGAAGATGCACACAGACGGGGCCTCCAAGTGGTATGGGAGACCCCGCCGTTGATCCGCCGTGCGCCAGGGCTATGCCCCTCCTTGCCGGGGGTTGTCCGAGTCGGTGAACCGTTCCCGCAGGCGGGAGCGGTTCACCGGAGGGCCGCCCGGAGAGATGTCAGACCTCGCCCGCGGACTTACGGGTGTGCAACTGCCGTGCCACTTCCGCGATCGAACCCGACAGGGAGGGGTACACGGTGAAAGCATTTGCGATCTGTTCGACCGTCAGATTGTTGTCGACCGCGATCGAGATCGGATGGATCAGCTCGCTCGCCTTCGGCGCGACGACACAGCCGCCGACCACGATGCCGGTGCCCGGACGGCAGAAGATCTTCACGAAGCCGTCCCGGATGCCCTGCATCTTCGCGCGCGGGTTGCGCAGCAGCGGCAGCTTGACGACCTTGGCGTCGATCTTGCCCGCGTCCACGTCGGCCTGCGTGTAGCCGACGGTGGCGATCTCGGGGTCGGTGAAGACGTTCGAGGAGACCGTCTTCAGGTTGAGCGGGGCCACCGCGTCGCCGAGGAAGTGGTACATCGCGATACGGCCCTGCATCGCGGCCACCGAGGCGAGCGCGAAGACACCGGTCACGTCGCCCGCCGCGTACACGCCGGGGGCGGTCGTACGGGAGACCTTGTCGGTCCAGATGTGACCGGAGTCCTTCAGTTTGACCCCCGCCTCCTCCAGCCCCATTCCGGCCGAGTTAGGGATCGCGCCGACCGCCATCAGACAGTGCGTGCCGGAGATGACCCGGCCGTCCGCGAGGGTGACCTCGACCCGGTCGCCGACCCGCTTGGCGGACTCGGCACGGGAGCGGGCCATGACGTTCATGCCGCGGCGGCGGAACACGTCCTCCAGGACGGCGGCGGCGTCCGGGTCCTCGCCCGGCAGCACGCGGTCGCGGGAGGAGACCAGGGTGACCCGGGAGCCGAGGGCCTGGTAGGCGCCGGCGAACTCGGCACCCGTCACACCGGAACCGACCACGATGAGCTCTTCGGGAAGCTCCTTGAGGTCGTAGACCTGCGTCCAGTTCAGGATGCGCTCGCCGTCGGGCTTGGCGTCCGGGACCTCGCGCGGGTGGCCGCCGGTCGCGATCAGCACGGCGTCCGCGGTCAGCGTCTCCTCCGTGCCGTCCGCGGCCGTGACGATCACCTGGCGCGATCCGTCCATCGCCTGCCGGCCGGAGAGCCGGCCGCGGCCGCGCAGCACCCGGGCCCCGGCCCGGGTGACGGAGGCGGTGATGTCGTGCGACTGGGCGAGCGCGAGGCGCTTGACCCGTCGGTTGACCTTGCCGAGGTCCACGCCCACGACGCGGGCGGCCTGCTCCACGTGCGGGGTGTCGTCCGCGACGATGATGCCCAGCTCCTCGTACGAGGAGTCGAAGGTGGTCATCACCTCGGCGGTGGCGATCAGGGTCTTGGAGGGGACGCAGTCGGTCAGGACGGACGCGCCGCCGAGGCCGTCGCAGTCGACGACGGTCACCTCCGCGCCGAGTTGGGCGCCCACCAGGGCCGCCTCGTATCCGCCGGGTCCGCCGCCGATGATCACGATCCGGGTCACTGGGATCTACGCCTCGCGCTCTCGTTCTGCCGGGGGGTCCCCCCGCTGGGATGCAGTGCGTACGCCATTGTCCCGCACGCTTCAAGTGCGTACCCCATTCTCCCGCACGCCCGGCGCGGCCTCACGCCGGGGCCTCCGAAGGGGTGCGCGCGCCCCCAGGACGTACCCCGCTGTCCCCACCTCGGCGTTCTCCGGACACCCCGCCCCCTCCCGTACCCTCGGTCCCATGTCGCTCTACGCCGCTTTCGCCGGCAACCTCGACGCGCGGCTGATGAGCCGCCGCGCACCGCACTCCCCCCTGCGCGGCACCGGCTGGCTCAGCGGCTGGCGGCTCACCTTCGGCGGCGAGCAGATGGGCTGGGACGGCGCTCTGGCGACGATCGTGGAGGCCCCGCGCTCCCAGGTCTTCGTGGCGCTGTACGACATCGCGCCGATGGACGAGGAGTCGATGGACCGCTGGGAGGGCGTCGGCCTCGACATCTACCGCCGGATGCGGGTCCGGGTGCACACCCTGGACGGCGAGGAGCCGGCCTGGGTCTACGTGCTCAACGCCTACGAGGGCGGGCTGCCCTCGGCGCGGTACCTGGGCGAGGTGGCCGACGCGGCCGAGTCGGCGGGCGCGCCGCACGACTACGTGATGGAGTTGCGCAAGCGCCCCTGCTGAAGGCCGGGCGGAGCCGGCCGGGGGTGTGGGAACCACCGAGAGGCGAAGGTGACTCCTCCCCAGTCCATTCGTCGGAAACGACAAGACAACGATCGCATGTCCGTCGGCATCGTCATCTACGCGCGTAGGCAAACTCCGGCTACGCTTCTGCGCGTATCAAATCCGTCCGGGGCCAGCCTCGGACCCCCCTCCCCGAGGCGAGAGAGTCAGTGAACGCAACTGCCACCCCGTACGAGGCCGCCGAGGCCGCTGCCGCACGTCTTCGCGAGCTGACCGGAGTCGAGAACCACGACGTCGCCCTGGTCATGGGCTCGGGCTGGGCGCCCGCCGTCGACGCCCTCGGTGCCCCCGAGGCCGAGTTCCCGGTGACCGACCTGCCCGGCTTCCCGCCGCCCGCCGTCGAGGGCCACGGCGGAAAGGTCCGCTCGTACAAGATCGGCGAGAAGCGCGCCCTGGTCTTCCTCGGCCGCACCCACTTCTACGAGGGCCGCGGCGTCGCCTCCGTCGCCCACGGCGTCCGCACCGCGGTCGCCGCCGGCTGCAAGACGGTCATCCTGACCAACGGCTGCGGCGGCCTGCGCGAGGGCATGCGCCCCGGCCAGCCCGTCCTCATCAGCGACCACCTCAACCTGACGGCCGCCTCCCCGATCGTCGGCGCGAACTTCGTCGACCTCACCGACCTGTACTCGCCGCGGCTGCGCGCGCTGTGCAAGGAGGTCGACGAGACCCTCGAAGAGGGCGTCTACGTGCAGTTCCCCGGCCCGCACTACGAGACCCCGGCCGAGATCAACATGGTCCGGGTGCTCGGCGGCGACCTGGTCGGCATGTCCACCGTCCTCGAGGCCATCGCCGCCCGCGAGGCGGGTGCGGAGGTCCTCGGCATCTCCCTGGTCACCAACCTGGCGGCGGGGCTCTCGGGCGAGCCGCTGAACCACGAGGAAGTGCTGCAGGCGGGGCGTGACTCGGCGGCGCGGATGGGCGAGCTGCTGACGCGGGTCCTCGACCGGATCTGACCCCTTGCAGCGGGGTGGGGGCGGGCCGCCGCGCGGGGCTTCTTCCCCACCCCGCCCCTTCCCGAGACCGGGGGCAGGCCCCCGGACCCCGGTACGCCCTCCGGGCGCGTCCCCAGACGCCGGACCGGCCGAGAATCCAGCCCCACCGGCGTGTGAGGCGCGGCGTCCGGGTCGGAGCCCCGGTTTCGGGAAGGGGCGGGGTGGGGGAAGGCTCCGCGCAGCGGCCCCACCGCCACCCCGCCCCGCACCACCCGCCCCGCCCCCGCCCTCCGAAAGGCACACCGTGACGCAGGACGACGACCTCCTCGCCCGGGCCAAGGCCTGGCTCGCCGAGGACCCCGACAGTGAGACCCGCGAGGAACTCGCGAAGCTCATCGACGCCGGCACGACCGACGAGCTCGCCGCCCGTTTCGCCGGCACCCTCCAGTTCGGCACCGCAGGCCTCCGCGGTGAGCTGGGCGCCGGGCCCATGCGGATGAACCGCTCGGTCGTCGTCCGCGCCGCCGCCGGCCTCGCCGCGTACCTCAGGGCGAAGGGCCAGGAAGGCGGTCTCGTCGTCATCGGCTACGACGCCCGCTACAAGTCGGCCGACTTCGCGCGCGACACCGCCGCCGTGATGACCGGCGCCGGGCTGCGCGCCGCGCTCCTCCCCCGCCCGCTGCCCACGCCCGTGCTCGCGTACGCCATAAGGCATCTGGGCGCCGTCGCCGGTGTCGAGGTGACCGCGAGCCACAACCCGCCGCGCGACAACGGCTACAAGGTCTACCTGGGCGACGGCTCGCAGATCGTGCCGCCCGCCGACGCGGAGATCGCCGCCGAGATCGACGCGATCCGCTCGCTGCACGACGTGCCCCGCCCGGAGACCGGCTGGGAGACCCTCGGCGACGAGGTCCTGAACGCCTACCTGGAGCGTACGGACGCCGTCCTGACCTCCGGGTCCCCCCGCACCGCGCGGACCGTCTACACGGCCATGCACGGCGTCGGCAAGGACGTCCTGACGGCCGCCTTCGCCCGGGCCGGCTTCCCGCCGCCCGCTCTCGTCGCCGCGCAGGCCGAGCCCGACCCGGCGTTCCCGACGGTCGCGTTCCCGAACCCGGAGGAGCCGGGTGCCATGGACCTCGCCTTCGAGGCGGCCCGGGCCGTGGACCCCGACCTGATCATCGCCAACGACCCGGACGCCGACCGCTGCGCCGTGGCCGTGCCCGACGCGACCGTCGTGGGCGGCTGGCGGATGCTGCGCGGCGACGAGGTGGGCGCGCTGCTCGCCGCGCACCTGGTGGCCAAGGGCGCCACGGGCGTGTTCGCCGAGTCGATCGTGTCGTCCTCGCTGCTCGGCCGGATCGCGGAAGCCGCGGGCGTCGGCTACGAGGAGACGCTGACCGGCTTCAAGTGGATCGCCCGCGTCGAGGGCCTGCGGTACGGCTACGAGGAGGCGCTCGGCTACTGCGTCGACCCCGAGGGCGTCCGCGACAAGGACGGCATCACGGCGGCGCTGCTCGTGACCGAGCTGGCCTCGGTCCTCAAGGAGCAGGGCCGGACGCTGACCGACCTCCTCGACGACCTGGCGGTCGCGCACGGGCTGCACGCCACGGACCAGCTGTCGGTGCGGGTCGAGGACCTGAGCGTCATCGCGAACGCCATGGCGGCGCTGCGCGAACGGCCGCCGGTCTCGCTCGCCGGTCTGACGGTGGTGTCGGCGGAGGACCTGACGAAGGGCACCGAGTCGCTGCCCCCGACGGACGGGCTGCGCTACCACCTGGAGGGCGACTACAAGGCCCGGGTGATCGTCCGCCCGAGCGGCACGGAGCCCAAGCTCAAGTGCTACCTGGAGGTCGTGGTGCCGGTCGCCGCGGCGGTCGACCTCGCCCCGGCGCGGACCACCGCCAACGAGGTGCTGGTGGCGATCAAGCGGGACCTGTCGGCGGCGGCCGGTCTCTGATCCACCGCGACGGACACGCGCGAAGGGCCGGTACGGAGATTCCGTACCGGCCCTTCGGCCGTCCGGGTGAAACCCGTGCGGCACCTGACGCCTCACGAGTCCCGCACGCCGGGGGCGTGCGCCCGGAGCGGGTCTCCGGGCCCGTCAGCCGAAGCGGCCGTTGACGTAGTCGGCGGTGCGCGGGTCCGCCGGGGAGCCGATCAGCAGGACGCGGGGGCGGACGGCGAGCGAGCGCGCGATGCAGAGGCGCTGCTGCTGGCCGCCGGAGAGCGCGCCGCCGGGCTGCCGCAGCCGGTCCCTGACCTCGTTCCAGAGGCCGGCCCGGGTCAGGCACTCCCCGACGAGGTCGTCCTTGGCCTCCTTGCCGGCCCGGATGCCGCCGAGCTTCAGTCCGGCGAGGACGTTCTCGTACAGGGACATCGCGGGGAACGGGTTGGGCTTCTGGAAGACCATGCCGATCGTCGTGCCGCCCTCCGGCACGGGCTGCAGGGTGACGGTGTCGGCGAGATCGGTCACGGTGTGAACTCCACAGCGGTCAGAGGAGGTTGGGCAGGAGCCGGGTCAGCTCGCCGGAGACGAGGACACCGAGGGCGACGAGGACCGGCACGGCGGTGATCCAGCCGGGGCGCAGCGGCCTCGGCGGACCTTGGGCTGGAGGTCGGCGATGATCCGGGCCGGCCGGCCGGCGACGGCGGTGCCGGGGTCGGACACGACCTCCATCAGCGTCGCCTTCTGCGCGACCGGGGCCCAGGTGTCACCGGTGACCTGGACCATCGTGGAGAAGTAGTCCTCCGCTTCGGCGCCGACCGCGGTGCGGCAGTAGAGGCGCAGCTCGTAGCGGCCGTCCAGCGGGCCTTCGGGGAGGAACCGCCGGAGACCCTCCTGGAGCGACAGCGCGTCGGCCCCCGTGTCGACGGGCCGGGTGAAGGCGCCGCCGCTCAGGGTCCCGCCAGGCTCATGTCCTCGGCGAAGAAGTTGAGGTGGACGAGGGCCCTGCGGCCCTCCCAGAGCGTGAAGGCGACGACGAAGAGGACGTACGCGACGACGCCTTCGCCGGAGTCCCGCTCGTCGGCGGTCAGCCCGTGGCGAGCAGGATCACCAGGAGCAGCAGTCCGGCCACCGCGGGGCCGACGATCTCGTACGCCCAGCGCACCCGCGCCTCGCCCCGCGCGCCCGGCGTGCCCGCACGGCGCTCGGCGAGCTCGCGCAGATCGGCGACGGTCTGGTCGGTGGGCGCGGTGCGCGACGCGCTGTCCCGTACGTCGGCGGTGACCGAGGTACGGCCGTGCGGGTCGTCCTGGGAGGCGCGGGAGGCGCGGCGGGCCGCCTTCTTGCGCTGGCGCAGCGAGACGGGGACGGCCCACAGCTGGTACTTGGCGCCGTCCTGGGTGAAGACCTCGCTGGAGTAGCCGGCCCGGACGTCGGCGACCGTCGACCAGGGCAGTGTGATCGACCGGAACGGGTTGCGGATCCGCAGCCGGTCGTCGTTGGCGTACACGGCGGGCCGGATCGTGAACGCGACGATCATCGGCACGGCGAGGAGGAGGCCCGCGAGCGCGAGCCAGGGCGACCGGCCCTCGCCGCGGAACAGCACGTCACCGGCGAACAGCGCCGCGAGGACGAGCAGGAACACCCCGCTCGCGATCCCGAGCGGCGACCGGAAGACACGGTCGGGGGACTCCTGCGCCGCGGACTCCTGCCCGGCGGGCTTCCGCCCCGCGGGCTTCTTCCCGGCGGGCTGCTTCCCGGCGGACGGCTGCTCGGGGGTCGACTCGCGGCTCGGCTCGTGGCTGGGCTCGGGGGTCGGCTCGGGGGTCGTCATGGGGCCGATTGTGCCTCAGTGGGCCGGTGGGGGCTCAGGCGGCCCGCGTGGCCGCGAGATCCGCGTACAGAATGATGTTGTCGGGGCGGTGGCCGTCGGCCAGCTCGCCGCCGCAGGTGATGAGGCGCAGCTCGGGGCGGTCGGTGTCGCCGTACACCTTGGCCGTCGGGAACGTGTCCTTGTCTACCTGCTCCAGCTCCCTGACCCGGAAGACCGCGGTGGTGCCGTCGGCGCGGGTCACGGTGATCTCGTCGCCGACGCGGACCTTGGAGACGTTCTTGAGCACGGCGGGGCCGCGGGCGGTGTCGAAGTGCCCGATGAGGACGGCGGGGCCGGTCTGGCCGGGCGTGACGCCCTTGTCGTAGCAGCCGATCCGCTCGGCATCGGCGACCGAGGGCACCTCGACGGTGCCGTCCGCGCCCAGCCCGAGCTCCAGGACGGGCCCGGTGGGGCCGGTGTCGACGCCGGCGGCGGGGACCTGGACCCGGACGGGCAGGGAACGGGCGAGCGGCTTCACGGGCGGCGCGGCAGGCGTGGGGGCGGCGGTGGCCCCGGAGATCCGGGCGGGCGGGGTCACGGCCTGCGGGCCGCCCCCGGCCGAGCAGCCGGTGAGCGCGGCGAGGACGGCGAGGAGGAGGACCGGGGCGGCGGTACGGGCGGGGCGGGGGCGGCGGTTCACGGGCGGGCTCCGGGCGGACGGGAGGCGGCGGACGGGTCCGGCCGGCCGCCGCGCGGGACGCGGCGACCGGCCGGGGGTGGGGTGTGACTCCCGCTCGGGTCAAGGGGCGGGGAGACGGGGTGGTGCTGACAGTGCCGATGGTGCGGGTGATGCGGGTCGTGCGGGTGACGCCATTAGTGCGGGCAGGGCGGATCGTGCGGGTAGGGCGATCCCGTCCGGACGCGGATCAGACGTGGGCGGCGGAGCGGCGGCGCAGGACGACGAAGCCGAGTCCGGCCGCGGCGAGCGAGGCCGCACCGGCACCGGCCGCGAGCAGCGCGGTGTCCGCGCCCTCGGTGCCGAGCTCGGCACCCGCGGCGACGCCGCCCTTCGGGACGACGGTGGTCTGGCCCGTGTTCGTGGTGGTGCCGGTGTTGCCCGCGGGGGCCGGGGTGGTGGCCGACGGCGCCGGGGTGGACGTGCCGGACTCCTTCTCGCAGCCCTTGGGCAGTTTCGGGAACGCGGTCCAGAGGTACGGGGTGTCGCCGCCCTGTGTCCGCTGGCCGAGCTGCGGGGTGGAGGTGTTCGCGCCCTTGATCATGATGCCCGCCCCCGTGTCGGCGGAGTGGGCGCGGTCGACGGTCAGGATCGGCTTGCCGGCCTCGTCCTTGAGGACGGCCTTCGGGCCCTTCTCCAGGTCGTTGGTGAGGGTCACGGTCAGCAGCGCGAAGACGGAGGGGACGTCCTGCCGGACCGCGCACTCGCCGATGGTGACGACGGGGCCGGTGGTGGGCGCGGGGGCCGGGGCGGTGTCCACGAGACGCGGCGCGCCCTGCTTCGACGCTCCGGGGATGTACGCGGCGAACCGGCCGTCCTGCTCCAGGACGACGACGGCCCTGCCGAAGGTCCAGACGGAGCGGACACCGGTCACGTAGGTGTAGCCGCGGCCCTCGCCGTTCTCGATCAGCTGGAGGCCGAAGCGGCCGTCCTTCTTGTCGAGCTGGAGGACGGTCCCGTCGGCGAGCCGGTAGGTGCCGGGCTTGGGGCCCGCGATGTTGCCGGCCCAGTTGTGGGTGGTGCCGTCCGGGTTGAGGACGAAGAACTCGCCGTTGTCCTGGCCGGCCGCGGAGCGGGTGATCGCCTCCAGGACACCGACCGGGTGGCCCTCGCGGAACAGCTCTGCGCGGTAGTTCTGGTCCTTGACCTTGTAGATCTTGGCGATCGTTCCGGTCATGAGGGTCTCGGTGCGGACGAGGGTGCCCTTCGGGGCGTCGACCGCGGTCGCGGTCACCTTGCCCTCGGCGTCGAGGGTCACCGTGTAACCGGCGAAGACCCCGGTGTCCTTCCCTCCGTAGCCGGCACCGGCCTTCAGCTCACCGAGCGTCCGGCCGCCCTTGGTGACGGTCGCGGTGTAGTACGGGTGCTGGTCACCCTTGGCGTACACCTCGGCCGTCAGTCCGCCGGCCAGCTGGACGGTGCGCAGCGGAGCGTCCGCCGGGGCCGCGGCTGCGGTGGCCTTCGGCGCCGGGGTCGCGTCGGCCGCGAAAGCGGCTCCGGCGGTGAGCGCCGGGGCGGTGATCGCGACGCCCGCGGCGAGGGCGGTGGCGATGGCGGTGCGAAGGGCGGTGCGCATAACGACTCCTGGAGATCAGGCAGGTGGATGGGAGAGCCGCATGCCGCTTTTTCTCGGTCCGACTGATGTCCGGTGAGGTCCGGCCGGCTGCTGAACAAGAATCTATTGATCTTGTATTCAGGACTCGTCCGCTCCATGTCACGGGCCTGTGACGGGCCTCACTCCCCCGCCCGGCGCCCGCCACCACGCCGACCGCCCGCCTGTGACCTCGGGCTCTGCGGAGCCTGTCCCCTGTACAGGTCGCTACGCGCGTAGATATGCTCGACTGGTGACCATGCCCACCACTGCATCCGCAGCATCCGCATTCGCCGACGTGACCGCGTCCGACGGTGCGCTGCGCCGCTTCCTCCACGGGCTGCCCGGCGTCGACGCCGTCGGCCTGGAGGCGCGCGCCGCGTCCCTCGGCACCCGCTCGATCAAGACCACGTCCAAGGCGTACGCCATCGACCTGGCCATTTCCATGATCGACCTGACGACACTCGAAGGCGCGGACACCCCGGGCAAGGTCCGGGCGCTCGCCGCCAAGGCCGTCCGTCCCGATCCGACCGACCGCACGACCCCGACGACCGCCGCCGTCTGCGTCTATCCGGACATGGTGGCCACCGCCAAGGCCACCCTCGCGGGCTCGGGCGTCAAGGTCGCCTCGGTCGCCACGGCCTTCCCGGCCGGCCGCGCCGCGCTCCCCGTGAAGCTCGCCGACACGGCGGACGCCATCGCCGCGGGCGCCGACGAGATCGACATGGTCATCGACCGTGGCGCCTTCCTCGCAGGCCACTACCTCCAGGTCTTCGAGCAGATCGCCGCGATCAAGGCGGAGTGCGGCGACCGCGCCCGCCTCAAGGTGATCTTCGAGACCGGCGAGCTGTCCACGTACGACAACATCCGCCGTGCCTCCTGGCTCGGCATGATGGCCGGCGCGGACTTCATCAAGACCTCGACCGGCAAGGTCGCGGTCAACGCCACCCCGGCCAACACCCTGCTCATGCTGGAGGCCGTGCGCGACTTCCGCGCCCAGACCGGCGTGCAGATCGGTGTGAAGCCGGCCGGCGGCATCCGCAACACCAAGGAAGCGATCAAGTTCCTGGTTCTCGTCAACGAGACCGTGGGTGAGGACTGGCTGGACAACCACTGGTTCCGCTTCGGCGCCTCCAGCCTGCTCAACGACCTGCTGATGCAGCGCCAGAAGCTGGCGACCGGCCGTTACTCCGGCCCCGATTACGTGACGGTGGACTGATCAACATGGCATCTGCATTCGAGTACGCACCGGCGCCCGAGTCCCGGTCCGTCGTCGACATCGCCCCGAACTACGGCCTCTTCATCGACGGCGAGTTCGTCGAGGCGGCCGACGGCAAGGTCTTCAAGACCGTCTCCCCGGCCACCGAGGAGGTCCTCTCCGAGATCGCCCAGGCGGGCGCCGAGGACGTCGACCGCGCGGTGAAGGCGGCCCGCAAGGCGTTCGAGAAGTGGTCGGCGCTGCCCGGCTCCGAGCGCGCCAAGTACCTCTTCCGCATCGCCCGGATCATCCAGGAGCGCAGCCGTGAGCTGGCCGTCCTGGAGACCCTGGACAACGGCAAGCCGATCAAGGAGACGCGCGACGCGGACCTCCCGCTGGTCGCCGCGCACTTCTTCTACTACGCGGGCTGGGCCGACAAGCTCGACCACGCGGGCTACGGGGCGAACCCGAAGCCGCTGGGCGTCGCCGGTCAGGTCATCCCGTGGAACTTCCCGCTGCTCATGCTGGCGTGGAAGATCGCCCCGGCGCTCGCGACCGGCAACACGGTCGTCCTGAAGCCGGCCGAGACGACCCCGCTGACCGCCCTGTTCTTCGCGGACATCTGCCGCCAGGCCGGGCTGCCGAAGGGCGTCGTCAACATCCTTCCCGGGTACGGGGAGACGGGTGCCGCGCTGGTCGCGCACCCGGACGTGAACAAGGTGGCGTTCACCGGTTCGACCGCGGTCGGCAAGGCCATCGCCCGGTCGATCGCGGGCACGGACAAGAAGGTCACGCTGGAGCTGGGCGGCAAGGGCGCGAACATCGTCTTCGACGACGCCCCCATCGACCAGGCCGTCGAGGGCATCGTCAACGGCATCTTCTTCAACCAGGGCCAGGTCTGCTGCGCGGGCTCGCGCCTCCTCGTCCAGGAGTCGGTCCAGGACGAGCTGCTGGACAGCCTGAAGCGCCGTCTGAGCACGCTCCGCCTGGGCGACCCGCTGGACAAGAACACCGACATCGGCGCCATCAACTCCTCGGAGCAGCTGGCGCGGATCACCTCGCTGGTGGAGCAGGGCGAGGCGGAGGGCGCCGAGCGCTGGACCGCGGCCTGCGACATCCCCGAGGCCGGCTACTGGTTCGCCCCGACGCTCTTCACGAACGTCACGCAGGCGCACACGGTCGCCCGCGACGAGATCTTCGGCCCGGTCCTGTCGGTACTGACCTTCCGTACGCCCGACGAGGCCGTCGCGAAGGCCAACAACAGCCAGTACGGCCTGTCCGCCGGCATCTGGTCGGAGAAGGGCTCCCGCATCCTGGCGGTCGCCGGCAAGCTCCGCGCCGGTGTCGTCTGGGCCAACACGTTCAACAAGTTCGACCCGACCTCGCCGTTCGGCGGTTACAAGGAGTCGGGCTTCGGCCGCGAGGGCGGCCGTCACGGTCTGGAGGCCTACCTCGATGTCTGACGTGACCCGTCTTGGCGTCTTCAAGACCTACAAGCTGTACGTCGGGGGCAAGTTCCCCCGCTCCGAGAGCGGCCGGGTGTACGAGGTGACGGACTCGAAGGGCAAGTGGCTGGCGAACGCCCCGCTCTCCTCCCGCAAGGACGCGCGTGACGCGGTCGTCGCCGCCCGCAAGGCGTTCGGCGGCTGGGCGGGCGCGACCGCGTACAACCGCGGCCAGATCCTCTACCGCGTCGCCGAGATGCTGGAGGGGCGCCGGGACCAGTTCGTCCGCGAGGTCGCGGAGGCGGAGGGCCTGTCGAAGTCGAAGGCGGCCGTGGTCGTCGACGCGGCGATCGACCGCTGGGTCTGGTACGCGGGCTGGACGGACAAGATCGCCCAGGTCGTGGGCGGTGCGAACCCGGTCGCGGGCCCGTACTTCAACCTCTCCACGCCCGAGCCGACCGGTGTCGTCACGGTCCTCGCGCCCCAGGACTCCTCGTTCCTGGGCCTGGTCTCGGTGATCGCCCCGGTGATCGCCACGGGCAACACGGCGGTCGTCATCGCCTCGGAGACGTCCCCGCTCCCGGCACTCTCCCTGGGCGAGGTCCTGGCCACCTCCGACCTCCCGGGCGGTGTGGTCAACATCCTCTCGGGCAAGGCCTCCGAGATGGGCCCGCACCTGGCGGCCCACCAGGACGTCAACGCGATCGACCTGACGGGCGCGACCGAGGGCGACCTGGCCCGCGACCTGGAGATCGCGGCGGCGGACAACCTGAAGCGCGTGCTGCGCCCCCGTACCGAGGACTTCCACGAGTCGCCGGGCACGGACCGCATGACCGCGTTCCTGGAGACGAAGACGGTCTGGCACCCGACGGGTTCGCTGGGCGCCTCGGGTTCCTCGTACTAGCGGCGGGACGGACGGCCCCCGGGTGATCCCGGGGGCCGTTTCTCATGCCCGGCCGGAGGTGCCCCGCTCCACCAGCCCGGCGACGCCGTCGAGGACGCAGTCGAGCCCCGTCTCGAACTGCCAGGCCGCGTCGTCCTTGCGGGCCGCGCCTCGCGTGTAGCGCCGGTAGGTCGGGTAGCGCCCGGTCTCCATCAGGTACGACATCTGCGGCGCGAGCCCCCGCCGGGTCTCGTCGGCGCTCTGCCAGCCCTGTTCCGCCATGTACTGGCGCAGTGCGGCCTCCGACTGGGTGGCCCCGTGGACGTACGCGTTGACCGCCCGGAACGCGGCCATCATCGTGTCGACGTCGAGGCCGAGCCCGTCGAGGGAGGCCAGCTGGCGTTCGGCCGCCGCCATCCGGTTCGGGGTGAGGGCGAAGAGCGGGGCCGGCATGTGGGCCAGCCAGGGGTGGCGCAGCATCATCTCCCGGGTCCGCAGCGCGTACGCGCTGAGCGTCTCGCGCCAGCCCGACACCTCGGCCGCCGGCTCCAGCTCGCCGGACACCCGGTCGATCATGAGCGCCCAGAGCTCGTCCTTGCCGTCGACGTGCCGGTACGCGGCCATCGGCGCGACGCCCAGTTCGGCGGCGACCTTCCGCATGGTCACGGCGGCGAAGCCCTCGCGGTCGGCGATGCCGATCGCGACCTCGGCGATCCGTCCCGGGGTGAGGGACGCCCGTGGTGCGGCCGCGGGCCGGTCCAGCCGCTCCCACAGCGAGACGTCGTCGGTCTCTTCCTTCTTCGCCACTGGGGCCTCCTTCTCTCGCGTACAGCGTATGCCTTGTGGACGCCGTACACACCGACGTGTACGTTGTACACCCGTCGGTATACGTCGTACACATCACCGTTCCAGGGGGAACCCATGACCGCTCCGCTCCACCTCGCCGTGATCCAGGGCTCGACCCGCGACGGCCGCCTCGGCCCCACCGTCGCGAACTGGCTCCTCACCCACGCCGCCGCGCGCCCGGAGTTCACCACCGACCTGATCGACCTCGCCGAGACCCCGCTGCCCACGGTCTTCCCGCAGCTCGGCCAGGCCCCCGGCCGCGCGGAGGACCGTGCCGCGCTCGCCGCCATGTCCCCCCGCCTGGCCGCCGCCGACGCCTTCGTCGTGGTGACCCCCGAGTACAACCACAGCTACCCCGCCTCCCTGAAGAACGCGATCGACTGGCACAACCCCGAATGGCACGCCAAGCCCGTCGGGTTCGTCTCCTACGGCGGCTTCTCCGGCGGCCTGCGCGCCGTCGAGCACCTGCGCGGCGTCTTCGCCGAGCTGCACGCGGTCACCGTCCGCGAGGCCATCGGACTCCAGGGCGTCTGGGCCCAGTTCGACGCGGAGGGCCGCGCCGTCGACCCCTCGGTCGACGCCGCCGCCAAGACCCTGCTCGACCGGCTCACCTGGTGGGGCGAGGCACTGCGCGCCGCCCGCGCGCACAAGCCCTACGAGGCCTGAGCCATGACGACCGCTCAGACACCTCCGCGGGAGACCCGCATCCCCTACCTGGGCATCACCGGACTCATGCTCGGCATCGTCCTCGCGACCCTCGACGGCACGATCGTCGGCACCGCGCTCCCCACCATCGCGGGCGAACTGGGCGGCCTCGACCGGCTGTCCTGGGTCGTCACCGCCTATCTCCTCACCGCCGCCGTCACCACCCCGCTCTGGGGCAAGCTCGGCGACCTCCACGGCCGCAAGGGCGGCTATCTCTCCGCCGTCGGCGTCTTCCTCGCCGGGTCGGTCCTCTCCGGCCTGGCGCAGAGCATGGGCCAGCTCATCGCCTTCCGCGCCCTCCAGGGCATCGGCGCCGGCGGCCTGATGGTCGGCGCCTTCGCGCTCATCGGCACCCTGGTGTCGCCCAAGGACGCCCCCCGGGTCCAGGCGATCACCGGGGCGATGCTGCCGGTGGCCTTCGCCGGCGGCCCGCTCCTCGGCGGCCTCCTCACCGACCACCTGAACTGGCGCTGGGCCTTCTACGTCAATCTGCCCGTCGGCATCGCCGCCCTCCTGATCGTCTCCCTCACCCTGCGCGTACGGACCCCGCGCGTCCGGGCCCGCGTCGACTGGGCCGGAGCCCTGCTGCTGACCACCGGGGTGCTCGCGCTGACCCTGCTCGCCGGCCTGGCGGGCACCGCGCACGCCTGGACCTCACCCAGGATCCTGGCCCTGGGCGCGCTCGCGGTCGTGGCGCTCGCCTGGTTCGTCCGGGTCGAGCGGCGGGCCGAGGAGCCCGTGATCCCTCCCCGGCTCTTCCGCACCCGCAACTTCACCCTGGCGCAGATCCTG
The DNA here is from genome assembly GCF_036226665.1 of Streptomyces sp. NBC_00691. Taxonomy (NCBI): domain Bacteria; kingdom Bacillati; phylum Actinomycetota; class Actinomycetes; order Kitasatosporales; family Streptomycetaceae; genus Streptomyces; species Streptomyces sp. NBC_00691. The sequence goes on along the minus strand of NZ_CP109007.1, from coordinate 5,013,620 downwards.
AGCTTCCTCGTCGGCGCGGGCATGATCGCCGCCCTGAACCATCTTCCGCAGTACCTGCAGTTCGCCCGCGGGCAGTCGTCCACGGCGAGCGGACTGCTGCTGATCCCGCTGATGCTCGCCATGGTCGCCGCACAGCTCGCCTCGGGACGGATCATCGCCCGTACCGGCCGCTACCGGGTGTACACGATCCTCGGAGGCGCGCTGATGACGGCGGGCGCGCTCGCCCTGCTGCCGCTCGGCGGGGACACCCCCGTCGCCGTCGCCTCCGGTCTCACGGTGGTCATCGGCGCGGGCATGGGCCTCCTCATGCAGGCCACGATGCTCGTCACGATGTACGGCGCGGAGCCGCGCGACATGGGCGCGGCGAGCGGCACCGTCACCCTCGTGCGGACCCTCGGCGGCTCGCTCGGCGTGGCCGTCCTCGGCGCGGTGTTCACCGCGCGCCTGGACGGAGCCGACACCCGGCTGACCCCGGCCCAGGCCCTGCGGCTGCCGGAGCCGGTACGGGAGGGCCTGGGGGTGGCGGTGACGAGCGGGGTGCACGGGGTGCTGCTCGGCACGGCGCTGCTCGCCGCGCTGGCCTTCGCCGCGGCCTGGCTCGTACGGGACACGCCGCTGCGGCCCGACGCCGGCTCCGCTACGGAAGCAGCCCCCGCGTCAGCGGACCGGCCACCGGCAGATCGGCCACGGCCCCGCCCTTCGTGATGTGGTCGGTCACCAGGTTCGTGCCCACCGGCTTGAAGTCGGCGACCTGGGTGCCGAGGCCGTTGTCGAGCGGGTCGACGCCGGTGTTGGCCAGCGGGTCGAGCTGGAGCCGGGTCAGCGGGCCGATCCCGTGCGTGACGCCGGACAGCGCACCCGCACCGGCCGCGGTGGTGTCCGTCCTGGTCAGCGAGTCGACGGGCAGCGGCACGGGGGCCGCGGCCTGCGCCGCCGCACCGGCGCCGAGCACCGCCGCACCCGCCGCCGTGACGGTGAGACCTGCGGCGAGCAGGGCGTTGCGACGGGGGCTCCGGGGTTCTGCGTGACGCGCCATGACGATCCTTCCGAGCTTTTCACGGGGTAGCCGATCGGGCACCGACAGTAGTTGAGGTGTGATGCTCGATACCAACGGGCTTCCTCGGGGGTCCCCTGCACGGGGGAATGCTTCACACTGGTGTCCCGTGAGTTCCCAAGCGATCCCGACCCGTGTCGTCCTGCTCGCGGGCCCCTCAGGCTCCGGCAAGTCGTCCCTCGCCGCCGTCACCGGTCTCCCGGTGCTGCGCCTCGACGACTTCTACAAGGAGGCCGACGACCCGACCCTCCCTCTCGTCCAGGGCAGTGCGGACATCGACTGGGACTCCCCGGCGTCCTGGGACGCGGACGTGGCCGTCGCCGCGATCGTCGAACTGTGCCGGACCGGCCGGACCGACGTCCCCGTGTACGACCTCGCCACCAGCTCCCGGGTGGACCGCGAGCGGCTGGACATCGGGCGGACGCCGCTGTTCGTGGCGGAGGGGATCTTCGCGGCCGAGATCGTGGCCCGCTGCCGGGAGCTCGGCGTCCTCGCCGACGCGCTCTGCCTGCGCGGCCGCCCCTCGACGACCTTCCGCCGCCGGCTCGCCCGCGACCTGCGCGAGGGCCGCAAGTCGGTCCCGTTCCTGCTGCGTCGCGGCTGGCGGCTGATGCGCGCGGAGCGGGCGATCGTCGCCCGCCAGTCCGCACTGGGCGCCCACCCCTGCGCCAAGCCGGAGGCCCTGGGCCGCCTGGCGGCCGCTGCGGCGGGCCGCCACCGCACGCCCGCCGCGAGCTGAGAGCGGACAACACGACGCGGGCCGTACGAGCCCCCCAGCTCGTACGACCCGCGTCGCCGTTCCCCGTACCCCCGTACGGTTCCCCCGTGCTCCCCCGACGGCTCCGTTTCCCCCGTAGCCCCCGTGGGTCTTTCCCCCCAGCCTTCAGGCCACCAGCTCGCCGAAGGACTCCTCCTCGTCACGGCCGAAGCTGAGCACCTCGTCCTCACGCAGCCGCCGCAGCGACCGCCAGATGCTCGACTTCACCGTGCCGACACTGATGTCCAGGATCTCCGCGATCTCCGGATCGGTACGGCCCTCGTAGTAGCGCAGCACCAGCATCGTGCGCTGGAGCTCGGGCAGCCGGGCCAGTGCCTGCCACAGCACCGCGCGCAGCTCCGTGCCGCGCATCGCGTCCGTCTCGCCCACCGTCTCCGGGAGCTCCTCGGTCGGGTACTCGTTGAGCTTGCGCCGGCGCCAGGCGCTGATGTGCAGATTGGTCATGGTGCGGCGGAGGTATCCGCCGACGGCGGCCTTGTCGCTGATCCGCTCCCAGGCGCGGTACGTGGAGAACAGCGCGCTCTGGAGCAGGTCCTCGGCCTCGAACCGGTCACCGGTGAGGTGGTAGGCGGTGGCGTACAGGGAGGCACGACGCTCCTGGACGTAAGCCGTGAACTCGGCTTCCGAACAGTTGCGCTCCCCCGTGACCTCCCCGTACGCCGCTCCCCCGTCAGCAATGGCCACCATGTACGGCGCCTTGCGCTGACGCCCGACGCTGCGAACGCACCCCCGCCCGTTCACCGCGCCGGACTTCTCCGTGCTCCGTACGACGTCGTGGAGACGCGTGACTACTGCGCTTGTGGTGGTGCTGTGCAGTGTGTTCATCCGGCGCCCCCCGTCGGTTGGAGTGTGTTTCGGTCCGTGTGCCAAGAAGCTTGCCCATCGGACTTCATGGCGTTGTCCGCCGACTGTCACAGGCGTGTCACAGGCCCCCCGGCCAGAAGCGCGCCTCCCAGCGGTCGAACTCGGACGGCCGAATGCGACAGAATGTTGCCCGTGCCTTTTCTGTTGCTGATCGAGGACGACGACGCCATCCGCACGGCCCTCGAACTCTCCCTGTCACGGCAGGGCCACCGGGTGGCCACTGCCGCGACCGGTGAGGACGGCCTCCAGCTGCTGCGCGAGCAGCGGCCGGACCTGGTCGTGCTCGACGTCATGCTGCCCGGCATCGACGGCTTCGAGGTCTGCCGGCGCATCCGCCGCACGGACCAGTTGCCGATCATCCTGCTGACCGCGCGCAGCGACGACATCGACGTGGTCGTGGGCCTGGAGTCCGGAGCCGACGACTACGTCGTCAAGCCGGTGCAGGGCCGCGTCCTCGACGCCCGGATCCGCGCCGTACTGCGGCGCGGGGAGCGGGAGTCGACGGACTCGGCGACCTACGGCTCGCTGGTGATCGACCGCTCCGCGATGACGGTCACCAAGAACGGCGAGGACCTCCAGCTCACCCCGACCGAGCTGCGGCTGCTCCTGGAGCTGAGCCGCCGGCCCGGACAGGCGCTCTCCCGGCAGCAGTTGCTGCGGCTCGTGTGGGAGCACGACTACCTGGGCGACTCGCGGCTCGTCGACGCCTGTGTGCAGCGGCTGCGCGCCAAGGTGGAGGACGTGCCGTCCTCGCCGACGCTCATCCGCACCGTGCGCGGGGTCGGCTACCGGCTGGACGTTCCTGCGTGAGCAAGGGGATCGTCACGCGGCTGCGTCTCTCCAGCCTGCGGCTGCGTCTTGTCGTCGTCTTCGCCCTGGTCGCCCTCACCGCGGCCGTCGCCGCCTCCGGCATCGCCTACTGGCTGAACCGTGAGGCGGTACTGACGCGTACCCAGGACGGGGCGCTCAACGACTTCCGGCAGGAGATGCAGAACCGGGCGGCGACGCTGCCGCTGCGGCCCACGCAGGAGGACCTGCGGCGGACGGCCGAGCTGATGGCGACGGGCAGCGCGAACTACCAGGTGCTGCTGCTCGGCGAACGGGACGCGGGCAAGCCGATCGTCGGCGCCTCGGACCCGGACGACTTCACCCTGGCCGACGTGCCGCGCTCGCTGCGCGAGGCCGTGGACACCGAACGGCCGGTGACGGAGGCCAACCCGTACCCGTACCACCTGTTCTGGCAGCGGACGGAGCGGAACGGGACGCCGTACCTGGTCGGCGGGACGCGGATCGACGGCGGCGGGCCCGCCGGCTACATGTTCAAGTCGCTGGCCGCCGAGAAGGCCGACCTGAACTCGCTCGCCTGGTCCCTCGGAATCGCGACCGCGCTCGCCGTGGCCGGTTCCGTGCTGCTCGCGCAGGTCGCGGCGACGACCGTGCTGCGCCCGGTGCACCGGCTCGGCGAGGCCGCCAAGCAGCTCGGCGAGGGCAAGCTCGACACCCGGCTCCGGGTCACCGGTGCCGACGAACTGGCCGACCTCACACGGACGTTCAACAGCGCGGCCGAGTCCCTGCAGAAGAAGGTCGCGGACATGAGCGCCCGCGAGGAGTCCTCCCGGCGGTTCGTCGCCGACATGTCGCACGAGCTGCGGACCCCGCTGACCGCGCTCACCGCCGTCACGGAGGTCCTGGAGGACGAGCAGGACTCCCTCGACCCGATGATCGCCCCGGCGGTGGCGCTCGTGGTCAGCGAGACCCACCGCCTCAACACCCTGGTGGAGAACCTGATGGAGGTGACCCGCTTCGACGCGGGCACCGCGCGGCTCGTCCTCGACGAGGTGGACATCGCCGACCAGATCACCGCGTGCATCGACGCGCGCGCGTGGCTCGACGCGGTCGATCTCGACGCCGAGCGCGGCATCGTGGCGCCGCTCGATCCGCGCCGGCTCGACGTGATCCTGGCCAACCTGATCGGGAACGCGCTCAAGCACGGCGGTTCGCCGGTCCGGGTCTCGGTGCGCACCGAGGACGGCGAACTGGTCATCGCCGTACGCGACCACGGCCCCGGCATCCCCGAAGAGGTGCTGCCGCACGTCTTCGACCGCTTCTACAAGGCGAGCGCGTCCCGGCCCCGGTCCGAGGGCAGCGGGCTCGGCCTGTCGATCGCCATGGAGAACGCGCTGATCCACGGCGGTTCGATCACCGCCGCCAACTCGGTCGGCGAGGACGGCGCGGTGGACGGCGCGGTGTTCGTGCTGCGGCTGCCGCTCGACGCGTCGGGGATCACCCGCGAGGTGCAGACCCGCAGCAGCCAGGGCGAGGTGGAGGAAGCGTGAGACGCCGCACTGTGGGGCGTACTGCCACGACGGCCGGGCTCGTCGCGCTCGCCGCGCTGGCCGGCGGCTGCGGGATCAGGACCACGTCGGTCCCGGTGGACGCGGGCGCGGCCCCGTCCCGGGTCCCGTGCAGCGTGACCCAGGAGGGGACGACGGGCTCGGCGGTGCAGGGCGTGCCGGTCCGGGTGTTCCTGGTCTGCGGTTCGCAGCTGGAGGCGGTGGACCGGCGCTCGCTGCCGGAGGAGAAGGCGGGCGCCGACACGGTCCGTACGGCGTCGGGGCTGCTCGCGCAGCTGCTGGCCGAGCCCTCGGAGAGCGAGCAGCGGGCCGGGTTCACGACGGCGGTCCGCGGCCCGCTGGTGGTGGGCGGCGGTCACCGGGGCGACCCGGTGGGCACGCTGCGGCTCAGCCGCCAGCCGGAGGACCTGGCGCCGACGGCCCTGTCGCAGCTGGTCTGCACGTTCGCGGCGAGTTCGGCGGGGGCGGGGGAACAGACGGTCCTGCTCGGCGGGCCGGGCGGCTACGCCCCGAAGCGCTACCGCTGCACGACCGAGCTCAGGGAACGCCCGGAATCCACCCCGCCGACGGCCCCGGCGGCGAACTGACACCCCACCCGTGGCGGTTTTCCACTCCTCCGGGGAGGGACGGGCAGCTCTCCCGAAGGGGGTCCGTCGCCCTCGGCGGAACCGATTCCGCCGCCGGGGGCGTCTTGGGGGGCGTGCAGCGTCAAGGTTCGGGCGGCAGTGCCGCCGTGGTCGTCCGCGTGGCAGGGTTCGCCCTGGTCCTCGCGCATCTGCTGCTCGTCGCCTGGATCAGCCTGCGCCCACGGGACGTCGCCTGGGTGACCGCGCCGAACATCGTGCCGCTCGACGGCCTCCGTGCCGACCTCGCCCTCGGTACCGCCGAGGCCGCCCGGCTGATCGGCGAGGGCCTGCTGCTCCTCGCCCCGCTCGGGATCCTGCTCCCGATGGCCGACGGACGGCTCCGTGTCTCCGGATGGGCCTCCCTGACCCGGACGACCGCCGCCGGCGCGCTGGTCTCCCTCGCCGTGGAGCTGCTCCAGACCGCCGTGCCGGGCCAGGTCGTGGACGTGGACTCGGTCCTCCTGAACACCGCCGGGGTGGCGCTCGCGCATCTCCTCTTCGTCCCGGCCGGCCGTACCTGGCTGCGCCGCCGGTCGGACGAGGGGCGGGCGGACTCCTCCGCGGGGACCATGCAGGGTCGGGGTTCCGCCCTGCTGCGGAACGAGGGGTCTCAGGGTGCGACCCCGACGATTCCCAGGGTCCCGATCGCCCGGTAGACCGACGCCCCGGACCGTGCTCCGGAGGCACCATGGAGTCATCGGGAGCCCGACGGAGCGGCTCCCGGAACGACTCCGAAGGAGCCCACCATGGCCGCACTGACCCGCCCCCGTGACGGACGCGTGATCGGCGGAGTGTGCGCGGGCCTGGCCCGGCGCTTCGGCATCTCCGCGAACACGATGCGTCTCATCTTCCTGGTCTCGTGCCTGCTGCCCGGACCGCAGTTCCTGATCTACATCGCCCTGTGGGTCTTCCTGCCGGACGAGCGGAAGGCCACCACGGCCTGGTGAGTCGAGCACGCCGAAGGGGCGCGTGCCCGGGAGACCGGGTGCGCGCCCCTTCGGCGTACGGAGAGCCGGGTACGGCTCCGGGGGGTCAGCCGATCGGCAGGCCGCCGGCGCCCAGCGGCAGGCCGCCGAGGAGGCCGCCCAGCGGGGTAGCGCCGAGGCCACCGGCGGCGGCGTCGAGCGGGAGGCTCTGGGTGGCCTGCCCGGCGGCGGCCGGAAGGGTCTTCACACCCTGGTCGAGGCCCTGGCCGAGAGCGCCCTGGCCGGCACCGAGGGACTCGGCGGCGCCGTCGGGGAGCTTGGTGAGGTCGTCACCCACGGGCACGGTCTGGGTCACCAGGCCGAGCGCGTCGGGGGCGGCGGGCGCGACCGGGGCGGCGGAGGCCGTGCCGGCGGCGGCAGCGGCGAAAGCGGCACCGAGAGCGGCGACACCGAGCTTCTTGGCGGCAGACTGCTTCATCTGAAAATCTTCCTTGGGGAATCCGGGGGCTTCCGGGAAAGCCGGACGGGGAAATCCTGGGAATGCAGAGCGGCTCTGCAACCTAACCAGTGATCGACCCGTCCGCAAACACCGGAAAGCGGCCGGGTGTCGCGCTTTCCCCGGCCGCCCGGTTCCCCTTGACAGGGCGGTGTTCAGCCCACTGTGCGGGAAGACTCGCTGGTCGTGGCGGTCTGCTGGAACAGCCATTCGGACCTCAGCTCGGCATATCCGGGCTTGATGACCTCGTTGATCATGGCGAGGCGTTCATCGAAAGGAATGAACGCTGATTTCATCGCATTGACCGTGAACCACTGCATGTCGTCGAGCGTGTAATCGAATGCCTCGGTCAGCAGCTCGAATTCGCGGCTCATGCTGGTCCCGCTCATGAGCCGGTTGTCGGTGTTGACCGTGGCCCGGAAGTGCAGCGTGCGGAGCAGCCCGATGGGGTGCTCGGCGAACGAGGCCGCGGCACCGGTCTGGAGGTTGGAGGAGGGGCACATCTCCAGCGGGATCCGCTTGTCACGGACGTAGGCCGCGAGCCGCCCGAGGGTCACCGAGCCGTCGTCGGCGACCTCGATGTCATCGATGATCCGGACCCCGTGCCCGAGCCGGTCGGCCCCGCACCACTGGAGCGCCTGCCAGATCGAGGGCAGTCCGAAGGCCTCGCCGGCGTGGATCGTGAAGTGGTTGTTCTCGCGCTTGAGGTACTCGAAGGCGTCGAGGTGGCGGGTGGGCGGGTAGCCCGCCTCGGCGCCCGCGATGTCGAAGCCGACGACTCCCGTGTCGCGGTAGCGGTTGGCGAGCTCCGCGATCTCCAGGGCGCGGGCGGCGTGCCGCATCGCGGTGAGCAGGGCGCCGACCCTGATGCGGTGCCCGTTGGCCCTGGCCTGCCGCTCGCCCTCGCGGAAGCCCTCGTTGACGGCCTCGACGACCTGCTCCAGGGTGAGGCCGGCCTCCAGGTGCTGCTCGGGGGCGTAGCGCACCTCGGCGTACACCACGCCGTCCTCGGCGAGGTCGACGGCGCACTCGGCGGCGACCCGGAAGAGGGCGTCACGGGTCTGCATGACGGCGCAGGTGTGCGCGAAGGTCTCCAGGTACCGCTCCAGGGACCCGGAGTCGGCGGCTTCGCGGAACCAGATGCCGAGCTTGTCGGGCTCCGTCTCGGGGAGCTGCTGGTAGCCCTGCTCCCGGGCGAGTTCGATGATCGTGCCGGGACGCAGTCCGCCGTCGAGGTGGTCGTGGAGCAGCACCTTCGGGGCACGACGGATCTGGTCCGCGGTGGGGACGCTGGGAGTCTGGCTCGTCATTTCCGCATGCTAGCCCCTACGCGCGTAGAGCGCGCCCTGTGGCGCCGCGTCCGTCCCGGGGATTTTCGGGTGCGGTCCGGAATCGTGAACACCTAGCGTGGGCCCATGACTTCCGCCACCCCAGACGCCGAACTACGGCGCATACGCGACTCCCTGTCCGGCTTCCACCGACGTCAGGCGGACCGGGTCGTCGAATTCCCCGGCGGCTTCGCCGCGCTCGACGACCGGTACACGCACTCCCGGGGCAACAACCACGTGCTGGTCGACGGCTCGACCGACCCCGGAGCGCTGCCCGCGCGGGCCGAGGAGCTGCTCGGTCACCTCCGGCACCGGCTCGTGTTCGTCGTCGACGACGAGGTCGCGGCCGCCTGCCGGGGGCCGCTGGAGGGGGTCGGTTACACCCACAAGGCCACGTACCTCATGCGGCACACCGGTCCGGTCCCGGCGCACGGCGGGGCCCGGCAAGTGGATCTGGAGGAGCTGCGCGCGCCTGCCACGGAGGCCTGGCACCGGTTCGCGCCGGGGGTGTCCGACGAGGAGGTCCACCACCTGGTGGAACGGCGGCTCGCCCGCCTCGGGGCAGCCGACGACGTACGGTTCCTCGCCGCGTACACCGAGGACGGCGAGGTGGCGTCCTGGGCCGACCTGTATCTCGACCCGGCGGCCGGGATCGCCCGGATCGAGGACCTGGTCACCGCCGAGGCGCACCTCGGGCAGGGCCACGCCGGACGGGTCCTCGACACGGCACTGCGCCTGGCGACCGAGGCGGGCTGCGACCTCCGCTTCCTGAGCGCGGACGCGGAGAACTGGCCGCACCGCTGGTACGGGCGGAAGGGCTTCGCCGTCGTCGACACCCTCCACTGCTTCGAGAGGGGGTAGCGGCATGCCACCCGTGCACCCGCCCAAGCCGCGGCCCGGCGACAAGGTCGCGATCGTCTCCCCGTCGAGCGGCCTGCCGGGCCTCCTCCCGATGCCCTACGAGCTGGGTCTCGACCGGCTGCGGCGGGAGTTCGGCCTGGTCCCGGTCGAGTACCCGACCACGCGCGCCTGGGGCTCGACGCCCCGGGAGCGCGCCGCCGATCTGAACGCCGCGTTCGCCGACCCGGAGATCAGGGCCGTCATCGCGACCATCGGCGGCGAGGACCAGATCACCGTGCTTCCTTACCTGGACCGGGAGTTGATCCGCGCCCACCCGAAGCCGTTCTTCGGGTACAGCGACAACACCAATCTGCTGCTCTTCCTGCGCAACCTCGGCATCGTGAGCTACCACGGCGGCTCGGTGATGGTGGAGCTCGGCAGACCCGGGGCGCTCCACCCGCGGACGGCGGACTCCCTGCGGGCCGCGCTGTTCGGCTCCGGCCCGTACGAGCTGACGCCGTCGGCGGACGTCGGCGACGTCAACGGACGGTGGGAGACACCGGAGACCTTCGCGCGCGAACCGGTGATGGAGCCGGACGAGGGCTGGTTCTGGCACAACGCCGACCGGGTCGTCACCGGGACCGGCTGGGGCGGCTGCCTGGAGATCCTGGCCTGGATGCTGATGGCCGACCGGGAGATCCGGCCGGTCGAGGAGTACGCCGGGCAGGTGCTCTTCCTGGAGACCTCCGAGGAGATGCCGGGCGCCGACGAGGTGTACCGGATCCTGCGGAACATGGGAGAGCGCGGGCTGCTGCGGCGGTTCCCGGCCGTGCTGATGGCCCGGGCCAAGAGCTGGAGCTTCGAGCAGCCCCTCGACGCGCCGGCCCGAGCCGCGTACCGGAAGGCCCAACGCGAGGCGGTGCTGAGGGCGTTGGGCGAGTACGCGCCCGAGACCATGGCGGTCTTCGACGTCGGCTTCGGGCACACCGACCCACAGCTGGTGCTCCCGTGCGGTGGCCCGATCCGCGTCGACGGCCCCGCGCGGCGGATCACCGTCACGTACTGACATCCGGCCGGACGAACGCCCCGCCGGGCGATACGTAACAGAGACCGCGCGTACCACTGGCGTACACCTCTCCTTCTGAGACTGTTCTGTCATGGCGCACTTCGCACTCGTGGGGCCGCCCGACGCCCGGAGACCCCGGCTCGGTCGGCCTGTTGGAGGTTCCCGCACCCCGGCGGCGGTGGGCGGCGTGGTGCTGCTCCTCCCGGACGGCGAGCCGACGTCGGGGAGGCGGGCCTCCACGCTGACGCACGCGGCGATGCTGCCGCTCGGACGCGCGCTGGTCCGGGCGGGCCGGTCCGAAGGGCTCGTCGCCCATGTGGTGCGCTACCGGGGGCGCGGCTGGAACGGCTCCGACGCGAACCTCGCGGCGGACGCCTCCTGGGCCGTCGCGGAGGCCGTACGGCGCTACGGCGACGTCCCGGTCTGTCTCGTCGGCCACGGCCTCGGCGGGCGGGCCGCGCTGCGGGCCGCCGGACACGGAGCGGTCGGCGCGGTCCTCGCGCTCGCCCCGTGGCTGCCGGAGGACGACGTGGCGGCGGAGCCGGAGGCCGTACGGCAGCTGGTCGGGCGCCGGGTCCTGCTCGTGCACGGCACGAACGACGCGCGTACGGACCCGGAGTTGTCGTTCCGGTACGCGGAGCGGGCGAAGAAGGCGAACCGCGACACCTGCCGGTTCGAGGTGCACTCGGACGGTCACGCGCTGCGGCAGTACGCGGACGAGGTGCGGGCGCTCGCCGCCGACTTCGTCCTCGGCGCGCTCTTCGCGCGGCCGGTCGCCCGGCCGGTGACCGACGCGATGGCCGCTCCCCCGCCGCTGGGCCTGCGGATGCCGCTCGCGGCGGGGTTCGGGGGCTCACTACGGAGGTGAGAGGTCCTCCGGGAACAGCGGCGCGGCGGGCTCCTTCGGGAGCAGATGGCCGCGCCTGCCGAGCAGGAACTTCTTGAAGGCGGCCACCGGGGCCGTGTCCGGGTGGCCGTCCAGCCAGGCGACGCCGATCTCGCGGGCCGCGCGCGGCGCCGTGACGGTGAGTTCGACGACTCCGGGGCGCGGCACCGCGGGCGGCGGCAGCAGGGCGACGCCGAGGCCCGCGGCGACCAGGCCGCGCAGGGTCTCGGCCTCCTCTCCCTCGAAGGCGATCCGGGGCTTGAAGCCGGCCTCGGCACAGAGGTCGTCGGTGATGCGGCGGAGCCCGTACCCCGGTTCCAGGGTCACGAAGGTCTCGTCGGCGGCCTCGGCGAGGCGGACCCGCTTACGGCCCGCGAGCCGGTGGTCGTCGGGGACGACGAGCCGGAGCCGCTGCTCGTCGAGGCGCCGCGCGACCAGGTCCGGCGCGTCCGGCACGGGCGAGGTCAGACAGAGGTCGAGGTCGCCGGCCCGGAGCCGTTCGATCATGGCCTCGCCGTAGTTCTGGACGAGGGTGAAACGGATCCCCGGGTGGTCGACGCGGAAGGCGCGGATGAGACCGGGGACGGTCTCGGAGCCCATGGTGTGGAGGAAGCCGAAGGCGACGCGGCCCGCGGTGGGGTCGGCGTCGGCCCGTACGGTGTCGGCCGCCCGCTCCACCTCGGCGAGGGCCCGCTCGGCCGCGGTCAGGAAGCGGCGCCCCGCGGGGGTGAGGGAGACCGTCCGGCCGCGGCGGGCGAAGAGGCTCACGCCGAGGTCCTGTTCGAGCCGGACCATCGCCCGGGAGAGCGTGGACTGCGGGACGCCCATCTCGGCAGCGGCCCTGGTCACATGCTCGTGCCGGGCGACCGCGGCGAAATACGCGAGCCGCGGCGCGAGCAGCAGTCCCATGTCTTCTTCGTTACTGTTCGGTGACAGGCGAAGCTGTGACCTGTACTCATGCACCATGGGAACGATTACAGCAGTTCCATGCATTGGACGCATGAAACGGGGCGTCCTACGTTCGAGACATGCCTTCCGCCAGTACCGCGGCGGCCGCCACCCACGCGTCCGCCGACACCCGCCCCGCCCCTGCCGACACCCGCCTCGCCCCCGGCGCCCCCGGTCACCGCCGGATGAGCCTCGCGCTCTTCGCCGCCGGCCTCGCCGCCTTCGCGCTCCTCTACTCCACACAGGCCCTCCTCCCGGCCATCTCGGCCGAGTTCGGCGCCAGCGCTTCCGCCGCCTCCTGGACGGTCTCGGCCGCGACCGCGGCCCTCGCCCTGTGCGTGCTCCCGCTCAGCGCCCTCTCGGAGCGCTTCGGCCGGCGCACGATGATGATCGCCTCGCTGTCGGTCGCGGTCGGCATCGCGCTCCTCGTGCCGCTCGCCCCGAACCTGGAGTCCCTGATCGCCCTCCGCGCGATCCAGGGCGCCGCGCTCGCGGGTCTTCCGGCCTCCGCGATGGCCTTCCTCGCCGAGGAGGTCCGCCCCAGGGCGCTGATCGCCGCGATCGGCCTGTTCGTGGCGGGCAACTCGATCGGCGGCATGAGCGGCCGCCTGGTGACCGGCTGGGTGGCCCAGATGTGGGGCTGGCGGGCGGGTCTGGCCGCCGTCGGCCTGACGTCGCTGCTGTGCGCGCTGGCCTTCCGGGCGCTGCTGCCGAAGGCACGGCACTTCACGCCCGGCACGCTCAACCCGAAGGCGCTCGCCCGGACCGTACGGACGCACCTCGCCGACCCGCTGCTGATGCGTCTCTACGTGATCGGCGCCCTGTTCATGACGGTGTTCGGCGCGGTGTACACCGTGATCGGCTACCGGCTGGTCGAGGCCCCGTTCTCACTGCCGCAGGGCGTGATCGGGTCGATCTTCCTGATCTACCTGGTCGGTACGGTCTCCTCCGCCGCCGCGGGCCGGCTCGTCGGCCGGCTCGGCCGGCGCGGGGCCCTCTACCTGGCGGTCTCCACCACCGCCGCGGGCCTGCTGCTCTCGCTCTCCGACGCGCTGCCGGCGGTCCTCGCGGGCCTCGTCCTGATCACCGCCGGCTTCTTCGCGGGCCATGCGGTCGCCTCCTCCTCGGTCAGCCGTACGGCCACCACGGGCCGCGCGCAGGCCTCCGCGCTCTACCAGTCCGCCTACTACCTGGGCAGCAGCGCGGGCGGCACGCTCGGCGCGATCGCGTTCCACGCGGGCGGATGGGCCGGCACCGTCCTGATCGGCCTCGTCGCGGTCCTCGGTGTCGTCTCGGTGACCCTGTACGGCAGCCACAGCGCGCGCGTGGAGGCCCGGCAGGGACAGCTCGCGGCGTCCTGCTGATTACGGCCGGATCCGCTGCAACTGAGTCGCTCCCCCGGACGTCCTGACAGATAGGACTCTAGGGGGAGTTGACGATCATGAAGAGAATCACGGGCCGGATAGCCGGAAGAGCCGGCATCGCGGCAGGCCTCACCTCGCTGGTGCTGCCGATGACGATCGCGCTCGGCGCCGCTCCGGCGCAGGCGGCGTCCTGCAACGTGACGACGGGCCCGTACCAGAAGCAGGTGGAGAAGTTCCTCGGCCGTCCGGTCGACGGACGCCAGTCGCTCGCCGACTGCAAGGCGATCCAGTCCTTCCAGGCGAAGCACGGCATCACCCCGACCGTGGGGTACGCCGGGACGGTCACCTGGCGCACGATGAACACGATGCTCCAGCAGAGGGCGGCGGGCACCAATCCCAACCGCGCGGGCTCGTGTCCGACCAACCGGGGCCGGATCGCCTGCGTCGACCTGACCCGCCAGCTGACCTGGATCCAGGACGGCGCCCGCCTCAAGTACGGCCCCGTGCCGGTCCGTACGGGCAAGGACGGCACCGAGACCCGGACCGGGTCGAAGAAGATCTACTGGCGGAACATCAACCACTGGTCGACGCTCTACCACGTCTCCATGCCGTACTCGCAGTTCTTCGACGGCGGGCAGGCCTTCCACTCGACGACCAAGTCCATGTGGAACCCGCCGGGCTCCGGCGGCTGCGTCAACATGACGTCGAGAGACGCCAAGGTGTACTGGAGCCTGCTCCGGAACGGCGACGACGTCTTCATCTACGGGCGCAAGCCGGGAACCTGACCCCGGCTGTCAGTCCGCTGCGGTAGCTTCCCTCTCACCGGCACCGAACGGGTGCCGGTGAGGGGTGAGTGGGGTGTGGACCCGATGAGTGACGCCGCGACCGCGACGACCGACGAACTCGACAAGTACCGCAGGGAGCTGACCGGTTACTGCTACCGGATGCTCGGATCCTCCTTCGAGGCGGAGGACGCGGTGCAGGACACCATGGTGCGGGCCTGGAAGGCCATCGACTCCTTCGAGGGACGCTCCTCCCTGCGGTCCTGGCTCTACCGGATCGCCACCAACGTCTGCCTGGACGCGCTGAACGCGGGCAACCGGAGGGCGCGCCCCATGGACCTGACCTCTCCGACGCCGGTCGCGCAGGCGCAGCTCGTCAAGCAGCCGGAGATCACCTGGCTGGAGCCCGTTCCCGACGGGCGGGTGCTGCCCTCGGTCGCCGACCCGGCGGAGACGGCCGTCTCCCGGGAGACCGTACGGCTCGCGTTCGTGGCCGCGCTCCAGCATCTGCCGCCCAAGCAGCGGGCGGTGCTCATCCTGCGCGAGGTGCTGGCCTGGAAGGCGAGCGAGGTCGCCGAGCTCCTCGACACCTCCGTCGCCTCGGTCAACAGCGCCCTCCAGCGGGCCCGCGCGACGCTGGCCGAGCAGGCGCCGGCCGCCTCCGACACCGCGAACCCCCTCGACGAGGAGCAGAAGGCGCTCCTGGAGCGCTATGTCGCCGCGTTCGAGGGCTACGACATGAAGGCGCTGACCGCGCTCCTCCACGAGGACGCGACCATGTCCATGCCGCCGTACGACCTCTGGCTCCAGGGGCACGACGACATCGTCGGCTGGATGCTGGGCGTCGGCGAGGTGTGCGCCGGCTCGAAGCTGGTGCCGACCGTGGCGAACGGCTCCCCGGCCTTCGCGCAGTACCACCCGGACCCGTCGACGGGCGGTTTCAGCCCGTGGGCGCTGATCGTCCTGGAGCTCCGCGACGGCAAGGTCGCCGGCATGGACTTCTTCCTGGACACCGAGCGCTGGTTCCCGCTCTTCGACCTGCCGGCCCGGCTGGAGGCCTAGGGCCTGTCGTCAGACGGGACCCAGGGTCCCGTCGAGACCGGTGAGCAGGAGCAGGGCCCGCAGGTCGGGCCCCGCTCCGTGGAACCGGATCCGGTGACCGCTGCGTCCGGCGGCGAGTTTCAGCCGGGCGAGGGCGTCGACGGCGGCGAGGTCGGCGGGCGCGAGCGCGCCGACCTCGCAGACCACGTCCCCGGGCGGCGCGGCCCCGAGCTCGGCACAGAGACGCACCACCTCGTCCCTCGTGGGGCGGGCGGGCAGGGTCACGACGAGCGGTCGACTGGTGTCCACACGGCTTGAGACCGGCTCCCGGACCGGAACTCATCGGTGATCGCTTCGGCCTTAGGGTCGGGACCATGAATCCTGAGCCCGCCGAACTGGTGATCTTCGACTGCGACGGTGTCCTGGTGGACAGCGAGCGGATCTACTGCCGCGTGGACCGCGAGGTGTTCGCGAGCCTCGGGGCGGAGTTCACCGAGGCGGAGATGATCGAGTACTTCGTCGGCTCCCCGCACGACATGCTCACCACGATCGTGGAGGAGCGCCGGGGCCGCCCGCTGCGGCCCGGCTGGCAGGCGCCCTTCACGCAGCGGTACGAGGACGCCCTGGACGCGGAACTGACGGCCGTGGAAGGCGTCACGGATCTTCTGGACGCGCTGGCCGTGCCGTACTGTCTCGCCTCCAACGGCAGCCACGCCTCCATCCGGAAGAACCTCGGCCGCACCGGCCTCCTGGACCGTTTCGAGGGCCGGATGTTCAGCGCCCGCGACGTCGCCCGGGGCAAGCCGGCCCCGGACCTCTTCCTGCACGCGGCGGCCGCGATGGGCGTCCCGCCGGAGCGCTGCGCGGTGGTCGAGGACAGCCCGTACGGCGTGCGGGCGGCCCGGGCGGCCGGGATGCGCGCCTTCGGCTACACCGGCGGCCTGACCCCGGCGGCCCGGCTGACGGGCCCGGGCACGGTGGTCTTCGAGCACATGCGGGAGCTGACGGGGCTGCTCAGCTGACGGGGAACTCGGCGGTGTCGAGGGCGAGGCCGAAGGGGGCGGGGAGGTGGATGTCCTCGCCGAACGGCACGGCGCGGAGGACGCGGTAGACGTCTCCCTTCGGCTCCCCCCAGACGGACGGGACCGGCGGAGGTCCGCCGGTCCCGTTCACCCGAAGGTGTCACTGGCACATGCCAGCGTCGATCAGGCCACTACGCGATGCGGTCCAGGACGATCGGGTTCGGGGTGAACTCCGTGCCCGCGGCCGCGATGTCCCAGGCCGAGCCCAGCGACTGCAGCGCGTAGTCGAACTTCTCCGGGGTGTCCGTGTGGAGGGTGACGAGGGGCTGGCCAGCCGTCACCGTGTCGCCCGGCTTCGCGTGCAGCTCGACGCCGGCGCCGGCCTGCACCGGGTCCTCCTTGCGGGCGCGGCCCGCGCCCAGACGCCAGGCGGCGATGCCGATGTCGTAGGCGTCGAGACGGGTCAGGACGCCGGAGGACGGGGCCGTGACGACGTGCTGCTCGCGGGCCACCGGCAGGGCCGCGTCCGGGTCGCCGCCCTGGGCCGCGATCATCCGGCGCCAGTGGTCCATCGCCGAGCCGTCGGCCAGCGCCTTCGCCGGGTCCGCGTCCTTGATGCCGGCCGCTTCGAGCATCTCGCGGGCCAGTGCGATCGTCAGCTCGACGACGTCCGCCGGGCCGCCGCCGGCGAGGACCTCGACCGACTCGCGGACCTCCAGGGCGTTGCCCGCGGTGAGGCCGAGCGGCGTGGACATGTCGGTGAGCAGCGCGACCGTCTTCACCCCGCTGTCGGTGCCGAGACCGACCATCGTGGAGGCCAGCTCACGGGCGTCCTCGATGTTCTTCATGAAGGCGCCGGTGCCGACCTTGACGTCGAGGACCAGGGAGCCGGTGCCCTCGGCGATCTTCTTCGACATGATCGAGGAGGCGATCAGCGGGATGGCCTCCACGGTGCCCGTGACGTCGCGGAGCGCGTACAGCTTCTTGTCCGCCGGCGCCAGACCGTCGCCCGCCGCGCAGATGACCGCGCCGGTGGTGTCGAGGACGTGCAGCATCTCCTCGTTGGAGAGCAGCGCGCGCCAGCCCGGGATGGACTCCAGCTTGTCGAGCGTGCCACCGGTGTGGCCGAGGCCGCGGCCGGAGAGCTGCGGTACGGCCGCGCCGCAGGCGGCGACGAGCGGGGCGAGCGGGAGGGTGATCTTGTCGCCGACGCCGCCGGTGGAGTGCTTGTCGGCGGTGGGGCGGGAGAGCGAGTCGAAGTTCATGCGCTCGCCGGAGGCGATCATGGCCGCCGTCCAGCGGGCGATCTCCGCGCGGTTCATGCCGTTCAGCAGGATGGCCATGGCCAGGGCGGACATCTGCTCGTCGGCGACCGCACCGCGGGTGTAGGCGTCGATGACCCAGTCGATCTGCTCCGGGCTCAGCTCGCCCTTGTCCCGCTTCGTGCGGATGACGGAGATGACGTCCATGGTGGTGCCTCTTTCTACGCGCATAGAGGGGGAAAGGAGGAGCGGCCCTTCCCATCGTGCCGGAAGGGCCGCTCCGAGGTTCACTTCGCGAGGTGGTCCGGGCCGAACGCCTGCGGCAGCATCTCGGCGAGCGTCAGGAACCCGGCGGGTGTCTCCAGGACGAGCTCGGGCCCACCGAACTCGTACAGCAGCTGCCGGCAGCGGCCGCACGGCACCAGGCACTCGCCCCGGCCGTCCACGCACACGAAGTGCGTGAGGCGCCCGCCGCCGGTCGCCTGGAGCTCCGAGACGAGCCCGCACTCGGCGCACAGGCTGAGGCCGTACGAGGCGTTCTCCACGTTGCAGCCGGAGACCGTCCGCCCGTCCTCGACGCGGGCCGCCGCACCGACCGGGAAGCCCGAGTACGGGGCGTACGCGCGGGCCATGGCCTCGCGCGCCGTGACCCGCAGCGCCTCCCAGTCGGCCTCGGGGAGGGCGGTCGTCACTTGCCCTGGCCCTTGCGGTACGGCAGGCCGTCCGCCTTCGGCATGCGCAGGCGCTGCGCCGACAGGGCGAGCACGAGCAGGGTGGTGATGTACGGGGCCGCGTCGACGAACTGGCTCGGGACCTCGTCGGTCAGCGCGTACCAGAGGAAGAAGCCGCCGGAGAAGGCCGCGGAGATCACGCCGACCACGTACTTCTTCTTGTACAGCTGCCACAGGGCGGCGATCAGCAGGAGCACGGCGACCAGCAGCAGCAGCGCGTGGACGTTCTCGGCGCCGCCGCGGAGCTTGAGGCTGTCGGTGAAGCCGAAGAGGCCCGCACCGAGCGCCATGCCGCCGGGCATCCAGTTGCCGAAGATCATCGCGGCGAGACCGATGTAGCCGCGGCCGCCGGTCTGGCCCTCCTGGTAGATGCCGGTGGAGACGATCGCGAGGAACGCGCCGCCGAGGCCCGCGAGGGCGCCGGAGACGACGACGGCGATGTACTTGTACTTGTAGACGTTCACACCGAGGGACTCGGCGGCGACCGGGTTCTCACCGCAGGAGCGCAGGCGCAGGCCGAAGGCGGTGCGCCAGAGCAGCCACCAGGTGGCCGGGACCAGCAGCAGGGCGACGATCGTCAGGAGCGACAGGTTCGTCACGAGACCGCCGAGGATGCCGGCCAGGTCGGAGATGAAGAACCAGTGCTTGCCCTGGAGATCCGTCAGCCAGTCCGAGAGACCCGGCACCGTGATCTCGTAGATCTGGTCGATGCGCGGGGACTGCTTGGAGGAGCCGCCCTCGGCCTCGGCGAACGTGAAGTTCGACAGGTACTGGGTGAAGCCGACCGCGAGGATGTTGACCGCCACACCGGAGACGATGTGGTTCACGTTGAACGTGATGGTGATGACCGCGTGCAGCAGACCGCCCAGCGCACCGCCGAGGAGACCGACGAGGACACCCGTCCACGGGCCCCACTGGTATCCGGCCCAGGCGCCGAACCAGGTGCCGAGCACCATCATGCCTTCGAGACCGATGTTGACGACGCCCGCGCGCTCGGCCCACAGACCGCCGAGACCGGCGAGGCCGATCGGCACGGCGAGCTTGAGCGCACCCGAGACCTGACCCACCGAGGTGAGGTCGTTGGCCCCGGAGACCGCCCGGACGAAGGAGAAGAGCAGGAGACCGGCCGCGACGATCAGCATGATCCACGGCAGGGTGAGCTTGCGGCGTCCGCCGCCCTTGGGCGCGGCGCTCGGCTTGGTGACAGTGCCGGTGCTCATGCCGAGACCTCCTTGTCGGTCTTGATGGCGCCGCCGGCGGCGAGTTCCTCGCCGACCTTCTGCTGCTGGCGGCGGAGGCCGTAACGGCGGACGAGCTCGTACGAGACGACGACCGCGATCACGATGATGCCCTGCATGATCTTGGTGATCTCCTTCGGGTAGCCCTCGGTGTCCAGCGACGAGGAGGCCTTGTCGAGGAACGCGAAGAGCAGGGCCGCGAAGAAGATGCCGACCGGGTGGTTCCGGCCGAGCAGCGCGATGGTGATGGCGGTGAAGCCGACGCCGACGGGGAAGTCGAGGCTGTACGTGTGGGACTCGCCGAGCAGCGTCGGCATGCCCGCGAGGCCGGCCAGCGCGCCCGAGAGCAGCATCGAGGTGAGGATCATCTTCTTGGCGTCGACGCCGCTGGCCTGGGCGGCGGACTCGCTGGCACCGGTGGCGCGCAGGTCGAAGCCGAACCGGGTGCGGTTGAGGACGAACCAGTAGACGACGCCGAGCGCGAGCGCGACGAACGTGAAGCCGTAGATGACTCCGTTGCCCTCGCCCATGTCGATGCCGGGGAACCAGCCGGACTCGGAGATCTCACCGGTGGTGAGGTTGTTCGAGCCCTCCGGCTGGACGCCGAAGTTCTTCGGCAGGATCAGCCAGGCCACCAGCGAGGTCGCGATGGCGTTCAGCATGATCGTCGAGACGACCTCGGAGACACCGCGGGTCGTCTTGAGGATGCCGGCGATGCCGGCCCAGAAGGCACCGGTGAACATCGCGACGAGCACGATCACCAGGATGTGCAGCGGGCCGGGCAGCTCGATCGAGGCGCCGACGAGGGCCGAGACCATCGCGGCGAGCCGGTACTGGCCGTCGACACCGATGTTGAACAGGTTCATCCGGAAACCGACGGCCACGGCGAGGGCCGCCAGGTAGTAGATCCCCGTCTGGTTGACGATCAGGACCTGGATGTCGGCGAACCCGGCGTTGTCGATCATCAGCGTGATCGGCTCGATCGGGTCGAGACCCGTCGCGAGCAGCACCAGGACAGTGAGCAGGAACGAGCTGACCAGGGCGAGCACCGGTCCCGCCGCGCCCAGGATCAACTTGTCCTTGTCGAACTTCATCATCGGGCGTCACCGTCTTCGGGCTGCTCTGCGCCTTCGAGCTGGCCGCTGGCCGCGCCGGTCATGGCGGAGCCCAGCTGCTCGGGCGTGATGGTGGCGGGGTCGGCGTCCGCGACGAGCTTGCCGCGGTACATGACCCGGAGGGTGTCGGAGAGGCCGATCAGCTCGTCCAGGTCGGCGGAGATCAGCAGCACCGCGAGACCCTCGCGGCGGGCGTCCCGGATCGCGTCCCAGATCTGCGCCTGCGCGCCGACGTCCACACCGCGGGTGGGGTGGGCGGCGATCAGGAACTTGGGCGCGTGGCTCATCTCGCGGCCGACGATCAGCTTCTGCTGATTGCCGCCGGACAGGGAGGCCGCGGTGACGTCGATGCCGGGGGTGCGCACGTCGTACTCGCGCACGATCCGCTCGGTGTCCTTGCGGGCGGCCTTCGGGTCGAGGATGCCGCGCTTGGAGTTGGGCGCCTCGGAGACGTGGCCGAGGATGCGGTTCTCCCAGAGGGGCGCCTCCAGGAGCAGTCCGTGGCGGTGGCGGTCCTCGGGGATGTAGCCGATGCCGCCCTCGCGGCGCTTGCGCACCGAGACCTTGGAGATGTCCGCGCCGTCGAGGGTGATGACGCCCGAGTCGGGGGTCGCCATGCCCATGAGGGTCTCGATGAGTTCGGTCTGGCCGTTGCCCTCGACACCCGCGATGCCGAGGATCTCGCCCTTGTGGATCGTGAGCGAGATGTCGTCGAGGAGCTTGCGGCCCTCGGCCGTCTCTTCGAGCACGACGACGGTCCTGGCCGGGTCCGGCGGTGCGGCGCTGGTCAGCGGGGTTGCGGCGACGGCGCCGGCCTCGGTCAGCGTCAGGTTCCGGACCTGGAGCATCGGGACGGTGGTGACCGTCGACTCGCGGGTCTCCGGCGAGGGCAGCTCGCTGCCGACCATCAGCTCGGCGAGCTGCTTGGTGGTGGCGGTCTTCGGGTCGGCGGTGCCGACGGTGGTGCCCCGGCGGATGACGGTGATGTCGTCGGCGACCTTCAGGACCTCGCCCAGCTTGTGCGAGATGAAGATGACGGTCAGGCCCTCGGACTTGAGCTCGCGCAGGTTGTCGAAGAGTGCGTCGACCTCCTGCGGGACGAGCACCGCGGTCGGCTCGTCGAGGATGAGGATCTTGGCTCCGCGGTAGAGGACCTTGAGGATCTCCACGCGCTGGCGGTCGGCGACGCCGAGGTCCTCGACGAGGGCGTCGGGGCGGACCCCGAGGCCGTACGCGTCGGAGATCTCCTGGATCTTCTTCCGCGCCTTGGCGCCGATGCCGTAGAGCTTCTCGCCGCCCAGGACGACGTTCTCCAGGACGGTGAGGTTGTCGGCGAGCATGAAGTGCTGGTGCACCATGCCGATGCCGCGCGCGATGGCGTCACCGGGGCTGGAGAAGGTGACCTGCTGGCCGTCGACCGCGATGGTGCCCTCGTCCGGCTTCTGCATGCCGTAGAGGATCTTCATGAGGGTCGACTTGCCGGCACCGTTCTCGCCGATGAGGGCGTGCACAGTGCCCTTGCGGACTGTGATCGCGATGTCCTTGTTGGCGACGACGCCGGGAAATCGCTTGGTGATGCCGTGCAGTTCTACGGCAGGGGGGCTGGACGCGTTGATGACGCACTCTCCTTGGCCGGAAGGAGTGGGAGCGGGAGGGCAGGGCGGGGTGAAGTTATCGTGCCAGGGAGACATCTACACGCGTAGCGCTGCCGAAAAATGAAAACCCGTACGGGAATGGGGCCCGGCAACGATGGGGCTGCCACCGCTGCCGGGCCTTGGGTCGTTGACCAGTACGTCCTTACGGAGCGGTCTTGACCGTGATCTTGCCGTCGATGATGTCCTTCTTCGCCTTGTCCACCGCGGCGATGAGGTCCTTCATCTCCTTGTACTTCGGGTTGGAGTCGGCGAGGGCGACGCCGTCCGTGGCGAGACCGTAGCGGACCTCACCGGACTGCGGCTTGCCGTCCTTGACCGACTTGATCACGTTGAAGACGGAGTCCGAGACGTCCTTGGTGACCGAGGTCAGGATGCTGTCCTTGTACGAGGCCAGACCCGGCTGGTTGTACTGGTCGGAGTCGACACCGATCGCCCACTTGCCGGCGGCGTGGGCGGCCTCGATCGCACCGGAGCCGGCCAGACCGGCGGCGGCGTAGATCACGTCGGCGCCCTTGTCGAGCTGGCCCTCCGCGGCGGCCTTGCCGAGGTCGGGCTTCGAGAAGCCGTCGAAGTTCGGCGGCTGGGTCAGGTACTGGACGAGCACCTTGGCGTTGGGGTTGGTGTCCTTGACGCCCTGCGCGAAGCCCGCCTCGAACTTCTTGATCAGCGGAACCTCGACACCGCCGATGAAGCCGACCGTGCCGCTCTTGGACGCCTTGGCGGCGGCGACGCCGGCCAGGTAGGAGCCCTGCTCCTCGTTGAAGACGAGGTTGGCGATGTTCGGGCCGGTCTTCGACGTGTCGTCGATGAGGCCGAAGGTGGTCTTCGGGTAGGCCTTGGCGACCTTCTCGATGGCCGGGGCGTAGGCGAAGCCGACGCCGATGACCGGGTTGTTCCCGGCGCGGGCGAGAGCGGTCAGGCGCTGCACCTTGTCGGCGTCGCCCTCGCCCTCGGAGGGCTCGGCCTCGGCACCCTTGACGCCGAGCTCGTCCTCGGCCTTCTTGAGGCCGGCGTAGGCGGCGTCGTTGAACGACTGGTCGCCGCGGCCACCGATGTCGTACGCGATGGCGGCCTTCGTCGCCTTCGAGTCCGAGCTCGGGCTGGAGCCGGAGTCCGTCGAAGACTTGCCACACGCGGTGGCGGAGAGGGCGAGCGCCGCGGAGGCGATGCCCACGGTCGTGATCCTGGTGATCCGGCGCAAGAGGAGGGTCCCTTCAAGACTGACCGAAAGCGCCTCTTCCGGCGCTGGTTTCGCGGCGATCGTAACGCGCGTAGATGTCAGTTAAAGACCCGTTCATGAGTCGTTATCGGATCGTCGCGAACCGGCCAGTCGAGGCGACCGGGGGCGTTCGGCCCGGTACCGCCGGTTATATCTGCGGGTCCGGGCGCCGGAACGAGGGTTCCGGGGCGCCACGCCGGGCTGTTGGACCGAAGGGGGGACATCGCTCGACCGGACGGATGAAGGGTCCGTCCGGCCGGAATCGAGGATGCCGTTTGGCCTGAAATCAGTGCTTTGGCGCCGCGTCGAGCAGTGCCGCCGCCGTGAACAGCTCCACCGCGGCCTCGATGCAGCGCTCGTCCACGTCGAAGTCGCCGGCGTGGAGGTCACGGACCCGGGTGTCACCGGGGGTGCGGACACCGAGGCGGGCCATGGCGCCGGGCACATGCTCCAGGTACCAGGAGAAGTCCTCGCCGCCGAGGCTCTGCTCGGTGTCCTCGATCGCGTACGGCCCGCGGCGGGCGGTCATCGCGGCCTGGATCAGCTCGGTGACGGCCGGGTCGTTGACGACCGGGGGGACACCGCGCACATAGGTCACGGTCGACTTGGCCCGGTGCAGGGTCGCGATCTCGTCGACGGCCGCGTGCACCAGGTCGGGCGCCTCCCGCCAGGTGGGCAGGTCGAGGCAGCGGACGGTGCCGGAGAGCTCGGCGTGCTGCGGGATGACGTTGCAGGCGTGGCCGGACTCGATACGGCCCCAGGTGACCGAGAGCCCCGAGCGGGCGTCGACGCGGCGGGACAGGACGGCGGGGACGTCGACGGCGACCCGGGCGGCCGCGGTGACCAGGTCGGTGGTCAGGTGCGGGCGGGCGGTGTGGCCGCCGGGGCCGTCGAGCGTGATCTCCAGCCGGTCGCAGGCGGAGGTGATGGCGCCGGTGCGGAGCCCGATCTTCCCGGCGTCCACCCTGGGGTCGCAGTGGACGGCGATGATCCGGCCGACGCCGTCCAGGACGCCGGCCTCGATGGCATCGGCCGCGCCGCCGGGGAGGACCTCCTCGGCGGGCTGGAAGAGCAGCCGCACGGCGGCGGGGAGGAGGCCCTGCCGGTCCAGCTCGGCGAGGACGAGCCCGGCGCCGAGGACGGTGGTGGTGTGGACGTCGTGTCCGCAGGCGTGCGCGCGGTTGGCCACGGTGGAGTGGTAGGCGACCGTCTTGACGTCGGGGATGGGCAGCGCGTCGAGATCGGCCCGGATCGCGAGCATCGGCCGCGCGGGGTCCGGGGTGCCGACGTCACAGATGAGCCCGGTGCCGCCCGGCAGGACCTTCGGCGCGAGGCCGGCCGCCTCCAGGCGGGCCTTGAGCGCGGCGGTCGTACGGAACTCCTGGTTCCCGAGCTCGGGGTGCATGTGCAAGTCCCTGCGGAAGGCGATCAGTTCGACGCGCAGGGGTTCGGACAGCGTTCCGGGCAGGGTGACGGAGCCTGGCTCACGGGACTTCAACTGGTTCACCCTTTGAAGGGTAGGCCTCCGGAGAGGTCAACTGCCCGTTGATCACGAAAAGTTCAGCCCGTTAGGGGAAAGAATCTCGGTTCGACAGGCATGAAGCCCGTTCCATATGGGTACGCTCAGCCGAATTCGAGCCGATCGGTCGGGGTCGCCGCCCGCGAGGTCAGCCGGTCTACCTCGTGGGCCGCCGTGCCCGTCACCCCGGACAGGAAGCCCTGGGCCCGCGGCGAGGCGGTGGCCCGCAGCCACTCGGGCGAGATCTCGCAGACCGCGACCTTCACCCCGGTGCCGGCGAGGGCCAGCGGCAGGGTGTGCACGACCGTCGAGGGGAAGCTGACGACCGTGCGCCCGATCGGGCCGCGGCGGGCGATCAGCTCCAGGGGAAGCTCCGGGCGGACCACCTGCAGGCCCGTCTCGACCGCGATCCGGTGCAGCTTCTCGGCGCTCTCCCTGCGGTGCGCGAAGTAGCGGGTGGCACCGTGGGTACGGGCGAGTTCCGCCACCACCCGGTCGTAGTGGTCGGCGTCGACCACCCCCGTCTCCACCAACGAGGTCCCCACCAGGTCCGCGCCGCGGGTGAGCAGCGGCGGGCCGAAGCGCGACCGGGTCCAGGCGTAGGAGTTCTCGGTGACCGTGATGCCCTCGGGGGCCTCGACGGGCAGCGAGGTGAAGATCTCCACCGTGCGGCCGGAGGCCGGGGCGAGGCGCTTCTTGGCGAGCAGGGTCACCGGGGCGAGCACCAGCTCGCGCGGGTCGAGACCGCTGCTCCTCCGGTGCCAGCGCACCAGGCGCTCGCCACGGCCGATCTGGGCGGCGTACTCCATGGTGGCGGTGCCGTCGTCGACCACGGTCAGATGCCGGGGGGCGA
Source organism: Streptomyces sp. NBC_00691 (assembly GCF_036226665.1). Lineage (NCBI taxonomy): Bacteria > Bacillati > Actinomycetota > Actinomycetes > Kitasatosporales > Streptomycetaceae > Streptomyces > Streptomyces sp. NBC_00691. The sequence continues at coordinate 4,987,653 of NZ_CP109007.1, read as the reverse complement.
AGAGGGTGAGAAGGAGCTGGACGTACCGGGAGAACGGATCGCCGATGATCACCCGCTCCGCCGAGCGCAGCGGCCGGGCGAGCTCCCGCAGGGTGCGGACGAGCGCGCCCCGGCCGCCGCGGGCCTCCTGCCAGTGGACGGTGAGGCCCTCGTCGCGGGCCAGCTGGGCCATCCGGCGCAGCTGGCCCCGCGACATGGGGTCGGTCGGCGAGAGGACGACGACCGTCAGGGCGGGTGCGGGCCGTGCCGCACCCTGGGTGGCGTCCGTCGAGCGGGGCGCCCGCACGGACGCGCCGGCGTCCGGGGCGTCGGGCGCCGCGGTGACCGCGCCGGCGGGCACGGCGTCCGCCGGACCGTGCGGGCCGGCGGCTGCCGCGGAGGGCGCGCCCGTGGCGGGAGCCTGGGTGTGCGCCCATTCCAGGACGTTGAGGAGCTGGACCGGGCTCTCGACGAACGCCAGCTGCCCGGTCATGCGGCGACGAGCCCCTGGACCCGGCGGAGCTTCTTCATCGGGCCGAGCTCCGACTCGTAGACCTTCTTGACGCCGTCGCCGAGGGCGGCCTCGATGGTGCGGATGTCGCGGACCAGGCGCTGCAGGCCCTGGGGCTCGACGGAGGCGGCCTGGTCGGAGCCCCACATGGCGCGGTCGAGGGTGATGTGGCGCTCGACGAAGGTGGCGCCGAGGGCGACGGCGGCCAGCGTGGTCTGGAGGCCGGTCTCGTGGCCGGAGTAGCCGATCGGGACGTTCGGGTACTCCTCCTGCAGCGTCTGGATGACGCGCAGGTTGAGCTCCTCGGCCTTGGCCGGGTAGGTCGAGGTGGCGTGGCAGAGCAGGATGTTCGCGCTGCCGAGGACCTCGACGGCGTGACGGATCTGCGCCGGCGTCGACATGCCGGTGGAGAGGATGACCGTACGGCCGGTGGCGCGCAGCGAGCGGAGCAGCTCGTCGTCGGTGAGGGAGGCCGAGGCGACCTTGTGGGCCGGGACGTCGAACTTCTCGAGGAAGGCGACGGCCTCGGTGTCCCACGGGGAGGCGAACCAGTCGATGCCGCGCTTCTTGCAGTGCTCGTCGATGGCGCGGTACTGGGTCTCGTCGAACTCGACGCGGTGACGGTAGTCGATGTACGTCATCCGGCCCCAGGGGGTGTCCCGCTCGATGTCCCACTGGTCGCGCGGGGTGCAGATCTCGGGGGTGCGCTTCTGGAACTTGACGGCGTCGCAGCCGGCCTCGGCGGCCACGTCGATCAGCGCGAACGCGTTGTCGAGGTCACCGTTGTGGTTGATGCCGATCTCGCCGGTGATGTAGACGGAGTGGCCCGGGCCTGCGGTCTTGTCGCCGAGGGTGCGGATACGGGTGTTCATGGTGCCGGTCCTTAGGAGTTGGGGGTGTCGAGCTCGGGTCCGAGGAGCCAGGCGGCGATCTCGCGGATCGCCCCCGAGCCACCCGGGGTGACGGTGACCGCGCGGGCCGCGGCCCGTACGGAGTCGTGTGCGCTGCTCACCGCGACGGGCCAGCCGACGAGGTGGAAGCACGGAAGGTCGTTGACGTCGTTTCCGGCGTAGAGCACGCGCTGCGGGTCGATGCCCTCCGCCTCGCACCACTCCTTGAGGGCCCGGTCCTTGCGGTCGATGCCGTGCAGGACGGGGATCTTGAGCTTGCGGGCGCGGGCGGCGACGACGGCGTTCTGCTCGGTGGAGAGGATGAGGACGGGCAGTCCCGCGCGGCGCAGGGCGGCGATGCCGAGGCCGTCGCCGCGGTGCGCGGAGACGAACTCGCGTCCCTCCGCGTCCAGGTGGACCCGGTCGTCGGTCTGCGTGCCGTCGAAGTCGAGGACGACGGCGTCGACGTCCGCGAAGCCGGGGGTGGCCGGGGTGTCGAGGAGCGGCGCGAGGACACGGGCGCGGGCCAGGTCGTGCGGGTCGTCGATCTCCAGGACCCGGGCGGGGTCGGTGACGACGAGCGCCGTACGGCCGAAGAAGCGGTGCCGGTGGGTGCGGAAGCCGGCCCCGTCCATCGCGTAGACGGCGCCGGTCTCCAGGTACTCGGGCTCGCGGTCCTGGCGGCGGGGGCGGTGCGCCTTGTCGTGGTTGACGCCGGTGGCACCGTCCTCGACCGTCTCGCGCCAGAGGAAGCCGTGCGACGGGGCGGCCGTGAAGGCCGTGTCGGCGGCACCGGAGGTGATGCGCTCGACGGTCTCGGCGACCTCGGCGGAGCTGAGGAAGGGGCTGGTGCACTGGACGAGGAGGACCACGTCGGCCGGGCGGCCGTGGGTGGCCTCGAAGGCGTCCATGGCGTGCAGGACCGCGGCCTCGCTGGTGGCGGTGTCGCCGGCGATCTCGGCGGGGCGCCGCACGGCCTCGGCCCCCGCGGTCCGGGCGGCGGCCGCGATGCCGGCGTCGTCGGTGGAGACCACGACGTGGGTGACGGTCCGGGCGCCGAGGCAGGCCCGGACGGCGCGGGCGACCAGGGGTACTCCGGCCACCGGGGCGAGGTTCTTGGCGGGCACGCCCTTCGAACCGCCCCTCGCGGGGATCACGGCGAGCACGGTGGTGGTCATCAGAGTTCTCCCAGACGGCGGATGACGGGGGCGACGCGTTGCACGCCGTGGCGGTACGCGCCCCGCGCGGCCTCCCGGACGACCCGGCGGAGGCCGCTCTCGCGGGGCTCCGGGGCGGTGACGTCCAGGCGGTGGCGGGCGAGGATCCCGGGCAGGTACCCGGGCGCCGTCTCCGTCGTGTAGTAGGGGGTGATCGGGGGGAGCGCGGGGAGCGCCAGGAGCTCGGTGACCCGGTCGCGGGCCGCGTCGAAGGCCGCGTCGTACGAGCCGTCGGAGGCGACGCCCTGCCGGGCGAGCCAGGTCTCGTCGGGTGCCGGGGCGAGCCCCTTGTCGAGCCGGTCGAAGGAGGCGAGCAGACCGGAGCCGACGAAGTGGTGGTTGCCCAGCACCTCGCGGACCCCGAGGTCGGTGAGGATCGCGGTGGGGATGCGGCGGTGCAGCGCTTCGAGGGCGGCCGTCGAGGAGACGGTCACGAGCAGGTCGGTACGGTCGAGGACCTCGCCCATGTGCCCGTAGACCAGCGAGAAGTTGGCCGGCGGGTCGAGCTCGCGGACCAGCTTCTGGAACGGGAACTCCTCCAGGTGCGTGGTGTGCTCGCCCGGCTTGGAGCGGAGCTTGAGGAGCACCTCGCGGCCCGGGTGGAGCCGGGCGTGCTCGATCAGGCGCCTCAGTACGTAGGCGCGTTCGGTCCGGGTGACCGGCACGGACGGCTGGGCGGCGAAGACGAGGGTGTCGCGGCCGGCCTCCGGGGCGTACGGGGCGCCGCCCAGGAAGGGCAGGGCCGCCTCGACGACCGAGCCGGCCCCGGCGCCCACTCCCTCGTACACGGCACGGAAACGCTCCGCGTCGTGCAGGGAGTTGGCGAGGACGACATCGGCTCCGTGGCGCAGCAGCAGACCGTCGGTCAGCTTCTCGTAGACGACGCCGACATAGCCGGTGACGACCACGGGACGCCGTTCGAGACCCAGGTCGGCGAGACCCTGCAGGACGGCCCGTACGGTGCCGCCGACGAGCGCGAGGACGACGACGTCGAACCCCTCGCCGCGCGCCTCCGCCTCCCGTACCGCGCGCAGGAACTCCGCACCCGTCACCTCGCGCGGGGTGGCGGTGGACACCCCGGTCTCGGCGAGCTGGCGTTCGGTGGGGGTCGCCCGTCCGCGCAGGACGAATCCGGTGGGTTCGGCGGTCGCCGTGGTGATGCGGCGCGCCGTGAGGGCGCCCCATTTCCACCGGGTGTCGGAGTCGGCGAGTACGGCGACCCGTACCGCTTCTCTGGTACTTGCTGGCACGCCGAGGACGCTAGAAGGGCATTCCGCTTTTCGGCCCAACTGAGACACAACAAACGGTGAACAGAGCCTCTCCTCCTGTTGAAGCGGGTCGGGAACCGGACGTATCGGGGCCGGATTTCCCTGTCGGGAAAGGCGGTTAATCGGCCCGCCGCTTCGTGTTCACCGAAGGGATGCCCAACGGTCGGTGGGAATGCCGGGACGGCGCCTAGCGTCAACCGCGTGGTCAAGCTCTCCGTCGTCGTGCCGTTCTTCAACGTGCAGACATACGCCCCCGACACCCTCACGAGCCTGCGGGCCAACGCCCGGAAGGACTTCGAGTTCCTGCTCGTCGACGACTGCTCGTCGGACGGGACCCCGGAGATCCTCGAGCGGGCCGCGCGCGACATCCCGGGTGCCGTCCTGATCAGGCACGAGCACAACGGAGGCCTCGCCACCGCCCGGAACACCGGCCTCGACGCCGCCCGCGGCGAGTACCTCACCTTCCTGGACGGGGACGACTGGCTCGCCCCCGGCCACTACGCCCGCCTGGTCACCGCCGCGGAGGAGCTCGGCTGCGACTTCGTGCGCACCGACCACGTCTCCGTCACCGGCCGGAACCGCGGCATCCGACGGGCTCCCGTCGCCCGGCGCGGCGAGGTGCTCAACCCGCGGGAGGCGATCCTGCCCGCGCACCGGACGACCTCGGTCGACTACCCGTACGCCTGGGCGGGGATCTACCACCGCCGACTCCTCGACCGCGGTCTGCTGCACTTCACCCACGGGCTGCGGACCGCCGAGGACCGGCCGTGGATCTGGCGGCTGCACCGCGAGGCGGAATCGTTCGCCGCGATCGGCGAACTCGGCGTCTTCTACCGGCGCGGCGTGGCGACCTCACTCACCCAGATCGGCGACGTACGGCAATTGGATTTCATCCGCGCATTCGACCAGGTGATCGAGGAAACGGCCAAGGACGCGAATGCCGACCTCCTTCTCCCGAAAGCCGTGCGCACCTATTGCGCGGTGATTTCCCATCACATCGGCTCCATCGAACGTTTCGAGCCCGACGTCGCCCGCCAGTTGAAGGCGATGAGCGCGGGCGCGCTGCGGCGCATGCCGCAGGACGTCCTCGACGAGGCCCTCACGGCGATGGGCGGGGACCGCGCGACGATGCTGCGGAGACTGCGGCGGCGCCGCCCGGCACCGCCGCCGGCACCGGGCACGGGCCCGGGCGCCGGTGCCGGTCCGGCCGCCGCGGAGGTGGCCGCGTGAGCACCCGCCGGACCACCCAGATCTTCTGCGCCTCGACCCTCTACGGCGCGGTGACGATCGCCGCCGCCCTGGACAGCGGCGCCTTCGGCCCCGCCGACCGCCGCATCCTGCTCGTCACCAACAACGCGGCCGTGCCGGAGACGACCCCGCCGCTGGACCTGGCCGAGGGCTTCGAGGGGCTCCGCGGCCGCTTCGACTCCGTCCTGTCGTGGAACGAGACGATCTCCCCGCTCCACCCGGGCGGCTGGACCCCCCGGCCGAGCGACCTGCCGCTCCTCCAGCGCCATCTGCGCAGGATCTGGGACCTCGGCGACGACCACGTCGAACTCGCCCTGGAATCCCTCCAGGTCACGCCCGCGCTCGCCATCGCCCAGCTGCTGCCCGACGCACCCGTCACCGTGTACGCGGACGGTCTGATGAGCTACGGGCCGACCCGCAACAAGATCGACCCGCTGATCGGCGGACGCGTCGGCCGGCTGCTCCACCTGGACCTCGTGCCCGGTCTCGCGCCGCTGCTGCTCGCCGAGTTCGGGGCGGTGCCGGAGGCCGTACCGACGGAGGCGTTCACCAAGTGCGTCGACGAGCTGGCCGGGCCCGCCGCCACGGCCGCCTCCGAGGACGGGCCCGTGCTGCTCCTCGGCCAGTACCTCGCGGCGCTCGACCTGCTCACCGCCGCCGAGGAGGAGGAACTGCACCTGCGCATGGTCCGGGGCGCGGTCGCCCGGGGCCACCGGCGGCTCGTCTTCAAGCCGCACCCGACGGCCCCCGACACCTGGTCGAAGGCGCTGGTCCAGGAGGCGAGGGCGCTCGGCGCCGAGCTGACCGTCGAGGACCGGCCGGTGCTCGCCGAAGTGCTCTACCGCGAGCTGCGGCCCGCCCTCGTCGTCGGCTGCTTCTCCACGGCGCTGCTCACCGCGCGGACCTTCTACGGACTGCCGGTCGCCCGGGTCGGTACGCGCGGCCTGCTCGAACGGCTCACCCCGTTCCAGAACAGCAACCGCATCCCGCTCACCGTGGTGGACGTGGTCGTACCGCCGCTGGAGGCCGGTGCGGAGGACGGCGGCGCGATCGGCACGGACCAGCTGAACGACCTGGTCGCGGCGGTCGGCTTCGCGATGCAGCCGAAGATCCGGCCGGAGCTGCGGGAGCCGGCCGTCCGGCACCTGTCCGGGCCGTTCGCCGAGCGCACCCGGCACCACTTCACCCGGCGCCGCCTCACCGTCCTCGACCTGCCCGGCGGCATCCCGCTCCCCCGGCACCCGAGGGTCCGCCGCCTGGCGCGGCGCGCACTGCGGCTGCGCAAGGCGCTGAAGAGGTAGCGGCCGGAGGCGCCTCCGCGACCGGCGGCGCCTCCGCTGCCCGCGGCGCCTCCGCGACCCGCGGCACCGCGCGGCGGGCGCGCCACGAGCCGCGGGCCCGGGCCCCGTGCGGGGGACCCGGGCCCGCGGGCCGAACCGGGGGCGCGCGTCAGGCGCGGACGATCTCCTCCTGGAGCTCCGTCACCCACCGGGAGGGGTCCTCGGGGCATTCCAGGTACAGCTCCCGCGCGTAGTGCCGCGTCTGGTAGCCGTTGGCCTCGATCCAGCGGGCCAGGGTCTGCGCGGTCGGCAGGACGGTGTCCATCGAGCCCCGGTGGACGACGGTCGCCGCCTCCTCGATGCCGGGGAGGACGTGCACCTCGGCGCCCTCCACGGCCGTCCCCTCCGGGACGGTCATCCCGGCGTGCACGAGCACCGAGCCGTCGCCCTTGCCGGCGTCCTCGTAGTACGCGATCCCGGGGCCGAACCCGGTGATCCCGGCGGCCTCCAGGCGACCGCACAGCTCGTCGTACAGGGGCCCGATGACCGGGCTGATGTGCTGCGGGGCGAAGCTCGCGGCGACCGCGCTCAGTTCCGCGATCCGAACGGCGGGGATCTTCTTGACGACGACGTCCTGGGTGGACATGCGTCCCTCGCTCTCGATGGCCTGGAGCCGCGCGCCGACCTGGGCGAGCCGTGCCCGTGCCTCCGCCAGGGCCGCTTCGAGCTCGGCCTGGCGCAGACGCAGCATGCCCCGCAGTTCGTCCGCGTCGATCTTCTCGTCGAGGATCGCGCCGACCTGTTCCAGGGTGAAGCCGAGGTCCTTGAGCGCAATGACGCGGTTGAGCAGGGCGAGCTGGTCCGCCGTGTAGAAGCGGTAGCCCGTGTGCGGGTCGACCCGGGCCGGGCGCAGCAGTCCGATGGCGTCGTAGTGGCGCAGCATCCGGACCGACACCCGCCCGTGCCGGGCGAAGTCTCCGATGGTGAACATGACGACCCCTACGGAACGGCCTCACACGGTGTGAGGGTCAAGCGGCACTGCTGAGGGAGAGCTTCGCGGCGAAGCCGAGGAAGAGGGCGCCGGCGGCGGAGGTGGCTCCCGCCGAGAGCCGACGGCGGCGGCGGAACGCGGCGGCCAGCCGGGTGCCGCCGAATATCAGCATCGTCAGATAGAGGAAGCTGCCGATCTCCAGGAGCGTGCCGAGCACCAGGAAGGAGAGGGCCGGGTAGGCGTACGCCGGGTCCACGAACTGCACGAAGAAGGAGATGAGGAAGAGGATCGCCTTCGGGTTGAAGAGGCTGATGACGAGCGCCCTGCGGTACGGGTTCTCCCCCGGCCCGGCCGTGGCCTCCTCGGTCCCGTCGTCCGCCGTCCGCTCCACCTCGCCGCGCGAGCGCCACATCTCCCGGGCCGAGCGCAGCATCCCGTACGCCATCCAGGCCAGATAGCCCGCGCCCGCGTACTTCACGATCATGAAGAGCAGGGGGGTGGTCTGGAGGAGGGACGCGGCGCCGAGGGCGGCCAGCGTCATGAGGACGGCGTCGCCGGTGAAGACTCCGGCGGCGGCCCGGTAGCCGGTCCGCGTGCCCTTGCGGGCGGCGACGGACAGCACGTACAGCGAGTTCGGCCCCGGCAGGAGGATGATGAGGACGAGACCCACGAGATAGGTCGGAAGATCGGTGACACCCAGCATGAAGCGGAGTGTCGCATGTCAGTACGACACTCCGCCTGCGTGTTTCGTATCGCGGAAGATCAGAAGGCGTCGGTCGGGACGTAGGTGCCCCAGACCTCCCGCAGTGCGTGGCAGACCTCGCCGACGGTGGCGCGGGCCCTGAGGGCCTCCTTCATCGGCGGGAGGACGTTCTCCGTCCCCGCGGCCGCCCTCCTCAGGTCCGCGAGGGCCTCGTCCACCGCCTCCTGGTCGCGGCCTGCCCGCAGGGCGGCGAGGCGTTCGGCCTGCTGGGCCTCGATCGCCGGGTCGACGCGCAGTGGCTCGTACGGCTCCTCGATGTCGGCCGTGAAGCGGTTGACGCCGACGACGACCCGTTCGCCGCTGTCGGTCTCCTGCGCGATCCGGTACGCCGAGCGCTCGATCTCGCCCTTCTGGAAGCCCCGCTCGATGGCGCTGACCGCGCCGCCCATGTCCTCGACCCGGCCCATCAGCTCCAGCGCGGCGGCCTCGACGTCGTCGGTCATGCTCTCCACGACGTACGAGCCCGCGAAGGGGTCCACGGTCGCGGTCACGTCCGTCTCGTACGCGAGGACCTGCTGGGTGCGCAGGGCCAGGCGGGCGGACTTGTCCGTCGGCAGGGCGATGGCCTCGTCGAAGGAGTTGGTGTGCAGCGACTGCGTCCCGCCGAGCACGGCGGCGAGGCCCTGGACGGCGACGCGGACGAGATTGACCTCGGGCTGCTGGGCGGTCAGCTGCACCCCCGCGGTCTGGGTGTGGAAGCGGAGCATCAGCGACTTGGGGTTCTCCGCGCCGAACTCGTCCTTCATGACCCGGGCCCAGATCCTGCGGGCCGCCCGGAACTTCGCGACCTCCTCCAGGATCGTCGTGCGGGCCACGAAGAAGAAGGAGAGCCGGGGGGCGAAGTCGTCCACGTCCATCCCGGCGGCGACGGCGGTCCGTACGTACTCGATGCCGTCGGCCAGGGTGAACGCGATCTCCTGCGCGGGCGAGGCGCCCGCCTCCGCCATGTGATAGCCGGAGATCGAGATCGTGTTCCACTTCGGGATCTCGGCCCGGCAGTACTGGAAGATGTCCGCGATCAGCCGGAGGGAGGGCTTGGGCGGGAAGATGTACGTGCCGCGGGCGATGTACTCCTTCAGCACGTCGTTCTGGATCGTGCCGGTCAGCCGGTCCGCCGGGACCCCCTGCTCCTCGCCGACCAGCTGGTACATGAGGAGCAGCAGGGCGGCGGGGGCGTTGATCGTCATCGAGGTGGAGACCTTGTCCAGCGGGATGCCGTCGAACAGGATCCGCATGTCCTCGACCGAGTCGATCGCCACCCCGACCTTGCCGACCTCGCCCGAGGCGATCGGCGCGTCCGAGTCGTGGCCCATCTGCGTCGGCAGGTCGAAGGCGACGGAGAGGCCCATGGTGCCGTTGGCGATCAGCTGCTTGTACCGGGCGTTGGACTCGACCGCGGTGCCGAAGCCCGCGTACTGGCGCATCGTCCACGGCCGGCCGGTGTACATCGACGGGTACACCCCGCGGGTGAAGGGGTACGCGCCCGGCTCGCCCAGTTTCTCCGCCGGATCCCAGCCCGCCAGCGACTCCGGTCCGTAGACCGGCTCGATGGGCTGTCCCGACTCCGACTCGCGCGCCATTGACTGTGCCTCCCGAAGAGATGGGCCCCTCCCCCAGCATGCGCGGATCGTGACCTGAGCGCGCGCAACCACGCGCGCGCGGGAAGCATCCCTAGGTACATACGAATCGTCCCGGGGGGCAACAATGAAGCGGTCTTCTTCCGTCATACGCAGAGTGGTTCTGGCAGCGGCCTCGGTGACTCTCGCCGCCGGCTGTACGGCCCAGGCCGCCGGCTCCGGAGGCGGCTCCGGGAGCCCGACGCCCTCGGCCTCCCGGCCGACCGCGAGCGCCCCGACCGACGCCCCTACGGAGGACGGCAAGCCCCCGTCCCCGTCGGCCACCACCGCGGCGCCCACGGAGTCGCCCTCCGGGACCCCTTCCGGGACTCCCTCCGGTTCTCCTTCCGGGGCGGCGAAGGTCCTGCTGGACGACGGCGACGAGAACGAGCAGGTCCGTGAGCTCCAGGCGCGGCTGCGGCAGCTCAAGCACTTCGACCGCGCGCCCACCGGTTTCTACGGGACGATGACGGCCGGCTCGGTCAAGGCCTTCCAGAAGAAGGAGGGGCTGCCCCGGACGGGTTCGGTCGACGGCACGACCTGGCAGCGGCTGCTCGACGCGAGCCGGAAGCCGACCGCTGACGAGCTGAAGCCGTCGACGACCAACCAGCTGGACACTCCCGACGCGCGGTGCATGACCGGCCGGGTGCTGTGCGTCAGCAAGGAGAGCCGGACGCTCGCCTGGATGATCGACGGCAAGGTCGTCTCGTCGATGGACGTCCGCTTCGGCTCGGAGAACACCCCGACCCGCGAGGGCATCTTCACCGTGGAGCGCAAGGTCCGGCAGGACTGGTCGCGGCTCTACCACACGCCCATGCCGCTCTCGATGTACTTCAGCCGCGGCCAGGCGGTGCACTACTCGGCGGACTTCGCGGCGCGCGGCTACAACGGCGCCTCGCACGGCTGCGTCAACGTCCGGGACCGGGCCAAGCTCACGACCCTCTTCGACCAGGTGAAGGTCGGCGACAAGGTCGTCGTCCACTGGTGACCGGGGGCCCCGTCCACCGGTGAGCCGGGAGGGGAAGGGAGAGGGCGCGGGTGGGACCGGGGGAACGTGTCCCACCCGCGCCATGTGCGCGGAGCCGTAGGTACGGGGGGAACCCCGGCTCACTGCGCGGCCGATGACCAGTCGGCACACTCAGTACTGCGCCGGCGGGTCCGGAAGTGTTACACCGGGAGCGGGACGCGTGCTCCGACGCCGATTCCGAGGGGCAGTACGGCGGTGAGTCCGGCGCTGCCGGGGGCCGGGGAACGGGCCGTGTCGCGGCGGTCCCGGCCGCTGTCGCCGTTCCGGCCGTCGCTCCCGTCGCCCTTGGGGTCGTCGTCGGACCCGTCCTTCGTGGCGTCCTTGTCGCTGCCGCCGTCGCTGCCGCCGTCCTCGGGCGCGGCAGTGCCGCCGCCCAGGATCCGGTCGCAGTAGCGGCGCAGGGTCTCGCCGTCGCGCAGGATGCTCGTGAGCCCCTTGCGGCCGGTGGCGTCGAGCTGCCCCGAGCGGAACGCCCGGCAGGCCTTGAGGACCCGTTCGCGGGACTTCGCCATGCTCGGGTCGCCGCCCGTGCCGTCGTTCGTGCCGGTGCCGCCGGTCTCCTTGCCCGGTCCGGTCGGGGCGGTGCCCGTTCCCGTGCCGGTGCCCGGTGTGCCCCTGTCCGGCCTCGGGCTGCCCGGGCCCTGGGTGTCCGTGCCGTTCCCGTCGGGGGATCCGGTGGACGGCGGGGTGGTGGCCGAGGGGGACGCGCCGGGTGTGCCGTCACCGCCGCCGCCCGGCTCCGTCGAGGGTGCCTCGGGGTCCTGGCGTATGCCGGGGTCCTCCGAGACGAGGGGGTCGGCGTTCTCCCCCGCCGTGACGGAGCTGGCGGGCGCGGGACCCACCATGGGCAGCACACCCGTTCCCGCGGCGACGGCGACCCCTCCCACGGTGACGGCGGCGACCGCGGCGGCGAGTCCGTACCGCAGGGAGCGTCCCCAGCGGGGCCGCCGGGCGGGCACGGGGGCGAGCCGCACCCGGCCGAGTTCGGCGTGTTCGGCGCGGTTCACGGTGGCCGCGGCGACGGGGGCGGCCGCTCGGGCGGCGGCGCGCTCCGCGTGCGCCGCGCGGAAGGCCGCGAGTGCGGCGGCCTCGCCCGGGAGTTCGGTGCGTGCGGCCGGAGGGACGGCCGGGAGGCGGGCCGCGTCGAGGGCTCCGGCCAGGCGCTCGGCCCGGGAGCGCGCGTGGTCGTCGACGGCTTCGACCGGCTCGCCGCGGAGCAGCCGCTCCGCGGCCTCCTGGTCGAGCCACTGGTACCGCTCGTCGGCCATCACATGTCCTTCTGCGTACGCGGACGCGATTGCGTCACACCGCCCGGGGCCACGGACCCCGGCACGCGCCCGCGTTGCGGAGGGACACCGTCCAGCGGTACGACGGCCTCACCGGCGCCGTCGGGGCCGGCCGGCTCGCCGTCGACGCCGAGGAGTTCGGCCAGCTTCTTGAGGCCGCGATGGGCCGCGGTACGGACGGCTCCGGGGCGTTTCCCCAGGGTGTCGGCGGCGGTCTTGGCGTCGAGGCCGACGACGACGCGCAGGACGACCGCCTCGGCCTGGTCCTGCGGGAGCTGGGCGATCAGCTGCATGGTGTGGCCGGTGGCCAGTGCCTCCAGGGCCTCGCCCGCGGTGTCGGACGCGGCGGGCTTGTCGGTGAGTTCGGTCTCGTCGGCGCCGACCGCGGGGCGCCTGCCGCGCATGCGGACGTGGTCGAGGGCCCGGTTGCGGGCGATCCGGGCGGCCCAGCCGCGGAAGCGGTCCGCGTCGCCGTCGAAGCGGTCGAGGTCGCGGGCTATCTGGAGCCAGGCCTCCGAGGCGACGTCCTCCGCCTCGGTGTCGCCGACCAGTGTGCGTATGTAGCCGAGCAACCGTGGATGCACGGCGCGATACACAGTACGGAACGCGTCCTCGTCCCCGTCCTGCGCAGCGAGCACCGCGGCCGTCAGCTCCGCGTCGTCCCCCAGCACTCCCCAAACCCTGTTCGTCGGTCGCGTCGTCGCCTCATCGCGGCTGGTCACCGCCGCCGCGCCGTCTCGCGCATCTGCACGCTACGTCGTGTCGCGGCGCCACGTCCACGCGGTCCGGGCTCTTTGTACAACTTGCAACCTTCGGGCGGTGGTGCGCGGCACGCCTCCGCCGCGGCCGCGGTGTGACACAAAGCGCACTCCCGGCGCTGAATGGAGTACGGAGCCGTGCTGCGGCTCCGTGGACGACGGCCGGGGTCTCTCCTGTGGGGGGTGGCGACCCCGGCCGTCTCCCTTTTTCTCCCCTCGGACCCCTCGGGCCGCTCACCCTTCACCCGAGTGTCAACCGAAGGTTGACAGTCCTCAACTGTCAACCTAGGGTTGCCTCATGACGCATCCAGTCGGCATGAATGTCCCTGTCCGCCTCGACGAACTCATCGAAGCGATCAAGAAGGTCCACCCCGACGCGCTGGACCAGCTCTCCGACGCGGTCATCGCGGCGGACCACCTCGGCGAGGTCGCCGACCACCTCATCGGCCACTTCGTGGACCAGGCCCGGCGCTCCGGCGCCTCCTGGACCGATATCGGCCGCAGCATGGGCGTCACCCGCCAGGCGGCCCAGAAGCGATTCGTCCCCAAGGACCCGGACGCGGAGAAGATGGACGCGAGCGCGGGGTTCGGCCGCTTCACCCCCCGGGCGCGGAACGTCGTCGTCTCCTCCCAGAACGAGGCCAGGAGCGCCGGGAACGACGAGATCTCCCCCGCCCACCTGACGCTCGGCCTGCTCGCCGAGCCCGAGGGGCTCGCGGCGCTCTGGATCACCTCGCGGGGCGTGACCGTCGACGAGGTCCGTGAGACCGTCACGGCGACCCTGCCGCCGCCCGCCGCCGAGATGCCCGCGCTCGTCCCGTTCGACACGGCGGCGAAGAAGGTCCTGGAGCTGACGTTCCGCGAGGCGCTGCGCCTCGGCCACAACTACGTCGGCACCGAGCACATCCTGCTCGCCCTCCTGGAGCACGAGGACGGTACGGGCGTACTGACCGGCCTCGGACTCGACAAGTCCACGGCGGAGCGGCAGATCGCCGAGACGATCGCCTCGGCGACGATCACGTCCCCGGAGGCGGCGTCCTAGGGCCTGGTCAGGCGGTGCGGGCCCGGCGGGAGACGACCGCGCGCAGCACCCGGCCGCCCTCGACGGAGAGTTCACGCGCCCGGCGCAGGCCGGTCGGGCCGTGGGCGACCGAGTCGAGGACGGCCTGCTGACGGCGGAGCTCTCCCGCGAGCAGCGGGCCCGCGCCGTCCGCGTCGCCGGCCTGGCAGCGCTCGACGAGGCCGTCGGGCACGTCGGCGGCGTCGTACCGCCCGTGCAGGGCGAGGGCCGTGGCCGAGCAGGCCGCGGCCCAGACGCGCAGGGCGTCGGCCGTCCAGGCCGTCGGGGCGAACGCGAGCATGCCGCGTACGGCCCCGGCGTCCGCGTCGTCGGCGCCCGGCTCCACGTCCAGTTCGACCTGGGCCTTGGCGACGGCCTCGCCCCAGGCCGCGCCGTCGCCGCGTGCGACGGCGGCCCACACGGGGCGCAGGGCGTCGCCCCGGTCACCGGGGAGCAGCGGGAGGCAGCGGTCGAGGCAGGCGAGACCGGCCGCGGCCAGGCCCCGCTCGTCGGCCCCGTCGATCAGTTCCAGCAGGCTCCGACCCGTCACCGACGTCATGGACGCCTCCTCGCCACCAGATACGGACGCAGTACGTCCCCTACTGCGCCGGACAGCGCTTTTTCGTCACTGCGCGGCCGGAATCATGCCAGTGGCCTTGGTGTGCTGCATAGAGGTCAGACGGCGGACGACGAGGATGGCGAGGACGGCGGCGACGATGTCGAGTCCGAAGCCGACGAGCGACCACTGGCTCGCGGCGTCGTAGTCGCCGGTGGTCTCCGCCGTCTTGAGCATCTGGCCGGAGGTCCAGTTCACGACGGTGCCGACGATCCAGCAGGTCCACCAGGTGTTGAGCAGCGTCAGCTCCCGCTTGCCGTCGGCGGCGTACGGCTCCCAGCGGCTGGCCCGCCAGATCTCCACGGCGACCGCCCGGGGGATCCAGAAGTTGCCGATGGGAATGAACCAGCCTCCGACGGCGTAGCCCGGCTTCCGGGTCTGCAGGTCAGCGGCCCAGACCTCGGCGTTCTTCCGCAGCCGGTGGAACCAGACGATGAAGACGATCCCCGTCGCCACGTACAGCGTGAACGACAGGCTGTACACCAGGTTCAGGTCGAGCGTCCCGAACCTCGTCGAATCCACGTACTCCGTCTCGTCGGCCGCCAGATCACGGATGTCGGCGAGACCGAGCAGGACGTCGAAGAAGATGTTGCCCCCGAGCAGGGCCACGACGGCGTGGGAAAGGCCGTTCGGATTGCGCAGCATGAGCATGTGGTCCCCCCCGGGATCCTGTGGCGGCCGGGCGGCCGCCGCCGGGGGAACGTACGCGATCCGGACCGATCCCGTCCACGTCGAAGATCACCGCAGCTGCGTCGCCAGTGCCGTGAACCGGTCCCACGTCAGGGTCGGCGTCCTGGCGTCCCAGACCTTCTGGGCGAGGGCCGTCAGCGGCATGCGGATGCCGTTCGCGACCTGGGCCGGGGTCTGGGCCGCCGACAGGTCGCACCAGACCGCGAACCGGGCGCCCAGGATCTGGGGGGCGTACCGGGCGGCGACCGGGGTCGTGCCGCGCAGGACCAGGGGGGTCCACTGCTCGTAGATGCGGCGGCCCGTGGGGTACGTGAACTGGTTGGGCTCGCCGAGGACGTAGTACAGGTACTCGTCGTTGAGGTTCACGACCTGGCGGCCCTCGGCCAGGTACTCGGAGGGCGGGCGCGCGCCGATCTCCTTGCCCGTCCAGTACTCGACCTCGATGCGCCGGTCCGCGGTGACGACGCCACCGCGGAAGAAGCCGTCGTTCCAGGCCTTGGCCGTCTTCCCGGCCGTGCGCACGACGGCGGCGCGGTCGTTCAGCCAGCCCTCCGCGAGGTCCTGGACGCCGGCCTGGGGCCCGTACTTCTGCCGCGCCGCCTCGGCCAGCTGCGGGTACGAGGCGGAGGGGCTGCGGACGGTCAGCGCCTGGTACTCGTCGGCGCCGACGTGGAACCAGCCCCCGGGGAAGAGCGCGGAGTACTCGCGCAGCAGATCGTCGACGATCTTCGCCGAGGCCGGCTTGGAGATGTCGATGGCGCCCTGCCGCGGCGTCCCCCGGACGTTGCGCAGCTGGAGGTCCGGGTGGGCGCGCAGGACGGCGCCGAGGTGTCCGGGCGAGTCGATCTCGGGCACGACGGTGATGTGCAGGCTCTGCGCGAGGGCGAGGATCCGGCGCACCTCGGCCTTGCTGAGGTGCTGGGCGGAGACGATCTCGGGGTGGGAGTCCGAGGCGATCCGGAAGCCCTGGTCGTCGGAGAAGTGGAGACCGAACTGGTTGAGCTTGAGGTCGGCCATCTCGCGGAGCCGGTCCTCGATCCAGCCGGCGGTGAAGAACTTGCGGGCGATGTCGACGTTCAGTCCGCGCTGGGGCTTCGCGGGCGCGTCGGTGACGACGCCCTCCGGCACCGCGCCGGTGGCCTTGACCGACTGCTTGAGGGTGCGGGTGCCGTAGAAGACCCCGGCCTCGTCGGGGCCGGTGATCCGGACCCGGTCGTCACGGACGGTCAGCGTGTACGACTCGCGGGCGCCGGTCCCGCCGAGCGCCAGCTCGACGTCCCCGGGCCCGACGGCGACGGTGCCGCGGTACGGGATGCCGAGCTCCCCGGCGAGGAGCCTGCCCTCGTCGGCGAGGCCCGGGCTGTTGGCCGCGACGACGACGCCCGCGGGGGCGGCGGGCTTCCAGCCGGGTCCGCGGGCGGCCTCGTGGTCGCGGACCGCGGGGATCGTGCGGGGCGCGGTGGAGAGCGGGTAGGTCCGGGTCGGCGTGGGCGTCGGGCTGGGCGGCGCGCTGGTGGGCGCCGCGCTCGTGGAGGCCGTGCCGGAGGGGGCGGCGGACGTCCCCGGGCCGGACGGCGATCCGCCGGAACAGGCCGCCACGGTGGCCAGTGCCACCGCCGTCGCCAGGAGTGCGGGGCCCTTGTGGGGCCCTCGTATGGAGTACCGCATCATTCGGAATCCTCCCGTACTGCGGGCGGTCCGGCCAATCGGGGGACGCGACGGCGCCGTGACCGGAACCCATGCGTCCATCACCTGTTCCGAAACTCTCCCTTCCGGGTGAAATTCGCGCATCCGTCGGACACTTCCCTCGTCCCGTCGGTAACGTTGCGTCACACCCACCCCATCGCGCCCGTCCCCCGCGCGAGCCGCCCCACCCGTCCCGGAGTACCGGAGCCCACGCTGACCAGCGACACCCATGTCCCCTGCCGCAAGCCGGGCTCCACGGACACGCCTGCCATACCCGCCCAGAGCCAGGGCCCCTCGGTCCGCGGTCTCGCGGGCTTCAACGCGGCCTCGCCCGTCGAGGCCGAGACCCTGCTCCTGTCCTGCTGCCACAGCCTCCGCTGGGCCGAACGGGTGGCGGCGCACCGTCCGTACCCGACGGTCGACGCGCTGCTCGCCGCCGCCGACGAGGCCGGGTACGACCTCTCCCGCGCCGATCTCGACGAGGCCCTGGCCGCCGAGTCCTCGGCACTGCCGCACCCCGACGCGCCGCCGGCCGCGCGGACCGCGCTGCGGGCCGCCCACGCCGCGTACGAGAGCAGCTTCGGACGCGCGTTCGTGATCAGCCTCGACGGAGTGAGGCCCGGGGAGCGTCTCGACCAGGTATTGGCAGGCATTCGGTCACGTCTCGGCAACGAACCGGAGGAGGAACGCGTGATCGCCGCCGACGAACTGAGGCGGCTCGCCCGCGCCCGGCTGGCGTTCCGACTCGCGGAGGCCCTCACACCGCGACACTCCGGGCCGTGAATCCGTCCGGAATACGGCGATTCCGGCCTGTGCGATAGTCCGTCCGTGCCTGTTTGATCACACCGATGGACCCCGCGCGAGCGAACCGACAAGTCGTCGCTACGATGACCGGGGCCGGTGGACCGTACCCGGCCGGGTCAGACCGACAGAGAAGCCGGCCGACCCTGATCCCCGCTCCCGGAGGGTTTTTCCGTGCCGGCTGGAACGCTGTACCGCGGCCGGGAAGGAATGTGGAGCTGGGTGGCTCATCGAGTCACCGGCGTCCTCATCTTCTTCTTCCTGTTCGTACACGTGCTGGACACCGCTCTCGTCCGCGTCTCCCCCGAGGCGTACGACGAGGTCGTCGCGACCTACAAGACGCCGATCGTCGCTCTCCTCGAGTACGGCCTCGTCGCTGCCATCCTCTTCCACGCGCTGAACGGTCTCCGTGTCATCGCCGTGGACTTCTGGTCCAAGGGCCCGCGCTACCAGAAGCAGATGCTCTGGACCGTCGTGGGCCTCTGGGTCGTGCTGATGGCGGGCTCGCTGTACCCGATCCTCGGCCACGCCGCACGTGAACTGTTCGGGAGCTGACGCCAGATATGTCCGCTGACACCACCTCCACCGCGATCGGTCCCGTCGAGGGCGGCGCCCACTACGACGTGGACAACCCCGCGCCGTACATCGAGGCCCCCCGCAAGCGCACCGGCAAGACCCCGCGCGCGACCCGCGGCAACTTCGAGATGGCCGCCTGGCTCTTCATGCGCCTCTCGGGCGTGGTCCTCGTCGTCCTGGTCCTCGGCCACCTGCTGATCCAGCTCTTCCTGGACGGCGGCGTCTCCAAGATCGGCTTCGCCTTCGTGGCCGGCCGCTGGGCGTCCCCGTTCTGGCAGGTCTGGGACCTGCTGATGCTCTGGCTCGCCATGCTGCACGGCGCCAACGGCCTCCGTACCGTCATCAACGACTACGCGGAGCGGGCCAACACGCGCCTGTGGCTCAAGGGCCTGCTGTACACCGCCACGGTGTTCACCATCCTTCTGGGCACGCTGGTGATCTTCACCTTCGACCCGAACATCCGCTAGGCACGGGGCTGAGGTAATCCACGACATGAAGATCCACAAGTACGACACCGTCATCGTCGGCGCCGGTGGCGCCGGCATGCGCGCCGCCATCGAGTCGACGAAGCGCAGCCGCACCGCCGTGCTGACGAAGCTCTACCCCACCCGGTCCCACACGGGCGCCGCGCAGGGCGGCATGGCCGCCGCGCTGGCGAACGTGGAGGAGGACAACTGGGAGTGGCACACCTTCGACACGGTCAAGGGCGGTGACTACCTGGTCGACCAGGACGCCGCCGAGATCCTGGCGAAGGAGGCCATCGACGCCGTCCTCGACCTGGAGAAGATGGGCCTGCCGTTCAACCGGACCCCGAACGGCACCATCGACCAGCGCCGCTTCGGCGGTCACTCCCGCAACCACGGCGAGGCCCCGGTCCGCCGGTCCTGCTACGCCGCGGACCGCACCGGCCACATGATCCTCCAGACGCTGTACCAGAACTGCGTCAAGGAGGGCGTGGAGTTCTTCAACGAGTTCTACGTCCTGGACCAGCTGATCACCGAGGTCGACGGCGTCAAGAAGTCCGCCGGCGTCGTCGCGTACGAGCTGGCCACCGGCGAGATCCACATCTTCCAGGCCAAGGCCGTGATCTACGCCTCCGGCGGCACGGGCAAGTTCTTCAAGGTGACCTCCAACGCGCACACGCTGACGGGTGACGGCCAGGCGGCCTGCTACCGGCGCGGTCTGCCGCTGGAGGACATGGAGTTCTTCCAGTTCCACCCGACGGGCATCTGGCGCATGGGCATCCTGCTGACGGAGGGCGCCCGCGGTGAGGGCGGCATCCTCCGCAACAAGGACGGCGAGCGCTTCATGGAGAAGTACGCGCCGGTCATGAAGGACCTCGCGTCCCGTGACGTCGTCTCGCGCTCCATCTACACGGAGATCCGCGAGGGCCGCGGCTGCGGTCCCGAGGGCGACCACGTCTACCTGGACCTGACGCACCTCCCGCCGGAGCAGCTCGACGCCAAGCTCCCGGACATCACCGAGTTCGCCCGTACGTACCTCGGCATCGAGCCGTACACGGACCCGATCCCGATCCAGCCCACCGCGCACTACGCCATGGGCGGCATCCCGACCAACGTCGAGGGTGAGGTCCTGGCGGACAACACCACCGTCGTCCCGGGCCTGTACGCGGCCGGCGAGGTCGCCTGTGTCTCCGTGCACGGCGCCAACCGTCTGGGCACCAACTCGCTGCTCGACATCAACGTCTTCGGCAAGCGGTCCGGCATCGCGGCCGCCGAGTACTCCGCCAAGCACGACTACGTCGAGCTGCCGGAGAACCCGGAGTCCCTCGTCGTCGCGACGATCGAGAAGCTGCGCAACTCCACGGGCAACGAGCGGGTGGCCGACATCCGCCGTGAGCTCCAGGAGACGATGGACGCCAACGTGATGGTGTTCCGCACGGAGCAGACGATCAAGACGGCCGTCGAGAAGATCGCCGAGCTGCGCGAGCGCTACGAGAACGTGTCCATCCAGGACAAGGGCAAGCGCTTCAACACGGACCTCCTGGAGGCCATCGAGCTGGGCAACCTGCTCGAACTGGCCGAGGTCATGGCCGTCTCGGCCCTGGCGCGCAAGGAGTCCCGCGGCGGTCACTACCGCGAGGACTACCCCAACCGCGACGACGTCAACTTCATGCGTCACACCATGGCGTACCGCGAGGTCGGCGAGGACGGCTCCGAGACCGTCCGTCTCGACTACAAGCCGGTCGTGACGACCCGCTACCAGCCGATGGAGCGTAAGTACTGATGGCTACCCCCGTACTGGACAAGGTCGAGGCGGAGTCCGCCGCCTCCCCGTACATCACGGTCACGATGCGGATCCGCCGCTTCAACCCCGAGGTGTCGGACGCGTCGGTCTGGGAGGACTTCCAGATCGACATCGACCCGAAGGAGCGTGTGCTCGACGCCCTCCACAAGATCAAGTGGGACGTCGACGGCACGCTGACCTTCCGTCGCTCGTGCGCGCACGGCATCTGCGGCTCGGACGCGATGCGGATCAACGGCAAGAACAGGCTCGCCTGCAAGACGCTGATCAAGGACATCAACCCCGAGAAGCCGATCACGGTCGAGGCCATCAAGGGCCTCACGGTCCTCAAGGACCTCGTGGTCGACATGGAGCCGTTCTTCCAGGCGTACCGGGACGTCATGCCCTTCCTGGTCACCAAGGGCAACGAGCCGACGCGCGAGCGCCTGCAGTCCGCCGAGGACCGCGAGCGCTTCGACGACACCACCAAGTGCATCCTGTGCGCCGCGTGCACGTCGTCCTGCCCGGTCTTCTGGAACGACGGTCAGTACTTCGGTCCGGCCGCGATCGTCAACGCGCACCGCTTCATCTTCGACTCGCGTGACGAGGCCGGCGAGCAGCGCCTGGAGATCCTGAACGACAAGGACGGCGTGTGGCGTTGCCGCACGACGTTCAACTGCACGGACGCCTGCCCGCGTGGCATCGAGGTCACGAAGGCGATCCAGGAAGTGAAGCGCGCGCTGATCACGCGTCGCTTCTGATCACTGAGGTTCCGGGGCCGGGTTTCCCGGCTCATGGTTCGGTGGTTCGGCCCGCTTCTGTACGCTGCGGCGTGCAGGAGCGGGCTTTTTCTTTGTGGAGGACGGGGACTGATGAGCGAGCCGAACCCTTACCGGTCGGAGGAGTACGAGTGGGGCCCCGGGCAGCAGCAGCCGGGCCAGCCCGCCTACGGGTACCCGCACCCCCCGGCGTACCAGCCGACCCTGCCCGGCGGGGTGCCGGTGCCGCCGCAGCAGGTGCCCGGCGTCCCGCAGGGTGGCGGCACGCCGCTGCTGAGCCTCGGTGACATCACCGTGGTGGGCGACCAGATCATCACGCCGGCCGGTCCGATGCCGCTCAAGGGCTCCGTGTGGAACGCGATGGACATGTCGCGGACCGAGGAGAAGATGCCCACGGTCGCGATCGTGCTCGCGGTCATCTTCTTCATCTTCTGCCTGCTCGGTCTGCTGTTCCTCCTGATGAAGGAGAAGACGACCACCGGCTTCATCCAGGTCACCGTGACCAGCGGCGGCAAGCACCACGCGACGATGATCCCGGCGCGCGGACCGGACACCATCCACTGGGTGATGGGTCAGCTGAACTACGCGCGGTCGCTCAGCATGTGAGCGGCCGTCGTCGATGAAGGGGCGCCCGAGGGCGCCCCTTCGTCGTGTCCGGGACCGGTGGCCGGCGGGCGGGGCGCCTACCAGTGGCGGGTCGGCTGCGTCGACTCGGCCTCGACCATGACGCGCCGCAGCATGCCGTTGAGGAGGGCGCGTTCCTCCGGGGTGAGGACGCCGAGCAGGCGGTACTCCTCGTGGCCGAGGACGTCCATGGCACCGAGCCAGGTCTCGCGGCCGGAGGCGGTGAGTTCGACGACGACCCGGCGCCGGTCGGTGGTGGACTGGGTGCGGCGGACGAACCCGCGCTTCTCCAGCGCGTCGAGGCGGCCGGAGACGGAGGCCGGGGCCAGGTCGAGGTCCTGGGCGAGTTCCGAGGGCGCGGCGCTGCCGCCCCGGCCCGCGATCTTGTGCAGGGTGTCGAACTCGTGGCGCTCCAGGTCGAAGTCGACGAGCGACTGCTCCCTGACCCGGCGCAGATGGACCGAGAGCTTCTTCATCCGGGTGACGGCGCCCTCGACGACGGGGTCGAGGGCGGGCAGGACGGGCTGCCAGCGGGCGACATGCTCGTCGGTCCAGTCGCGCGCGGCATGCGCGTCGCGTGCCCCACCCGCGTCGCGGGCGGCATGCGGCTCGTGGGCGGCACTCGGCTCGCCCGGAGCGGGGGCTTCGCTCGGAGTACGCCGTTCCTCGGGTTGCGCCATGGGGTGATCGTACGTCGACGGGCAGGGATCCACCCGAGAAGTATTTCGTTGACGAATTATTCGGTAACGAAATACTCTTCGGGTCATGACCGCTGCCACGGCCACGGCGCCGCCGCCCGTCCCCCACCCCCTGCGCACCCGCTCCTTCCGGCTGCTCTTCACCGGCCGCACCCTCTCCCTCCTGGGCGACGCCGCCATCCCCGCAGCCCTCGCCCTGGCCGTCCTGGAGGCCACCGGATCCACCTCCGCGCTCGCCCTGGTCCTCGGCTGCGCGATGGTGCCCAAGCTGCTCCTGCTGCCGCTCGGCGGCGTGGTCGGCGACCGGTTCGACGCCCGCACCGTCGCGCTCACCACGGACCTCGTGCGCTGCGTCACCCAGCTGATCGTCGGGATCCAACTCCTCGGCGGAGCGCCCAGCCTGGCCGTCCTCGCCGTCTCCGAGGCGCTCGGCGGCGCGGCCGGCGCCTTCGCCATGCCGACCGTCGCGCCGCTGGTGAAGGGCACGGTGGCGGCCGAGTCGCTGCACCGGGCCAACGCCGCGATGAGCATCGCCAAGAGCGCCACCCGGCTCGGCGGCCCCGCACTCGCCGGCACCCTCGTCCTGACCGTGGGCCCCGGCTGGGCGTTCGTCCTCGACGCGGCGACGTTCGCCCTCAGCGCGGCCCTCCTGGCGGCCGTGCGGGTGAAGCGGGTACCGATCCCGCGCCGCTCGCTCCGCGCCGACCTGGCGGAGGGCTGGCAGGAGGTCCGCTCACGCGACTGGTACTGGACCAGCCTGATCGGCCACAGCGCCTGGAACGGCGCCGCGGCCGTCCTGATGACCCTCGGGCCCGCCATCGCCGTGCAGCGGCTCGGCGGCGGCACCACCTGGGTCGTCCTGCTCCAGGTCGGCGCCGTGGGCTTCCTCCTCGGGGCGCTGCTCGCCGACCGGGTCACGCCCCGGCGCCCGGTCCTCACGGCGAACCTCGGGCTCGCCACGTACGCGCTGCCGCTGGTCCTGCTCGCGGTCGCCGCGCCCGCGCCCCTGACGATCGCGGCCTACGGGCTCGCGCAGGCGGGCCTCGGATTCCTCTCCCCCGTCTGGGAGACCGCCGTCCAACGGGCGGTGCCCGCCCACGCGCTGGCCCGGGTCACCTCGTACGACTGGCTGCTCTCACTGGCCGCCATGCCCCTGGGGTACGCGCTGGCGCCGCTCGCCGCCTCGGCCTGGGGGCCGGAGGTGCCGCTGCTCGCCGCGGCCGTCGCCGTGGGCGGCTGCTGCGCCGCGACGGCCCTCGTGCCGGGGGTACGCCGCTTCCGCTGAGGCCTACCGCACCGCCTCCGCCAGGAAGGCGGTGAGCAGCCGGGCGGTCTCGTCCGGGCGCTCCAGGGCGGGGAGGTGACCGGCCCAGTCGAGGTCGACGCGGCGGGCGGCGGGCAGGAGGCGGGTGAGGTCGTCGGCGACCGCCCGGAAGTCGGGAAGGTCGTGGGCGCCCACGGCGACGAGGGCGGGGACCCCGATCCCGGCGATGTCGTCGGCGGTGACCTCGGGGGTGACGGGCTCGAACTCCTCGGGGGCGGCGAGCTGGACCTCGAAGGCGCGCCGCTGCATCTCCCGGACGAGCGCGCGGACCCCGGGTCCGGCCTCGGGTCCGAGCCAGGTGTCGACGTTGAGCTCGACGGCGCCGTCGAGATCGCCCTTATCGAGCAGTTCGTCCTCGCGGTCTCCCCAGGCGCGCAGCTCCTCGCCGGGTTCGAAGCCGGGGATGCCGGAGGCGAGCAGGGCGAGGGCGGAGACGCGTCCGGGGTGTCGGACGGCGAGTTCCAGCGCGACCTGGCCGCCGAAGGAGGAGCCGACGACGGCCGCCCGTTCGACGCCGAGGTGGTCGAGGAGGTCGCGTACGTCGTCGGCGTGGGTGTGCGCGGCGTCGACGGGGGTGTCGCCGAAGCCGCGGAGGTCACAGCGGACGACCCGGTGTCCGGCCTCCGCGAGGGCGTGGAACTGCCCCTCCCACATCCGGCGGTCGCAGACCCCGGAGTGCAGCAGGAGAACGGTCGAGGGGCCCTGGCCGGCCAGGTCATGAGAGAGCGTCATTCGGGGGACCCTATGCGCCCGGACCGGCGGTGGCCAGCGGGTTTCCCCCGGCCGCGCAAGCGACTTGAACACGTTCAAAGAGAGGTCTACAGTCATGACCAACAGCTTTTGAACGCGTTCAAGGGAGGGTGGGGCATGGACCTCACTGTCGTCGCGTACATCGTCTATCTGCTGATCAGCGTGGCGCTGACCGTCTGGGTCGCACGCACGCTCAGCCGCAACGGAAGGATCTTCCTGGCGGACGTCCTGCACGGGAACGAGAAGCTCGCCGAAGCCGTCAACCACCTCCTGGTGGTGGGGTTCTACCTCGTCAACTTCGGCTTCGTCGCCCTCTACCTCAGCCAGGACGACGCCGTCCTCGACGCCCGCGCGCTCTTCGAGGCGCTCTCCGTGAAGCTCGGGGTCGTCCTGCTGGTCCTCGGCGTCATGCACCTCGGCAACGTCTACGTCCTCAACAGGATCCGGCGCCGCGGGGTCATGGAGCGCGAG